>NZ_CP085990.1:2652050-3315063 GCF_020736705.1 Psychrobacter sanguinis
GTTTATACATACAGCAGTCTAAGATATGGCTTCCCATAAATACTGGATCGTTATGGTAAATTACATCACCTTCATGAATGTCATCGCCGTAATACTCGGCTACTGCTTTCATAGCAGGCATTAATGAGCCTAGATGGATAGGAATATCTTGACCTTGCAAAATCATTTCTGGTAAATGGTCAAATAAGGCGTTGCTGTAATCATGCGCTAGGTTAAATACGCTAGATCGAGCCGTTTTTTCTAAGGTGGTGGTCATCTCACGCTGCGCAGTTTCTAAAGCACCACGGACGACAGATAAAGTGATAGGATCGATTGATCGTTGAGATGTACTCATAGAAGACTCCCTGTCTAATGTGTGTAATAACACGGCTATTTAGTCATTCATCCTAATGACTAAGAGTTTTCAATATAGCGAGGTTATACCCAAAAAAATGACTCAGAGTGCACAGTTTTAGGACTAGCGTGCACAGCACAACTTGATCTGTTAAAAACCGCTAGATAAATCAGTGAAAGCAATAAAAAAAGCAGTGCTTATTTAGCACTGCTTTTTTTATTTTATAAACTTTAGAGGACGTTTTGTGAAATAAGCTAACCCACAACCAAACGCATCAACTGAGTAGATACATAACCACCGATAGTACCCACAGCATAGCCTAAGATACCCAAGAATACACCAACTGGGGCCAATGACGGGTGAAACGCTGTGGCCACAATCGGTGCCGAAGAAGCGCCGCCGGTATTGGCATTAGAGCCCACTGCTAAGAAGAAGAATGGCGCACGGATGAGTCTGGCTACTATAAATATAATCACCACGTGGATACACATCCACAATAGCCCTATCAATAGCAGACGCCACTGTGAGACAAGTCCATTTAGATTGATTTGCATCCCAATGGCCGCAATCAATATGAAAATAAACACCGTGCCCATTTTTGAGGCACCAATATGGTCTAGTCGGCGCACTTTGGTAAACGAAAAGCCCACACCTATTAATGTGATAATCACCACCATCCAGAAGAATGAACTTGCAAAGCTGTATTGTACTGCCCAGCTATAAGGGGAGAAGAATTCAGCTATTTGTCCCCCAATAAAATGAGCCAAGCCCACCATGGCAAAACACAGACCAAACATAACCATTAGGTCGTTTAAGGACCCAGGTCGAGCGTTTTCACGCTCATAACTCTCCACAGCTGCCACTACCTTTTCAATGCTACCGGTATCTGCCCGTAAAAATCTATCGATTTTATCACTGTGTTTGGCCATCACTAACAGTGCCAGTAGCCACAAAGAGGCATTGGTAGTGTCAACCAAGATCATCATACCGAACAGATCATCGCTAACCCCGAACAGCTCCTTCATGGCCGCTTGGTTGGCTGCACCCCCGATCCAGCTACCGGCTACTGCAGAAAAACCGCGCCACAAGGTATCATCCATAAACATCTCAGGAGAGATCCATTTGGCGATACCCAGACTCATTGGCCCACTAATGATGATGGCCATACTGGCAGCAAAAAACATCGCAATGGCTTTCCAACCGAGACCTAATATTTTCGGCACGTCCATAGACAAGGTCATCAGCAGTAAACTCGCCGGCAACAAATAAGTGGCGGTAAAGCCATATATTTGACTGCCAATGCCTTCAGCGAAAACCCCTAAACTGTTTAAAATAGCTGGAATAAAACAACATAAAACGATACCGGGAAGAACGGCATAAAATCGGCGCCAAAACTTACCTGGTAGTCCTTGGGTATAAAAAACCAGCCCAATAACCGCCATGATAATGCCAAAAGCTAACGGCAGGCTATCAATGGCTAGATTATTAAGGGGTAAATGAGAGAGATCTGGCATCGACTAGCTCCAGCAAGGCTATAGAATGAAGGGAGTATAAAAATAAAAAGCAGTCAGTATAAAGAAGCGTCATAAGTGCTGCAACACCCTACTAAACAACATTAAAAATAACACTAACCAAAAGGTTACGCTGCACCGGCCATTAGGGATACTTTATATGGCAGTATACTAGAAGCCTTTACTATTCTTACAAAACTTACGCACCCAAAATAAAATTTACCTATTTAATTAAAAGGCGTAGAACACTGATTTATTAAAGGCGTACACAAAGCAATGAATGAGTCAGATAATTAGCGTAAAATGGCCAAAAAATTTGCTAACTGCTTTTTTATTCGAAATAATGGGGGTTATACCCCAACAGTATTCGTTAATTGAAAATACACTGCGTCTGTTATCCGTTAAAATACCGGGTAAATTTAAAGGCCTTCGACACTCTAAAGGAAAGTATAATGAAAATAGCCGTCAGCGATGGCATCGAATATGCACTCAACTGTAACTACCGACTGACCGAAGTTGAGGCAACGGATTTTACCAATATCGCCGTCATTGTCGTGACTATGGAAGATCTGCCTAAAGCCCATGCTGAAATCGAAGATTTGGGTTTTTCCATTCCGATTTTCGTTGCCATTAAATATGGGGACAGTGTGCCGGATGAATGGCTGCCTCATGTATATGGGGTATTAGAGCTTGCCGATGACCAAAAATATTACAATGGTCAGTTGGTAAATGCCGCTGCTGCTCACTATATCGAAACTCTTGATCCGCCATTCTTCCAAGCCCTACGCGAATATACCGATTATGGTAATGCGGCATTTGATTGTCCAGGACATCAAGGCGGACAGTTTTTCCGTCGTCATCCCTCTGGCCGACGCTTCTTCTTATATTTTGGTGAAAACCTATTCCGCTCTGACTCTTGTAATGCGGACGTGGGTCTAGGCGACCTATTGATTCATGAAGGACCGGCGTTTCAAGCACAGGCTCATGCTGCAAAAGTATTTAATGCAGACAAAACTTACTTTGTGTTAAATGGTACCTCCTCTTCTAACAAAATTGCCATTGGGGCCTTAGTGGCACATGACGACCTGGTTCTATTTGACCGCAACAATCACAAGTCGGTCTATCAAGGCGCGCTGTCTATGAGTGGTGGTACGGCGGTTTATTTAGAAACTGATCGTAATGCTTATGGGCTTATTGGCGGTATTGCGTCGCATTGTTTTGACGAGGCTGAGATACGTGACCGCATTCGTGAGGTTGCCCCTGAACGCGCTGATGCTGAACGTCCTTTTCGATTGGCGGTTATTCAGTTAGGTACTTATGACGGTACCATATACAATGCTCGACAAGTGGTGAATAAGATAGGTCATTTATGTGATTATATTTTATTTGATAGTGCTTGGGTGGGCTATGAACAGTTTATACCGATGATGCGTGACTGCTCGCCACTACTGCTTGAATTGACCCCTGACGATCCCGGCATTATTGTTACCCAGTCAGTGCATAAGCAGCAAGCCGGCTTCTCTCAAGCCTCTCAAATTCACAAAAAAGACAACCATATCAGTGGGCAGGCGCGTTATGTGAACCACAAACGCTTTAACAATGCCTTTATGATGCATGTCTCTACCAGTCCATTCTACCCTCTATTTGCCTCATTAGATGTCAATGCGAAGATGCATGAAGGCAAAGCCGGTCAACGTATGTGGCACGAGTGCGTGGTGGGCGGTATTGAAGCCCGTAAGATGCTACTTGATACCTGTACCCTAATTAAGCCATTCGTGCCGCCAACCATTGATGGTAAGCTGTGGCAGGATTATGATACTGAGCAAATTGCCAATGACATTCGCTTCTTTGAATTTAAGACGGGCGAGCGCTGGCATGATTTTGAGCAGTATGCAGACAAGCAGTACTTTATTGACCCCTGTAAGCTGTTATTAACCACACCAGGGATTAATATGGAGACCGGTGAGTACGAAGAAACCGGTGTGCCTGCGCCATTATTGGCCCATTATTTGCGCGAAAGTTCTGTGATTCCTGAAAAAGCAGACTTAAACTCGATCTTGTTTTTATTAACTCCCGCCGAAACTTTGGCTAAGTTTCAGCATTTAGTGGCGCGCATCGTTCGATTTGAAGCGCACATTAAAGCCAATAGTTTGGTCAGTGAAGTTTTACCATCCTTAGCTAAGTCCTACCCACAATACCGTAAGTTGGGTATTAATGAGCTGTGCCAACGGTTGCATGATTTTTATGCCAAGCATAAACTAAATCTATTGCAGCAGCAGATGTTTAAGCGTGAGTTCCGTCCTAAGTTTGCAATGCGTGCCTTCGATGCACACAATGCTTTTGTGCGTAATGATATCGAACTAGTGCCTTTGTCTCATATTGAAGGTCGTATTGCGATGGAGGGCGCTCTTCCCTATCCGCCTGGCGTGTACTGTATTGTTCCAGGTGAAATTTGGGGCGGGGCGGTGCTGAAGTACTTCTTAGCCCTTGAGGAAGGTGTTAACTCACTGCCAGGTTTTGAACCAGAAGTACAAGGTGTGTATTGGGAATATGATGCCAATGGCCGTAAACGTGCTTGGGCATACGTTCTTAAGGATGATTCTAAACCTGCGTTAGATGCACAATTTGAAATGCATGACAGTCCTGTTGATTTGGACGCTGAATTAGATAGTGATGTGTTTTTAAATAAGCAAGAAGCCCTGACCCCATTTGGTCATATTTAAACCAATAATTTGTGAGCGATCAATGAACTTAGTACCCATTAACTCAGCAGCAAAGAACTCAGCAGCAATAAAATTAGTGTCAAAAATTTCTTGTTTAGGCTTAACCACTCTGTTGTTAGCTTTAACGGGGTGTGCCACTCAGCAAGGTATTGACGCGTCTAATCAAAATAATGTCTCTTCTATGAGCAACAGTGGCAGTAACGGTAAAAATCATACTGCCGGTAAAAGTCAAAAAAACTTGCCGGCCGCTCAGCCTAAAAAAGAGACTTACTTCTTTTCGTCTAACGAGATTAAAGACTTAAGTACGGCTTTTAAAGCTGGTAGCTGTGACTTAGGTAAGCTGACTCAGCAAAGCCAGAAGTATGGGTTATCAGACACTTGGGTCAATCTATATGACAGAACGCCTAAGCCTTTGTCTGAGCTGAACAAGCAAGAAAAGTGCTTCTTAGCTCAAAGTAATGAGCTGTACGCCTATGGCGATGAGTTTGAGGATGAGTCACAACAAAGCTTAAATGACACTTGGTATAAGGGTAATATCCCAAGCGATGCCAAAGTTGCTACCATGCGTTTTATGACCCCAAAGGCTTTAATCCCTAATTGTGATTCTAAATTAGGCCGTCCTATTTTTGTTGATTATGAAAAAGATGATCAAGGCAAAATAGTGCGCACTATCTTAGTGAATGAAGACTTTGACTTAAGCTGTGTTAACTAGGGCCCGTTTATTAAACTGTAAATTTTGTTCGTGTGATTAAAAAGCAGCCTATGGGCTGCTTTTTTGATGGATTGGTCGTAAAAAGTTATCACTCTTGGGTTTACAGGTTAGTTCTAGTGTACTAGAATACTGATACAACTTATTTATTACGGCTGTTCTTTTAGCCAGTAGAGATGACCAACCTTATGACCACTAACAATATAGATGCGTATCAAAGCTTAGTACAACACCTTACTCAGCTTACCGATAGCCATGAAATAGAGGCGGTTCTGGCTGCCTTATTGACCGATAAAGAACTGCAAGAGATTGCCAATCGGGTGCGAATCTTTGACTTATTGCAACAAGGGGTAACCCAGCGCGCTATCTCTCAGCAATTAGGTGTGGGCATTGCCACAGTGTCTCGTGGTGCTAAAGCCTTACAACGCCATGAAGGCAATACCATTGACAAGCTACTGACCCTGCACCGAAACCGCAAAGAGTAATCGAGCCGATTAATATTAAATCTATTAATATTTAGCCAATAACCCTACTCCCTTTTTTTACTGTATCACAGATTTTTGGAATTTAATTATGAATAACAAGCTGAATAAAGAACCGAATAAAGAGCTAAATAAAGAACAGAACAAACAGCCTACCACTAAGCCACTACTAAACGACCAACCTGCGATGATTGATATCCCGAGTAAACCCATTCGTATTAAGCTGACCCAAGACATTGATTTTTTCGCGTTGTTTAAACGTATAGAGGCCGAGTTTGAGACCTGTTATTTATTAGAGTCGTTAGGTGCTGAAGGACATATGTCTCGTCACCATGCTATTGGTTTCTCGCCTGCCATGACTGTGGCAGCGACAGACCGTAACACGCTATCGATTACCGATAACTTAACAGGTGAGGTCAAAAACTATAATACCGACAATCCCTATCAGTTATTGCGTCAAATAACCCCGCAACACGTGCTGGCACGAGACCAGACTGGGGGACTTGTCGGCTATCTTGGTTATGACAGTGTGAATTTCTTTGAGCCCAGTCTCAACGCCAAGTCTAGTGAGCATTTTGAAGCATTCAAATTTGGGGTTTATTTAGATGGTCTGACTTTAGATAAGATGACCGGCGAAATCTTCTATTTTTATTATCCTACTGAGCAGCAGCAAAATCGTATCGAGAAAGTAAAGTCCTTACTGCAAGCTCCTATACCTAGCTATACCAACCCAAGCGTAGAATTCATCGGTGATGGTATGAGCCAAGCACAGCATGCTGAGGCTGTGATGCGGGTTAAAGAGGATATTATTGCCGGACGTATTTTCCAATGCGAAGTGGGCTTTAAATCAAAATATAAAATAAGTGGCGACCATATTCCTATCTATGAAAAACTAAGGGAAGTGAACCCTTCTCCACATATGTATTTTATGAAATTTGGTACCCAGCGTATTATCGGCGCTTCTCCTGAGCTGCTGTTCCGCCTACGTCAAGGTGAAATGGAAACTTATCCGCTGGCAGGGACCGCTAAACGGGGCAAAGATGAGACTGAGGACCGTCAATTGGCACGCGCTTTACTCAATGATCCTAAAGAGATTGCCGAGCACAATATGTTGGTCGATTTGCACCGTAATGATATTGGCCGTGTGGCAAGATTTGGTACGGTCAAAGTACGCAGCTTAATGGACATTAAACGCTATTCTCACGTGCAGCATATTTCTTCTGAGATTGTGGGGGTGCTACATCCTGATGAAGATATGTTTAGCGCTTTGGCCAGTAATTTCCCAGCAGGAACGTTGTCAGGTGCTCCAAAAATTGAAGCGATTAAGATTATTAATGAGCTAGAGCCAGATGGGCGTGGTGCTTATGGCGGCGCGTTAGGGTCCTTTAATTTTAATGGCGATTGTATTTTTGCGATTCCTATCCGCAGTTTGTTTATCAATGGTGAAGCAGCTTACGCGCAAACTTGTGGCGGTAACGTCTATGATTCAAACCCTGAAGATGAGTACTTGGAAATTCAACGCAAGCTGTCAGCGATGAAGGTGGTATTGGACAGCTTTATTGAGTCCAAATAGCCATACGTTATTACACCAATCCACCATTAAGCCGCATAGCTGTATATTAAAAAACTATATATTAACGATATTAACGTTATGTTTTACAACGTTTACCACCCTATAAATAAAAGACTATAAGACCCTTCAAGGAACACTGATGAACGTTTTGATTATAGACAACTACGACTCTTTTACCTTCAACTTATACCAGTATGTGGGCGAGATATTGCATACCGAATTAAGCCAAGCGCCGGGTAACCCTAAAGTTAGCGTCAAACGTAACAATGAAGTTACGCTAGAAGATATCAAATCACAAAACTATGACCGTATTATCATCTCCCCTGGCCCAGGTTCGCCAGAGGACCCCGCCTACTTTGGCGTCTGTAGTGAGGTGATAAAAGAGTTGGGACCGTCTATTCCCTTACTGGGGGTTTGCCTCGGTATGCAAGGTATTGCTCATGTGTTCGGCGGTGATGTGGTACGGGCGGGCGTGCCTATGCATGGTAAGACTTCTCCCATTCGTCATGATGGACAAGGGGTATATAAAGGGTTGCCTCAGGATATTGAAATTATGCGCTACCATTCATTAATGGTGAAAGCAGACACTCTGCCTGAATGTCTTGAAGTCACCGCGGTGGTCTCTAATGAGCAATTTGAAAATGACAGCTTAATCGACTGCGTTAACAAGGGTGAGGAAATTATGGGCATTCGTCATAAGCAGTTCCCTATCCAAGGGGTACAGTTTCACCCAGAGTCTTTTGCTACTGAGGGCGCCAAACGTCTGTTGGCCAACTTCTTGATGCAGGTATAATTTTATTTAGCCCAGATTTTTATGATCAACAAAAAGGGTTAGTTGGCTTGGCCACTAACCCTTTTTATCATCTATTTATCGTTCTATAAGACTATTAACTATTTATTAATTATACCTAGCTCTTAATGCGCTGCAAGAAAGCTTGGGTACGTGGGTGCTCTGAGTGCTCAAATAGCTGTTCAGGAGGGCCTACTTCTACCACGTAGCCATCTTCCATCAACATCACCACATCTGCCACATTGCGTGCAAAGTTAATCTCATGGGTAACCACAACCATGGTCCACCCTTCAGAAGCCAATTGCTGCATGGTCTTTAGCACTTCTTGTACCAGTTCAGGATCAAGTGCAGAGGTCGGCTCATCAAACAATAGCAGGTCAGGTTCAATGGCCAATGCTCTTGCAATTCCTACGCGCTGCTGCTGCCCGCCTGAAAGTTGAAATGGATATAAATCTACTTTATCTGACAGGCCAACTTTTTCTAGTAATTGAAGCGCCTTAGCACGCACCTGTTGTTTGTTTTTGCCTTGGGCGATAACGGGGCCTAGCATCAGATTTTCAATGGCCGTCTTATGCGGAAATAAGTTATACGATTGAAACACCATGCCAGATTTTTGTTGTAAGCGGCGCATCAGCTGCTTTGAAGGCTTGGCAGAGAAATCAACAGTCAAGCTGCCATCCTCAAACTCAATTACCCCTTTTTCAGGGACTTCTAATGCATTTAGACAGCGCAAAAAAGTAGTTTTCCCGGAGCCAGAGGGACCGAGTATCACCACCACGCTGCCTTTTTTGATGGTTAAATCAATGCCCTTTAATACTTCATTGTCACCAAAGGCTTTTTGAATATTGGTAATTTTTATCATAATTATCCTAATGCCCTTTTGTATTGGCTATTTGGCCACATAGCGGTCTAAGCGGGTTTCTAATCGGCCTTGTATCGTGCTTAGTGCCAGACAAATTACCCAATAAATAAGCGCCGCTTCGGTATATACCAACATAAACTCATAGTTTCGGGCAGTGATAATCTGTGCCTGCTTAAACATCTCAGTCACTAAGATTAATGACGCCAATGAGGTGTCTTTTACCAAGCTAATAAAGGTATTAGACAATGGCGGCACAGACACCCTTAAAGCTTGCGGCAAAATAACGTGACGAAACGTCTGCAAATAGCTTAACCCTACCGTTGAGCCCGCTTCCCACTGACCTTTGGGAATAGACAAAATAGAGGCTCGGACGGTCTCTGAAGCATAAGCACCAATATTTAATGAGAAGGCAATGATAGCCGCTGGAAATGGCTCCAACATGATACCAATACTAGGTAGTCCATAGAAAATAATGAACAGCTGTACCAGCATGGGCGTGCCACGTATGGCAGAGACATAAACGCGTGCAATACGATAAGCAATCTTATGCCACAGCGCATTACGAGGCACCACACGGATAAGCGCCACCACTAGCGCAATCCCCATACCAATGATAAAAGAAGCAATGGCCAAAGGGATTGAATAGTAAATGGCGCCTTTTAGCATAGGCCAAAAAGACTCGATAACAATCTGTGCTCGCTCAGGCGACATAAATGGCAGCATGGCGAGCAGATCTTTAATAGCAGTCAATATCGAGGATATCATTGTTTGCTGATGTCCTCACCGAAGAACTGTTGGCTCAACTTAGTTAATGTGCCATCCTCTTGTAGCTCTTTCATGGCCTGATTAAGTTTGGTAACCACTTCATCATTGCCTTTTAATAACACCAGACCTGACCCTGTCATTTCCTCTTTTGGTGCTTTTAGTTTGATTTCTAAATCACTGTTTGGGAATTTATTAAGGTAATCTAGTACCGCCAAGTTGTCATTTAGAGTGAAGTCAGCGCGGCCTTGTTTTACCAATTCAACCGCTTGAGCCATACCATCTACGGGAACAACCTCTGCTTGGTATTTTTGTGCCAACTCACCGTAGTTGCTGCTTAGTGATTGTGCAGATTTTAATCCTTTTAGCGATTCCCACGAGTTAAAGCGGCTGTCTGATTTTGGGGCCAATACCACAGCACCCGACCAGCTATAAGCTTCGGCTTTGTCATATTTGGCTTGACGCTCAGGGGTGGTCAAGCTAACTTGGTTGGCCACCATATCAAAACGTTTGGCATCTAGGC
This sequence comes from Psychrobacter sanguinis, assembly GCF_020736705.1. Lineage (NCBI taxonomy): Bacteria > Pseudomonadati > Pseudomonadota > Gammaproteobacteria > Moraxellales > Moraxellaceae > Psychrobacter > Psychrobacter sanguinis. The sequence continues at coordinate 2,662,320 of NZ_CP085990.1, forward strand.
CGGCAAGCATGGCATCCCACTGAGTCTCTTTAAAATCAACTTTAACACCAAGTTTATCAGCGACCGCTCTGGTAACTTCAACGTCATAACCAGTTAGCTTGTTTTGCTCATCATGATAGGTGTATGGAGGGTATGTGCCTTCAGTGCCCACATTAATGGTCCCGCCATTATTAATACGGGTCAATAAATCTGAGTCAGATTTGCTGGTTTTCGCCGCCTCTGTGTCTTGAGCTGAGTCAGTTGAAGGGCTTTGATTACAAGCCGCCAATAAGATAGCGGCCGTCGCCATCGCCGTGATATTTCTCAATGCTTTATATTTCATAGCCGTTCCTCAAATAAATAATAAATAATTCGATTAAAGTTCAGTTAAATCTAAACCTATCGCTAAAGTAAATCAATAAAAGTAATAAATTTAACAATCTGCAGTTGATGGGTTTGATAAGGAAATAATCAATGTTGTTATTAATTCCTATTATGAATTTATATATTACATTTGATTATTAACGCTTATCGCCATCCTATACCCCTATAGAATTGGCTTAAAGATGGGGCCTCAATCTTTATAATGGGTTTTTATAGTGACTGTTTGTCATTCTAACAAAGTTAATGCCAAGCTCGGGCATTTCTTACTATTCGTAAACCAAATTATTTTTTGTGGCGATAATCGGTTGGACAGTACATGTTTACTCTGGTTAAGTATTAAAGGCCTCTATTTATGCTTTTCCTTAATTGTAGTCTTTAGATGTTAAGATACAGGTAAAGTCACGGTTTAAACTGCATAAGCGTGATAAATAAGTTGGTTAAATAGTCGGTTTAGTAGCAAACAATTAGTTATAATACACCCAAACATTTGTCTATAAATAGACTATTTTTATCTATAAAAAAAGTGGAACCCTATAAATGATTAGCTTGTTTGATATGTTTAAAATTGGCATTGGCCCCTCAAGCTCACACACCATGGGACCTATGGTAGCGGCTGGCTTGTTTATCGACGAATTACAACAGTACTTTGATTTGGCGGATATTAAGCGATTACAAGTTGATTTGTATGGGTCACTGGCAGCCACGGGTCGAGGCCATGCGACTGACACTGCCTGTATTCTTGGATTGCTAGGATTTAAAGCCAATAGCATTGATACCACCAAAGTAGATCAATACTTAGCGCCTGTCTTTAATGATAATGTCCTAAACTTTGCGGACAACCATCCCATTGAGTTTAATTACGGCCAAGATATTGTTTGGCATCCTCAAAGCAGCCTACCACATCATCCTAATGGTCTTAGCTTTAGCGCTTATACTACTGATGGCCAAAGCTTAACTAGAACCTATTACTCTATTGGTGGCGGATTTGTGGCCACCGAAGATGAATTCGAGCAGCCTACAATTGATGAGTCATTAGAAGCTTCTGACACTCATGCGGCTGACAGCGTTGCCATAACCAGTGACAGCGCAGTACCTTATCCTTTTGCCAATGGTAATGAATTATTGGCTCAATGTAGAGATCATAACTTAAGCATCAGTGACGTGATGATGGCCAATGAACTTGCTATTAGAGATGAGGCAACTATTTATGCCTATTTAGATGAGGTGTGGGAGGTAATGCAGCAATGCGTTAAAAATGGCTGCGAAGGTGAAGGCATCTTACCTGGTGGCTTAAAAGTTAAGCGCCGTGCCAAAACCATGTATAAGCAGCTGCTTAATGAACTAGATAACCTTCAGAGTAGTAGCGATAAATTAATGGCGATGGACTGGGTAGACTTGTTTGCTCTGGCAGTAAATGAAGAAAACGCCAATGGTGGGCGTGTGGTTACTGCCCCAACCAATGGTGCAGCGGGTATTATTCCTGCGGTACTGCATTACTATCGCGATTTTCTACCGAGTTATAGCCCGCAAGGCGTCCGTGAATTTTTACTAACCGCAGCAGCTATAGGCACCATCATTAAACAAAACGCCTCAATTTCTGGCGCAGAGGTTGGCTGTCAAGGTGAAGTGGGATCTGCCTGTTCTATGGCAGCCGCGGGTCTGGCCCACGTTATGGGATTGACTCCTGCACAGTGTACTAATGCGGCAGAGATTGGTATTGAGCATAATCTAGGGCTGACCTGTGACCCTATCGGCGGGCTAGTACAAGTCCCTTGTATTGAGCGTAATGCCATGGGTGCGGTGAAAGCGATTAACGCTGCTCGTTTGGCCAGTCGCGGCGATGGCGAACATCATGTGTCTTTGGATAAAGCCATTGCCACCATGAAAGCCACCGGTGCTGATATGATGGACAAGTATAAAGAGACGGCGATGGGCGGCTTGGCGGTTTATGCCAACAATAATGATGAAAATCGTATAGATATGGTTGAAGTCGGTGTGGGCTATCCGCAGTGTTAGACTTAATTTCAAATTAGCTTTTAGACTACGCTTATTGACATATTTAAGTTAAATAAAAAAAGACCGGCCCGACAAAGGCTGGTCTTTAATTCAATATCTAGCTGTCATCAATCATTGGCTTACTCATTGCTTTTATTTAATGTCGCAGCCTTCAGTGTCACAGCTCACAAAGCTATCTTGTTGCTTATCAGCCAGTTGCTCCCTATAAGCCTGTCTTAAAGTATTTTCAAAATCTTGTTGAGATATAGCACCCGGTATCGCATAAGTCTCATTAATGACAAAATAAGGGACACCGCGTACCCCAAGACGCATTGCCTCTTGTTGATCAGCCATTACCTCATCTTTAAATCGATTACTCTCAAGTAAAGTAACAACATCCACATCTAGCCCCAACTCTGCAGCTATCGAAATTAACACCTCACGGTTTGCCAATTCTTGTATATCTGTGAAATACGCCTTATAAATTGCTCTCTTGAACCTATCAACCTGTTCAGGTGCGTTTTGTTGCACGTACTTGGTCAAACGGTGCGCATCCATAGTATTGGTAAATAAAGTGTTGGCATAATTAAAGGCTATGCCCTCTTCTTTACTTAATTGAGATATTTTTTGTATTTGTAGGCCGGCCTGTTCATAGCTAATGCCATATTTTTTCGCAAAGCGCTGTTGAGTGGGACCATTAGCAGTAAGCGGTGCATGGGTATCTAATTGAAAAGCTTTTAACTCAATTTCAATATTCTCTGGTAGCTCACCTTGCAATTTAAGTCGTTCGATTGCTTTATCTAGCCTTACCTCACCGATATAGCAATAAGGACAAGCATAGTCAGACCAATAGGTAATTTTCATTGTTTTGTACTCTTTGTTTTATATTCTCTATTTTATAATCTTTCAGCTTTCAAAGATTAAACATGTAGTAAGTAATTAATTAAGTAAGTAATAATAGAATTAATGATGCCTGAAAACAGTAAATCAAGAGACTTAAGATAAATAGGTCTTTGCTTAAATGGAGCGTCTATTAACGGCCAAACATAAAAAAGACCAACCCTTTTGAGGTTGGTCTTTTTTTAACAAGTTAATGGATATAAACCAATTAACTAGCCATTATTGCTACGGCGGGCTGGACGGCCTTCGCCTGAGCGAGAAGGTGCTGCACGGCGTTGACCGCTTGGTTTACCAGCACCTGCGCTACCGGCAGGTTTGCCACCGAAGCGACGACCGGCGGGCTTACCACTTGGACGGCCTGCACCGGCACCTGCGCCACGTTTTTCACCGCTTGCATTGTCGTTAGACTTGCCACGGTAGCCACCGCCACCATTACCACCACGACGGTTACCCGCACCTGGACCACCGCGGCGATTGCCACCACGACCACGTTTGGCTGCTGCGCCTACGTGCATGTCTTTGGTATTTTTCTTAGGTTCCATACCTTCAATTTCTTCAACTGACATGGTACGTTTTAGATAACGGTTGATGGCATCTAGCTGTGGACGGTCATCAATGCTACAGATGTTAATAGCGATACCCGTACGGCCAGCACGACCACTACGACCGATGCGATGCACGTAATCTTCAGTTTGACGTGGAAGATCATAGTTAAATACGTGAGTGATACCACTTACGTCAATACCACGAGCAGCGACGTCAGTGGCTACTAGGATGCTGATTTTGCCCGCTTTCACATCATTGATGATACGAGTACGTTTTGCTTGTGGTAAATCACCATGTAAGAAGCTGGCTTTATGGCCTTGCTCTTTAAGACTCTTAGCAAGTGTCTCACAGCTACGTTTGGTAGCAGCAAATATAATTGCTTGGTTCACGTCTTTTTGGGTCAATAAATGATCTAAAATACGGTTTTTATGGTTGAAGTCATCAGCATAATATACTGACTCATCAATGTGCTTAGTTTCAGCTTTAATATCAATACGTTCTGGATTATTGGTAAAGCTGGCAGCAATTTTACCGACTGGGCCATCCCAAGTTGCAGAACACATAATAGTTTGACGTGACTTAGGCGCAGCTGACATTACTTTTTCGATGTCATCAGCAAAACCCATGTCTAACATGCGATCCGCTTCATCAAGAATTAGAATATCTAATTCAGATAAGTCGATACGACCTGAGTTCATGTGATCGATGAAACGACCTGGTGTGGCGATAATAATCTGTACACCTTTATTAAGGGCACGAATCTGACCACCGTAAGGTGCGCCACCTACTAGAGGTACACTGAAGATATTGCGTGTTTTTGAGCTGTATTGACGAACGCTATCACTTACTTGGTTAGCAAGTTCACGTGTTGGTGTCAAAATTACAGTATGCACAACTTTGTTAGTTGCTTTATCGCGAATGATTTTATCAAGCATTGGCAATACGAATGCAGCAGTTTTACCACTACCCGTTTGCGCAGACAACAATAAGTCACGACCGGCTAATGCTGGCGGGATTGATTGTGCTTGAATAGGAGTTGGGTGCTCGTAGCCACTTGAAGTTAAGGCAGAAAGAAGCTCTGGTGCCAAATCAAGGTCAACAAAGGTAATTTGATCTTCAATATCTACATTGGTGTTTGGATGGGTTTTGTCATTCAAGTCTTGAGTGGTTACGATACCATCTACTTCGTTTGCGGCATTGTCTAAAAGAGTGTCTAAATTTGACATGTATATGTGTGTCCATTAAGTTACTGCCACTATTAATTCGGCCAATGCTGAGGGCCAGTAGTGCACAGTTAAAGTTTTTAGGTACAACACAGATAAGCGTAAATTAAGAAGTACATCCTATGTACAAGTTAATAACGTATTTTGGTGGTTGTTACCGGTGAATCGTTAGCGTCAATATCTTCTAATATTAATAATTGATTAGAGAGGTTATTGGAAAGGCTAACAGCAAAATCATCGGCAACAATTTTAAAAGGTGTCTTCTCCAGACGACAATTGCGGGCGATGTTATCAATCAGCAAGCGCAGATTATAGCACAACTAATTTAAATAGGGGGATTATTTGATAATTAATTCAAACAACCCCGATTTTTATCTTATACACCCTTTATTTGATAGGGTTGCACACTTATCTAATCAGCTATTTAATCGGCTTAAGCTCTAAAGCCACTGCTCTTTTTACAGCAGGTCGTTGGGCAATTTGTCTTGCCCAGCGCTGTAAGTGCTTGTAGTCGGCGATTTGTAAAAACTCACCGGCATTTTCATAAGACTCATCTAGTGCCAAACTGCCATACCAAGGCCATATCAACATATCAGCAATACTATAGTTGTCATCGCCCTCGCCTAACATGTATTCATTATTGGCCAAGTGCTTATCAAGTAAGTCTAACTGACGCTTGGTCTCCATCGTGAATCTATCAATAGGATATTGCATGGGATATGGTGCATAGCTAAAGAAATGTCCAAAACCACCACCCACATATGGAGCACTACCAATTTGCCACATTACCCAGCCTAAATAATTGGCGTACTTCTGTGGATCACTATTATAAGGTATGAACTTCTGAAACTTCTCAGCCAAATACATCAAAATAGCGCCCGACTCAAATAGCTTGACGGGGGCTTGCGGGTTGCTGTAATCGACTAAGGCAGGTATTTTTGAATTAGGGTTGATACTGACAAAATCCGAGCCGAACTGATCGCCCTCCATGATGTCTATTTTGTAAGCATCATACTTTGCCCCAGCCACACCTAGTTCAGCCAACTCTTCCAACAGAATATTTACCTTAATCCCGTTGGGGGTATTCAAAGAGTATAGTTGTAGCGGATTATCGCCTTCTGGTAACGTTTGCTGATGGCGAGCGCCAGCTGTTGGCTTATTGGTATTGGCAAATTTTCCACCATTGCCTTCTACCGGTTGCCATACTTTTGGCGGGGTGTAAGTTGTCTCTTCACTTTGCATAGGATTATCAGATTGGTTAGTCATAGCGTTTCCCTAATCATTGTTATTAGCCTAAATATTGTTGAACCAGCTATGTTATTGAACTAATCAGGGCTAATGATCGATAGTAAGTCTTGGTTAAGCCAAATTCAGTCAACAACATTTGATGCTAGTCATTTTAATATTAGATATTCAGAATATCAGTGTACATTATGGAATCAAGAATGAATATGTTGCATTTATTAAGGTGTCGCATCGATTCACTTTGTACCTTTTATCCTGTTTGCTGCTATGGATTATAGCCATAAGAGTTGCTATTCTGACTTTAGACTAGAAAATCTAAGCCTCTAGGACTTTCATACCACTGATTACGGACAATCTATATGAGCAGTTTTCAATTTAACACTGAAAAAGGAACGTATCCTGTCAAAGTGCACATCGCCTCTGCCTTATCTACTCTCTCGTTAGACGCTTCGCAACAAACCAATGAAGTGAACCGTAACACCACCCTAATTTTATTGAATGCGCTGGGGGTCACCCGTAACAAATACCAGAAGTTTATCGAAGGCTTGTCTGCCAAAGGGTTTACGGTATTTAGTGCGGACTATCCTTGCTGTGGTGAAAACAAACCCACCATTAAAAAAGGGATAGATTATGACTATAACCACCTAGTGACAGACTTTATTCCCAAGCTCATTAATAAAGCTCAAACTGAATATCCTGATAATCGAATTATATTGGTAGGACATAGTTTAGGCGGGCATATAGCCACCCTATATTCTGCTAACTCTGGTCAACCCTTTATCGGAATCGCGACCGGTAATGTGCATTACAAAAACTGGTCAGACCTCCGTGGTCAATTAAGGGTACTCTCAGCAGTAACCGCTATCCAAATACTGTTAAAAATTTATGGCTATCTACCGGGCTATAAGATTGGATTTGGCGATAAGGAAGCGAAGACTCTAATGCAGCAGTGGTGCCAGACCGCCCTAACCGGTACATTTAAATTTATGACCATACCGCTGACGTCTAAAGATAGTAAAGGGTTATATATTAATATTGAGGGCGACCATTTTGCACCGATGACGTCAATGCAAGGATTGGCGAATTTGTGTGCCAAACCTAAGATAGTAAGCGTTAAACTGGAGGATAACCTGCTAGCTACCAAAGGCAATCCGCATAGTATCTGGGTCAAGCAGCCTGCTCCTGTTATTGATAGCCTTTGTCGTCATTTAACGTTTTTAGACCGTTAGTATTTATAACAGTCGCCCCATAACTAAAACACTAAATAGCGAGCAGCGGCTTCATGATATTATAGACAGCTGTTTATTGTTTAATAAATTAAATCATCCTTCAGTTAATTAAACCTAATTTTTTAGGTCGTCCTATGCCCAATAACCTCCCTAATGCCGAAGATACTTCTGTTTCCAAGTCTTCTTCGGCCGTACTTGATACAGAGCCTAAATTTAAGCTATCACCCTCTCAAGCCAAATTCTTGCCTTATGTACTGGCAGTGGCTTTGTTCATGCAAATTTTAGATGCCACCATCTTAAATACGGCTTTGCCAGAAATGGCGCTGGCCTTAGGCGAATCTCCACTAAAAATGCAGTGGGCAGTTATCAGCTATGCTTTAACTCTAGCCATATTTATCCCTATAAGTGGCTTTATGGCTGACAAATACGGCACTCGTAAAGTATTCTTAAGCGCGATTGTGCTGTTTAGCATTGGCTCAATATTTTGTGCCATGTCCCCCAGTCTCGATATCTTAGTGGCATCACGCATCCTTCAAGGCATTGGCGGTGCTATGATGACCCCAGTTGCGCGTCTCATCTTAGTAAAGTCCTATCCTCGCAATCAATTACTGACGGTTATGAACTTTGCTGTAATTCCGGCGCTAATTGCACCCCTTGTAGGACCGTTGGTTGGTGGCTATTTGGTACAGTATGCCAGTTGGCATTGGATATTTTTGATAAACGTTCCTATGGGAATCTTAGGAATGATAATCGGCTTTAAATTGGTCCCAGACTTACGAGAAGCGACAGGCAAGTTGGATTGGTTAGGCTTTGGATTATTTGCCATCGCGGCCGGTCTACTAACGCTTGCTGTTGAATTGCTGTCAAAACCAGATAAGGCGTTGTGGGGCGTTAGCCTAGTGGCAATTGGCATTAGCTTATTGCTGATGTATGCCCGTCATGCACGCAAAGCCACTAACCCTATCTTTCCCTTGTCGTTATTTGATATCCGTACCTTTAGAATTGGGATTACCGGTAACTTGTTTACCCGTCTTGGAATTAGTGCCGTCCCCTATTTGATGCCGCTACTACTACAGGTGGCTTTTAAATATACGCCATCGCAGGCAGGCTGGTTATTGACCCCTATTGCAGTAGGTGCTATGGGCATCAAACCTTGGGTGAGTAAAATTATTCAGCGCTTTAGCTACCGCAAAGTATTGGTTATCAATACTACGGTTTTGGGTACTTTAATCATTTTACTGGCTCAGCTAGATGCCTCAATGCCTTGGTATTATATCGCACCGTTGTTGGTGGTTATGGGTGCGTGTAACTCAATGCAATTTAGTGCCATGAATACCATCACTATTGGCGATCTTAAAGGATCTCAAACCAGTAGCGGCAATAGTTTAATGGCCGTTAACCAGCAGCTTGCGGTTAGCTTCGGTATTGCATTTGGGGCCGCTATATTGACGGTCTTTAATGATAGATTAAATTTTGAAATTATTAGTGCTTTCCATGCCACCTATTATGTGTTGGGTGTTATTACTATTATCTCGGGACTGTCATTTTTACGCTTAAAACCTGAGGATGGTCGAGGCCTGTATTAACAACCCTGTATTAACAATCATATTCAAGATTCACCTTTAAGATTTACATTTTTATATTTTAAGAAATAATCGTAAATCTGTCCTATAATGAGGGTAAGAGACTCCCCTTTTTGAGGATCGAATTTACAGTAAAATCATAGTTTTAATAACTTTTACTAATTATAAACATATCATTTAGTAATGACTGAACTGTAAGGTATAAAAAATTGTTGAATTTATTATTAAATTACAGTATTTTTTTAGTGTAACAAACATGTAATTAATCTGATAAGGACAGGGCCTATGAGCATGCAAGACGTCATTGAACGCATTGAAGAACGCTATCCACACCAACCTGAGTTTATTCAAGCGGTAAAAGAGGTAGCGAGCACTATTGACGTTGTATATGATCGCGATCCACGCTTTGCTAAGCACAAAGTTTTTGAACGCCTAACAGAGCCCGACCGTATTATTAGTTTTCGTGTCAACTGGGAAGATGATGAAGGTAATATCCAAATCAACCGTGGTTGGCGAGTTCAGTTCAGCAATGCTTTAGGTCCTTACAAAGGCGGCATCCGTTTCCATCCTACCGTTAACGAATCTATTCTAAAGTTCTTAGGTTTTGAACAAATCTTTAAAAATGCTCTGACCGGCCTACCGATGGGTGGCGCTAAAGGTGGTTCAGACTTTGACCCTCATGGTAAATCAGACAGCGAAATCCGTCGTTTTTGTTATGCTTTCATGCGTGAGCTTTATCGTTACATCGGTAAAGACATGGATGTGCCGGCAGGTGACATCGGTGTGAGCGGTAGAGAAGTTAGCTACATGTTTGCGATGTATAAAAACCTTACCAATGAGTATACAGGGGTATTGACCGGTAAAGGTGTGGGCTTCGGTGGCAGCTTATGTCGTTCAGAAGCCACAGGTTATGGCGCGGTTTACTTCTTACAAAACATGCTTAAAGCAAACAATGATCAAATGGAAGGCAAAACAGTCTTAGTATCAGGTGCCGGTAACGTTGCAGTACATGCAGCAGAAAAAGCCATTGCTTTAGGTGCTAAAGTTATTACCCTATCAGACTCTAAAGGTACATTGTACGATGAGTTTGGTTTTGATCAAGAGAAGCTAGATTGGGTGAAAGAGCAAAAAGCCAATCGTCAGCCTTTATTTGAGTACCATAGAGTATTTGGTGGTAGCGGTGTGTGGCTGCCAGGCGAAAAACCTTGGAGATTCGATGGTGACATCGCTATCCCGTGTGCTACTCAGAATGAGGTGACTGCAGAAGATGCAGAAGCTATGTATGATCATGGCATTCGCTATGTGGTAGAAGGCGCTAATATGCCACTAGACGCCGCAGCCATTGATTTCGTTCGTGAGAAAAAAATGCACTATGCACCTGGCAAAGCAGCCAATGCGGGTGGTGTTGCTGTGTCTGGTCTAGAAATGTCACAAAACTCAGTACGTCAGTACCGCACTTTTGAAGACGTTGATAATCAACTTCAAGTCATTATGAAAAACATCCATGATGATGCCGCGGCGGCTTCTGAAGAATATGGCTTCACTTGCGATGGCTGCATTGACTATATGTCAGGTGCCAACATTGCAGGTTATAAGCGTGTTGCTAATGCATTAGTCGCATTTGGTATGTTGAACTAAACTAAACCTATCTGTGCTAATAGCAAATAAATTAAAAGGGTGAACAGTATACTGTTCACCCTTTTTTGTGCGTGCTATCTTTGTCTTCTATTTATAGTTATAGCTGACATTTTTTGAAAATAAAGCTATTTAAAAATAGAGAGTATCTCTAAAGGTAGCTCTAATGTCTCAACAACAACTTTCCAAGGAATAACCGCTATTTCAGCAGGCGTTCTAGCCCGTTTGCTGTTAATAGTATATATCTCAGCCGTTAAGCCTTGGTCTAACTTTAAATTGGCATCCTTCTTTATAGACGAGTTATTTAAATTGGCCTGACTAATCGGCGCATACATACCACCTTGCAGAGTAAGCTGGCAAGTATTTTGTGGATTAGAGAGCGTGTTGTTTAAAGTGCTATTCAAAGTATTGTGCGAATTATTGTTGAGCGAAGTACCCGTCAAACTAGGACTTAAACTAGTGGTTAAACTCGTTGGACAAATTTGCGAAAAAATAGCCCGCTCATTTTCGCTATATGAACCGCTGGTTTTCTGATAATTAAACTTTAAATCGATATGCACACTATTATCAGAATAGCGGTTAATTCGTATAGGCTGCTGTATATGTAGGTTTTTTGAAGGTAACTCGGTTAATAGAGTTAACGCATCACTGCCTGTCGAAATTAAATAGGAGTGATGGTCGCCGATAAGTACACTGCCCTTCTGTCTTACGCCATTGTCAGTCGGATAGCCGATATGACGAATGACCTCCACTTCCATTGGTTGATTGGCTTTAGAGGAGAAGATAGATTGGCTCTGAGATTGAACTGAGTTAGTACTATAAACACTGCAACTCGGCAAAATTATAGCCCCGAATCCAGTACAAGCCATGGCCAAAATTTTTAACCACTTGGTTTCTGATTTATTCATTATTCCTATCTATTTTTGACTTTAAAGGGTTCAGAGAACTGCAAGATAACAAATCCAACGATAGATAATATGATGGCAATTTCATAACGACCGGTCGCTACCGATATACCTATAGCCGCTGTATTCCATAAACTGGCGGCAGTAGCAGTACCTTTAGCGCCTTCTTCACTTTTGAATATAGCGCCGCCACCAATAAAGCCCATACCAGTGATAATGGCATACATTATACGGGCTTCTGCATCCCCTTTATAAATATCCATACCGACTAGCATAAAGGCACAAGAGGCAATGGTAACCAAAGGAAAGGTTCTAAGGCCAGCACCACTGTCTTTCATTTCACGATTTAAAGCGATGGGTAATGACAACAAGAAAGCGATAACCAGCTGTATTAAATGATAGCCCATTAGCTGAAAATTAATATCAAATTCCATGATGTTTTGCCTCCTTGATAAGCACTACTTATGAACAACATATGACCAAAGCAATCAAATCATCATACCAAAGTATCAAATATACAACCATATTTATCCTGAATATGGCATATAAAAGAAGATCTGATACTGCATTTGCAATAATTAATTTGGGTAAGGACAGTAATAATGCCCTTTAATAGTGCAGCTTAATAATGTTGTTTAGTATTTAACAGTTAGTAATAAGAAAATAATAGGAGGTGTAGCATGGCAGAAACCAATAAAGAAACATCGAAACCCGCTACCCAAAAAAATGAAGAACAGCAGTCTCAGTCTCAGTCTCAGTCTCAGTCTCAGTCTCAGCAAAAATTCTCTCAAGACTTTTATTCTCGTTCAAGTTTTGATGAGTTAAAAGCCACAACGACTCAATACCGCCCAGTGGCCAAAAAAATTGGTACGTGGTTGGATAAAGCTGGCATAGAACGATTGGCTCAATATAACGATCAAGCAGCCGACATTTTTTATCGCAAAGGCGTTACCTTTACCGTTTATAGTGATGCGGAAAATATCGAAAGAATGATTCCTTTCGACATTATTCCAAGGGTAATAGACGCCAAAGAATGGCAACAAGTGGAAGCTGGGTGTAAGCAACGTATTAATGCGTTAAACATGTTTTTAGATGATATCTATCATGAGCAGCGCATTATGAAAGCTGGTGTCGTGCCTGACTCTTATGTTTATGCCAGTGGTTGTTATGAACCTTGGATGATGAATATTAATTTGGAAAAACCGGTTTATTCTCATATTAGCGGTATCGATTTAATCCGTGATGAAGCGGGCAAGTTTTGTGTATTAGAGGATAATTTACGTATGCCTTCTGGCGTCTCTTATATGCTTGAAAGTCGTAATATCTCAAAAATGTTATTGCCAGACTTATATGAGTCGGCTTCTGTATTAAGCATTGATGATTATCCTGAGCGCTTAAAAGCCTGTTTGGCCAGTGCTACTGATAAATATGATCCGCAAATTGTTATTTTAACGCCAGGTCGATTTAACAGTGCTTATTATGAGCACGCTTATTTGGCACATGAGATGAATGTACCTTTGGTACATGGCTACGACTTAATTGTGGAAGACAGCAAAGTATATATGCAAGCAGTGCGCGGCAAAGTACCCGTCGATATTATTTACCGCCGTATTGATGATCCTTATTTGGACCCTTTAGGGTTTGACGCCAACTCCATCCTTGGCGTATCTGGTTTAATGAGTGCCTATCGTGCCGGTAATGTGGTGATTGTTAATGCTCCTGGTACAGGTGTGGCCGATGATAAAAGCCTATATCCGTTCGTTCCAGATATGATCGAGTTTTATTTGGGAGAAAAACCTATATTACCCAATGTACAAACTTATCAGTGCCGCAAACCTGATGAACTTGAATATGTCTTAGAAAATTTAGATAAGTTAGTGGTCAAGGAAACCCAAGGTTCAGGTGGCTATGGCATGCTTATTGGGCCTACTTCGACAGAACAAGAGATTGAAGATTACCGAGTGCGTTTACTTGATAATCCTGCAGGGTTTATCGCCCAGCCTACCATTTCACTATCAACCAATCCCACCACAGTCAATGGCGGTATTGCGCCAAGGCATATTGATTTACGTCCATTTATCTTAAGTCATGGTGACGGTTCGGTTGATATTGTTCCTGGTGGACTTACTCGAGTCGCTATGAAAGAAGGCTCATTGGTGGTCAACTCCTCACAAGGTGGCGGTATAAAAGACACTTGGGTCATCGATTTAACTCAAGAACAACTTGATGACAGCGATGTCTCGAAATCTAATAGTGATACCTATAGTGACAATGGTTTTGCAGGTTCAGCGGCAATGCGCCATGCGTCATACCTTAATGTCACCTCTTATCCTGTTGAAGTTGGCTACGACAATACACCTGATGCCCCTATCATTTTATTGCTATCTAGAGCCAACCATTTGGTTTGGTTGGGTCGATATAGTGAAAGACTGCACTATTATGATGCAATAATGAAGAAAATTGTTCGTAATGAATTGAATTCTAGTCAGATACATCAGCTTATTAATCGCTTGGGAATAGGCGCAAATATGGTAATTGCCGATGAGTCCAATCCTGAACTGTACAAATTAGCGGTATTACGAGATTTAGAGAGCAATCAGATTCCTGAGGTTATTGAAGCTATTGAAACTAATGTACAGGAAGTAAAAGGCATCATTGGAAAAGACACAGCTGAGCTATATAACTTAATCAAACGTTTGGCCAGTGCGGGCACATATCGAGCAGCGACTTTACAGCTACAAGCCTGTAATGCGGCTATGGAACAAGAGAATCAAACGGTGACTTATTTTTGGGAATTAGGTCGTTATTTTGAAGCTTTAGAACGTACTATTTTGCTGGATCAGGATTTCTCTGAGATAAGCGTCCAATTTAAGGCCTGCGTCAACGACCTTCCTCAAAATACGCGCTGGCGTGAACTTATTCGTTTAACCAATCAGCTGATTAAATCTAAGAATTTTGATGATTATTTGCTGTTGAGTGAAGAATTCAATGCCTTATTACAGCAAGGAGTATAAGTGATGAAACTTAGTATTGATCATCAAACTAACTATTACTACAAAGAGTTCGCCCAACGTAGTGTGCAATATATTCGAATGTCGCCAATGGCCCTACCACATCAAATCGTGCATACCTGGTCAGTGATGCTACCCAAACTAGCTACCTTACAAAAGGATGGTTTTGGCAACACTTGGTTTACGCTGAGTCGCAATGAAAAACACGATAATTTGCAAATACAGGCGTCAGGTATTGTCGAAATTAATACCGATACTCAATATGTTGAAGACAGTGGAGAAATTCCCTATCTACTATTTACAGTACAGACTCCCCTTACCTATTGCTCGACAAGTATGCGGGACTTTGCTGCACCTTATTTAGAAACAGTAACGCTCGAGAATTTACGAGGCTTAGCAAGTGCGCTTATTACTCAAATGCCCTATACCACAAATGTGACTCACGTAGGGACTACGGCCGAAGAAAGCTTTGAGATGAAGGCCGGCGTGTGCCAAGATCATACCCATGTATTTTTGGGGTGCTTGCGTGATAAAAAGATACCAGCACGTTATGTCTCTGGTTATCTGTATGATGCCGATCAAAACCATATGTCGAGTCACGCTTGGGCAGAAGCTTATCTAGATGGGTATTGGTATACCTTTGATATCTCTAATCAACTCTTCCAGCCAAGTCATCACGTCTATGTCGCTATTGGTCGAGATTATTTAGATGCAGCGCCGGTACGCGGTGTGCGTATTGGTGGTGGTTATGAAAGCCTATACAGCCAAGTTATGGTAAACCGTATTGACTGATGATTTATCAACCATTTTTTATTATTAGTGATTTTAAAATTTTATCAACCCCCTCAATATTTGTTAATCATTAAAAATAAATGTACTGATTAATGAATTCTTTAATGACAGGAATTATATGACTTATTGCGCCGCTTTACGCCTTAAAGAAGGCATGATTTTCGCGAGTGACACCCGAACAAATGCAGGCGTTGATCACATCTCTACTTTTCGAAAAATATACACCTATGGTGTTGAAGGTGAAAGATTTATCGTTTTGCAAACTGCGGGGAATTTGGCCACTTCTCAAGCAGTATTTACCCAATTACAAAATGATATTAATCAAAACCAAGAGCCCAATCTGCATACAGTTACCACTTTATTTGATGCGGCTCAATTGGTAGGACGCTACATGCGTGAGATTACCAGTAATGCACAAGCTGTCGCCAATGAGCCCAACAATGCCAACTTTACTAGCTCTTTTATGCTTGGTGGCCAAATAAAGAACCAGCCCACTGAATTGTATATGATTTATCCTGAGGGTAACTGTATACGGGCTACTACAGATACGCCATTTTTCCAGTTGGGTGAAAGCAAATATGGAAAACCCATCTTAGATCGTTCTGTAATTTATGACGCTGATTTATACCACTCTGCGCAGGCATTGATGTTATCTTTTGATTCTACGATACGCTCTAATTTATCAGTCGGCATGCCCATTGACATGATTATTTATGAAAATGACAGTCTAAAAATTCCTGAAATTCGACGTATTGATGAACACGATACTTACTTTAGTGATCTTAGTGCTCAATGGTCAAATGCGTTACGCCAAGCCTTATTAGACTTGCCAAATTACCCAGAAGATTATTGGCAACGCTAACTCAGTAATAATTAATATTCGACATTTCTTACGGTCTTAACTGACAAATCATTTTGTTATAAAGCATTGAAAAAGAGTCAAAACCATTTTACGGTTTTGACTCTTTTTTGGTTATATTTTTCTAGCAATATTTATTTGATATCATCACATTTATAATAGCTCACAAGTCTTTTTGATTGACTCGCTTCATCAGCTCCTCAGCACTCTCCACTCTTTCAGAATATCTATCGACCAAATAATCAGACTGATCCCGAGTCAGTAGTGTGAATCGCACCAATTCTTCCATCACATCAACGATGCGCAAATAAAACCCAGAAGGCTTCATACGCTTGGTGATATTTCCCTGCTCGTCTTCTACGTCCTCAAATTCTAAGAACGCTTTGGGGACTGAAGATTGGTTTGGGATAGTAATCATCCGCATCCAACGACCTAATATCCTAAGCTGATTGACAGTATTAAAAGATTGCGAGCCGCCACAAACTTGCATCACCGCTAGGGTCTTGCCTTGAGTCGGACGTACCGCTCCGAGTGATAATGGTATCCAATCTATTTGTGCTTTCATGATACCGGTCATCGAACCGTGACGTTCAGGAGAACACCAGACCATACCCTCACTCCACTGCACTAAGTCACGCAGTTCAATTACTTTGGGATGAGTAGTGTCTTCGGTATCCGGCAAAGGTAACCCTGTAGGATTAAAAATTTTAACCTCTGCACCCATTGCCGTTAATAAGCGAGCACATTCCTCTACTACCAATCGGCTATAGGATACTTCCCGTAAGGAGCCGTACAGCAATACAAATTTTGGTCTATGAGTCGATAGTTGCTGCTTAAAGTCCGTGATAGAAGGAATTTTGAATTGTTCTGGGTTGATGTTTGGAAGATTTTTGCCTAGTGATTGATTTGCTGACTTTTCTGTTAAGTTGTTTAAATTTGGTTTTGTTGAATTTTTCATCTGAGTTATTTTCTTCTTAGTTGGTTATTTTGATGATGAATGTGGAAAGGTGTTTGAGATAGTGTTATTTTTATTTGCTTAGGCTATTTTATATTGTACTAATTGATACAGTAAGTAACGGCTAGGCTTTTATCCAACGGCTATCAAACTTATCAGATATCTATAAGCCTAAAAACAACACGCTATTCAATCAAGTCTAACAGCGCCTGTTTACGCTCTAAATCCGGCAAATTAGCAATCTCTAATAACTGTACGACGCGCTGTTCAATGGTAGCAATGGTGTGCTCAAAATTGGCTTTGGTTTGTTGCTCATCCCCGGTATCTTTTGAGGGATCGGCCAGTCCCCAATGCAACTTGGTTAAGCGTGGTAACGTTCCGAGCCATACAGGACATGTCTCCCCTGCCGCATTATCACAGACTGTGATTAGTACATCAGGCTCAAAGTCGCCCATATAGTCGCTATCATCCCAAGCGTTACTGCTCAGCCCTTGTGTCGTATACCCCGATTCATTTAAATAGCGTAGAGTTAATGGGTGAACCTCACCTGAAGGCGTACTGCCTGCACTTTTAGCGATAAGTTTGGGTTTAGCTTTTTGTGTTCTCTGCTCTACTTGCTGCTGGTCTTTTATAGCATATTGATTGGTAATGGCTTCGGATAGCACACTTCGGCAACGGTTGTGGGTGCAGATATATAGAATTTTTAAAGGAGTCATAAGGGTGTTCCATTATAAGGTTTAGTTTTATTTGCTTAGGCTATTTTATGATGGTTTTAACTTGGTACTTGTTACTTATCAGCCCTGAATGCTGGTTATCGCCACTTGCTGATTACAACTAGACGATTGCAACCAACTGATTAGCTGACCATCGGTAGCCACAGTACCAACGCAGTCAGTGTTGCTAGCAAAACAGGCACAGTTAGGATAATACCGACCTTGAAGTAATACCCCCAAGTGATGACCACGTCTTTACTTGCTAGCACATGCAGCCATAACAAAGTGGCCAATGAGCCAATGGGGGTAATTTTTGGCCCTAAATCTGAGCCAATCACATTGGCATATACCATCGCTTGGGTAATGGTGTCGGGCTGAGTGGTATCGGCTATCGCCAAAGACTGAATCAATACAGTCGGCATGTTATTCATAATTGAGGACAAGCCTGCCGACATAAAGCCGGTCCCTATTGTCGCTATCCATAGTCCTTGTTGACCTAAAACATCCAAAGCTTGTGTTAGATAATCGGTCAATCCTTCATTTTTAAGCCCATAGACTACCAAGTACATACCCAATGAAAACACCACCACTTGCCAGGGCGCACTTTTAAGTACTGTAGGCACTGATAGCTTCTTATTCACTAGCGCGGTGATGACCAACGTCGCCGCCCCTACTCCCGCTATCACGCTAATAGGCATACCCATAGGCTCTAATACAAAAAAACCTAACAATAATGCTGCCAATACTAGCCAGCCCATGTAAAAGGTAGCGCTGTCTTTGATGGCGGTGGCAGGCTCAGGCAAGCTGTCCACATCATATGATTTAGGAATATCACGGCGATAAAATAAATATAGTACCACCAGAGAGCTGAATACTGAGACTAGGTTCACCGGTAGCATTACTTGCGCATAGCGATCAAAAGAGATATTAAAGAAATCTGCTGACACGATATTAACTAAGTTTGAGACGACCAGTGGCAAACTGGCGGTATCAGCAATGAACCCTGCGGCCATAATAAACGCCAACGTAGTCGCTGCAGAGACTCTCATCTTCAATAGCATCGCTATCACAATAGGCGTCAGAATAAGCGCTGCCCCATCATTGGCAAACAGTGCCGAGACGACTGCACCTAGCAGCACTATTAGGGCAAACAGAGTATTAGCATTACCGCCAGCGAAGCGGGCCACGTGCAAGGCTATCCACTCAAAGAAACCCGCTTGATCAAGGAGCAGGCTAATTATAATAATAGCAATAAACGCAAAAGTGGCATTCCACACAATGTCCCATACCACGGGAATATCATCAAGGCTAATCACACCAGCGATAAGCGCCAATACTGCACCCAAAATAGCACTAACCCCTATCCCTAACCCACGCGGCTGCCATATAACCAGTATCAAAGTGACAATAAATATAAAAGCAGCAAGGAACATAGGACCTCTCTATGGGGTTAAGGGTTAATAAAACACACAAAAAAGTGTGAGAATAGGGATAATGGTAGGCGAATTACGACAAGTATAGTATATTCGCTTAACCGAATATATGTTTTTTTAATTATAGTTTTAACTTAAGAGGTCGCATATGCAGCCCGTTACCTTCTTTAAAGCATTATCAGATCCTACCCGTCTTAAGCTTATCGTAGAGATTAAACAGCACGACGCTATCTGTGTCTGCGACTTAATAGAAAAGCTAGATCAGCCACAACCGACTATTTCGCGTCATTTGAGCCACCTACGTAAAGCGGGATTAGTAACCTCTGAGCGTAGGGGGACTTGGATGTGGTACGCCCTCTCGCCGCAATTACCCGACTGGTGTCTGGATACCATTGGTAGTATTAAAGTTGACTCCGTGTAAGCACAACTTAAAGCCTATTGATAATTAAGTTTATAAAAATTATATTGGTTGTATATTGAATTTACATCGACTGGCTTTACAGTGGCTAATGATAATAAACGTCTGACTATAATAAAAAAGGACTTTGATATGACCTCCTCTATGAGCAATGACCCGAATAGTAACACCTCAAATACTGACATTAAGGGTACTCATTCTACTGATACTACTCACACCGCTGAGGCTAGTGTAATTACTGATGGTACTATTCTGGCCTGTATAGATGGCTCTAGTGTGACAGAATCAGTATGTGATTATGCAGCGTGGTATGCCAATGAATTAAACTTGCCACTTAGCCTGCTTCATGTCATCGATGTTCCCAAATCCTATCGTCATGATCTAAGTGGCTCTATCGGTATGGACAGTCGCAGCAGCTTACTTAAAGAGCTGACTTCGCTGGATGAGCAGACTGCGCGTGTTGCCAATAAGCATGGTGAGGCGTTATTGCAAGATGCTAAGGCACATATTCTAAGAACACTGCCACAGGCAAACGTTTATAGCTATCTACGCCGTAGCAAACTGCTACCAGCCATCAATCATTATGCAGACAACACCCGAATTATCGTCATAGGTCGACGAGGTAAGGACCATCAAAATGACCATGTTAATATTGGCAGTCAGATTGAAAATGTAGTCCGCGCTGTCAATCGTCCTATCATGGTGTGCTCTGATGGCTTTATCACCCCTGAGTCTTTTATGATTGCATTTGATGGTAGTGAAACCGCCAAACGGGCAGTACAAATCATCTGTGACAACGAGATTGCCAAAAACTTAGTCGGTCATATCGTCATGGTAGACAACAAAGACACTGCCAATGAGACTGAACTTTATAAAGCCCATAAGAAAATGAGTGATGAGGGCTTTAATATCACCGCTCACCTGATTGACAGCAAAAAAGTAGGCAATGGCGATGTGGTTTCCGCCTTAACCAGTTTCCGCAATGACCATAACATCAGTATGTTTGTGATTGGGGCTTATGGCCATTCTAAATGGCGCCGGTTCTTCGTGGGCAGTACCACTACCAAGCTTCTAACCAAGACCACTGCCCCAGTAATCTTATTACGTTAAGCGACTGCGTTAAATGGCTGCATTAAACGATTATGCTAAACGGCTACTTTAATTGACCTTTTTATGCCTCTTACAAAACAAAAAACCTGAGAACACGCTATCGTATTCTTAGGTTTCTTTATATAGAAACAAGCTTCTATTAATTCAAGCTAGCCTAGATAGGTAGTTACAGTTACACTAAGTCTAGGAAGTCAGCAACGAACTCATTTGATGGATTCGCTATCAGCTCCTCTGGGCTACCAATCTGCTCGACTGACCCATGATTCATAACCACAATTTCATCAGACACATCACGTGCTTCTTCTTGATCGTGGGTAACCATAATACTGGTAACCCCCAGCTCATGGTGAATATTCTTCAGCCAAGTACGCAGCTCTTTACGAACCTTGGCATCAAGTGCTCCAAAGGGCTCATCTAAAAGCAATAGCTTAGGCTCTACCGCCAACGCCCGTGCTAAAGCAATACGCTGACGCTGACCACCAGAGAGCTGATGCGGATAAGCATTGGCCAATGTTGGCAATTGTACCAGTTCTAATAAATAATCGACCCGCTTCTTAATATCGGTATTGCTAGGACGACGGTCCTTTGGCAGTAGCTTTAGACCAAAAGCAATGTTTTCCGCGATGGTCTTATGACGAAACAACGCATAGTGCTGAAACATAAAGCCAATTTGGCGCTTCTGAACAGGTGTATCAGTGACATCTACGCCATCAAATAAGATACGGCCTCTATCTGCATACTCAAGACCGGCAATAATGCGCAGTAATGTGGTCTTACCACATCCTGACGGACCTAATAATGTCGTTAACTTACCGGTCGGTACTTTTAACGAAATATCTTCTAGGGCGACAAAATTACCAAAGCTTTTATGGACGTTCTGGATATCTATGCTCATGGTTATACTCTTATAATTTTTAATATAGGGCTAATCTTTTAAATAGGGCTATTCATTATTCATACCCTATCTATTAATGCGGTTTGCTTTACTAGTCAGTAGAGATTAATCAGTAGAGTTTGACGTTGCCGCAACCGTCTGCTTGCTATTGGGAGTGACCACCAGTTTCGGTGCAGCAATAGCATCACGATTGATACCTTTTTCATATTTTCTGGTCTGCATCTTGGTCATAATCTGCTGTACTAACAAGGTCAATAATGCCAATCCGGCCAGTAAGCTTGATAAGGCAAAGGCAGCAGTAAAGTTATACTCGTTATAAGCAATCTCTACCAATAATGGCATGGTATTGGTCTCACCGCGAATGTGACCGGAAACCACACTCACCGCTCCGAATTCGCCCATGGCACGCGCATTGGTTAGGATAATGCCGTATAACAGTGCCCATTTAATATTGGGTAGGGTCACGTGCCAGAACACCTGCCAACCTGACGCACCCAAGGTTAATGCTGCCTGCTCTTCACTATCACCTTGCGACTGCATCAGTGGAATCAGCTCACGGGCAATAAACGGAAAGGTCACAAATAAGGTGGCCAATACGATACCTGGTACCGCAAAGATAACTTGAATTCCCATCGACTCAAGCCAACCGCCAAAGCTTGAATTAAGCCCAAACAGCAACACAAACATCAGACCAGCGACCACAGGCGATACCGAAAATGGTAAATCGAGCAAAGTAGTTACTAACTGCTTACCCTTAAATTGATAACGGGTCACTAGCCAAGCAATCGCCAAACCCATCACGATATTGATAGGCAACACAATAGCAGCGGTCAATAGTGTCAGCTTAATCGCTTGCAGCGCTTCAGGCTCGACCAATGCCGCCAAATACAATTCCCAACCCCCTTTGAACGCTTCATAGAACACTGCCATCAGTGGAATGACCAACATCACAATCATAAACACCGTTGCGACACCAATAAATAAGGCACGCACCCAAGGGGCATCGCGAGTCGCGGCATTGTCTTGATAGTTGTAGCCATTAGAGATTTGCATAACACAGTCCTAGTATTCTAATTGTTGCTTAGGTGGCCATTGCCAAGGTATAACGATTTAGAGGTAGTAGTTAATATTTAGTATTCAATAAAGCTAAGAGGTATCACATAGCGTTTATTTGGCACCCACACGGCGCGACAAACGCCACTGTAATAGGTTAATCGCTAGCAAGATAACAAAGGAGATCATCAGCATGAATAACGCTACCGCTGACGCCCCTTGAATATCAAATTGCTCAAGTTTACTGATAATAATCAGCGGTAAAATCTCTGACTGCATGGGGATATTACCAGCGATAAAGATGACCGATCCGTATTCTCCAGTCGCCCGAGCGAACATCATGCCAGCACCCATTAATAACGCAGGAAATAACTCTGGCAGTATCACGGTACGAAAAGTAGTCAGACGACTGGCGCCTAATACCGCAGCGGCTTCTTCATATTCTACCGACAGCTCTTCTAACACCGGCTGTACCGCACGCACAATAAACGGAAAACTGACCACCACTAAGGCCAACCAAATACCAATCGGGGTAAACGCCACTTGTATGCCAATCTTGTCAAAGAACTGACCAATCAAACCATTGGGGGCATATAACGTGGCCAATGAAATACCTGTTACCGCAGTAGGCAAGGCAAAAGGTAAATCCACTAGCGCATTAATTAACGACTTACCAAAGAACTCATAGCGCACCAAGACCCACGCTACCAAGGTGCCAAATATCATATTGGTCAACATCGCATAAAACGACATCTTTAATGACAAAATAATCGCCGCTTTGACCTGTGGCTGGCTAATGGCCTCAATAAAGCCTGTCCAACCCATTTGGGTGGTGGTATAGGCCATCATCGCAAATGGCAGGATCACCAATAGCGATAAGCTCAATACCGTAATACCCATAGAGAGACCAAATCCTGGTAACACGTTACGTTGACGCAGCTTGGTCAGCCAAGAGCGTTTGCGTATAGGAGTCGCTGTCAATGGGGCTTGCTGGGTCATGGAGGTCTCACTACATTTATTTAAGTTTGCTACTTATAAAGCCAAATAATCAGACTTTTAGTAATGGTCATCATGCTAACAGGGCTTAGTTATTAAGTTTAATGATGAATAAGGCTATCGTAGTGAATAAAAGGAATATAGCCGATTGGCATCAAATATCGTGCTTACTTATGCCTAATCTTAGCCAAACTATTGAAACAAAAAGACCCTGTTGGCTTTAGTCAAAGCACTTACAGGGTCTTGAATTCAGTAAACTAATAGCCTAGTTAGACAGACAGATAGTCAGTAAGCCAACCAGTTATTTAACTAATTACTGAGTTTTGGTTTGAGCCAGCTGATCAAAAACACCGCCCTCTTTAAAGTATTTGGTCATTACCTCATCCCAAGTGCCAAACACGTCATTAGTACGGAAGGTCTCAATGGCCGGAAGCTTATCAGTGTTGGCGGCCAAGATTTTAGGATTGGTAGGACGCATATACAGATCAGCGGCTAACTGTTGGGCTTCATCGCTCCACAGGTAATTTAGGTACTCAGTGGCTGCCTCAGTAGTGCCTTTTTTATCGGTCACTGCTTTGACCACTGCCACTGGGGTCTCAGACTGGATGGTGTAGCTTGGATAGACAATTTGTACCTGACCTTTACCAAATTTGGTTGCTGATAAATTGGCTTCGTTTTCAAACGTAATCAGTACGTCTCCGATATTACGCTGCATAAATGTGGTAGTAGCCGCACGGCCGCCATTTTCATAGACCTTGACGTTGCCCAAAAGCTGCTTCATAAAGTCTTGGGTCTTGGCTTCATCATTATTGAACTGATGTAAACCATAGCCATAGGCGCCTAAAAAGCTATAACGACCACTGCCTGATGCTTTGGGGTTGGCGATAACGATCTCTACCCCAGGTTTGGCCAAATCGCTCCAATCTTTAATCTGCTTGGGGTTGCCTTCACGTACCAAAAACACAGTGGTACTGGTAAATGGCACCGCGTTATTGGTAAAGGCTTTATTCCAGTCATTCGCCACTAGGCCTTTTTTCTGCAACAGCTCAATATCAGAGCCTTGGTTCATGGTGACCACATCAGCTTGAAGTCCATTTGCCACAGATAACGCCTGCTTGCTTGAGCCACCATGTGACTGACTAATGCTGATATTGCTACCCGGATGCTGCGCCTTATAATGCTTCACAAACAGCGGATTGTAGTCTTTATAAAAGTCACGCGAAATATCATAAGAGACGTTTAACAGCTGTACATCTTTGTTATCAATGGTGGTAACGCTGCCATCGCTGTTGGTCACGGTGCTTTGCTGCTTTT
This sequence comes from Psychrobacter sanguinis, assembly GCF_020736705.1. Classification (NCBI taxonomy): domain Bacteria; kingdom Pseudomonadati; phylum Pseudomonadota; class Gammaproteobacteria; order Moraxellales; family Moraxellaceae; genus Psychrobacter; species Psychrobacter sanguinis. The sequence continues at coordinate 2,687,493 of NZ_CP085990.1, forward strand.
GATTGCCACAAGCGGTCAGCCCCAGCGTTAATGTGCTCAAGGTAACGATAGTGGCCCACTGCTTTAGCGACACTGACACGGGGTATGCATTAGAAGATACGGTATTGGCCATGATTTGTTTTTCCTATGTGGTCTTAAGTCTGCGGTTATAAGTATTGTGATTCACAGACAGCTGTAAAATCATAAAGCCAATGCTAACAGTCGCTCTTTATTATATTTAGTGATTAATAAATCTATCTTAATGAGCAATAGGAATATAGAAATTGTTTAACTCTGCCTGAAACACTAGCGCTATTTTCGTCTTTAAAATGGGCAAAAAGGTTAATAATTAAACGTCATAAGGTTTTAATAAGTAGCAGAATTTAAACAAAAAAAAGCAGTGGCCCAAGGCTAGTTATCTTAAGAAAGACAACCGCTTGAGCGCACTGCAAGGTATTAGCCAATACTTTTAGTTAGGTGTTAAGTAATTACAAGATATTGGCCAATTTGGTATAAATGGGTGTTAAATAGCTAAGGTCTGTCGTTATTTAGGAGCATTAAACGCTAGTTGGTCAAACACACCACCATCGCTGAAGAATTTGTCCATGATCTCATCCCAGGTACCAAACACATCATTTGGACGGAAGGTATCAACTGGTGGTAGCTTGTCGCTATTGGCATCCAGTACTGACTTCACGCTAGGACGTAAGTATAGATCTGCTGCTAGCTGCTGCGCCTCATCACTCCATAAGTATTTCAAGTATTCTGTGGCGGCTTCTGTCGTGCCTTTTTTGTCAGTCACTGCATTTACCACGGCGACTGGGCTTTCAGACTTAATAGAATATTTAGGATAAACGATGTCTACTTTGCCTTTACCAAATTGAGTGGCCGCTAAGTTTGATTCGTTTTCAAAGGTAATCAGCACATCACCGATATTGCGCTGTACAAACGTCGTAGTCGCTGCACGACCGCCGTTTTCATATACTTTGACATTCTTCAATACATCTCTAACAAATGCATTGGTCTTATTCTCATCTTTATTGAAAGTATGTAGACCGTAGCCATAAGCACCTAAGAAAGCATAGCGACCATTCCCCGTGACTTTTGGATTGGCCATTACGATCTCAACACCTGGCTTGGTTAAGTCTTCCCATGTTGTGATATTTTTTGGGTTGTTTTTACGGACTAAGAACACAATGGTACTGGTGAAAGGCACTGAGTAATCAGGGAAAGCATCGGTCCAGTTGTCGGCTACTAAGCCTTTTTTCTGTAGCAGCTCAATGTCAGAGCCTTGGTTCATGGTTGCCACATCGGCTTGTAGACCATTGGCTACCGATAATGCCTGTTTGCTTGAGCCACCATGCGACTGTTTAATAGTAATGTTAGACCCAGGATGCTCAGCTTGATAGTGCTTAACAAACATCGGGTTGTAGTCTTTGTAGAAGTCACGTGCCACATCATATGAGACGTTTAGCAGTTCAATGTCTTTGGCATCTGCTGAAGCTGCCGTGGTATTACCGGCCGCATCAGTCTTAGCCTCTTCTTTTTGGTTACCACAGGCACTTAGACCCAACGCCAAAGTCGCTACGGTGGTAATTGAAGCCAGCTTGGCTGCCTTACAGAAAGAGGCTTGAGCAAAAGGAGTTTGGCCGAATTTAATAGTCATCGCCATGAGTCAGGTCCTTGAATAGCATTAAATGGTAAATAGCATTAATTAATTAATAAATAAAAGAAAATAAAGGGATAAGTAACGCAAATATACAAATTTTTTAATCGTCAATGATGGTTATGCTAACAGTAGCGCCTTAGTATGTTTAATGGCAAATAAGGCTATCTATGTGAATAATTAGAATATGCCCTATAATGACGCATAAATATTGGGAAAATTAACTTATTTATGGCATAATCAGTGTTTTTTACTGTGTTAAATCTTGTAAAAATTGTTTTTGCCTACATAATATTAGGTGAGCAATTGTATATCTCATTAATATCCCGGTTAGATTGTAAAATTACTTGATGTATTACTTTAATGTATCGCAAGACGCAATCTAAGCCTCAAGGGTTGGACTTAATTAAAGTTACTTTATTTTAATTTGGCATGTTAATGGCATTTTTCACTGTAGCAAGGATGCTGCTAGTCGCAATTAAGCCATGTATGGCATTCAAGGCGGTATATTTATGAACTCTATCTTGAAACCGATAACCGGTATGAAAGTCTTATTAGTTAGTGCGCTATGTTCAGCAGCATTGACTGCTTGTTATGTACAGCCTCACTCTCAAACAGGTATTCCAGGACACTCAAAAGCGACGCAAATGCAAAACTTTGACGTTGAGACTATGCCTGTGGGCCGTTATGCGCTTAGTCAAGGCGGTACTGATTCGGCAGTCATTATTGATGTTGCCAAAACAGGTCTTGCCCTGCCTGCCAAAGAGATCAAGATAAACCTTAGCTCTCAAGCGACTGGTAGCAACTGCCATTATCAAGGCACGGCTACCTTGATGGGTCAAGATGCGTTACATGGCATGATTTATACTGCGCCTGTGAGCAGCCTTACTAGTGCTAACAATGCCCCTAACTTAAATATTCCCAATGACAAAGGGCTATTATTTTTCCGCTTTAAAGACAATGTTTTAAGCTTAGACAGCAATAACCCTCAGGCACTAAGCCTATTGTGCCAAGGCAAGGTTGAGCTAACCGGCGATTACGCTAGGCTGAAATAGCGTATCGTCACTGGGTAACAGCTGACTTGTTATACCAGCTTTGATAGCTTTATCCTTGTGTTGCTATCTATTCTTGTGTTGCTAACAGTCTAAGTTGTGAAGCTCAAGTCATTGAGCATAAGTTATAACGCTTAAACTATTGAGCTTGAACTTGGACGATTAAGAGTAAACGTTTTAGATTTAGATAGAGGTGTTAGCATGATGCCTTTTGACTTTTTAAAATTCAAATACTCTACCTTGCTTGTTCTCACAGCGGCTACCTTAATAGTGGCCTGTGAGAGCAATAGTGAGACCTCGGCTTCTTTACCCCCTACCTCCCAAACTGCTAATAACATTTCTGCTAATAATGTTTCTGAGCAAGAGACTGTTGGTAATCCCTTTGCCACAGAGCGCTCTAGTGACTCTTTAGATAGCGATCAATCAGAAAGCGATCAATTACAAGAGCAGCAATCAACAAATCTTCAAAGCGTGCAGGCTGCTCAAGCCGTTAGTATGGCTCAAAGGGTGAACAGCAATAACGCTGCAAATACTCAGCCAACAAAAGTGGCCAACTTTGACTGTCCGATAAGCGGTAATGTTATTACTGCCAAAAGTGTGCGGGTAATCGATGGTGATACCTTAGAGATTATCCCTACTGAAGGCCCCTCTGAGCGTATCCGACTATTAGGTATTGATGCCCCTGAGTCCAATCAAGCGCACGGTACCTATAGTACCCAAACCTTACAGCAGTGCGTAAATCAAGGGCAAGTCACCGTTGAATGGTTTGAACAAGACCGTTATCAGCGGTTATTGGGTAAGGTGCGCGCCAATGGGGTCGACTGCAACCTTAATCAGATTCAACAAGGCGCGGCTTGGCACTATAAACAGTATCAACAAAGCCAATCTGAGTTTGACCGCTTAAATTATGCCAATGCTGAGGTGAATGCCCGCCGGCAAGCCATTGGACTTTGGGCCAGTTCGACAGTCGTTGCCCCTTGGGACTATCGCCGAGGCAATTCCCCACGCTATCAATATGACGATACTTTATACCGTGTTGATGGTGCGAGCTGTACCAGAACCGGCCAATCTACCGCTTTGCACCGTACCACAGATTTGAAACCTACTAAGCCCTCACAATCTACTAACCGAAATGAGACTAAGACTCAGGACAAACCCAATAAGCTCTTGCCTGCCCCCGCTATGTCTAGTCAGGGTCTTGACTGTGGGTCAATGATTAAGAAGACATGTGGTCAGATGAGCTCATGTGAGGAGGCAAAGTTTCAGTTGGCGTGTGGCAATACTCGGCTCGATGGGGATAAAGATGGGGTGCCTTGTGAAAGTATTTGTCCCGGCGGTTAAGGCTAATGTTACTGTCTTGGCTATAGTTAAACAACAGACAAATAAAAAACCCAGTGTTTATTCAACACTGGGTTTTTTGTAGCACTATATTAATTATACAGTAGCTTGAAGCTTAGCTAGCTTTTGGCTTATTTAGCACATTTGTTATAGTACAGACGAATGAAGCTATCTACTTGCTTGTCTTTGTCAGCTTTTGATTTGGCTTGTGGTACTTTGTAAGCATCGGCAATGATGTTTTTGGCTAAAGTTTGGTAAGCATCGTTATCGCTGCTGGTTTTCTTAGTCACTTGAGCTTTAGAAACGCCATTTTGTCTATCGTCCATAATATTACCGGCTAAACTGGCGATATCCACACAAACTTCATTCAGGTCATCGTCTGCCGCTTGTGCACCCATAGCAGGTAGCATCATTGTTGCTGCTAATGCAACGGCTGCTAAGGTTTTGCTTTTTGGGGTCATAGTTAAATTGGCCATACTCTAAAATCCTCTAATTTTAATATTTAGCATTGTGATAAATATTTTATGTAAATTATCAAAGACTGCCCTTGGGGGATAATCTAATACTAGTGGTGTCAGTATATTGATAATTCGTTACTACAACCATAACTATTCGTATGTTTAAGGTTGCTATAGGGCAAAATTAGCGAAACCTCTTAACAATTGCTAAAAGGTTTCACTAACCGTTTCTTTAATAAGGAGAAATTTTAGTAGATCGCCTTAATTTGTGGAGTACAGTTTATAGAGCATCCAGTAATAGCGCATCAATTCATAATCTATCGCTTTAAGCCCTAGTTAGGACAAGCCACCGATTTACCGGATTTATTGATACAAATTTCCCTATCATTAATCATGGCCACTTCAGCAATACCATTATCAAAGACGAAGTAGTTGGCGCCCATATAGTTTACGCTGTAACGCGCCACGTTTTTGTCCGAGAACTGAAAAGGAATGACAGTCTTATTGGACCCATCGATAAAGCCCCACTTACCATTCTTAAGTACGCCAGCGACACCTTCACTAAAAGGTCTAATTTCATCATAGATAAAAGGCACCGCTACTTTACCACTTTTAGTAATATAGCCCCACTTTTTGCCATCATACATGCCAGCTAGTCCTTGCTGGAATCCATAATAACCGCCAAAGTGACCACTGGTACCTTGATACTTAGGAGGAATCACTTCTTTACCGTTTTTATCGACAAAACCGTATTTACCGGATTGTGACTGCACTAGTGCCATACCTCCCTTTACGCCATCGATAAAGCTGTATTTACTGGTAAACGGCAGAATTACCTTGTTTGAAGTGTCAATGATGCCGTATTTACCATTTTTGGCAACGACGATACGGCCTTCAGAAGCGTCATGTGACCAAGTTTCATCATACTTGTCATCAGGGTCAATCAAGTTATCATAGATGGCCGGTACTACTAGCTTGCCTTGGGTGTTGATATAACCCACCTTGTCATTTTTCATGACCGCTAATACCCATCACTGACAGTCCAGCTCACAGAGTCATAGCCTTTTAAACTAGCAACGGCCTTACCTTGCTTGTTTAATAAGGCTTGATAATTATAGTTTTTATCTTTGGCAATGAAGTAGTTGCCATCAGTTGTGCAATCAACTTGTGGGTAGCTAGTCTTCGGCGGCTTACAGTCATCTTCATAATTGGCTTGAGCTGGCAGGGCAAAACAAGCTGTACCAATAACAGTAACAAGTGGAATAAGTTTGGTAGTAAATGAAGCTAAGGCAGGTTTGGTAGACACGGCAAATTCCTTTTCGGTATGTTTAGTAAAAGGTATGTTTAATAAAATTAGGGAGGTTAATCCCTTGTTATTAGTCTGGATATCACTAATTTTGTATTAAACAAATTATTGTGATTTTAGTCAATAATAAATTTAAGTTTTTCTTCATTTTATTTTATAGATGCTTAAATGATGCTTAAATTTCGATGAGCCGCTTTGACGACATATTGTGTCGTATAACGGGTTATTGCGATAGACTAATTTTGGCTGGTCGCTTATTATATGAATAGCCAAAGTCTACCCTATCCCTTCTGCTATAAATGACCACTTTAGGAGCTTTAATGATAAAAAAGGCAATATTATTATCGCTCAGTTTACTGGTGGCTCCTACGACATTTGCTGCTTCTGAAATGGATGAGGCGCTACTGTCGGTTGGTCTTATCAATAAAAATTATGAATATATACATAAAGAGCTCATTACTGAGTTTTTTCGCGTGGTCAACAATGATTACTCCCAATCGCTACCTATGGATCTCAATAGTTACACGCGCATTCAAAGTCTGATATTAACGCCCTATTATGGTAACGTCTCTGTGCTGTACACCTTGCCGTTAACTGCCGATGAAAGGGACGTTCTTGCCGATAAGCTTTCCTCCAAAGAAATGTTAAAAGAAGCTTGTGTGGACTATTATCTACCCAATAAGTTTATGCTCGCCAATAGTTATACGATGGTGTACTCCTATGCGGACCAAAATCATCGAGCTTTGGCAGACATCAAGATGAATGCGGACAGCTGTCTTAATGCAATTTTGCGATAAATTAAACTAACTATTCTTAAAATAATCCCAAGGATCTAACAAACATGCTCGATCTAGAAAACGCTTCTGCCAGTAACCCTGAACCTATTAAACAAAGTGAGATTAACAAAGCGGTCTGGAATGCCTGTGATACCTTCCGCGGTGTGATCAGTGCCGATACTTATAAAGACTTTATCTTAACCATGCTGTTTTTGAAGTATTTATCGGATGTGTATAGAGATGAATACAACACGCTTATGGCGGAATACGGTGATGCGGACTTGGTAAAAGAACTGATGAGCAATCAACGCTTTGTGTTACCTGACGGGGCAAGCTTCTGGGATTTATACGAGCAGCGTCACCAGCCAGGCAATGGTCAACGTATTGATGAAGCACTACACGCGATTGAAGAAGCCAATGGCAATAAGCTAAAAAACGTGTTCCAAGACATCAGCTTTAATACTGACCGCTTGGGCAATGAGAAGAAGAAAAACGAATTATTGCGTCATTTGCTGGAAGACTTCGGTAAGGATGTGATGAATCTTAGCCCTTCGCGTGTGGGTAGCTTGGATGTCATCGGTAATGCCTATGAATTCTTGATTAAACACTTCGCGGCTGACTCTGGTGCCAGTGCGGGCGAGTTCTATACACCGCCTGAGGTATCGACTCTGCTAGCGACAATACTTGAGCCTACTGAGGGTGATGCCATCTGTGATCCAGCTTGCGGTTCGGGTTCTCTGCTCATCAAATGTGGGGCGATGGTACGTAAGTCTACTGGCTCAAAGAATTATGAGCTGTTTGGACAAGAGGCCATTGGCTCTACGTGGGCATTGGCAAAAATGAACATGTTTTTGCATGGGGAAGACAACCACCTTATTGAGTGGGGCGATACGCTACGTCATCCGTTATTGCTTGATGATAAAGGCAACCTACTTCAGTTCGATGTGGTGACTGCTAATCCGCCCTTCTCGTTAAGTAAATGGGGCTATGAAGACGCTGCCGATGATCCACATGGTCGTTTTCACCGTGGTCTACCGCCTAAGACCAAAGGCGACTATGCGTTTATCACGCATATGATTGAAACTTTGAAGAATGATACTGGTCGTATGGGTGTGGTCGTGCCGCATGGGGTGCTATTCCGTGGCTCTAGTGAGGGCAAAATCCGTCAACAGTTGATTGAAGAAAACTTACTCGATGCGGTGATTGGCTTACCTGAGAAGCTATTCTTCGGTACCGGTATCCCTGCGGCAATCTTGGTGTTTAAGAAGAATAAAACGGACAAATCAGTACTGTTTATTGATGCCAGTCGTGAGTATGAATCTGGTTCTAATCAAAACCGATTAACTGAAGCTAATTTAGAGAAAATCGTCGAGACTTATCAAAACCGCGAGTTTGTTGATAAATATGCTTATGTTGCCAACTTCGAACAGATTGCCGAAAACGACTTTAACTTAAACATTCCTCGTTATGTCGATACCTTTGAGCCAGAAGCTGAGATTGATTTGGAAGCGGTACGCAAAGAGCGTTTGGCACTTAAAGCTGAAATGGCTAAGTTAGAAACTGAGATGGAAGGCTTTTTAAAGGAGTTGGGTTATGGTGCCTAGTGGGTGGGAAAAATATAAACTTAATGAAATAACTAAAATTTATGACGGAACTCATCAAACGCCTAAGTATGTAGAAAGTGGAGTGCCATTCTATAGTGTTGAACATCTAACAGGTAAGCAGTTTACGAATACCAAATATATTTCTGAGGATGTGTTTGAAAAAGAATCAAAGCGTGTCGTATTGGAGAAAAACGATATCCTAATGACACGTATTGGTGATATTGGTACTGCCAAGCTTATAGATTGGAATGTTAGAGCTTCGTTTTACGTTAGTTTAGCTTTAATAAAGCAGAGCACTTACTTTAATTCTAGCTTCCTTGAGAACTATATTAATAGTGATTTATTTAAACTTGAACTTTGGAAAAGAACAATACATGTTGCATTCCCAAAAAAAATAAACTTAGGTGAGATTGGTGAATGCGAGGTTACACTTCCACCCCTACCCGAACAACAAAAAATCGCCAAAATCCTAACCACTTGGGATAAAGCGATTAATACCACTGAGCGTTTGATTGAAAACAGCAAACAGCAGAAAAAGGCGTTGATGCAGCAGTTGCTTACCGGACAAAAGCGTTTACTTGATGATTCGGGTCAGCGTTTTTCTGGGGATTGGGAAAAGAAATCAATTGCTGAAATTGCTAATGTAATTACGGGTAGTACACCTTCAACTAAAAATAGTGATTATTACGGAGGTGAACACCTCTTTGTATCTCCTTCCGATTTAGGTTCCAACAAATATATAAGTCAAACCGCTAAAACTCTAACTGACTCAGGTATCGATAAAACCAGATTAATACCTAAAGGCAGTTCATTATTTACTTGTATTGGCTCAACTATTGGTAAATTAGGGATAGCAGGAAAAGATCTTGCGACTAACCAACAAATTAATTCTGTTATTCCTAAAGGTAACTATTCGAACGAATACGTATATTATCAGTTGTTATTAAATGCAAAAAAAATTCAGAATAGTGCTGCTGTTCAAGCAGTACCCATTATTAACAAGACTAACTTTGAGTCGCAGCTTTTATATTTCCCTCCAACCTTGCAAGAACAACAAAAAATCGCCGCAGTATTAACCAACGCCGATAGAGAGATCGAAGTGCTTGAGCAGCAGCTTAATGATTTACAGCAGGAGAAGAAGGCTTTGATACAGCAGCTTTTGACTGGTAAGAAGCGGGTGAAGGTGGATTGATAGAGTCATTAACTCTAGGCAAGCATATGGATAAAAAAACCACAATAAGCAATGATACTACTTCATCCAATCCTGTCGATGTTGAAGTAAAACCATTGGTGTGGTTTCGTCACAGTCCCACTATAGGTATCTTCTTATGCTTGCTGTTCATTTTATCTATCGTGGGATTGTATTACGATATCAGGTCGATAGCTTTTGTTATTGTCGTTATCGTCATGACCTTCTTTCACTGGATGGGCGTTAAAAAGCATTTTCAAGCAGATTCAAACCCCGGATTGGTAGTCGGCACTCAACCAACTTTGATTGCGGTTCATACAGACTTAACCAAAGGGGTTGGCTCATATCCTGCTATACAAATTATAAAATGCTCTAAACTTAAAGGCGTTCACGTCGGTGATATGTTACCTACCGTCGCATCGTACCAAAATTACGAAGAACTCGACTTTCCATTTTGGCCAAACTTTAATCCTATTCCTGTACGCTATGCCACCGATGATAAAAACACCATAAATAAAGCAATGCAAAGCTACTCAAAATCGCAACTGCAAAACTTAAAGCAATACATTAAGCAGATTGAACCACCCTATAAAGAAGGCTTGTATCTTATTCATACCGAAGATAGTGATTGGAATGAATCAGAGCACTAACTAGAATTAATATAACCCCCAACTAAGGCATACCAGTTGCAAAATACATCTGAAACATTGTTTAGAATGGTTGAGTTGAATGAGTAGGTTCTAACGGGTAAGAAACGGGTTAAGGCGGATTAATAGGTAGGGTGCGTTCCACGCACCGATAAACACAATAGTCTTAATGGTGCGCGTGGCGCACCCTACGGTTACTACTATCCCACCACTCTCAATCAAAGAGCAACAACAAATCTCTGCAGTATTAACTAGCTCTGACAAAGAGATCGAATCGCTTATTAAACAACAGCTTGCTGATTTACAGCAGGAAAAGAACGCTTTGATTCAGCAGCTTTTGACTGGGAAGAAGTAGGTTTTGGTGTAGGGATAGGCTATTTAAAATTAAATTTTTAGTTAGCGTTAATAAGCTGATAACCTAATGGTTAACTTCAAAACTTGAAAGGCTTATTGATGAATTCTACTACACTACCTCCAGCTATCCTCGACTGTTTGCAGAACGATATGCAAATTGATATGGATCACTTTTACAGTAAATATGAAGGTTTTGATAATAGCTTTAAAGAAATTGCTAATAAGCTTCTACTCAGTTATCTAAATGCTTCAAATCAATCTTCCCCGTTTAATGATATAGTTGATTTTTATGAAGACGGTAATGATGAGCAAAATGAATTCTTACAGGCTATGTTTGATTGTTTTAAATGTTATCAGACATTAGAAGGGATTGAGCTTATTAAGGATTTATATAGCCACGTGAATCGTGGAGGTAATGCATGGTTTCCTGTAGTTATTCTACATAAGCCTTTTGAGGACTATTCAAAAACTTTACCTAATCATATAACTATATATAGAGGTTGTGACAAAATAGAATATGAGACAGGCACTATTCATCAATCTTGGACAACAGATTTTGATACAGCAAAACGTTATGCGTATGAACACTTCCATAGTATAGATAAATCAAAGAGAATAGTCTTAAAAGCAAACGTATCTCCTACACAAATTGTTTGGCTCAGAACTATCGATAATGAGGTTGTTTTAAAACAGAATCCCGAACTTTCGGATTTAGAATTATTAGAAAGATATAATTAATATTTAACTAAAAATTCAAGCTATTAAAACTGCGAAGTGCTATGCGTATCGATATTAGACTCCAGCAACTAAAATCCATTCCGATCCTTCTTTGGAAAGGATGGATCATTTTTAACAGGCTTGAAGCTAGTCCATAGTTTTAACAAATTATAGAGCCGTGATGCTTTATATTAGGATTGTCAGCGTTGCCTTAGATTCGATATAACCCCGATTGAAGCGAATATATTTTGCAAATCACTTAGAACAAGGATATACACACCTCTTGATTAAACACATTGACTCGCTATGTATTATCGCCTATAATGTACTCAACATAACCGTCACGCTTAGTACCCTCTGGGTAACGCGCAACCTTGGCGGTTTTTCTTTGCCTAAAATTTGCTACTCGCATACCAAGAGGTTTACTTTATGGATAAAGTAACCTATGACAAATCCCCTCTTACCTTTTCTCAGCAAATCACACGTCTAGAGAATAAGGGCATGTTCTTCGAAAACAAAAAACATGCTGAAGCCAAGCTAGCAAGTATTAGCTACTACCGTTTAAGTGGCTATTGGTATCCTTTTCGCATTCGCAATTCACAAAATATTATCACAAGTAAATTTGAACCAGGAACGAATTTTAATGAAGTCGTTTCTTTATATGAGTTCGACCGTAAATTACGCTCGCTTGTATTAGATGCCATTGAACGTGTTGAAATAGCAGTGAGAACTCAATTTACTTACCAAATGGGACATAAATATGGTGCCTTTGGATATACGAATAGTGAGAATTTCCATAAAGGCTTCGATCACAATAAATGGCTGAGTAAAATTAAGTCTGAAGTAGACAGATCAAGTGATGATTTTATTGAGCATTTCAATAATAAATATACAGGCTTTCCTATAGTGCCTATTTGGATGTTAACAGAAGTCATGTCATTGGGCGCATTATCATTTGGTTATAGAGGTTTGATTAACAATCAAGCTCAGGGAATAGAAGATAAAAAGCTAATTGCCAATCACTTCAATCTTCACCACAAGAAACTGGAGGATTGGCTGCATACATTAACCTATGTCAGAAATGTATGCGCGCATCATAGCCGATTATGGAATAGAACTTTAGCAATACGACCAGATAAGACCAAGGATAAAAAATGGCTTCCGCCCATGACTCCAAGGAATGATAAGATTTTTTATATTCCTTTAATGCTAAGGCATTTGTTAAAAGCAACGGGGAATGGAGAAGATTGGAAAACAGAAATAGATAAATTAATAAGCCCATTAGCGACTAAAAAAAGATGGAGAGCTGCCATGGGTATACCTGAAGATTGGACCGAGCACCCTCTTTGGAGGTAATGTTTATGGGTACGTTAAATGATTGCTTGATTCTTGTTATGACGCACAAGGCACAAGGTATGTTTAATGCGCAACCTTAGCGGTTATTCCTCGTCTGAAATAAAGATAAAGAAACTATTTTACGTGGGAGATTTTGACAGTTTAAAAGCGAGTTTTAGCGAATTAAGTTTTAAATATTTAAAACACCAATTTAAATAATCAATACCTTTAAAGAGGGTCACATGTTAAAGAAAGCATTAGTTTTATTTTCTGTTTTACCTTTAACCGCTATGGCGGCACCTGTAGTAGAAGGCACTTATGTTAGCGGCACCAATAAAAGAGTACATTTGAGCAGTTTTAATTACGAAGGCTCTAAACATTATGAGCTATTTCTTGCCAATCTTATTGGTGATTCAAGTTTTGTTATAGCCAGTAAAGCTAAGCCTATCCAAGACAATCAAACCGTTGTATTTTCTGTACCAGAAAGTGGTTACTTGGACTACCAACCCAATTTAGGATGCCGAGTCGAGGTATCTTTTACGCCTAATGAAATTCAATTGAAAAGCTTAAATAATTGTACTTCCGTTGAGAAAGCTTTTAATGGCTCTTACGTTTATTCAAAACAATCCAGTATCGTCCCAAAAAAATATCAAGGCTCTTGGGGTGAATGTGAATATCCTAAGAAGGGGCGTAGTCAAGCTTTCCTAAGCGATAATGAAGGCTCTCCCAATGGAACTCAGAGCTTTAAAGTTATTAAGGTAACACCCTACTCATCTAACTTACTAAGCGTAACTGGGGCTTTCAATTACGAATCTGATCCTGTTGTCCATACTGTAGAGTATAAATACCTACCAAATAAGGACGTACAAACAAAAGCTGATTGGAACGATTCTTTTACTACTTATAAGAATTGTCGCGATTAGGTTATTCTAACCACAAAACAACCGCCACGCTTAGTACCCTATGGGTAACGCGCAATCTTGGCGGTTTTTCTTTGTCTCAGCTTAAAACCAATTTTTTAATAATTAAAAATGTAAATATCACTCTTGCTGTTAAAAAAATTTACATAATTAATTAAACAAATAGTACATTATAACTATTGTTGTAAAATCAGTTATATCACTCATAATCCATTTTTAAAAATAGATGAACAGAAGGAGTTTTGCTAATGAATTTTAATCAGGCATTTAAAGGCGCATCAATCGCTTTAGTTTCTAGCGTATTGGCTGCAGTTTCTTTTAGCGCATACGCTTCTGGCGGAGAGTCGGAAGGGAGCACCACATGCTATTTATTAAAACAAGGTAAATTGGTTAGCAAATCAAAATGTTCTTATAAATCTTCTTTCGCATCAAATAGTAACTTTGGTTTTCAAGGCTATGATTTTAAGCTAGCCAATAGTAAGTCGAAATTTAATGCTGAAAAGAGCTTGAACGCTAAAACAGATAAAAAAGGTAATATACTTACAGATCGTACTGGCTCTGCAATCTTTGATACTAGTATTACATTAAATGAAAAACCAGCAGTTGTTCAATATCGCTATGGATCGTCTTTAAAAGTAGTACCCAAAAATGTTGCAGCAAAATATGAAACTGGCGCACCTAAAGGGACTTTAAGCTGTATGCAAGAGAAAGCATCACCGGCTTGGGAAATTTGCGCGCCAGCTGAAGAGGTTATTTTCTAAGGTTTCTAAAATTAAGCAACCTGATTATGATTTTTTAAGCCGTCTATTTAATCAAATAGACGGCTTTTTTATTATTAAACTGAGCTTCTTATAACCTATTAGTAAGTCTATTACTCACAAAGAATAGTTCTATTTTGTCTATCAAAGGTTAACCTAGAACCATACCAGTCATCCCCATATTGATAGCCTGTAGCATTATTCCATACTACTTCCGTGTGCTCACTATCATAAGTAGGTAACTTAAATGCGGGACGCAAACTCACAAATTGATCAGTATTAAAGTACAACTTGGTATGGCTCCATTCATAACCTATCAGTCTCTCAATTTTAGTTACAGGATAGCCAAAGGCAGTCGCATTTCTAAAACTAACCGTCGTTATCAACTCATCCCCTTCAGCATTGGGATCACCCTTTCTTTGGATATCGTTAATCGCAGAACGTTGCTCACGTATCAACTTTTCTATATCGATACTTTCACAACCATTTAACATAGGTTGTAAATAAGCATCTAACTTAGTAGCTTGAGCTGTGCTTTGAGTATTGCCTGTAGCTTGAGTACTGGGAGTGGTAATAACTCTCACTACTTCATTGACTATATCACCTAATCTAATTGATCCAGCAGCGCAGCTCATTGATAAAGACATGCTGCAAGCAGCCACTAATAAAGAAAGGGATTTATATTTCATAACAGTCCTTAGTTTATGTATTGTACAAATCATCACTCCAGCACTTATTGATCTGACACTTATTAAGCCTTTAATAAATGCAATAGATGAGTAAGTAAAAAGAATATTAACTTAACCCACTGGTAAGATAACATTCATAATATATAACATGGAGAATTTTTATCAAAAATTATTTTGGCTTTAAGTTTTCCTGTTAAAATTATTTTTTATCTAATACAACAAACACTATAGCTTGGCTATCTATTGATTAAATACCCCGTTAGATTACAATTAAATGAATAACTATAAGCAATCACCACCTTTCTTAATCTAAATACTGAATCGAGCCTTGTATGGACACCAGCCCAACCGTTAATTTTAGAGAAGAGTTTAGTGCCAAAATACCTGCCTTAACACTATTGATGACATTGGGTTATACCTATCTCACGCCAGCACAATGTGTGGCTCTGCGCGACCCAAAAGGTAACCTACAAGCTTATTCAACGACCAAAAGTACCAATCAAGTAATGCTACTGCCGGTATTGCGTCAGTTCTTGGCAAAGCAAACCTTTCCCTTTGAAGGCAAGCGGCATCATTTATCTGACGCCAGCATTGATAAGATTGTGCATCAGCTTACCCCTGCCCTAAACCAAGGGCTGAGCACAGCCAACGAAATAATCTATGATGCCCTGCTCTATGGCGTTGGAGTTACCGAATTTATTGACGGAAAAAAGACCTCACCCACTATCCAGCTCATTGACTGGCATAATATCGACAATAATGCCTATCATGTCACTGAAGAAATGGTAGTACAAAACGCTGAAGCCACAGGCAATGTCATACCTGATATTGTGTGCTTTGTAAACGGTCTGCCACTGGTCGTCATTGAAGCCAAGCGCCCAGATTCTAATAATCCGCATCAATCTACCAATAGCCAAGCTATATCCCAGCATCTGCGAAATCAAGGTCAAAAATACATTCCACACCTATTCGCTTATAGCCAATTGCTACTGGCCATTAACGGCTATGAAGGCTTGTATGCAACGTGCAATACGCCTGAGAAATTTTGGGCGAAGTGGAAGGAAGAAGAGATTAATGAACTTGAGTTTCAACGCCTCAAAAATAGCCGTTTAGATTCCTCTCAGATTGACACCCTATTCAGTCAACGTAGACCCAATGATAAGCAACAATATCTGTCGCTTATCAATGCTGGCGAGCTGGTAGTGACTGATCAAGACCGATTGATCATTAGCTTATTGCGCCCTGATAGACTGCTGGATATGACCCGCTTTTACACCCTGTTTGACAGTCGTGCCGGCAAGATTGTCGCGCGTTATCAGCAAGTATTCGGTATCAAGGCATTGGTAAAGCGCATTAGTCAATTTGACAAGGATGGTAGCCGTGAAGGTGGGGTTATCTGGCATACCACCGGTAGTGGTAAGTCCTTTACTATGGTGTTCTTATCCAAAGCACTTATTTGGCTTGAAGAATTGGCGAAATGTCGGGTATTTGTGGTCACTGACCGTATTGATCTTGAGAACCAAATTGCTCGCACTTTTATCTCAGCTGGAGCGCTCAGTGATAAAGACAAAGCAAAAGCCAAGGCTTTATCAGGTCGCGATTTGGCAAAAAAGGTTGGTCAAGGCAACGAACGCATTATCTTCTCTATCATCAATAAATTTGGGGCTGCAGCTCAATACCCCGAATTCTATAACCCTAGTGAAAACATTATCGTCTTGGTCGATGAAGGCCACCGTAGCCAAAACGGTGCCAATAATATCCTGATGCAAAAGGCATTACCCCATGCGGCTTTTATTGCCTTTACTGGTACGCCTCTGCTCAAAGACGATAAGACCGAAAACAAATTCGGTAAGATTATTCATTCTTATACCATGCAGCAAGCAGTGGCGGATAAGACCGTCACCCCTTTATTGTATGAAGAGCGTATTCCCGAGCTAAATACCAACGATATGGCCATCGATAAATGGTTTGACCGTATTACCCAAAAGCTGACTTCTGAGCAAAAGGCCGATCTTAAACGCAAGTTCGCCAAAAAAGGACAGGTTTATCAGGTCGAGGGTCGTATTAAACTGATCGCCCATGATATCTCAGACCATTTTCAAAACTTTAAGCAGCAAGGACTAAAAGGTCAGCTGGCTTGCGATTCCAAAGCTTCAGCCATTCGCTATAAGCAAGCCTTAGACAACATAGGTAAAGTGACCTCTGTGGTCGCTATGTCGCCCCCAGATACCCGAGAAGGTCATCAAGAGGTCGATGTAGAAAGTAAAGATATCGTCCAAAACTGGTGGCTAAATAATGTCGCCCCTAAATACGGTATGGATGATGTGCAATATACCAAGGACATCATCGAAGCTTTTAGCCAAGACGATGGTCCAGATATTATGATCGTGGTCGATAAACTATTAACCGGCTTTGATGAACCTAAGAACACGGTGCTATATATCGATAAGCCCCTAAAGAGCCATAACCTTATTCAGGCCATCGCTCGGGTCAACCGTTTGCACAGCAAAAAACAATTTGGCTATCTGATTGATTATCGAGGTATTCTTAAAGAGTTAGACACCACCATTGAGGACTATCAAAACCTGGCTGAACGTACGCAAGGCGGATTCGATATTGAGGATCTTAAAGGGATGTACAGCTCAATGGAGACCGAGTACAAGAAGCTACCGATGCTGCATAAGAAGCTTTGGGCGATGTTTGATAACGTGCCCAATAAAAAAGATGGTCATGCCCTACGTCAATCCTTATCGCCTAAAATGCAAGAGCGAGATGGTGTCGTGTTGGATACCAACCTTAAAAGACGTGATGACTTTTATTCGGCACTAACTGAATTTTCTAACACCATGAAAGTGGCGCTACAATCGGCGTCCTACTTCGATGACAGCTTCTTCGATAACAAGCGTGACCTGTACAAAAAGGATTTAAAGACCTTTGTTGAGCTGCGTAAACAAGTGCGTGAGGATGCTAACGAGACCATTAACTTTGATGAGTATGAGGACGATATTCGTACCCTGCTCAATAAGCACATTGCCGGTATTGAAGTTAAAGAGCCCGAAGGTGCTTATCTGGTCGGTAATATGGGTAAAGACCTTAAGCCTGAACAGCTTAGTGACGACGAAGCCCGTAACCAGACCGATAAAATTACCAGCCGCGTCACCAGAATAATCGAGGTAGACCTAGCCGACGATCCCTATGCTCAAGAGCACTTCTCTAAGCTATTAAAACAAGCGATTGAAGAGGCTAAGGCCATGTTTGATGCGCCTGTTAAACAGTACATGATGTTCGCCGACTTTGAGCAAGACGTCAAAGCTCGTAAGATGCCAGATGTGCCTAATAGCTTTGTTGATCAGTCAGGGACGCATAATAAACATGCTCAGGCTTACTTTGGCCTGTTTAAGTATTTGTTTGGTGACTCTTATTTGGCAGATAAGGGCTTAAACGAAGATGCCTTGGTCGATTATGCGTTCAAGATAGATGACCTAGTCAATAAAGCGGTAACAGAAAATTCACTAAATCCCACGCAAATGGAGAATGACATTACCTCAGGTATCTTAAAATTATTATTCCGAGAGATTGGGATAGACAATGCCAAACAACTCGCTAAGGAAGTGATTAATATTGCTCGTCTTGGTTTGTCACGAGGCAAATAATGAAAGAAAGTGGTAAGAGTCGCAAGCTACATTACGGACAACATGTTATCGATTATGAAGTGGTGCGCAAGGCCAATAGCCTCAAATTACGCATCAAAGTACACCCAGATCAGCAGGTGGTGGTCGTTGTACCGGTAGAGACCACAGATGATTTTATCGAAACATCAGTAGCTAAAAAAGCAGGCTGGATATGGCAACACCTACAAGACTTTGCCAATCAAAAAAACGACGTGCTGCCGAGACGTTATGTCAGTGGTGAAACTCAGTTTTATTTAGGTCGCAGGTACGTATTAAAGGTGACGATAAACCCTGAGCAGCCAGAAGCAGTAAAGCTGTATCGCGGCAAACTTACTGTCAATCTGACTGATGAACCCGAGGATAAAGCGGCCAAAGTTAAGAAGCTGCTCGATGAATGGTATCAGAAAAAGGCCAAATCGGTGTTTCATGAGCGCTTACTGGCGATGCTACCTAAGGCCGACTGGGTTCAAGGTACGCCTTCATTTAGACTACTATCAATGAAGAAACAATGGGGAAGCTGCTCCACTCAAGGCAATTTGGTACTAAATCCGCACTTGGTCAAAGCCCCCAAAGAGTGTATCGACTATGTGATATTACACGAGTTATGTCATATTGCGGAGCACAACCACAGTGATAAATTTTGGCGACTATTGACTCAAGTGATGCCAAACTGGAAAGCGGTTAAAACTCAACTTGATGGTATGGCTGAGCTTTATCTAAATGAGTAAGTAAGATATTTTGGGAATGTAGCTATTTTATAAGTTTTATAAATATGTATTAGATAATTTCTATAAGGATTTATTTAGCATATTTATAAATTGGCATATTGGTGAACTCGTCCTTAAACCTTAATAAATGCCCTTGATTATCAATTTCGTAGCACTCCGTATAAGTAGGATCTATATCGTTTTCTTCAATAGTCGCTATACAAAACCATGCCGTATTCTCACTGGCTTTAGATAAAGACCAAGATTGAGTATATGACTTATTCTTATGAGTAAACTCTTTATCAGAGTATACATTTTCCGTAACAAAAGCTTCGGACTCCCCAATTTTTGCGTAATCAGGTAATGGTTTAAATTGATTAGCTTTAGAAAATCTATCTCCATATGAACCTATAAGTCCCTTAAAAGTAAGGGGGTTCAAGGTGTAAAAATGCGTCGAAGAGTCTCTATAATCCTCATCATCATTCGTATAGCGTATTACCACCATTTCAGAGGCATAGACTTTATTACCATTGTAAATCATCTGCCCTTTTTTAGTAACAATAGTCCTTATCTCATCTTTATTTCCTTTTATGATGCCTCTCTCAACACGATCATCATCGTTTATGAATATATTCATCATCGTTTTTTCAACGGGATAATAACCCTCTGCAATAGGTTTAGCAGGGTTATAATCAAAATTGCCTGTACTGGCACAACTGGTTAAAAACAATCCAATTAATGCGCTTAAAATAATCTTATTCATTACTATCCTTAGCGATATAAGAATCTGTACTATGACATTATTCTTAATAAATATATACTTGAATCTTAAGGAGTATAGAAGCCTATATTAAACTTTTATTAAAGGAATAGATTTGATTAAATTACTGACCGCAACTGTCCTAAGTTTAACGGCATTAACCAGCTGTACTATCATGAAGGCGATTGACGAAAGCAATCTTAAACTAGAACAAGAAGCACTTGATATTGTATCTCCAACCAAAGCTGAGTATGAAGCCATTCTCAAAAGGGCTGAGACTGAAACTGTTACAGACTCATCTCCATTTAAATATGAATGGCTGTATGTTGATACTCTAAAAGATGGTCGAAAAGTTTTCGTTGACACTAAAGGTGCGCACCACAACAAAAACACAGCGACAGGTACAGTTAAGTTTTTAAATCACGATAATACTTACACCCTGACAACTTATCGTTTCTTTTGTGAAGAAGGATATGGCCAAAGACTGTTTGACTTTAAATATAATGCTGACCACAAACAAATATCTCAGCTTCGTCTAGGCGCTGGAGGTGAGCAATATGATAGAAGACCTGACAAGAGTGAGGAACCAATAGCTAAAACAATCTGTGCTCTTGGTGGATTCTATAGAGGCTCTTCTAATGGTAATGTATGATAACTGGCTTTTCATAAGCTAATAACAGATCTGAAAACCAGTCAATAGCTAGAACAAATTATAGGCTTGTATTATTGTTTTTCATCGTTAGCTAAGCTATTTCACTATAAATAGCTCAACCACTTCTAGGCCTAACAAAATATTTGCGTCAATAACCTATATCTGTATTCGTCAGATATCTGTATTCATCAGATCTCTATCAGAGTATTGAGCTTTGACCCATTGTTAAAGCTACACTGGTCTTATGCTTGTGGCTTTAAATTTTTCTGCTATTTCGCTTAAATAAGCAGCGAATCGAATAGCGTTAGTTCGACTATTTACTATCAGCCGTCTCAACCCTAGGCTGACGCTTGCCAGCCTCTAGTATCGGCAAGTTTGCTTCAGTCGGTACATAGATAATTTGATTAATTTTGCCCTCACGTAATGCCTCACCAAACGCACCAATGAATTCTTGCTCACGGTACTCAGGGTACTCTTTGGCAGTTTTACCGATGATTTTAATTGCTTCAGCCCTTAATTGTGCCGATTCTAATTCTGCTCGAGCCTGTTCAATTTGTATCATCTTCGACTGAGTAGCCTCAGCTAAAGCTGCTTTACCACGCATTTCCTGCGACCATACCTTATAAAATGGGTAACCTGCCATCACGATAAGTATTAATATCACAGCGGTGATTACACTGATGATGGTTAACTTAACTACAGATTCTGAATTCATACTTTTATCCTTATCTTACGGTGCGTTCCAAATTCTAGCCTACAAAACCGGGCCCATAGTTGACACGATATTAATCCAAATGCGGTAATAAATTGGCCATCTTCTTACCTCAGAGCGCGTGACCTCGACCGAATCGGCAATGTAAGAATTCTGACGAGTAATTATCTCTTTGGTTAGCTTTTTGTCATAGAAGATGACGTTATTCTCATAGTTTAAGTCAAAGCTACGCAGGTCTAAGTTGGTCGAACCCACCAAGCTAATCTGGTCGTCAATGGTCAATGTCTTGGCATGCAGTAGTCCAGGATTGTACTCATAAACTTTCACCCCCGCCTCAAGCAATTGCCAATAATAGCTGTGACTGGTGGCAGCAACGATAAACGAGTCATTTTTTCGCGGAAAAATAATGGTCACATCGACGCCGCGATAAGCGGTCGCACAAATCATATTTATCAAAGTAAAGTCTGGCACAAAGTATGGAGTTGAGATAATCAAAGACTGCTTTGCATGCCCCATCAAAATACTCAAAAACTGCGGTGTGGTGCCCTGACGCTGCGTGGGACCATCAGCGAAGACCTGCGCAGGATAGCCATCTGCTTGTGACTCTAGTAAGAAGGGAAAAGTATCAAACGGGGTATTAGGATTTTCCATGAGCCAGTCACTGGCAAAGAGCATCTGGTTTTGGGCCACGATAGGACCTTGTACCCTCAGCATGATATCCACCCAAGGCGCATACTTTGGCTTCACCCGAAATTCAGGGTCAGCACTGTTACGACTACCGACGTAACCAATCTTGCCATCGATAATAGTAATCTTACGGTGATTGCGCAAATCAATGCGGCTAAACATCAATATCTTAAAGATATTGTCAATCGGCAGTGCCACACTTACCTCTACCCCTGCCTGCTTCATCTGTTCCCATAATGGCGATCTCAACAGTTTACGAGAGCCCATACCATCCACCATGGCTCGGCACTGCACCCCACGTTTAGCAGCGCGCATTAACGCCTCAGCAATGGCGGTCCCCATGCCATCGTCCAACCAAATATAGTACATGACATGAATGTGATCGGTGGCAGCATCGAAGTCCGCTATCATCCGCGCCTCCGTAGTCTTAGGGTCTGGCATTAGCTCCGCTTTATTGCCCAAAGTAGTGTGGAAACCGTTCACTGACGCCGAATAAGCAAACGCCGGCTGGTACTCTTTGTCAATGACCTTAGACAGGGTGTCTTTATTGCCCAATACTGCTGGAAAATTGCTGTTTAGCTGCTGAGTAATCTTGTTATAACGGTGCTCGAAGTTAAAGCCTAGATGCACCTCACCAAACATCCAATACACTACTACCCCGCCATAAGGCAGCACAAATAGCACGACCATCCATGCCAAACGGGCTTGTGCTGTTAGATCATGCCGGGAAAGCACCCGAAGTGATACCGCCAGCCAAGTGAGTATGTGAAGCGCAACGAGTAAATCTAGCAGCATAAGCTATCGTCCTTGATTATTTTTTAACAGGATCATTTTATGAGTATACCTAAGCATAATTAATAGTTTAGTTTCAGTATGTTGCCTTAAACCAGCTTTTAACGGACAACTTTTAACGGACCATAAAAAAACCAGCCTAAGCTGGTTTCAATAGAACAGTATGAAGTAATGGCAATCTTAATAAGTTCAGTCTTCAATAAGTTTAGTTGGCCATTAATTTTAAAAACTGCGGGTTAGTCACGTTGATTTGTAAGTAATTTTGGGTTGGCGCCACATTACCAATCACACAAAAGCGGCTGCCCACAAAGTTATCGATCTTACCATAACGGTTCTCAAACCAACGGTAGTCTTTATTCCATATCAAAGCAGTTAACGACTGATTGGGATACTTTTTATCAAAATTCATATAATGACGGTTGGGTAAATGATTAATCTCAGCCAACGTGCCACAGGCCATTACCGATTTACCCACATACAAATACGCTTTACTGGCCTCAATCCTAGGGTCAGCTGCAGTCGCTAAGGTACTTAATAATAGACCACTGCTTATGGCTGCTACCTTATTCCACATATAAAACTCGCTGTCGTTTATTTCGGTACTGTTATTACAGTACTTATTACGTTACTTACACGCAAATCAAAGGCTAAAAGTTAATGATTTAACATTATACTTTTATTGATTATAACACTTACCCATTGTCCATTATGGAGAAGCGTTAATCTAAGGGCGTACTGTAACAAATTTCTGACACATAAGTGTAACAAAATAAAAAAGTCAGCAATAGCCGACTTTGGTTTTTTTATGTTAGGTTTTTGGTAAATGGTTCGATTGAGGGCTTGCTTTTAAGGTTAAGCAATTAACCGAATTATTGACCTCAAAAATGAGCTTAAAAGACTAATCACATTTGAGGTCAAATCACAATATAACCGACCTAGCTCATATAATCCTTATAACTGCAACAAGTGAACCAGCTGAAGTTAAGCGTAAGGTTACTGAGCAGACGCCCCTACCAGATGTACCTCAGCACGCTCTTCTTTGGCGATACCGGCATAATACTCACGTAAAATTTGCAATACTTCTGGACGACTGAAGTTTTCAGGGACTTCTTGATCTTCAGATAATGCTTTACGCAGCTTAGTGCCTGAAACCTTAACGTGTTGATCTGCATCATGCGGGCAGGTCTTGGTAGAAGCCATCGCCTGACAGCCATTACACCAGAAGGTCCAGTCAATCTTCAACGGCTGAGTCAACATCGCATCTTTGTCAATCTCATCGAAGATAGCCTGAGCGTCAAATGGGCCGTAATAATCGCCAACACCGGCGTGGTCACGGCCAACAATCAGATGGCTACAGCCATAGTTTTGGCGGAATAACGCATGCAATAACGCTTCACGAGGACCAGCATAACGCATATCTAGCGGATAACCGGCTTGGATAACGGTATCTTTTTTGAAGTAGTTATCAATCAAGGTCTTAATCGCTTCTTGACGCACTTCGGCAGGGATATCACCTGGCTTTAACGCGCCCAATAGTGAGTGAATCATGACCCCGTCACAGATTTCGATAGCAATTTTGGCCAAGTATTCGTGTGAACGGTGCATTGGGTTACGGGTCTGGAAAGCGGCTACTGTCTGCCAGTTTTTCTCTTCAAATAAAGCACGAGTTTCAGCAGGTGTCTTATAAATCTCAGGATATAATGTTGGGAACTCGCCTTGGCTGAATACTTTAACGCTACCGGCAACGTTAACTTCGCCCTGCTCCATGACTTGTTTTACACCAGGATGCTCTTCATCGGTGGTAGTGAATACTTGTTGGCATTCATGGGCTTTGTCAATGGTGTAGGTTTCTTCAACGGTAATCACACCCATAATCTCGCCATCTTCAGCAACTAATGCCACTTCATCGCCTGGCGCTAGAGTATCGGCCTGCGCTTTACTGGTTGATAAGGTAATAGGAATTGGCCAGAACAAACCTTTATTAGACCCAGACTTAAGCGTCATCTCATCGACCACCCCTTGCCAGTCTGCTTGATTCATAAAGCCGTCAAGCGGGGTAAAACCGCCGATACCCAACATGATTAAATCACCACGCTCACGTGAGCTTAGCTTGATTTGTGGTAGTGATTTGGCCTTCTCTAATGCTTGGGTTAACTCATCGCCCTCTAGCAACAAAGGCTTTAGCACGTCGCTACCGTGTGGCGGAACAATACTGGTTTTTCCAAGGCGCTTTACGATCTTTTGTTCTGTCATATCTAAATCCAATTGTTTTGTTTTGAGTGGTTTCAAAGTGGCTTTATATTAAGAAGTAACGTGGGTTTTGATTAATGGCTCTGGCAGTTATTAACCGCTTGTTATTAATCAGTAAAATCAATTAGCGAATTAGCTGGCAATCATTAACTATTTACAACCATATTCAATTAATAACTGACTTTTTAATGAACAATTTTAATGAGTAATCAATCCGTTACACTCATATATAAATGATGATGCGATTAGACTAACCAATTTAACTTATTCTTTTCTATGCTGACTTTGGATATAGATATATCAGATATGAATTTAGCAAACAGAAGTTAGCTAGGTAGTATGATGACAAGATTTTTCGATACACAAAGGCATTTTAACTATGTATAAGTATACTCATGCGGACCAAGCCATGGTTGATGAGCGGGTTGAGCAGTTTCGTGACCAAACCCGTCGCTTCCTAGCGGGAGAACTTCCCGAAGAGCAATATTTGCCCCTGCGCCTACAAAATGGCCTTTATATCCAGCGTCATGCTCCTATGCTACGCATTGCTGTGCCTTATGGCCTAATTGCCAGCTACCAATTGCGTAAGCTTGCCGACATTACCCGTCGTTACGATCGGGGCTATGGTCACTTTACCACCCGTACTAACTTACAGTTAAACTGGCCAAAATTAGAAGAAGTGCCAGATATCTTAGCGGAGTTGGCGTCTGTACAGATGCATGCCATCCAAACTTCAGGTAACTGTATTCGTAACACCACTACTGACCCTTACGCCGGTATCAATGCCAACGAGGTTGAAGACCCACGTCCGTACTGTGAGATTATCCGTCAGTGGTCAACGTTCCATCCTGAGTTTGCCTTCTTACCGCGTAAATTTAAAATTGCGGTCATTGGTACGCCAGAGGACCGTGCAGCGACTCAAGTGCATGATATTGGCCTGCATGTTCTAAAAAATGAAGACGGTGAAATTGGTTTTGAGGTTATCGTTGGTGGTGGGTTAGGTCGTACCCCTATCATTGGTAAAACCATTAATAAATTCTTGCCTCGTCAGCATTTGTTAAGCTATTTAGATGCTATCTTACGCGTCTATAACTTACATGGCCGCCGTGACAATAAATTCAAAGCGCGTATCAAAATCTTAGTTGAGAGCATGGGTGCCAGAGAATTTACTAAGCTGGTCGAAAAAGAGTGGGAAACCTTTACTAAAGATGGTCCGCTTACTCTGACTGATGAAAACTTTGAAACCGCTAAAAGCTACTTCCCAGAATTCGATTATGAAAATATCGATGAGCTGGCAAGTCAGACTGAGCTTAATAAGCATTTAGAAGACAAAGCTTTTGCCGATTGGTATTCACGCAATACAGTGGCGCATAAAGTAGCCGGTTATCGCGGTGTGGTTATGTCGTTAAAAGCCGGTTTGGTTGATGGTAAATATGTGCCAGCCGGTGATATCACCGAACATCAATTAGATCGACTTGCTGATCTTGCTGACCAATATAGCTTTGGCGAGATTCGCGGTACTCATCAACAAAACCTAGTATTTGCTGATGTTAAACAAACCGATCTTTATGCGTTATGGAAAGAGTTGACTGAGCTTAACCTTGCCCGTCCGAACATCGGTACTTTGACCGATATGATCGTCTGCCCAGGCTTTGACTTATGTGCGCTGGCCAATGCCACCACTTATAACATCGCTGAGCAAATCGAAAAGCATTTTGATGATTTAGATTATCTGTATGACTTAGGCGATATCCAGCTCAATATGTCAGGCTGTATGAATGCTTGTGCGCATCACCATGTCGGTGACATCGGTATCCTCGGCGTCGACAAAAAAGGCGAGCATTGGTATCAAATAAGTTTGGGCGGTAGCTCGAAGGCTGAGACTCGTTTGGGTAACATCTTGGGTCGCTCTGTGGCGACAGAAGAAGTTGCTCCTACTTTAGAGAAAATCTTAAACGTATACACCGATCAGCGCCATGTTGAAGGCGATGCCCCCGAGCCATTTGCTGATTTTGTTCAACGCGTGGGTATCAAGCCATTTAAGGAGGCGGTATATGGGTAATTATCATATCTTAAATGAGGAAGCCACCAGTATCACCGTTGAAGATAGCTGGTATGCGATTGAGACAGCGGAGCTTCCAGAGCCAGTATCTATCAAAAGCCTGCAATTAAGCGAGTTACTTCATAAAGAAGAACGTTTAGATGTGATATTGCCGTTAACGGGCGTTATTGCACCGACAGGTTTGCTCAATGAGCTTCTAGATATTATTACCGCACGCGCCAGCCGTATGGGCTTGTGGGCCGACACCAGCGTTAGTACTGAACAGTTAGACCAATTACTGCAAGCTTGCAAAGACGCTGAGCGTCCGTTGTTACACAATCTTGATCTTATCGTGTTGTATCAGCCTAGCTTCGTCGATGGTCGTAGCTTCAGCCAAGCTCGTCACTTACGTCAGCAAGGCTTTGAGGGTGAGATACGTATCAGTGGCGACTTTGGCCGTGATCAGATTGCTTATTTAAAACGTGCTGGCGTGAATAGCTTCGTAATCCCTGATGAAAAACTGACCGATGACATCGTTAGTGCGTTCCATGCCCTACCGTCTTCGTACGATGGCAGCGTTGCCAGTCAGTTGCCGATGTTTAGATAGTGGGTTTAGCAAATCAGGGCTGAACCAATAATTTAACTAAATACGCAATAATTTGAACAAATAAGTGAAACAAGTAAGTTAATCATAACAACCTATTTAATTTTTTTGATTTTAAAACCAATAATTAAGGATTTAGTATGACTATCGAAATTAATCTTGATCAAGCCAACCAAGAGCTTCATGGCAAAACCCCAGAGCAAATCGTTGAGTGGGCATTGGCCAAAGCCGAAAACCCAATCATCACTACTAACTTCCGTCCTTACGAATCAGCCATCTTGCATTTAGTGGCTAAGCAAAAACCAGACATCACGGTATTGTGGGTAGACTCTGGTTATAACACCCGTGCTACTTATGACTTCGCTAACAAGCTTATCAAAGACTTAAACCTAAACGTGGTAACTTATATCCCTCAGCAAACCAGTGCTCACCGTGACGCGACCATGAACGGCATCCCAAGTGTCAATAATCCACTACATGATGAGTTTACAGAGCAGGTTAAGCTTGAACCATTTAGACGTGCGCTTAGCGAGTTAAAGCCGGACGTATGGTTTAACGCTATTCGTAAAGATCAGACTGAATTCCGTCAAGGTCTTGATGTGCTAAGTCAGTCAAAAGACGGTGTGTTGAAAGTAGCGCCTTTGTTCTACAAAAACGATAAAGATTTAGACGCTTACTTAGAAGAAAACAACTTACCTAACGAGTTCGATTACTTCGACCCTACTAAAGTGGAAGAAAATCGTGAGTGTGGTCTACATACTCAGCTATAAGTTTTATTAGTTAATTAATAGCTTTTAAGCTTCAATAACTTTAAAACAAAAAATACCGCCTAGCTTATGTTAGGCGGTGTTTTTTTATGAGAGAGATTTTTGAATTTAATGCATCAGTCAAATATTAGTTTTTCAGACGAATAGCTGTTAAGGCTCATACTTACCCTTTACCGCATTATGAAGAAACTTAACCAGAAGAATACCTCCCATTATCATTAAAAAAGTATTTCTTATACCTCTATCCAGATTAAAAACTTTTTCTAACCCATTGAAAGTAATCCATCCTGCAAGCACCATCATCCACAAATGATAATCGCCGCCCTTAATGGCTTTAAGCAGCTCAGATACTATAAGCGTAACCCCTAACACTATATCGAAAGAACCTCTAGGTAGAGTATCAGGGAATAAATAATAGGCTGCGCCATATATAGTAACCAGTGCTAAGCCAATGTAGCTATAAATTCTTAGATCTTGTTCTGGTTTAGGATTGTCTAGATTTTTATTCATACAGTCTCCTAAATTAAAGTGCGGTAATGCAGTGGAGTTTGTCCATCGCAATAATCTAAGTATATATCGGCTTGTTAAGTCGTATTTAAATATTAAAATCAATTTCTTATGATAAATATGAATTAAGTAATATCAACTTCTATGATGTTAGTTATAGGTTAATAAGCCATAATGACTTCATATTCTATATTTTAAGTTTCTGAGTTATGAACACCTTTCCCCTATTTTTTAAATTGACCAATCAACCCGTGCTAATTGTCGGTGGTGGCGAAGTCGCTCAGCGTAAAGCGGACTTGTTATCTCGTGCTGGCGCGCGCATTACTATCTTAGCACCCCATATTAGCGAAGAAATAAAACAACTACTGTCCGATGACAAACACAGCTTAATCGCTGAGCAATATGATAAAAAGTATTTAACGGGTAAGCGTATCGTTATCGCTGGTACAGACGATGAAGCGTTAAACCATCACGTGCATGCTGACTGCCAAGCCTTGAATATCCCCGTCAATGTGGTTGATACCCCGCCCCTATGTGACTTTATCTTCCCCGCCATCGTTGATAGAAATCCCATTGTCATTGGCATTTCTTCAAATGGCAAAGCCCCAGTGCTGGCACGCTTAACCCGTGCTCGTTTAGAGACCCTAATCCCACAAGGTTATGGCAAATTGGCCAAGCTAGCCGGTGATATGCGTGATGAAGTTAAATCAAAAATACCAACCCTAACCGGACGCCGTCAGTTTTGGGAAAAAGCGTTTGAGGGTAAAGTTAGCGAGCTGATGTTTGCCGGACGTGAAGCCGATGCCGAACAAGCGTTAAAACAAGACTTAGCAGCCACGCACAGTCGATTATTAAACCAAAAAACCAATGATGGCTCTAATACTGATTTAGACAACCAGACCAATATTGGTGAAGTGTATATTGTTGGTGCTGGTCCAGGCGATCCTGAGCTACTGACCTTTAAGGCGCTACGCTTAATGCAACAAGCTGACATTGTGTATCACGATGCTCTAGTGTCTGATGCAGTACTTGATCTGTGTCGCCGTGATGCTGATAAGGTATTTGTCGGTAAAAAACGCAGCAATCATGCCGTAGCGCAACAAGGTATCAACCAGTTAATGATTGATGCTGCCAAATCAGGCAAGCGTGTGGTGCGTCTCAAAGGCGGCGACCCTTTTGTGTTTGGCCGTGGCGGTGAAGAAATACAAGCCTTACGTGCTGCTGGCATTCCGTATCAAGTAGTGCCTGGTATTACTGCCGCTGGGGCTGCCTCTTGTTATACTGGGATTCCGTTGACCCACCGTGACCATGCTCAGTCAGTCCGCTTCGTGACTGGATTCCTAAAATCCGGTGAGCCCAATACCGGCTTTGCTGCTTTGACCAATCCTGAGGAAACGGTGGTCTTTTATATGGGGCTGCATTCGATTGAGCGATTGACCAAGGGTCTTATGGATGCGGGACGAGATGCCAATACGCCGATTGCGATTATCTCTCAAGCCAGCTTGCCGACGCAGCAAGTCATGACCGGTACTCTACAAGACATCGTTGCCAAACATGAGGCCAATCCACTACCGACCCCTGCTTTATTGATTGTCGGTGCAGTGGCTCAACTGCACGATGAACTGGCTTGGTTTGGAGAGAATATTGTGGATACCGACCAACAGGCGCATGCGCTAAATATGGTCTAAAGCTTTAGAGTCAGTCTGCCTGATTTAAGCCAAAGGGTTTTATCTGTCATAGATAAAACCCTTTTTTATTGCTATTTTATAGGATAAATACTCTTTTTGGTTTTTCTAACAAAGGCCAATGTCTTTTGAAAAAACTTTATTTTTTGGTTAGATATTACATATTAAGAGGGATCAACACATAGTTCGGACCATATAGCCTGCTAAGAAATTTAGTCGACTAAAAAAGTATTCGAAATCACTGATATATGATTTTATATTTTAAGACTTGACTAAATCTCAATATATTATTATTTTAACAAGTGATTTTAGAAAAACTTGTTTAGGTTTATTGATTTAGCATCAAAAAAATGTACTTACCCTATTATAATTTCTGTTTTCTATGCTGACCCTTTTAAAAAAGGAATTTTTATGAAAAAGCTTGTAGCTTGTCTTTGTTTTTCCTTGGCTTGTATGTCTACCTCTCATGCTGAAACCATCGCTGGGTACAGCTTTGAAAAATACCCTGCTAAAATTTATAAGGGTAAAAAAGCACCTTTAAAATTAGGTGAGTGGAACTCTTTTCGTACTCGTCTGAAAGCAGCTCATAAAGATAGTGAAATTAATTTTGCAGGTAACTATATCGTAACAACCTGGGGTTGTGGTACAAGCTGTGTATCAGGGGCTATGATTGATAAACGTACTGGCAAAGTCTACGATATCCCATTAGGTGAAACTGAAGAAGGGCTCACCCCTTATGAAAGTGGCATGGAATGCGTAGCAGACGGAGCGGAACTTGATGACGACGAGCGTTTGGCTTTCTATCCCAACAGCCGCTTATTTATTACTCGCAATTGTGAAGGCGAGAAAGTTAACGAAACCACCGGTAAACAACTAATCACCTATCATGTCAATATTTGGGATGAAAAAACCAAAACATTCAAACTAAAAAAGGTTAATAAATCTAAACTTGTTAAAATGGACTACAGTGAATTTTAAACTACCTTTTATCTTGTATTTACCTTTTAGAGCCAAGTTTTTAGCTTAAACTTGGCTCATATCACCCCTACCTTTCTAATACCACAATACAGATATTTCGATTTTCAGAATTCATAGTACTACCTTTGGAATCTGCTCGCATTTTCTTACAAGCAGTTGATTTCAGGCTTGAAACTTGGAAACAGGCTGTAGAATCTGGTGAGCTAGATGAAAATGAAATTTCCGATGTAAACAACGATAGTATGCTACTACAAGGTGTACGAGATGAGCTTGAAATGAATTTAGCTGCACATCGGGGTCATGTTTTAGAACAATCGTTACTTAGGCGATAAGTTTATGCTTATGAGCTGCCATCCAATTAGATTTAAATGCATTAGACAGTCTATTTTAGAGGGTCTATTCTCTCACTACAATTAGCACTTGGATAGTTGTGCTAGGGTACAATCCTTGAAGCCTTAAAAGCCCTGTAGGATCAGAGAAATTAGTATAGATTTTTTATTGATTTTTAATCATGTCATTTATATTCAAAATAGTTCCAAAATTATTAAACAGCGGTTGAAGAATGTAACGGCTATCTGAAATGGTAAGTTATTTGAGATAGCCGCTACCGCTAGTAATGCAAGATAACGCTTAAGCGGCCTTAAGCCAGTCAACAGCCATCTGCCATAGTTCAGGTGCTTTTTTATTTGTTCTACGACTGAAGTAAAGCATATGACCTATACTATCGAGACCAAATTCTTTAGGGTCAAAAAAGCGTTTTTCTACTGGCATCTGACTGAACACTCGTATCATGTCATCCATGTTTTCGCTGTTGGCAATGTCGTCATCGCTAAAGCCTAACCATAGTGCTTTCATGGCAATGTCGTTATAAAAGTGCGTATGTATACTTTTACCAAACGCCGTTTTAATATAACCTGCGCCATTGCACCACTCGCTCCATTGACGAGCGACATTCTTAGGTAAAGGCGCACCCATGCCGACTTTATCTGAAGCGGTATAACCTAAAATCAGGTTGTTTAGGGGAATAAATATGTCCATAAAAAACTTAGCTTTAAGTCTATAGGACATCCTCATATTTTTAATGCGACCTGAGGAACAAGCGACATTAAATACTGAGGCGATAGACTCATAATTTGGCATCAAGCCAAACAGTTGACCGCCTGCGCTATGACCAATCAAATGATAAGAAGCGTCGGCAAATTCATCTTGCAAAGCATCGAGTACGGCCGGCATATCATAGCGTCCCCAGCTTATCAACGATGCGTCAGATTTTGCCAAGTCGGTAGTAAGCGAGTCGCCAATACCTTCATTGTCATAGGTTAGGATACCAAACCCATGTTCTGCTAAGTAAGTGGCAAAGTTATGATAAAACTGACGTTTAATACCTGTTGCAGGTGCCATCATAATCGCTTTTTTCACCGCACTTTTAGGACGATACACGGTTGCTGCCAGCACTTTATCGCGATCAGTCAGAATGCTCAGTGAATAAACTTCTATCTCAGTCTTAATATCAGCGCCAGTAGTTGCTTCTATAATATTGCCTTGTGACTTTAGGTTTTCAAAAGATGATGAGAGAGTGTCGTCCATAAATATACCTTAATATTCTTTTGTTTTTATTGATCCACTTCATTAGCAAAGATTGGCTATTATTTGCGATGAGTCAGTAATACTTAAATCCGAAAATAGGGTAGTTGAAAAGTGATAAATCATTGCCAATGTGTAGTAGCAGCCTCGTGATAGATACTTTATGGCAATGATTTTTGTCATCATTAAGAAAGAGCGCAATTTAAGCGCTCTCAACTTATTCAATATCGTTGCTAGTTAAGACTAAGCTTTTAAAGCAGTCTCAACGAAACCTAAGCGATCTTGCTTAAAAAACATTTTACCGTTCATGAAGAAAATAGGCGTACCAAAAATACCTCTTGCCGCAGCTTCTTCAGTAGTATCTTTCAAACGCTCCTGAAACTCAGTCTCGCTAATACGTGCCATAAAATCAGTCACGTCAGTGCCTTTACTATTCCACTAGCGGTTCCAATATCACTGAACAGTGAGCTAATTTTTTCAACATTCCTTTCGGTCACGCATAAGGGAAAACTTTCTCTTGTAAAACGTCTCACAACAGCGCTACCAGTGGCATCGCCTGCACCACCTACAACCGCTAAAGGTGCTCAATACATCTCTATTTTCTTATAGGTTCCTTTTTAGAACTTACAAAAATATAGCTTCCTTTTTAGACTCTGTCAAGCTAATCTATTACTTATACATATAGGAGGTAGCATATGCGTTGGGATGAACTTGATAAACAACCTTGCTCAGTAGCCCGCACTTTGGCAGTCATTGGTGATCGTTGGACACTAATGATTTTACGTGACTGTTTTTTAGGTGTTAGACGTTTTGATATATTTGAGCAACGCTTAGGCATCACACGTCATGTCTTATCCGACCGGCTTCGTAAGCTAGTTGAATATGACGTTCTGAAAAAAGTAGCTTATCAACAGCACCCACTACGTGAGGAATACCGGTTGACAGAGCGTGGCTTAGATTTGCATCCAGTCGTTTTGGCACTGGTTAGCTGGGGAGATAAGCACATGGCTGATGAACGTGGTGCGCCGTTGCTACATAGGCATAAAGAATGTGGCCAAATAATGCATCCCGTAACGGTATGTTCAGAATGCCATGAACCAATTAATGCACGGGATATTGAGGTTGAAATAGGACCTGACTGGATAGGAGGGGATTAGTTTGGTCTATCAAGAGAGGGTTCTGCTAAAAAATTGCAAGCTAAAGGAATCACCACACACTTTGAACTAGCACTTACCTATGGACTATTACAGAATTTAGAATAGGGAGAATATGAACTACTCTGACAACTGCATACTCATTAAATCCTTATCTAACACTAGCAGCTCAATACCTGTATAGGTGATTAGCCACTATCTTTTAGCATTACCTACTATCACCTATAGAATGTTGTAAATAATATTATACATAGCGTCATATATTACAATTTAAGTCTTATAGGTATAGATACGAGTAAGAGAAAGGATTATTCGCTTCCTAATAGTAGTGTTAAATCTATAGCTAAATAATCACCACCTACCAAGTATGTTAGGTACTCTGATGATGACAGCCTATTATTAATACATGACCCCAAAGGGGTTTAATATTGGTAATATCATATCGCTATCAATGTGATAAATATATTAAACCAAAGCAAAAGACAAATCATATTTGCACACATAAGCCAGCAAGTGGATACTCAGTTCAAACTTGAGTTATCTTTAAAATAAGTAAAATTGCAGAGTATCCTATTAAGTACGCCAAAATCTTATATAGTTTTTGTTTAATATTAATGTTTCTTATTTTGAATAGGCGCTAAATTTAGTTAGTATTTAATTAAAATATTATTCAATAAACAGCTTTTTACGCAGTAACATGATAGTATGTTTAAACTACAATAAACAAACAATTAGAATAGATTTTATAATCTATTCAAAAAGTTTTGAATCTAAACGAAAAACTAGATTATTAATATAAGAGGCCTATGAAACAAAATAAAGATTTAACAATGAGAATACTACGAGTGATATGGGTATTAGGCATAATAGGATTTATAATTGTCTTGTGTATGTTCACATATCTGGGTTCTCTTGGTGAAGGGTTATCATTTGGATTATTAATAGGAATCTTATTTTCTACATTATATGCACTGGCTTTTACAATTATAATGCTATGCACACAATACATATTTCTTTCAACTTTCAGCGTGAAAAAATTATTTAGTTGATGCTTTACGTAAAACACTATCTTCAGCTATTAACCCCTCAATGGGCTGAAATAATCAATTGTTTAGCTAAAGAACAACCCTTGCCTGAGAAATACAAAGACCATGCATTACTAGCTAGCAACTAGTCAAACTGTCGAGACTGTCACGTTAAACCTGATTTAGTATTGATATATGAAATACAAGGTAGTGACATACTAGTACATAGGTTAGGTAGCCATAGTGAGCTTTTTTGACTGTCTAGAGTATTTGGATACTTTTAATCAAAAGGTAGGCGATTAATGAGTTTTAATTATTATAAAATTAGGACTTACGCAACAATCAGTCTAGGCGAGCGCAACTGCTCGCAGAGATAGTCATCCAGCAAGCCATGTTTTAACTGATATACCGTTTTCTTTGTCTGCCTAGCAATACGGGTCAAACTTATCCAAACTAATATAGAACAGCAAATATGATTGCGCTGAATACGTGCTTTTCGACACTGATTAGACTCTATACCTGTTAATTGCTTAATCTCACGATGAAACTGCTCAATTTTCCAGCGTATGGCGCACACCTGTTGTACGTCATCACGATTTGTTTGAGTGGTGTCGTTGGTTACGACCCAATCCGTGCGGTGAGTACTCACCACAACCCGAAACAGTTGCACTTTATAGTGTTTAGGAAATTTATTGATCTTAATTAATTTGCCATTATCTTGTTCGGCCTCAGTCCATTGTAAAGCACTGACTGAGGTATAAGCGCGTTGCCCCTTAGAATCATCAACCAAACGGTTGCTCTTAAGCGGACAGTAAAAGATTTTACCTAAACCATCAATGGTCAGCATGATATCTTTAGTGGCATACCAGCTGTCCATGAGCACCGTTTTAAATACCAATTGCTTGTACTCGATCGTGTGTCGTAACATATCTTCTAAATGATCAAGCTTGGTTTTACCATCGATGGCTTTGTCGTAAATACGGTAGTCAATAACCCAATACTGCTGGGTATGCGGGTTAACGTAGATGCAGTTTACAAGACCAATGCCTTTAATTAATCGTTTAGCATTGCCACTATATTGGCGGTTGACCAGTTCTATCTTATGACTGTGATCTTTGTCTAATACGGTGTCATCAAAGAGCAAGTAACCCTCAGCATCGGCGACAATGTCTTGTTTAACTTGTTCCCATACTAGACGAGGTTTGAGCTTGTCACCTTTAATATAACGGTTGATACGGTCATGACTGATGTTCTCAGGATGATGATCAGCATAGTTGGTGATGGTGTAGTTTATTTGGCTCACCATGAGATATTGGCAATAATCTAGTCGGGTTACTTTAGGCTTCTTCATGACTATTATGGTACTACGCTGTGCTTTAGGTTGGCAATATATCTCTGGTTTTGCGTAAGTCCTAAAAATTTCAAGATATGGTTCTGATGAACATAAGTTCATGTCCAAATGGACAAATATTGTTGATTACGTAGAAATATATGGTCATATAGAAATTAGTAATTATTTAAAACTAGAAAATAGCTTTATTAAGTTTTTAAAAATGTTTTATGACTTTTTTACGCAGCCTTTTAAGAGCTATGGGTATACTAGTCTAGCTTTTAATATAATTATATCTGAAGAATTAGATAGTAATAGGGATTCATTGCTTTATTACGGAATGACTGATACAGAAAAAAGATTAAATAAACTGAGCAAGTTAAACCTTAATAGTATTACAGAAGATGATGTTTCTTTTCTTTTTAGATGTTGGGTTAGAGGGCTATGTAGCTTATATTTCTTTGATATTGTTACTAATAGTTCTTTAAAGCCAATGGAGGACGATTTCTATTTCTCTTTAATATTGCAAGAAGATATCGAGCTTAACGAAATATTCAGTTATGTAGATGGAGTTCATGTTTATGTGGATTTCGATCACTATACTTCTAATGAGAGCTATATACCTCCTATAAATATAGGTGAGAAAATAAAAATAAATAATCCTTAATAAGGCGTACTCTTTTTTAGAAAAAATATTCCCTTCAAGCTATGCTCGCTGTTCAATTAAAGAACATGAGATCGAAAGACAGTTTACTGATTTTTCGGGATATGAAGTTTCGACTAATAGGTTTCATATAGAAGATTTTACAGACCAAGACCCGTTCATCCAGTCCATCATATTTTCTAACAAATTCAAGAAAAAATGGCTTATAGATTTCCCTTTAGAGAGAGTTAATATAATAATAGGTTTTCAAGAGGATGAGATTGGGAAGTTTGCAACTTTCACTTTTCACAAGAGTAGGAACGGTGAAGTAGTGCATGATATCAATAGCCTTGAATTATATGCTCAGCCTATATACGTTGAAGTTATATCTGGGCAGATCGACGCCTAAATAGAGCAGCCCCTCTTTTGAAGAACTGTCATTAAAAGTAAGTATGTGGTTTATCGTTCTATAGAGACTATTTCACCAGCTCAACGTCAAGCCATGCGAGTGCTTCACTTTCCTGATCATCGGTAAAGGCCTGCATATCCATTTTTGGGAATAATGGGTTTACTGTCTCAACGAGTTTACTCATCCAGTTTGGTGCCCCAACGATAGCGTAACGCTCTACCTTTTTCATGGTATCGATTTTCATAGATAACAAACCGCCACTATGCATTAGAATAGAAGGCTCAAAACCACTATAGTTTTTCATTCTAGCAAGTAGCCTTACGCTATCCTGACCCTCAAGAAATGCTTCAACTCTCTGTATGATGTTCGGTATTTCACTTGCAGACAACACACCGTCTACTTCAAAAGCAAGTACATTGCCTTTATTGGTAGGTAAAAAACGAATAGCACTGCTCTTTGCTAAAGACAGCTCAGACTTCTCGGCCGCCCAACTTAGCGCGGCATCGGATTCATTTGAGGAAAATACTTTCATCTCTATCATAGGAAATAGTCGATCAGCAAGCGAGATAGCAGCTTTTGGCCATTCTTTATCCGATACAAAAGCACATCTATTAAGCTGTTTTATATGCCTAAATAGTTCCATGTCCGCTTTAGTCCCCTCTACTATCGAGTTTGCGGTCATGTCATTCAGCTTTGTAACGTCGATGTAGAGACCAATTTGATCATGCTCTTGTAGTTTTTTTTCAAGAACTTTGCGATATCCTTGCAATCCTTCGCCGGTTAAAGTGCCTTCGAGTGCTAGGGCGATCACATGATCTGGTGCCGTTATTTGCTTTAACATATTAACATCCTTATTTTAGTTAACTTTCAGATTTAGCAAAGCTTAGCAAACAGTAGTTCTTCTTTAGCTATCAAAGGCTCATAGCTTTGCACTTAAACGCTCAAGTGAGCGAATGCTTGTATTGAATAAAGGACTACTCGTGTTCATCGACTTTTTGCTCTGTTTAGATAAAAATTCATAGTTATATCTCTTATAAGACTGATGGTCAAAGTTAGATAAAAAAAACGGGCGTGTTTGATAGCTATAAAGCTATTGATAGCCCAGTACGTTTACCACAAACACCAAAGTGAAGTCACCTCCGCACTACGCGCAGCAAATAACGGATCGCTTTCATCTTGGCTTTTGCCATGCGTTGGTTCAGTATCCAGGCGATATTTAACTTTCAAGCCAGCATCTTCAATCCAGCCTATTAAATCCTCACGAGTACGTAACTGTAAATGCTCGGCTAAGTCTGACAGTATTAGCCAAACCTCTCCTGACTCTGTCAAATGCTGCTTTGCTCCCATTAAAAAGCCACGAAGCATGGCACTATTGGCATCATATACTGCATACTCTAATGGCGAGCTAGGCTTGGCAGGTAACCAAGGCGGATTACAAACTATTAGATTGGCTTTAGGAACATCGCTCGGAAATAAATCAGCTTGCTGCAACTGTACATTGGATAGACCTAAACGATCAAAATTATCCTGAGCACAATCCAAGGCACGCGGATTTAAGTCAGTAGCAATAATTTGCTTAAAACCACGCTTGGCCAATACGATGGCCAGTAAACCTGTACCAGTACCAATGTCATAAGCAACATCACAGCTATCAGGTAAAGGTGCATCAAGCAGTAATTGCACATATTCCTGACGGGTAGGTGCAAACACACCGTAATGGGGATGGACCGATATGCCCAAGGATTTAACTGGAACGCCTTTTTTACGCCATTGTGCGGCTCCTAGTGCGCCTTGCAGATCGCGAAAGGAGAGTACGCAAGACTCATCCATCTCACCAAAAGCAGCAGTACAATCAGCGCTTATATCAGGAGCACGGCGTAGTTGGCTTTTATAACCGGCATCTAGTTGTAATAGCAGACGGCCTAACAGTCGCGAACGTTGCGATTGCGTTTGGCGGTTTTGATGAAATAGATTGGGAAGATCTTCTGAATTTGCCAATGATTTTGAGTCAGCCGACTCTTGCTTAGCTTTTTTATTGGCTTTTTCTACTTTGCGTTGTTCAGCCTGGTCAATGCGACGCTGTAAAGCTTGGATTAGTTGCTTGGCATTGTGATAGTCACCGCGCCACAGCATTGAGGTTCCGGCATTCGCCAAGCGATAGGCTTCATCGGCTGTGGTGGTGTCATCGACTATAACAATACGTTTGGGCGGAGCATGGTTACTTTGTGATAACCAGCGGGCTTTGTGCTGGGTACTGCCCTCTTCCCACTGTAGATATTGACTTGATTTTATTAACACGGACTTACCTTTATATTTCAACATATTTAATAGTATTTCAATCAGGCATCATACACTAAATACGCTGCGACCTTCCAATAACCCAGTTTTATTATTCAATTCTATCTCTTTATTATTCGCCTCTGTATAACGATACGTCTGGTTATCTGAGCAGTCATAAACCCGCTTAAAATTATTTGTGGTATGATATTTTAGTCCTCAGCACTGCCTTTACTTGAGCAGATTTTTCACCCCTCATTGCGTTGTATTTGTCTCTATGTCGAACTCTAACAAACATCCTATTATTAAGCCCTTAACTATACTGCATACCTCAGACTGGCACTTAGGTCGTAGGTTGTATGGACAAATGCGCTATGACGAGTTTCAAGCCTTCTTGAACTGGCTAACTGAGACCATTGAAGCACAAAAGGTAGATGTGCTAATTGTCGCGGGTGATATCTTCGATACTATGACGCCGAGTAACCGTGCTCAAAGTTTGTACTACCAGTTTTTAGGCACGGTCTCTAGCTTATATTGCGAACATGTGGTGATTGTCTCTGGTAACCATGACTCCCCTACTTTTTTGGACGCGCCGGCCAATGTTCTTAAATTCTTAAATGTTCATGTGATTGGGACGGCATGTGAGAATATAGAAGATGAGGTGTTGGTATTAAAAGATAAA
This sequence comes from Psychrobacter sanguinis, assembly GCF_020736705.1. Taxonomy (NCBI): domain Bacteria; kingdom Pseudomonadati; phylum Pseudomonadota; class Gammaproteobacteria; order Moraxellales; family Moraxellaceae; genus Psychrobacter; species Psychrobacter sanguinis. The sequence continues at coordinate 2,728,198 of NZ_CP085990.1, forward strand.
AATAATCAACCTCAATGTGTGATAGCAGCGGTACCTTACCTTCGTGATCGAGACGTGAGAAGTAGCCAAGCGGGTGAATCAGGACAAGACAAAGACGCCAATGTTCTGACCGGTATTAATCAGCACTATGATAAGGTTGCTGAAATTGCCAAAGCTAAGCAAAGTCAGCTTATTGAACAACATAACTATTATGTGCCAATCATAGCCACCGGTCATCTTTTCACCGCTGGGGGCAGAACCACAGAAGATGATGGGGTACGTGACCTTTACGTCGGCTCTTTAGGCAAGGTTTCGGTCGATATGTTTGATAAATGCTTCGATTACGTGGCACTAGGTCATCTACATGTGCCACAAAAAGTGGGGAACTGTGAACACATACGCTATAGTGGCTCCCCTATTGCCATGGGCTTTGGGGAAGCTCGTCAACAAAAGCAGGTGTTACTTATCCAATTTGCGGAAAGCGTTAGCTTAGACAGTTTTATTACACAACCGCTTAAATCTGAACCATTGGCTGAGCTTTCTTCATCTGCACCTAATAATCAATCTTCTAATGAGCAATCTTCTAACGACAAGCTCTCCAATAACAAACCATCCAAAAGTACTGCATCGAAAAAAGACAGTTTCTTCGTCGGAGATTTATTTGCTGATTTGGAAGAAGACTTAGATGATGGTTTGAACCTAGACAGTAGCTTAAATGATAAGTTAGACGATGCGTCAGAAAATGAATTTCATATTGATTCAAATGAGACATGGGCGGATGAGGTAATAACTCATAGCCCTTCAACCGAACAAATAAAACTGCTGCATTCAGATGACGATAAGCAAATGCACGTCATTTCTTTGGCCATTCCTTGCTTCCAAAAATTGCAGCAAATCTCAGGTGATTTGCAGCAAATAACCTCTCACATTCAACAGTTGCCTAAGTCTGAAAGTATTTGGTTAGAAGTTATTTATAAAGGCGATGAGGTTGTTAGTGATTTACGTGAGCAAATACATGCTTTGATTGAAGATACCTCGTTTGACGTACTGAAAATCAAAAACATCAATGTGTACAATAAAATTCTCACTGCTGAATCAACTTCTGAAACGCTACAGGACCTTAACGAACAGCAGGTATTTGAACGCTGTTTAACTTTAAATAAAATTCCTGACTCTCAGCGACCTAGCTTACTAGAAGCTTACTCTGAAATACTTCATGAGATTCATCATGAAGATAAAATGGCAGAGTAACTGATTGGCAGTGAGCAACAGATATTAAAATTAAACAGTGATACTGAATAAGTCCTATCTATAAAACACATTTAATGAGTATTAAATACAACCAACGGTTTCCAAATCCATGCGACTGATTGAATTACGACTAAAAAATCTAAACTCTCTCAAGGGAGAATGGCACATTGACTTTAGTGATGATGCCTTTGTTAATGAAGGTATATTTGCCATTACCGGTCAAACGGGTGCTGGCAAGACCACTATTTTAGATGCCATTTGCCTAGCATTATATGGCGAAACCCCGCGTATTAGTAATATCAGTAAGTCGACTAATGAAGTGATGACCCGTCAAACTGCCGACTGTTTTGCCGAAATAGTCATTGATATAGATGGCTTTCACTATCGCTGTCATTGGAGCCAACGCCGTGCGCATGGTAAGGTTGATGGCAACTTACAAGATGCGACGCATGAAATCTCTCATGCCAACAGTCAGGGCTCGGTCAAGGCGGGCGAGATTATCGAACATAAGTCTTCATTGACGAAGAAAAAAATTATTGAATTGACCCGCATGGATTTTCAGCAGTTCACTCGGTCTATTTTATTGGCTCAAGGTAGTTTTGCGGCATTTTTAAGCGCCAAAGCGGATGAACGTGCCGATATCTTAGAAAAGATTACCGGTACCGATATTTACGCGACTATTTCCCAACGTACGTTTGAGAAGGTGCGTGATAAACAAGCTAAGTTGAGCGAACTGGAAGCCACATTGAAAGGCTTAGCGTTACTAGATCCAGAACAAGAAGCTCAATTAAAGACAGAGGCTAACACTCTAACCAAAACCCTTAATGAGCATCGCCTTGAGATTGATAGCCTCAACAAAAAAATAAAATGGTGTGAAGACGTCAGTGAATTGAGCGAACAATTGGTTCAGTTTCAGGAAACTTTAGTACAAAGCAAACAAGCTCAAGCAGACTTTACTGCTGAAGCGCAACGTTTGGACAATGCCAATAAAGCATTAGAGATTGAGGGTGTATTTAATCAATTACAACATAAACGCCAAGCGCATGAGTCACTAGCCAAAGAGTTGCATACTGTAGATGAACAACTTCCTGTCGTCCAACATCAACTGACCACAGAGTCTGAGCAGCTATCACAGTCTATAAAGGCTGAAAAAGAGGCTGCTGATAAATTAAATAAAGCGTTGCCAATCATTGCCAAAACCCGTGAACTAGATGCCGAGATTGCTCAGCAACAATACAGCTTTGATCAAAACAATGCTCAGAAAAACAAGCTTAGCAATGCATCAACCGCTCTAAATCAACAACTTCAACAGTACCGTAATGAGTGCGATAATAAGCACCTTGAATTGGCTAGTCTTAACCAATATTTCACGGAAAATAGTCAGTATCAGCAATTAGCAGAAGACATTATAAGTCTCGACAAACTTTGCGTTCAATTAAAGGGTACGCTTCAAAGCGCCCAAACCGCTTATGAAAATAAAAAAAATAAGCTTAATGAACAACATGAACAACATGCCAAGTTAGAGTCATTAATCACTACTCAAGCGGATATAGAAACTGAACTTAAGCAAAAGCAGTCCAAGCTATTATCTTTACAACAACGCCAAGAAGCCTTATTGCAGGGTCAATCAATAGCCAACCTTAGAGAGCAACAAGAATATATTGATCATACCTCTGCCCTTTTGCAACAGCTCAACCAGCAATTAAACGACATTGAACAGTTACGAGACCAACTTGACGCCAATCAGCAGACCACAGCAGCGTTAAAAATCAAAACTGATGAAGAGCAACAGCAAATAAATGAGTATGAGCAAAAGTTGTCTGACTTAAAGTCACAACGTAAAGATAAACAGCTTACTCTAGAGCAACAGCGACAAATCTTCCAGCTTCAAGCTAAGCTAGAGGACTATATAGACCTACTTGAGACGAATAAGCCCTGCCCTCTGTGTGGCTCTACGAAACATCCCTATTTGGATAGCGAAGATGACAATCTTACTCACCCTGCTAATAAGAGCGACTCTGAACAACAGGCAATTTTGGCCGAAATAAACCAACAAATACAGACTGTTGACGATCAAATCGAACAGCTTGATACTCACTTAAGTCAATGCAGAGTCAATTTGGCGACTGCAGAGCATGATCTGAACCAAAAGCAAAATCAGTTTAACGACTTTATCAATCAGCTCAATACCAAAGTCAGTCAATGTCAGCAGCAAGTTTTTAGTGTTAAAGACAGCGCTACTGACTATGGCAATAATGCAGTCTCAGTGCAGAGTTTGCTCGCTAAATTCCAAGTTATCGCGCCTATTGAAATGCTAGTGACTCAGCTTAATGGTTTGGACGGTAATAATTTAAGTCAACTTCAGCAAACACTTAGTGCGGTTAAAGATAGCCCACAATCCGCTATTGAATCGATAAGATTGACTATTGAAGCCTTAACCACGCTTAAACAAGGCATTAAAAAGACAATAGAAGATGATAGTGAACTGACAACTGAGAAACAGCAGGTTGAAGACGATGTCAGAGGCCTTGATTCTAAGCTGAAAATTATTATAAGTGATAGTAATAATATTAAATATGGCTTGGATTATTTACAAAAAGGCTTGCTAGAAGTAGATCAACAAATCACTGGTTTTTATGATTCTATTTCTACTGGTGTTGATCAGTTACAGCAATTAGTCGCTAAATATCAAACCCATAAAGATCATACTGATGATGAGTCTAATAATGTGCAACATTGCCTGCAGCAAACCTTTGAGACCTTGAATCGATTACACGGCAGTATTGCTAATAAACAAGGTTTATCCGAGAATCATGAAGAGTCAGTACTTACGCCACTGCGTAATCTGCGCACCTCGTTAAAAGCAATGCTCGACACCTATAAGGCAAAATCTGACCTTAAACTGCAAATTACCAATCAGCTTGAAACCTTATCGGTGCAAATTACAGACAGAGAACATCGAATCTCAGAGACTGAAGTAGACATCAAACAGTTAAGCCAAACTATCTCAGCGCAGTCGCAGCAGATTGAACAATTGCGCCAACGACGTAGCGTATTATTTGGAGAAAAAGACTTACAGTCAGAAGAAAACCAATTACGCTCACAGCTTGATATAGCGAGAAACACGCTAACGAAAATCAAAGAAAAACACTCTGCTACTGAGTATCAAATTAAACAATTGACTGACAGTAAGACCCTAAAAGAAGATCAACTGGGTGTGTTAAATACTGACCTAAGCCAGCAAGAAACAGTGTTTACCTCAATGCTTGCTGAACAATGTTTTGACAATGAACAAGACTTCTTACAAGCTCGCCTGCCTAAACACGAACGTGACCAACTGAGCAGCCAAAAGCAGCAAATCGCTCAAGCATTACAGTTGGCACAAAACTCGGTCTCAACGACTGAAACCAAGCTTAGAGAGAAACAGGAAAACCCATTAACCACAGAAGATAAACTCGTACTTGAAAATCAACGTGCTGAAAAACAGAAGTTGGCTGATCAACTAATCGAACAATTAGGCGCTATTAATCAGCAGCTTAAAACCAATGAGGAACGTAAAGGCGAGCAGCAATCACAGCTTGCAATCATTGCTCAACAGAAGCAAGACCTTAAAGTCTGGCAACAGTTAAATGAACTAATCGGCTCTGCTACCGGTAAGAAATTCCGCACCTTTGCTCAAGGGCTGACGTTTGACATCATGGTTGCCAATGCCAATACCCAACTTCAGAAGATGAGCGATCGTTACTTGTTAATACGAGATGAAGAAAGTCCGTTAGAGCTAAATGTTATTGATAATTATCAAGCTGGCGAGGTTCGCGGTACCAAAAACTTGTCTGGTGGTGAAGGCTTTATTATCAGTCTGGCTTTAGCGTTGGGACTGTCTAATATGGCTAGCCATAATATCCGAGTTGATTCACTGTTCTTAGATGAAGGATTCGGTACATTAGATGAGGATTCGTTGGATATCGCCCTTAACACCTTAACTGGCCTACAACAGGAAGGGAAACTAATCGGGGTTATCTCTCACGTTCAAGCCTTGAAAGAACGTATTCATACACAGATTAAGGTGGAGAAACTTTCAGGTGGGCACAGTCAGATTAGTGGTCCTGGTTGTTTGCGGGTTTAGAGTTTTGGGGTTTTGGACTATGATGCCACTACCCCAAAACAAAACCGCTCAGATAGATCACTTCAAATGAAATTGCTCAAACAACACAACTCAGATTTAAAGAGCTAAATTCTATATCCAATTAGCAGCATCATAGGCAGTTTTTATCGCATGCGAGATATCCGCTACCTTCACACAGTCTCCCACCTCAACAACCTCAATGCCTTGTGCCAATAAGTCACTGCTATCAAAGACTTGTGGACGTGCTCCACTAGCGATAACCGCATAATCCGCAAAAAAAGGAATAATGTTGCCTTGCTGATCTTCACAAGCAATATTTAATTCATACGATGATAATTGATTTTCTTGAGCCTCCTGAAAGTGCTTTGGCTCAATGCGAGTCACCTTAAGACCTGGATGCTGAGTAACCCCATAACGACGGTAGGTTTCTAGGACACTCGGCAATACTGTAATACCGATGCCCGCCCCTACTTTATCACTCATCTCGATAATCGCTACTTGGCATCCTTGCTCTGCAAGGTATTCAGCAGTCTCACAGCCAACGATGCCACCACCGATGATAACCACACGCCCTGCAACTTTTTGCTCACCTGCCAGCACTTTCCAAGCATCGAAAACTTGAGAGTCGTCTATACCAACAATAGGCGGCATAAAGCTATTGGCACCAGTAGCAACGATTACTGAATCTGGCGATAAAGCGAGAATACTATCCGTATCAGCTTCAGAACCTTGGTGAATCTGTACGCCAGTTTGATGACAGGCCTGAGTTAAATCTTCGATACTGCGACGAATTTCAATCTTCCGAGGTGGTATTGAGGCAATATTAAGCTGACCGCCCAGATAGTTTTGCTTTTCAAACAGCGTCACTTCGTGACCTTTAGTAGCGGCCACTCGAGCCGCCTCTAGTCCAGCAGGACCACCGCCAATTACCACTACCTTTTTACGCTGCTCAGCAGGGGTAATGAATCGAACCGCTTCGAAACCATTCTCGGCATTCACCACACAAGCGATAAACGAACGATTGAGGACAGTATCAACACAGCCTTCATTACAGCCTATGCAGCGGATGATGTCTTGCGGACGACCAGCAACAGTTTTATTTACCCAATCAGGATCAGCAAGTAAAGCGCGGCCTATACCGATCATATCCGCTTTGCCCTCATTCAGTAGTGCTTCTGACATAGCAGGGTCTATAATGCGTCCAGAAGTACTGACTGGAATTGAAATCACCTGCTTTACTGAGGCAGTGATATCTGCAAAGAAACAATAAGGCTGCACACCCATCGGCGGAATAGTATCCGCCATATTACCCGTGTGATTCGCCTGAGCCACATGCAGCATATCTACGCCAGCCTGCTCAAGCCACTGAGCAAATATCGGTGCTTCATCAATGCTTACCCCACCCTTGCCTCGTTCAGGCGTAATTACCGGTAGCTTGTATTCAATGACCATTTCAGGCACAGTAGCCCTCATGGCTTGTACCAGCATCAGAGCAAATCGAGTACGGTTCTCTAAAGAACCCCCAAACTCATCGCTACGGGTATTCATGATTGGACTACACAATGCTCCGACCAATCTGTCTCCATGAATACTAACCACATCAACACCCGCCCGCTGAGCACGTAAGGCACAGGCACACATCTTATCGATAATTTGATCTAGTGTCTCTGGCGTTACCTCATTCACAAAATGATCCATGTCATGATGCAGTTGAGATCGCACTTCCTGCATTTTACCCGCCGCAAATAAGGCATTAAGCGCTTCACTGTTATATTCAGGATGGAATATCTGTACCCCAAGTTTTGCGCCATAAGCATGGACATTGTCAGCCAATTGTCGAAAGCTGTCGATTTGACTGTCCTCATAAAGTTTTGGGGTAACTGCAAAGCTAGGAATGGGCGCCACATCGCCTAACACGATATAACCGACACCGCCCTCTGCTAGGCGAGTATAAAAGGCGCGACTTTGCTCACTGATGGTGCCGTCTTTGTCTTCGTAACCCGTAGTTAAAGGGGGAAATAAGACGCGGTTTTTAAAAACGTGACCGTTAATGGTGATAGGCTGTAATATATTCATGGTGTTCTCTAAGTGTCTCTGGCTTGAGCCAATGATGGCTTCAATATCTATAATGCCAATATCTGTCGGGGTAAATTCATAAATGTTAATCTTATAGAATCTTAGATCAATTCTTAAATTATTTTATCTAACTTCAATTTATCTAACTCTAATTTAACATTTAAACGCAATTTATCTTCATCAAATTCATAATCCTCTCTATCAGACTCAGGATTATAAAGATCTGCCATTAAAAATATTGTTGAGTTGACCTGACTTAATATCCCTGAATCCTTAGAAGCTAGATCTAAATCCCTTTCAATTTTCCATAATTCAATGTAAGCATCTGCAAATATATCAGCAGTTAGTCTTTCGTTGACAAAGGATTCAGCAAACTTAGATAAAACTATACTCATCTTAGCACTCCGTTTTTAGTTACTTTGGTTAATTAATCCTGCAACTATCCCCTAAAATAATATCTCTAAAAATATATTTGAATAAAACATTCAAAAAAAGTCATATGTTAAAACAGATAAGTCAGTTAAAACTTCTAACAATAAAAATCCCCCTTTAACTAAAAGAGGGATTGTTTATGGTTTGGCTTATAAATTATAAAGTGTCTTACTCAGCAATCAGCTTATTAATCTCACTAATCATCACCGATAAAGCCGACAAGCTTACTTGTGTGCCATTAAGCTTAGACATTTGGCTCGCCATCGTATCAATAGCCTGCTGGTGCGTTTTTTGCCACTGCTGCAATGCGTCAACCGGTTGTTGCTGCGACAATAGCGTGGTCATCATCTGACGCAAGCTACGACTTAACTCATTAAATAACGCATAACGAGCCCTTCTGTCCCAGTGATCCTGCTGTGGTAACTGCTCCACTTGCAGCATTAGCCAGTCAATATGAAGATTTTGGTAAACCTCAAAATACAGCTGAGTAATCTCTTCAACAGGACGGTCATATTTCTCTGCCAATAAAGCCGTGTCCAATGCATCGATAGCATAAGGCAATATAGCGAAGATTTGCGCATTATCATTATCTAAGCCTAAATCAGTTAACTCAGTCACATCTTGTTCTAAATGCGACTCAAATTGAGTAGCAATGATACCTTGAGGCTGGATTAGTTCAGCGACGCTATTTTGGAAACGCTCAATAGTATCGGCCACTTGCAGCTCACTACCAAAGGCATTTATTAACCACACAATACCCTGTTCCATTACCGCACGAATTCTCAATTCTAGCTGTAATAAGGTTGCCGCATCTACTTGGTTATCAAGTGATTCAAGCGTTTTCCAGCTATCACTAATTTGGAAGATATCTCTAACAATGGCATAGGCACGACTCAATGTCGCCACACCTTGATCGGTCTCTTCAAACAGGCGGAATATAGCTTCAATGCCCAAACGATTAACCACGCTATTGGTCAAATAAGTGCTGATGATTTCACGATGTAAGCGGTGACGGGTCATCTCATCGAAAAATTCACCTGCCAGCTGATCAGGGAAGTATTTACGCAGCTCATTAGCAAAGTACGGATTATCAGGTAAGTCAGACTCTAACAGTTGCTCATAGACCCACATTTTGCCATAAGCTAATATTACCGACAGTTCAGGACGCGTCATGCCAGTGCCCGCTGCCATACGCTGCTCAATAATCTCATCACTCGGCAAGAACTCTATCGCTCTGTCCAATCGACCTTCTGCTTCTAAATAGTCAATGATGCGCTTATGATCGGTCAGGTTATCTGCCCCATCAAGATGGCTTAACTCTATGGCTTGAGGTTGTAAGTAGTTTTGGCGCAACACCAGCTGAGCCACCTCATCGGTCATACTCTTTAACAGCTCATTACGCTGCTTGGTGGTCATGTCCCCTTGTTCAACGACTTTGCCCAGTAAGATTTTGATATTAACTTCATGGTCTGAGCAGTTGACACCCGCTGAATTATCGATAGCATCAGTATATAACTGACCGCCTTGGTTATCAGGACCACCCTGTAAGGCGAATTCAATACGCCCTCGCTGAGTACAGCCTAAGTTACCGCCTTCACCAAGCACTTTGGCTCGAATATCTTCTCCATTAACACGTACTGCGTCGTTGGCACGGTCACCCACATCAGCATGGCTCTCGTCCTTGCTTTTGACATAAGTACCAATGCCGCCATTCCAGATAAGGTCAACAGGGGCTTTTAGTAAGCGACTGATTAACTCATTGGGATTTAGGCTGTCTTCTTCTATATCAAAAGCCGCTTTCATCTCATCACTGATGCTAATCGACTTATCTTGACGAGAAAACACCCCGCCGCCTTGGCTAATTAAGGACTTGTCATAATCATCCCACGTTGAACGGGATAGGTTAAACAAACGCTCACGCTCTGCATAAGAGGCTTGGGTATCAGGGTTAGGATCAATAAAGATGTGTAGATGGTTAAAGGCGGCTTGTAGTTTGATGTGCTTCGATAACAGCATGCCATTGCCGAATACATCACCACTCATATCGCCAATACCGACCACGGTAAAGTCATCTTTATTTTGAATATTCATTCCGAGCATTCTAAAGTGACGCTTGACTGATTCCCATGCGCCGCGAGCAGTGATACCCATCGCTTTGTGGTCATAACCTACTGAGCCACCTGACGCGAAAGCATCATCTAACCAGAATCCGTATTCTGCGGCTACGCCATTGGCAATGTCTGAGAAGCTGGCTGTGCCTTTATCGGCGGCCACTACCAAGTAAGGGTCGTCCTCATCGTGGCGCACGGTATTGTCAGGATGCACTACCTTACCATCGACTAAGTTATCAGTCACATCAAGCATACCGCGTAAGAAGGTCTGATAACACTCGATTCCCTCTTTTTGGAATGCGTCTCGACCATCAGCTGGGCTTTTTTGTTTAACAATAAAGCCGCCTTTGGAACCGACTGGCACAATCACCGCATTTTTAACCATTTGTGCTTTGACAAGGCCCAGTACTTCGGTACGGAAGTCCTCCATACGATCTGACCAACGCAAACCACCACGGGCCACTTTGCCACCGCGTAAATGAATGGCTTCTACGCGAGGCGAATACACAAATATTTCAAACATAGGTTTGGGTTTGGGTAAGTTAGGAATTTCGCTGGCAGCAAACTTAAAGGACAAGCGGTCTTTACGGTTGCCATCGCTATCACACTGGTAGAAGTTGGTGCGCAGCATCGCATTGATTAAATCTAAATACCAACGCAAGATTCGGTCTTCATCTAAGCTTTCAACGTTGGCCAATGCGGTTTTTAATTGCTCTTGGCAGGCTGCTGTTTTTGAAACTCGTTCCTGCTCACTGTATTCAGGATTCATACGGGCATCAAACAAGTCGGCTATCATTACCGCAATGTCGCCATTTTTGACTAAAGTTTGTTTGATATATTGGCTTGAGAAAGGCGCTTTGGCCTGCAAGATATAACGCATTAACGCACGTAGTATCACGACTTCGAAAGTACCTAAGCGGGTTGCCAAAATCAGCTCGTTAAGCGAATCGCTTTCTACTCGACCTGCCCAAATCTGTGCCAAGCTGTCTTCAAATTGCTCGCGTACCACGGCCAAATCAATGCTTTTGGCATTGTGCAGAGTCAGCTCATATTCTTGTAGCCACATAGGCTGCTCTGGCACTTCAAACTCGTAAGTTTGCGCAGAAACAACGGATACCCCAAAGTCTTCTAAAATAGGTAAAATATTGGATAAAATAGTTGGCTTATCTAGACCATATAGCTTTAAATGTAGTTGATTACTCTCATCCCCTGTCGACTGGTACAGTTTCCAAATCATTGGGTTGCTGCGACTTAAACTGGCCAAGCGCTTGGTATCTGTTACCCCTGTGCGTACATCGAAGCGCTCTTTATAAGCGGCGGGAATAGTATGTAGATAACGCTTGAACAAACTATTGGCTTTTTGCTCCCCTAACGTCTCTAGCATCACCTGCTGATATTGATCGCTCCAGCCTTCCATTAAGGCATTAAGATCATCTTCTAATTGTTCTAAATCAACGTCATTAATCTGGCCAGGCTCAGTACGGACGTGGACATGAACGCGGGCATGATCTGACTCGTCAAATTCCGTGGTAAAGCCAGAGGAGATACCATTAAAGGCATCTACCAACGCTTGCTGCATTCGCATACGCATACTGGTGTTAAATTTATCGCGTGGAATATAGACCAAGCACGACACAAAGCGCTGATAGTGATCGACACGGCTAAATAAACGCAGACGTTTTTTGTCTTTTAATTGAGCAATGCCTGATACGATTGGATACAGCTCATCAATACTTGCCTGGAATAAGTCATCGCGCGGCAAGGTATTAATAATATGCATATATTTATGGTAGTTGTAGCCATTGGTTGGAAAATCAGCTTTTTCCATGATTTTATTAGCTTTTTCACGCAGTAGCGGAATGTGCTGTACACTTAACTGGTAGGCTTGTGAGGTGAATAAACCAATAAAGCGATATTCTCCAACCAGACGACCCGAGGCATCGTATTTGTGTATGCCCAAGAAGTCCATGTACACAGAGCGGTGAATCGGAGACATCTGGCTGGATTTCGATAGCAATACCACACGCGGAATGGTCAGTAGCGCTTTTAAACTATTGGGCAATTGGGCAAAGCTTCTTGAAGGTGTGTCTTCAGAAACCCCATTTAATAGACCCAGTCCACTATGGGCCACAGAGATTAAATCTATGTCAGCCGCCGCTTCTTCAGAGAGCACTGCAGATGCCTGTTTTTCAGTATTGTCTACACCTTCAATACGATATTCTCTAAAACCTAAGAAGATAAAATTATCCTCTGCAATCCACTGCAAAAAGGCTTTAATTTCCTCAGTAGTATGATAAACCTCAGGAACTTGGACCGTGTCCATCTCTTCGGTAATTTGTTTCAGCTTACTGCACATGGCCTGCCAGTCACCGACCACCGTGTCCAAAGTGGTGATTCTCTCTTTGATAACTCGCTGTAAGGCATCCATGGTCTCGCTATCGGTACGTTCAATCTCACAATGTATCAACGACAGATAATGAGTATCACTGTCTTGCACATCTTCAATACTCATAATTTCACCTGATTCATTACGCTCTATATCAATAATGGTGTTGTGAATACGGTGTACTTCAAGCCCTTCTTCTTCGATACACATAGTTAACGTATCTACTAAGAATGGACGGTTAAAGGCGACCACTTGCAAGATAGTATGACTGCTATGAAAGTGCTGCTCTTCAACACAGGGGTTAAACAAGCGCAGTATCGGCTGATTGTCCTGATAAGATTTCAACAGCACAAAATGATGCAGTGCCATGCCTGCCAAATCTGCATCAGACTCCCTTTGAGCGATACGAGCTTCAAGATTGTGGTAATAGACAGCGATAAACTCTTGTACTAGATTCTGGTCTTTATTAACATAGCCACTGGCAATATTGCTAATGTTTTCAAGACGTTCAGCGCTTAAAGAAAACGTGTTCTTCATTTGGAATCCTTTCTAATTATTTATTATAAATTTTAAGATAAGAGTCTTTGGCAATATAGACTGTTGACTCTATGCCTATATTCTACTTGATGCATTAACGCTACTGAGTATTGATTTGAGACAAAAGTGTTTAAAAAGGTTGCACTACTCTACATTGGCCTATACTGGTTTATAACGCTTATTAACTTATAAGTTAGGGTGTCAGGTGTCGTTGATAACAGCATGACAGTAGCGATGAAAAATGGATATTTGAACAGAAATAACATTCATAGCTGTTCACTATCATATAGACGACTGTACTTAAGACTGCCATTAGAACTATACATTTCCATTCATACTCACTAGACTGAATGGTCTAAAAGCAACCTACGCCTATAGAAATATGCAAATTCGTCACCATATAAAAGGTATACTCTCTATTTAACTGTCTTAACTTTATTATTTCTATTGCCTTACTTTTATTGCATCATTTTATTTTTTGGATAAAGTCTCCTTTTTAGTTAAACATGTTTAATGCATTGTCTCAATGACACTTCATTTATTACACCGTACAGTGAATAGACTTTTTCTATTTAGACTTTTAAATCAATTATTAATTAAATATCCAACTTGGACACGCTATGACTACCTCTAACCTGCCTGCCTCTGATCTAGATCATTCTAAACTAGAGAATCATGCAGAAGATAAGACGCCAGTTACCCTAAAAAATACTGAGTTTTTCCAACAAGCTGCTAGCGATACTAAATCGCATTTAATAGCGACTGGCTATAAACTATTGGCCCAAAAAGGGTTTACCGCTGTGGGTATTAAACAAATACTCGATACCGCTGGCGTACCCAAAGGCTCTTTTTATCATTACTTTGCTTCCAAAGAAGCGTTTGGCGAAGCCATTATTCAAAGCTACTTTGAGCACTACAAACACCGTTTACAAGCCATATCGGCTCAAGATATTAGCGCGCAACAAAAGCTGTATAACTATTTTCAGTATTGGTATGACACTCAGCAAAACGAGTGCGACCATGAAAAGTGCTTAGTGGTTAAGCTAAGCGGTGAGGTATCGGATATCTCAGAGCCTATGCGAGAAGCTTTAGAGGGCGGATATCAACAAACCCTTAATTGGATAGGCGAACAAGTCAAAGCAGGCTGGGCGGATGGCTCTATCCCTAAAGTAGCTAATATTGCCGCCGAAAGTATCGCCAAGCGTTGGTACTATGCTTGGCTAGGTGCCAGTCTTATCGCTAAGACCAGCCGTAGTAATTTACCTTTAGCTGAAGTCTGGCAAATGACAGCCACTGAGCTGGGCCGTTAATTAAAGCCGCTTTGATTAACTGCTGCGTTGCTTATTAAACCCCCTTATAAAACGTAACTACTATTGGTCAAAGTCTGCCTTTGATCAATAGCCAATCCTCTAGTCTGCCTGTCTTCGACCAATAGCCAAGCCTGTGTGCTATCTATAACCTTCTCTGTTATATCTCTTAATCGGTTATAACCTGTTCATCTTTGAATAAAGCTTGTCTTTTCTATTGCTTATTGTCTTCCTCTTATCCGCTTTATTTGATCCTTATCTACTTTATGTTTATATAGTTTTCTTTGTACTTATATAGAGGATTATCTAGCTTATTGTCTAAATAATTCTTTAATCTTTTATCTAACATAGTATGTTGGCTTATCTAACGAAATTGTCATATTTGAACGATAAACTTACTTAACCAAGACTCTATTTTGAACCTCAACCTCACTTAAGGACTCTAGCCCAGCGTGAACCGCATCCTGATTTAGACAATATTCCTGAAGTATATAGTTTTGTAGACTTACTAGACGACCGGTCTAATCTATCTATATAATACTTACCAACAGTTAATCAAACTCAGATGACGCCATTGTATTTGATTAGCTAGTACTAGCGTTAAGCCATCACATAAATGGCAACTTAGGATTGATTGTTACGTCAACTTTAGATTGATTTACGTTGTTGCTAACAAAGCTAACAGGCCTAGCCTGTAACTTATTGAGTTAATATCCCATACTCAATTTATTCAATCCTTAGTTGCTAGTGATTTAATGTTCGGTTATTTACAGACTTAACGCTTAGCCAATAAATCTTATCTAATAAATATAGTTATCAATATAATCTCTCAAAAATCAAAGGACATTTATGAACAATTTTCAATATTACAACCCAGTACGCATTGTATTTGGTGAAGGTCAAATCAAACAATTGGCGGACTTAGTACCTGCCAAAGCTCGTGTATTAATCACTTATGGCGGTGGCTCTGCAAAACGCACCGGTACCCTTGATGAAGTTAAGACCGCTTTAGAGAATGGCGGCGAGCGTCAAATATTTGAATTTGGCGGTATTGAGCCAAACCCTGAGTTCACCACTTTATTAAAAGCGGCTGACATGGTGAATGAACAAAATATCGACTTTATTCTAGCGGTAGGCGGCGGTTCAGTTATCGATGGTAGTAAATTTGTGGCGTTAGTTTCACACTTAAAAGAAGAAGATGGCACAGTGTCTCGTGACCAAGCTTGGGATGCGTTGACCAGCTATACTAGAGACATAGATTCAGCGGTAGACTTAGGCGCAGTCTTAACCATTCCGGCGACTGGCTCTGAAATGAACTCAGGTGGCGTAATCAACTATAGTGAGCGTCAAGCGAAGCTACCTTTTGGCAACCCTCTTGTTTATCCAAAATTCTCTATCCTTGATCCCACTAAGACTTTAACCCTTCCTGAACGTCAAGTAATGAATGGCGTGGCTGATGCCTTTGTCTATGTTATGGAACAGTATTTGACCTATCCAGTGAATGCGAAAGTACAAGATGCCTTTGCTGAAAGCCTACTTAAGATTCTTATTTCTGAAGGCCTAGCGGTTAAAGAAGATCCAGAAAACCTAGAAATCCGCAAAAACATTATGTGGACTGCAACCATGGCACTGAATGGTCTAATTGGTACTGGGGTACCACAAGACTGGACCACTCACATGATTGGTCATGAGCTAACCTCTTTGCATAGCATTGATCATGCCCGCACCTTAACCATCGTGTTGCCATCCGTTATGCGTGAGTTAAAAGACAGCAAAAAAGACAAGTTACTTCAATATGCTCGCAATGTTTGGAACATCACTAACGATGATAAGCAATTAAGCGAGGATGATATCATCGAGAAGGCCATTACCCTTACTGAAGAGTTCTTCAGAACTTTAGATTTACCTGTCAACTTTGCCGATGTAGAGCTAGATGAAAGCGCCATTGACCCTATTGTTAGCCAACTTAAAGAACATGGCATGGTGGCATTAGGCGAACATAAAGCCAATGACTTAGACGTGTCACGCCGTATTTTACAACGTGCAGCTACTGCTTAGTTATTGAGCATTCTGTCCTATTGAACTTGCCTTATTCAATAGGAAGATAATAATAAATTACCCATGGGCTAATCGTTCATGGGTAAGCGCCATACAAAAGCACCACAGGTCTGTTCTATGGGCTCTTTACAATACATTTGTATGGCGTTTTTATAACAAATAAATTACAACCAATAATAAGACAAAGGATTAGCACTATGAGCTCTAATAATACTAAATTTGATAATACCAAATTCGATAATACTCAATCAGACAATATCAATCGTCAAGTTAAACTGCCTAGCCGTCCGCATGGCAAACCCTCAGATGACAACTTTGAGTTGGCCACCAGTGAGGTGCCTAGTGCTGGCGACAATGAAATGCTATTACGCACTTTATATCTGTCATTAGACCCTTATATGCGTGGTCGTATGAGTGATGCCGAAAGCTATGCTGACCCTCTAGAAGTAGGTGACGTAATGCTAGGCGCTACTGTTTCACAAGTAGTAACTTCAAATCTTAAAGACTTCAGCGAAGGCGACTTAGTTATTGCCGGTTCAGGCTGGCAAGACTATAGCGTTAGTAATGGCGAAGGCGTCTATAAACTAACCAAAGATATGAGCCAACCTTCATATGGTGTTGGTGTGTTAGGTATGCCAGGCTTCACCGGTTATATGGGCTTAACAGATATCGGTAAACCAAAAGCAGGTGAAACTTTAGTGGTAGGCGCGGCAACCGGTCCAGTTGGTGCTACTGTCGGCCAAGTGGGCAAACTACATGACCTTAAGGTTATCGGTGTTGCAGGCGGCGAAGACAAATGCAAATTTGCAGTAGAAGAGCTTGGCTTTGATCAGTGTATCGATCACCGTGCCGATGACTTTGAAGAGCAATTAGCCGCAGCGTGTCCAAATGGTATCGATATTTACTACGAAAACGTTGGTGGCAGAGTATTTGACGCGGTATTACCTTTATTAAATGCCCATGCTCGTATCCCAGTATGTGGTCTTGCTGCTCATTACAATGAAACCGAGTTACCAGAGGGCAAAGACCGTCTAAGTCTACTGATGAGTAATATCCTAAGAAAACGCCTGACTATGAAAGGCTTTATTATCTTTGAAGAGTATGGTGACCACTTCCCAGAGTTCTTACAGACTATGGGCAAATGGGTATCAGAAGATAAAGTAAAAACCAAAGAACATATCGTTGATGGTCTACAAAACGCGCCTCAAGGTTTCGTCGATATGTTGTACGGCAATAACTTTGGTAAAACAGTGGTTAAAGTGGCAGATCCAAAGTAGTAGTTGAGCACGAAATCTATAACATGAAATCTATAAAACAATAAATTTACAATAAATAATGGATAAATTATGAAAATTTTAATGGTATTAACCTCACATGATCGCTTAGCGGACACTGGTAAAAAGACTGGCTTTTGGTTAGAAGAATTTGCAGCACCCTATTATGCTTTCAAAGATGCAGGTGCCGATATTACCTTAGCCTCTCCAGCAGGCGGTCAACCTCCTTTAGACCCTAGTAGTGATACGCCGGATGCTCAAACTGAATATACTGATCGCTTCAAACAAGATACCGCGGCTCAAGAGCATTTAGCCAGCACTCATAAATTGGCTGAAATCAACAGCGATGATTACGATGCTGTATTTTATCCTGGTGGTCATGGGCCATTGTGGGATTTGGCCGTGGACAAAAAGTCAATTTCGTTAATTGAAGACTTCGTAAAATCTGACAAGCCAGTGGCCTTTGTTTGTCACGCGCCTGCCGCCTTGAAAAATGTAAAAGTTGATGGCGAATATCTTGTTAAAGATAAGAAAGTAACCGGCTTTAGTAATACCGAAGAAGAAGCCGTTGGCCTAAGCGACGTGGTACCTTTCTTACTAGAAGATGCACTGAAAGAAAATGGCGGTCATTATGAGAAAGGCGCAGATTGGCAGTCTTATGTGGTCGAAGATGGCTTATTGATCACTGGTCAAAACCCAGCTTCTTCTGAAGACGCTGCTAAATATTTGATTCGCAAACTACAAGCTTAAGGAGCTAATGAATGATTAAATTACATCATTTAAATCAATCTCGCTCGTTACGTACGTTGTGGTTACTCGAAGAGCTGAATCAGCCTTATGAGGTGGTGAGCTATCAGCGTGACGCCCAGACGAATTTAGCGCCGCAAAGCTTAAAGCAGATTCATCCTTTGGGAAAATCGCCCGTTATTGAACTAGATGGTCAAGTCGTTGCAGAGTCTGGCGCGATTACTCAAGTACTGATTGAACGCTTCGCAGCAGATCGTCTACGTCCTACAGTTGACTCAAATGACTATGCCCAATACTTGCAGTGGATGGACTTTGCCGAAAGTTCGATGATGGTGCCTTTACTGCTTGAGTTATTCACCAACAAAGCAGGCGTGGCGGACAATGAATTTTTATCGGCCTATATCGCCAAAGAGAAGCACAATCTACTGGCTTATCTAAATGATGAGCTTGAAGGTAAAACTTACATTGTCGGTGACAAACTAACCGGTGCTGACTTTATGCTATCGTTCGACTTAATTATGTTGGCGCAGCGTGGCCTATTGGATGACTATCCGCACATTAAAGCCTATGCCGATGGTCTGTCTAACATTGACAGCTATCAACGTGCTTTGGCTTTAGAAGCTGAATATGACGAGTCAAAATAAATTGTACTGAACCAATTAAACAAAAAAACAGCTCCTTTTGGGGCTGTTTTTTTTAATTAAGGTCAAGGTAATTATAGTTAAAGGTTCAATGCATGACCACTGACTAACAACCGACAAAGTCACCTTTAGTATCAACACACATTTGCGCACCATTAGGTGCGTTACCCACCCAGGCTTTACCACCAGTGAACACAAAAGGTTGCACCCCTTTGTAAGTGGCGCCTCTATTCCGGCGAACTTTTGATTCTTCGAATTTAAATGGAATAATCAGCTCCCCTGCTAAGTTCACAAATCCCCATTTATTTTCCATACGCACCCCAGCCAATCCTTCTGAGAAGGGAGCAGCTTGCTCGAATAAAAACTTAATCATAGGCACGCCATTACTGTTCACAAAGCCCCATTTACCATCACGCTGTTCTACTTGCCAAATCTCACTATTTGCATAGCTTGAATTTGTAATAGGCGGTTGAGTAATCGTTGTACTTTGCGCGACCGTTGGCGTCTGTACCACTCGTTTAAGAGGCGTTGAAGTCTTATTATTAGACGATGATGCTGTCATTGTATTGTTGCGAGCAGGCACAGTCTTAACGGGATTATTGGTAGGTCTTCCATTAATATCAACCCACTGAGTACCGTTTCGGGTAGTGATACTTGCCAAGTAGCCACTAAAATCACTGATACTTTGGTTGTTGGCTGAAAAAGGAACAATGACTCGGTTACTGGTGTCGATCACGCCAAAGTTACCGGCTTTTTTTACCACGATACGGTTATTGTTTACCGCGCGTGCCCAGCCTTTATTTTTACCATCTCCGGTAATGACATCATAGATAGCAGGAATGACCTCTCGGCCTGCAGTATTAATGTAGCCTACTCTGCCCATTCTTTGAACAGGAATAAGTCCGTCTTTGAGTTTACTGACATCGATACCATTGTAGCGTGATAAATCAGCCACCCTCCTGCCCTTTTTATCAATTAAGGCGACGGGCTGACCTGAATCTTTTAGTGCCAAGAAGTACTCACTACTTGAGGTACAAAAGACATTGGAATAATAGCTTTTCGGAACCTGACAGGCATAGGCAGGGACGCTTATTACCCCTAATGCAGCGCAAAATGAAAGCGATTTTATGGTGCGTGAAGAGTTAAACACCAATCGTTTAGAACGATCAGCGAATTTAATAAGGTTAGATTGAGGTTCTATTTTATCAACTGTATTTAATATCATATCTCAAAGAAGTAATAAAAGTATTATGTGTTTATTGAAAAATAACAGAATTTAAATAGATATACCATGTTTATAATAAAACATTGCAATCAAGTAGCAATAACGAAACTCTGTTTCACATACTTTAAGCGCATATAAATTGATTATGTTTGTTTGATAATCAGTTTTTAAGATAAGAACTTTTGTTCAAGCCAAGTATTCATAAACACATTATCGGGGTCATATTGCCTGCGAATTTCTAAGAATCGCTCCATTTGTGGATATAACTCACGAAGTTCGGTGGCACTGAGTTTATTAACTTTGCCCCAATGAGGACGACCTTGCCATTGCTTCATATAATCATAAACCCAATCAAATAGTGGCTCACAATCCATACCTTTATAGACATGAAATGATCGGCACAGTCCTCACCTTGAGTCGGACTGAGTATGCCTGTCTCCCCTTTATGAGTTCGGACTTCTATCGGAAAGTGGGAGTTTTTGTTATTAGCAAGCAAGATATTGTTGATTTCAGTGATGCAGGCTTCAAAGTCGGATAACTTAATAAAATACTCAGTTTCATTAAACCTTACGCCACGTGGCGTTGGGAAGACTTGGTAGCTATACCCTTCTCTAAAAGTGTTAGGAATAGAACTGGCAGATATTTGACTGACTTTTTTGGTTAGCTTGGGCTGAAAACGTGCCAATTCTGACAGCAGATAAAAAGCACCATTTAGCATAAATAAGCTTTGAAACTGGTCTTTTATTTTCTGACCCTGTTTCATGGCCTTAGGCGGTATCACAGACAAAGTTTTTTGTTGTAGCTTATTGGTCCCTGGAAACAAAAACCATTCCATATGGCGGTGGTCATGCGTCATCTCATGAAAGCTTGCCAGCCCTTGCTCAAATTCCAAACGCTGATTGATTTCTCTTAACCCATATAGCTCGACTACCTTTAGAGTCAGCTTAGTGAAGATACCGAGCATACCTAGGCTGACATGCAGTGCATTGCCCAGCTCGTCGCTCACAGGGTCGCCTCGGTGATGAGTATGCACTTTACCTGTACCATCTATCCACTCCCAAGCCACAACTTGGTTGGCGACGGAACCTAAAGTAATGCCGGTACCATGGGTGGCGGTACTTACTGCCCCTGCAACGGTTTGCGCTTGTACATCTCCCATATTTTCCAGCGCCAAACCATGCTCAGCCAAAGCAGGCCCAATTTCATATAAATAGGTGCCAGCGTGTAATGTAGCGAATTTATTGACTTTATCTACTGAAATAAGCCCTCGCATGTTGTGCAAACTCACTGCTATCTCTTCTGGCCTTGCACAGCCACTAAACGAGTGAGCCGCACCAGTAACTCGGATTCGCTTTTTAGCAAGACGTGCCTGCTTCACAATGTTCTGTAATTCCTCTACTGAATGGGGGGTTAACTTCTGCTCTGGCTTAGCCGTTACGTAGCCGACCCAGTTTTTCCATTTGG
Source organism: Psychrobacter sanguinis (assembly GCF_020736705.1). NCBI lineage: Bacteria > Pseudomonadati > Pseudomonadota > Gammaproteobacteria > Moraxellales > Moraxellaceae > Psychrobacter > Psychrobacter sanguinis. The sequence continues at coordinate 2,749,812 of NZ_CP085990.1, forward strand.
CATTCCCTTGCCACTGGCTTAATGAAAACATTTCCCCTCTCCTCGATAGGTAGTCATGGTATAGGCAGTTCCTTCTGCCTCTAATTGAGCATCTTGTCGATAACAATACAGCACATTAAAATGTTCACACAACTCGCCCGCTTTGGCATGACGACACCAGACAGCCTCCCCAATTGTGGGCGCATTGCCATTTTTTATAAGGTTGGAGTCGATAGCAAGCGGCGTTTGCACTTCCCCAAAGCCTTCATCGGTCAAAAAAGACAACCCTGTTGGGTAATGAATGACGGGCGCCTTATCAATACCAATCGACCCTGACGCAATAAAGCCGCCACCCTGACAAGTAACCACACCTTTTTCAGGTTGCCGAGTGATGGGTAAAACAAATCCTGCAGCAGGCTTAAATTCTTTCATGCTGTCCATATAGTCAAAGTAAGCTGGCTTGTAATAGGCTGACCCCACCGTAATCTCGGTCACTTCAGGCTGGCTTGAGGTGAAATCCATACTGCCACTGCCACCACCATTGACTAGATCAAGCTGATGCCACTGCTCAGTGATCCAGCGCACTATGCTTGAGCGACGTCGGCTGACTTGCTTTTTTGAGCCATTTTTCAATACTTTAATGGCAGGCGTGAGCAGTGATTTACCGGGCAGATACTCTGGCAATCCAGCAATCTGAGCCTCATAACCCATCACCGAATTTAGCTTAATATGCGATAGACCGCCTGCCTTCTCCATTAGCTTTTTGACATCACTTTTACGCATCAGTGCTGAACGCTTAGTGCCAAAATACAGCTTCGGCAATGGCATCGACATATTAATATCCAAACACACCTCAATATTTTGACTATGCTGCTTGCCTATCTCATCCAGCAGACGCAAATGCTCAATGCGATCGGCCATCCAAATCATGGTGGCACCTTGCTGAGTATATTCAAGCGTCTGCGCCACGCTTTGAGCGTCTAAAGTGGGATAAGCACATAAGATATTATTAAAGCCATTTTGCAGCAAATACACAGACTCGGCAGCACTAAAAGACATGAGGCCAATAAAATGAGGGGTCTTTTTTTGAATGTAACGCAGAACATCAATAGAACGAATTGACTTGGTTGCGATGCGTAAATTGATCGCTTGAGTCTTTTGATTAACCAGTTCAATATTATGATCTAGCGCATCCATATCTAGCCAGGCACTTACCATAGACGGTGCAGGTAGTTGGGCAAAATCCATTTTTATGGTCCTTAACAACAATTTAAAAACTATTAAAGTGCGATTCTATAGCAGTCCCTTTATGCTAACAGATTACGTTAATCATAAAGCATAAAAAAGCAGCAAGACAAATTGAGTTTTATCTTGCTGCTATTGTCACATATAACCCGCCTAATTTGGCATTAAGCTTGTTAATCTAGTGTAGTTCCTCAAAATGACCTTGAATATAAGCCTGACCTTCAAGATCCAAACACTCTTCCATGGTACGGCTCCATTTTGGATTGCGGTCTTTATCTATTAACAAGGCTCTTACCCCTTCACTAAAGTCAGGATAGACAATGCAATGTAGTGCGACGTTGGTTTCTAAGGCCATTACTTCACTTAATGACAAATTGTGCGCACGTTGGTACATCTCATAAGTAATGGCTTTAGTCACTGGGCAACCGTAACGGTAATTGCCAAGCGCTGATTTAAACCAAGGATCGTTGGCTAAATTGGGACAAAACTGTTGTAGCTGTTCATCTGACATCAAAATACTATCGATTTTATCCAAACCCCCACAGGTCATAAGATTCTGAATAGAAGACAAGTGCTTGGCAATATTACTCGGCGCAAAGTCTGTATTTTTGATCGACTCCATACTGCATTGACTCAATGCTTTAGTCACGACATTATTTAGCTTTAAGCTTTGGAACTGTTTGTTTTTTAATGTGACCACATTACTCCAGTCCGCCTCTGCCAAACATTGAACCATCTTGTCAAAATCTTGGCTGTTCATTCTGAAGTCAGCTAGGTTACACAGTAAGGCATCATTGGCATTGGCATCTGCGCCTGTTAAGCCCATAAATAGTCCTGACTTTGCTGGAAAACGCTGTAAGAACCAACTTCCTGTTGCGTCAGGAAATAAGCCAATATTCACCTCTGGCATCGCCGCCCGAGTGGTTTCAGTCACAATACGATGGCTACTGCTGCTGAGTACGCCCATACCGCCGCCCATCACGATACCATTGCCCCAAGTAATAATAGGCTTATGATATTCATGCATTTGGGTGTCTAGATGGTACTCATTAGTGAAGAAATCCACCGCTTCTGGAGGCGCAATACCTTCCCCGTCCCATTGCTGGCGTGCAGCGTATAGATTGCGAATATCTCCACCAGCGCACAGAGCTCGCTCGCCCGCGCCGCGCAAAACTATCGCAACCAAACTATCATCGGTCTCCCATATCGTCAGCTGGACACTAATAAGTTGACACATGGAAGTGGTTAACGCATTGAGTGATTTTTCTCGATTTAACGTTATTAAGCCTATTCTGAGCCCTTGTTGAATATCAATCGTCTCAAACAGCACTTCATCGTTATCAGTAACCGAGCTTAAAGAGTGTGTCGCTGCCCCCTTCGATGTCTTAGTCACAGACACGTTTTCATCATTTCTCATAACTATCATTGCCCTGATTTTATGGTTGTTTTGATATGAATTATAGTTGCCCACTGTCATCATAGGCAGGCAAATGAGGTACAAGGCAACCGAATACAAGTACTACTATGGTAGGCTTAGTCAGGTTAACGCTGTAACTTTTATCTTGCCTATGACTCTATAATAAAAGGGTGGTTATACTAGCATACTGCCTGACATACAAAAAGCCGCAGCATATTATGCGGCGGCTTTTAGTGATAGATAAATGCATACTACTTTTATAGAAACGGTTTATATAGACCTTGGGTAATAATTATTCATACTCCTTATTAATTAATTTACCATTTCATATTCGAATGTATCTTGTCTATTTTAGCTGGTCTATTATCCAATTAGAGGCAGCACCTGAATGGTTCAGCTAGGGTATACTTGCATATTCTAAAAAAACCTTTTAAAGGAAATAATTGTAATGTCGTATTGCAAAGAAGCTAAGCCGATAATTACTATAGCGGCCATTTCTGATATACACAGTAATGTTTTCGCTCTCGAAGCTGTACTAGAAGATATTAAACAAAGAAATGCTACTCATATTGTAAACCTTGGAGATATTTTATACGGTCCAATTGCGCCTAAAGCCACTTATGAATTATTGATGAAACATCAAAAAGATATTACTACTATTCGTGGCAACCAAGATAGGCAGATTTATGAAGCTACAACGGCTGATATTAATAGCAACCCAACGCTACAGTTTATTGTAGAGGACTTACCCAATGAGGCTATTCAATGGATGAAAGGTTTGCCTTTCGACTATGAATTAGATGAGGATGTTTATCTATGCCACGGCTCACCAACTGATGACATGGTATGTCTGTTAGAAAATGTAGAAACTGGGCAGCCAATAGTTCGTAGTGATTCAGATATTTTGAGCCTACTTAACGATATTGATAAGCCCATTATCCTATGCGGTCATACTCACACCCCCCGTATGGTAAAGTTATCGACAGGTCAAATTGTAATTAATACTGGGAGTGTAGGCTACCCTGCCTATACTGATGATTTGCCCGTTGTCCATAAGATGCAAAATTACTCCCCTGATGCAAGCTATGCTCTTGTAAAAGCTATTGAAACCGAACAAGGTAAACATTGGAAAGTCGAACATATCAAAGTCCCTTACGATTTTGAAGCAGCAGCTAAACTAGCCTTAGAAAACAATCGCAAAGATTGGGAGTTTGCGTTAAGAACTGGACGAACTTTATAAGTATAGTAAATTAATAATAATCTCGTAATATCAGCCATATGTACACTCACAAGTAACTAAGACAATTTTATTCAAACAAACCATTGGGGCTACTAGCCAAAATATTTAAGCATCTATTTTGAATGAGAACGATTCATGTGGTCATAGCTATTAAGCTCTTTTCAGCATTTTATTCCCAATGTTCAACACACCCTAAGGAAATATTATTAAAACCAGTCGGTCAACGTCACATCCAAAGTGCCAATTCGCAACATTGTTGCCGATGAGTTTACTGGTATTAGCATTTTTTACCTTACCGGCTTGTGGCGCTGGTTACTCGGTGGAAGATTCCAGTGCTTCAAACCTGCCTGCTACTTCTGAACTGAGCACAGTCACAGCTCTTACAACGCTAAATGTACCACCGATATCTAGTGGCCAGGCGTTTTATGATAGCAGCTCAGCACTTGATAATTTACAACTCGATGACAGTACCCGTCAGCATATCTACGTGGCGACAACGGGCAGTGATACCGCATCAGGTAGTGCCAGCTCACCTGTTCTGACTCTACAAAGAGCCGCAGATCTGGCAACTGCGGGTACGACGGTACATATTGCCGCAGGCACTTATAAAGGCCCTGTGTATATTGAAAATTCTGGAACACTGGCGAAGCCGATTATTTTTGAGCCAATGCAAGCTGCCAAAGTTATCATTACCGGCACGCCAAGCGTGGCTGATGAGCATCTGTTCCATATCGAAAATCAAGCTTATGTGATCATTCGCGGCTTAGAATTTACTAAATTTTGGACAAATAACGAGCAGATTACGCCCACTGCCATCTATGTTACTGGCAGTAGTCATAACCTCCTGATCGAGAACAATTATATTCATGATCTAGGTACGCGTGTTAACAATGACAAGGGTAATGCGCATGGCATTGCGGTTTACGGTACTCGACCTATTAAAGACATTCAAATTAATAATAATCGAGTAGAAAACCTCAGCTTAGGTCATAGTGAAGCGGTGGTCATAAATGGGGATGTCACTAACTTTGAAGTGAACAACAACCAAGTCAATAATAACAATAATATTGGTATCGACATCATTGGTTTTGAAGGGACAGCCACGACCGATAACGACTATGCTAGACGTGGCGATATCATCGGCAATACGGTCACGCGCAATAGTATCAGTGGCAATCCCGGCTACAAAGGCGAAGACCCTTCAGCGGGTGGTATTTATGTCGATGGTAGCAAACAGGTATTTATTCAGAACAATACCGTGACTAACAATGATATTGGTATCGAAGTCGCCAGTGAAAACTTCCAAAAGCTGACAGAAGAGGTCTGGGTAGAGAGCAATACGGTCATCAACAGCATCTATGCTGGTCTTGCAGTGGGTGGCTATGATGAGCAACGCGGCGGCGTCAGACAAATCACCCTTGTTAATAATACGGTCACAAACAATGACCTTGGTAAACAGCAAGGTGGACAGCTACTACTGCAATTTAATATTCAACAGTTAGCTATTAAGGATAATACATTTACCAGCTCACCATCACGCTATATTATCATTGCCAATCAGCTTGATCGCGGCGAAGTTAGCTTCCAAAATAACCGTTATCTGCCTCACAATAGTAATTCGTCCTTAATATGGGTACTAGGTAATAAAGAGTTTAACAGTAGTAGGGCTTTTGAGAAATGTGCAGTATTGCAACAATGCAAATAGCATGCAGATGTTAAATGTGGTTTTTTTAACTGTGCCTTAGTTAACTACCAAAAGTTAATTCCCAAAGATTAGCGCGATTGTTTTATCTACTACATTGTTATGATGAAAAATTAGGCTTGAATAAGTATTTGAGTTTAATTTCGCAAGTTAAGCATACGATAACTGCCTTCCTTTAATCAGTTCCGATTTAAAGTTACAAATCATAGCTGTATAAAAATTACTCTAGCTTTCCGAGTATTCCTAATAATACTAGGCCTAAACATATTGGAATCGTAATTAAACGTATTATAATTAGATATTTACTGTCTTTTAAATGGGTTTCTGCAAGTATTATGATAGCAGCACTAACAAAAAATAGTGTAGGCATTTAAGTTATTCCTTAATTGGAATTTAAATTATATTAAATGATAGGCAATTCTAATATTATGCCACTATACTTAACTGTGTTTCCGCTTGGATTACCTACATAAGGATCTATACCGCATTCTTTCATTTCTTATCTATATATTCATTACCTTTAAATCCCATATTTTCAAGTCCAAGTAATATCTAACAATAAGGACTAGTTGCAGGTTTAAAACCCCTAAAGCTACAGGCGGTTAAAGCTACTGCCATTAAGACAGTTATTATCTGTTTCATATTATTTGATCTCTTAAGGTTTATATACCCCTTACTTTAATACAGATCACTCACTCCTTAAACAAAATAGCCGCCACAAAATCATGTGACGGCCATTAAGTCTATACAACATTCAAATGTTAAGACTGTTGGTATATAAAAAAGAAATTAAACACCAGTCTGATTGGCATACAGTTCACGCATCACTTTTTTATCATGTTTACCCACCGAAGTTTTAGGTAATTCATCAACAATCATGTAGTTTTCAGGAACGCCGTATTTAGCAATTAGTCCATTTTCGGCGGCTTGTTCTACCAAGGCAATAATGTCTTTTGGATTGGTATCTTCAGCGCCTGGTTTTAACACGATAGCAGCAAGCGGACGCTCGCCCCATTTTTCATCTTGAATACCAATCACCGCGACATCGGCTACTGATGGATGTAGTGATAAAATCGTCTCAATCTCCAGTGATGAAATCCACTCACCGCCCGTTTTGATGACGTCTTTTAATCGGTCAGATATGTTTAACCAGCCATTTGCTTTAATCGAAGCGATGTCTTGAGTGTGCATATAGCCACCTTCCCACAATTCATCGCCAGCATCTGCATTTTTGAAATAGCTTTGAGTCAACCAAGGGGCTCTTAGTACCAGCTCACCGGTCTCTTTTCCATCATGAGCCACTGCCTTACCTTCACCATTCCATAGCTGCTGCTCAACCAACATTACAGGCTTACCACTTAAGCAGCGACGTTTGACATCTTCTTCAAAGCTAAGTTCACCCTCATCACTACTAAATTCGGTAATACTGATCAGTGGTGCAGTCTCTGACATGCCATATCCAGTATATACCTCGATGCCACTTGATAGCGCCGCCGAAGCCAGACCTTCGGTTAAGCGAGAGCCACCGATAATCATTTTTAGACCATTAAACTTCTTGCCTTCTGCCTCTGCCTGTTTTAATAGCATCTGCAGGATAGTCGGTACACAATGGGTAATGCTGACTTTTTCAGTTTCAATCAATTTCAGCAGTAAGTCTGGTGCATAACGTCCTGGATAAACTTGTTTTAAACCTAACATGGTGGCGGTATATGGGAAGCCCCAAGCCATAACATGGAACATTGGGGTCATTGGCATATAGACATCACCAAGTACCACGCCTTGTTTTTGAGGTAAAGTACCTAAAGAGGCGGCCTCAACAAGGGTATGCAATACCAATTGACGATGGCTAAAGAACACTCCCTTTGGATTACCGGTTGTGCCTGAAGTATAGAAAGTTACAGCAATGGTATTCTCATCAAAATCTTGGAACTCAAACTCATCACTGGCCGCTTCTAATAGTTCTTCATATTCGCCCAGCACCATAGATTTTCTTCCAGGTAAAACATCTTCACAGGTCACACCATTATCATCAAGCCAAATGATGTGCTCGATAGAAGAGTTTTCAAATTGATAATCTTTTACCATCGGTGCAAATTCAGAGTTTAATAGCAAAACTTTAGGCTTAGCATGATTGATGGTGTACAGAATTTTTTCGGGAGAGAGTCGCACGTTTACGGTTTGCAAAACGTATTGCGACATAGGAATAGCAAAATATGATTCGAGGAATCTAGGAGTATCCCAGTCCATTACGGCAACAACATCGCCTTTATCAAGGTTTAACCCATCTAACACATTGGCAAGTTTAGCAATACGGCCAAAAAGTTGCTCATAAGTCATACGCTGTTTATCTGCAAAGACCACTTCTTGTTGTGTAGAGGTCATTCTAGCGCGGTTAAGTAATTGCTTGATTGTTAGAGGATAGTTATAAGCTTGTGCTGCAGAAGGGTAAAGATTACTCATGATATAGTCCGTTATTTCATAAATTAAAGGGGGATATTTAGTATTATCACTATTAGGTCCACTAAGCCTATTTAACCGTTACAAGTAAAAATTACAAACAAGTAAATTTTAACAATAAGAAAAATTTGATAAGTTAGGTTAAACAGTCTGAAGTGCTGTCACTATAGCAGTATTTGTTAAGAGCAAACTGACACTTAAAATCAGAATAATGACAATACTGTCCAAATCCATGTGACAGTAATTAATCATAGTCAATTAATTCAACGATGTAAACAGAAAAAACTAGTAGAACAAAAAATAGAGTAAAAAACGATAAAGCGTTGATTACTTATAGAATTAAAAGGAGTGAGAACAGATTATTGTTTTAATATTCTGCGCTCACTCCTCGGCTGTCAATTTAATAGAAATTAAACTTCAGTTTGGCCCACAAACATTTCTCGGATCAATTTTTTGTCATGTTTACCCACAGAAGTCTTGGGTAATTCGTCAACAAACTTGAAGTATTCAGGTACGCCATATTTAGGAATCATACCCTTCTCTGCAGCTTGCTCCGCCATGGCTTTAATGTCATCTACCGTTGTATTTTGGCATTGGGGCTTAAGAATGATGGCAGCCAATGGACGCTCGCCCCACTTTTCATCACGAACGCCGATGACAGCCACATCCGCTACTGAAGGATGCAGCGATAAGATCGTTTCAATCTCCAATGAAGAAATCCACTCGCCACCTGACTTAATCACGTCTTTTAGACGGTCTGTGATTTTCATTACGCCAGTTTCATCCATGTTGGCAATATCTTGGGTGTGCATATAGCCGCCTTCCCATAACTCATTACCCGCATCGGCATTTTTGAAGTAGCTTTGAGTTAACCAAGGAGCACGCAGTACCAACTCACCGGTTTGCTTGCCATCATGTGGTAATGATTTATTGTCACCCTCCCAAATTTGTGCATCGACCATAAAGATAGGCTTACCAGTAAAGCTACGACGCTTAGCCTCTTCCTCTAATGTCATCTCCGGATCATCAGCTCTAAATTCAGTTAACGCAATAAGCGGTGCTGTTTCTGACATACCATAACCGGTATAGACCTCGATGCCAGCGCTAAGTGCTTGTTTGGCCAAGCCTTCAGTAAGACGCGAACCGCCAATAACCATTTTAAGCCCTTCGAACTTATACCCTTCGGCCTCAGCCTGCTTCAATAGCATTTGCAAGATGGTAGGCACACAGTGAGTGATCGACACTTTTTCTTCTTTAATAAGTTTGACCAACACATCTGGTGCATAACGACCAGGATAAACTTGTTTTAAGCCTAGCATAGTGGCGGTATAAGGCAGACCCCACGCCATCACATGGAACATAGGTGTCATTGGCATATAAACATCACCCAATACCAATCCCTGCTTCTGTGGCTGTACCCCCAAAATAGCGGTTTCCGCTAAAGTATGTAGTACCAATTGACGGTGGCTAAAGAACACCCCTTTTGGATTACCGGTCGTACCTGAAGTATAGAAAGTTACGGCAATGGTATTTTCGTCAAAATCTTCAAACTCAAACTCATCACTGGCCTCTTCAAGTAGAGACTCATACTCACCTAATACCCATGATTGGTTTTTACCAAAAACCCCATCGCTACTCATACCGGCATCATCCATCCAAATGATGTGCTCAATTGATGAGTTCTCAAACTGGTAGTCTTTTACCATCGGTGCAAATTCAGAGTTTAACAGCAACACTTTAGGTTTGGCATGGTTGATGGTATACAATACTTTTTCTGGAGACAGTCTAATATTTACGGTCTGTAATATATATTGCGACATAGGTACCGCATAATAGGCTTCTAAAAAGCGGTGCGTATCCCAATCCATAACAGCAATAACATCGCCTTTTTGCAAATTTAAACCGTCAAGGACGTTGGCCAATTTGGCAACGCGCTTAAACGCTTCTGTGTAAGTCATACGTACTTTATCTGCATAAACAATTTCTTCATGCATTGAAGTGGCTTTTGTACGGTTTAATAATTGCTTGATAGTTAAAGGAAAGCTATAAGCTTGAGGGGCGGAAGTGTAATGATTGATCATTGAATAGTCCATTATTTGGTTATCGATATGGGCTGATGAACTTAGATGGTCTAAGCTTTGTATGTTTTTTAATCGCGAATAATCATAATCAACTCAAAGAGATATGTAAAGAAAAGTATTACTTTGAGCGATTTTAAAGCGACGCTAACCTTATTGGTTGTTATTTTTAACGAACTATTGTTTTTAGCCAGACTATGCTTAAATACCGCCTTTTTAAAAGCCTAGCTTAAGTGCTATGCTATTGCAGACCTATTTGTATGCTCTCCCTATTACAGCCACTGAAGTATAAACTTTAAGATTAAGACTAATAACTATGCCTAAGCCAGATTTGTCTCGCCTTGATACTTTATCCTCACAGGATAGCGACTTTGATGTTGATAGTTTTGATGCAGATAACTTTAATGACTCAATCGACAATGAGCTTGAGAATACCGTTCTCAGATTAAGCGACTATTTAGCCGCGGTTGAGCTGGTAATTAAAGAAACTTTTCGCCACAGCGTTTGGGTCAAAGCAGAGATTCGCAATCTGTCTAGTAAGGGCGGCCATTACTATTTTGAATTGGCCGAAAAAGACGATGATGGTAAGGTAATCGCCAGTTGCCGTGGTAACTTGTGGCGCTTTAAAGCGGCTCGGGTACTTACTAAGTTTGAACGTGCGACAGGTATGAAACTTGAGCGTGATGTCACCGTATTGCTTAATGTTACCGCAAGCTTCCACCCTCTTTATGGCTTTTCTTTGGCCATTAATGACATCGATCCCAGCTACACCTTAGGCGATTTGGCGCGTCAATATGCGGCCATGCTTGAGCGTTTAAGCGGTGAAGGGCTGCTCAATTTAAACAAGCAACTCCCTGCCCCATTTGATATCGAGCATGTCCTAGTTATCGCGCCAGAGAAAGCCGCAGGGCTTGGTGATTTCCGAGCCGATGCGGATAAGCTTGAGAGTACCAACGCTTGTCATTTTCACTATCATTACGCCACTTTCCAAGGCAATCATGCGCCCAAAGAGCTTAGACATGCCATTACCAAAGGCATGCTCACCTTTAGGAAGCAATATGAGCGTGACCCAGATGTGATGGTTATTATTCGTGGCGGTGGTGCCGTTGGGGATTTAGCTTACTTAAATGATTACGAATTGGCAGCCTTGGTGGCCGAGCAGCCTGTCCCAGTTTGGGTAGGTATTGGTCATGAGCGGGATTCGGTGATTTTAGATGAGGTGGCGCACACCAGTTTTGATACTCCCTCAAAAGTTATCGCCGGTATCGTTAACCATCTTGCCAGCCTAATGCAGCGTACCCAAAGCTATGCTGATGCGATTCAACATTTGAGCCAACAGCAGTTGACGCAAGCTGCCATGGCCACTGAACGCCAGTTTTCGGCGATACAAAGCTCAAGCACTCATAATTTGCAGCATTGGCAACACTTAAGTGACCGTCATTTTACCAGCATTGAACAGCATACGAAGTTTCAGCTGCGTGAAGTGTCCATGACAACCGAAAGCAATATGCATCGCATTCGTCAGATGAGCTATAACCAGTTAGCACGTACCACTGATTCTATCGAGTCGCTTCATCACAGTACTAAATACAACAGTCAAAAACTGCTCAGCGAAGTGGCAAAACAAGTCCGTTACTACCAACAAGTGGTATTAATTCAGAACCCTGCCCGTTTGCTCAATCAAGGCTATGCGTTTGTCAAAAATGCTGAAGATACTTACCTCAATTCAGTGGAAAGCATCGACAAAGGCGACTTCGTTACTGTCGCCATGAGCGATGGCCACTTTAAGGCAGTGGTCTATGATGTCCTTAATGACCAAAACTCATAATCAGAACGTTCACCAATAGTGTTATTTGTCTTTACTTTGCCTTAGCCCTATTCGTTTTTTAATCCCATTTACCGTTGATGTTAACTTTTTAAACTTTAGTCTTTTTTAAAATCATTTATTTTTATTATATTTCTGCCCAACATTTTATAAGGAGTCTATGATGGCTGTTCGTAAGAAAGTCGCCCCAAAAACGTTTAAAGCTGCTTACCAAATCCTAAAAACCAATGCAGAAGAACTGCAAAACTCAAATGAGCCAGATATTGATAATTTAATGGATACGGTTGAGCAATCTATAGCCGCTTATAAAGTTTGCCAAGCTCGCATTGAAGCAGTACAGCAAGCCTTAGATGCTGCTTTTGATGAAGAAACAGAGACTGACTCTGATGATGTGGATGAAGCTGAAAACGACAGTGTCGATAATAGAGCTGAATAAACCGCTAATACTCATTAAAAATTAAGCCACCAATTTTTAATATTGAAACAAAAATCGACGAAATAGCTAGTTAAATAGCTGCACCAGCCTGTCACTGCTTGGGGAATACTATGACCGTCATTTGGTTACTATTGACCATTATTTTTATTATTTTTACCACTGCAAAATTAAAATGGCATCCCTTCTTAGTGCTAATCTTGTCGGCATTTTTGGTGGCTTTGTTTTACCAAGTACCTATTGCCGATGTGGCTAAGATTATCTCCGATGGCTTTGGCGGCATCTTAGGCTATATTGGCTTAGTTATCGTTTTTGGGACGATTATTGGTTTAATTTTGGAGAAGACAGGCGCGGCCATCGTTATGGCTGAGTCGGTGATTAAGCTGATTGGAAAACGCTTTCCCACTTTGACCATGTCTATAGTTGGCGCGGTGGTTTCTATTCCTGTTTTTTGTGATTCAGGTTTCGTGATTCTAAACTCTTTAAAAGAATCACTAGCAAAAAGCATGAAGGTATCTAGTGTGGCAATGAGTGTGGCGCTAGCAACCGGACTTTACGCCACCCATACCTTTGTGCCACCCACCCCAGGCCCTATTGCAGCAGCGGGGAACTTAGGCTTAGAAAACAACCTAGGTTTGGTCATTATGGTCGGAGTAGTCGTGACCTTTGTTGCGGTTATGGCTGGCTGGTGGTGGTCCAATCGATTTTTAAATGTAGAGCCGGATAATACCAATGCAGTAAATGCTCTCGATTCAATATTGCCTGAAAATCAAAAAACTCGAGCTGATTATCCTTATATGCCTTCAGCATTGATGGCCTTTTTACCGATTATCGTACCCATTGTTTTAATTTGCTTGTCCTCAGTGGCTAATATCCCGAGCAAACCATTCGGCGATGGCAGTTTAATTGATATTACTCTGCACACGACAAAAAAAACAAAAAAGTCTGTTAAAGCAAAGGCATAATAGTAATTTTTAAGACGAATCAGACCATGCCAAACTTTAACAGACTTAGTGAAACTTTAACCCAAAACCTGAGTATGAACAAGGCAAGAATCACATGTTTGAGCTTAATGATAATAGCCCTGATTACTGCTCAAAGCAGTAATCTTAAAAAAAATAGCAAGACACATTCCTAAGGGTGGCAAGACCGACAGTCACTATCGCAGACTACAGCGATTTTTTGCCGAAGCGAGGATAGACTATGATCAATTAGCTTTAATGATATATCGACTGTTTGGGCTAGGCAAAGTCACCTTAACCATTGACCGCACCAACTGGAAATGGGGTAAAAGTAACCTCAACATCTTTATGCTAGGGGTGGTATATAAAGGGATAGCCATCCCCTTATACTGGCAAATGCTAGATAAGCGAGGTAATACAAACCATCTTGAACGCTGTGAACTTATTGAGCGGTTTATCAAACAATTTGGCAAAGATAACCTTGAGATGATAGTAGCAGACAGAGAGTTTGTTGGCGAAAAATGGTTTAACTGGCTCACCAATAATCACATACCCTTTGCCATACGGATTAAGAAGAACAGTAAAGTTAAGAATCATCATGGCAAGTTGGTACAGATTAAAGAGTTATTTCGCCATGTTGGCCATCAAGAAACATATCGACATGGGCGAATACTGACTGTCGATGGTTGTTTGGTTCGAGTATTTGCCAAGCGTGATAAAGACTACGGTTTAGTGATTGTGGCAACCAATCAACTAGAAACAGTGGATGCGATGATAAGCTATGGCAAGCGTTGGGAAATTGAGACTTTATTTGCTTGTCTAAAGGGGAGTGGCTTTAATCTTGAAGATACCCACTTAACCCATCTTGATCGGGTCAGTAAATTAGTCGCAGTGAACGCCTTAGCATTTTGTTGGGCTTATCATGTCGGTATTTATAAAGACAAAGATAAGCCGTTAAAACGCAAGTTGAAGTCAAACGCTCGACCTCAAGCCAGTTTGTTTGCGCTTGGTCTGGATTTATTGATTGAAGGTCTTCGTTTGGTGTTTTTTAACAATGATAAGACTGTCTTTCGACAGTTAGTTAGCTTTTTAACCCCTAAACCTATGAAAATCCGGTGGGGATGATTTTTTTGTCGTGTGCAGAGTTGATATTATTATCTTTTTAGGCAATCCATTAACTGCTCTGTTAATTGGTCTATTTTTGTCGTTTTTACTGATTCAGGGCGAAAATAAAACTCAACGAGTCAGCACTTCTATTTCAGAAGGTCTGGTAGTGGCCGCCCCTATTTTATTAATTACTGGCGCTGGTGGTGCTTTTGGCGCTATGTTGAAAGTGACACCCATTGGTGACTATTTAGGCACTACGCTTTCAGGTTTAGGCTTGGGTATATTCATGCCATTTGTAGTCTCTGCGGCATTAAAGACAGCCCAAGGCTCAACCACAGTGGCATTGGTGACCACCTCGGCCATGGTGGCTCCGCTACTGAGTCAAATTGGCTTGGACAGTGAGCTGGGCAGAGTCTTTGTGGTCATGGCCATTGGTGCCGGTGCGATGACTGTCTCTCATGCAAATGACAGCTTCTTCTGGATTGTCAGCCAATTTAGCCGTATGAGTGTGTCTCAAGCGTATAAAACCCACTCTGTGGCAACAGGTATTCAAGGGGTCACCAGTATTATCTTTATCTGGTTATTGACTCTTGTTTTCTTATAATCTGACCTCTTAATAATATGCTGTGAATGGTTAAATAAATATGAACATCCTAATCGCCCCAGATTCATTTAAAGAGAGCCTAGAAGCCATTGAAGTGTGCGAAGCAATAAAAGCAGGCTTTAGCAACGTGTTCCCCGAGGCCGCCTACACGCTTTTGCCCCTTGCTGATGGGGGCGAAGGCACCTCTGCCGTCTTATCTTACGTTTTAGACGGTCAATGGCGACAGATTCAGGTTCATGACCCCTTAATGCGGCCGATTACTTCAAAGTATTTTCTTACCGCTGATGGTATAGCTGTTATTGAAATTGCTGAAGCTTGTGGCCTACATTTATTAACTAAAGATGAGCGCAACCCCCTAATTGCCAGTAGCTTTGGTGTGGGCGAGATGATTGTCGATGCAATTGATCAAGGGGCGACAAATATCCTAATCGGTCTAGGAGGTAGCGCGACCAATGATGCGGGGGCTGGCATGCTTCAAGCGTTGGGGGTCAAATTACAAGATGCTAAAGGCACTGCGCTAAAACCAGGAGGCAGTAACCTCATTCAGCTGCACAGTATTGAGCACCAAGCACTTTATAATCTACTGTCTGACGTTACGATTACTGTTGCTTGTGATGTGACAAGCCCGCTATGTGGCCCTACGGGTGCCAGTCATGTCTTCGGTCCACAAAAAGGCGCAACACCTGAACAGGTTCAGAGCTTAGATAACGCCTTAGGAATCTTTGCACAAGTAACTAATGCCCATAATATCAGCAAGACTGACTGCCGTGAGTTTGAGGGTGCCGGTGCTGCTGGCGGTCTAGGCTTTGGCTTAATGGCTTATTGTAATGCTAAGCTCAAATCTGGATTTGATACTATTGCTGATATCGTTGAATTAGACAAACATTTAGCATTAGCCGATGTGGTTATCACAGGAGAAGGCATGTTTGATGCTCAAACAGCGATGGGTAAAGTTGCCAGTGGCGTGGCGAAATGTGCCAAGCAACATAACGTACCTGTCATTGCTATTTGCGGCGCCGTTGATCGACCCAATGAGCTGTCTGCTGCCACTACGAACGACATAAAGTCCGCCAGCATCGATGAGTCTCCATTATTAACGTCTCTGCAATTTGAGACCGATTTATTTGATATAGTGGTTCCTAGTCTTCAAAAGCTCGATAGCTTAGAACAAGTTTTTGCCAACGCTAACCGTAATGTGGCACATACCGCGTATCAGATAGCCACTGCCTTAAAACTTGGTAAGAATATTGCAGCCATTAAGTCTCGATAGCCAATGAAATAGATTTTGAAAATAAATTTACAGCACCCCACTCTCAAAGGAAATGAGTAGCTCATATGAAAAATAATCCAGAAAAATCAATGACAGCAAAAAATACGCCTCATCAAGTGGGTAAAAAGCTGGTGTTAACCTTTGTATTCGGTATAGGACTAGGGCTAGCAAGTCTAGCAAGTGCAGACAGCCAATCGTTGCAAATATCTGAGAACAAAACCTATAAAGTCCTGCCTCCTATTCACAACAGCGCTGTGGCTACAAGTCAACCCACTGTTGATTCAGCTATATTCTCATCAAATGCTATTGAGCATCCTTTGTGGGCTAAAAATGGCATGGTGGCCTCACAAGAAGCATTGGCCTCAGATATTGGGCTGCAAATTCTAAAAGATGGGGGCAATGCGGTGGATGCTGCCGTCGCTGTGGGGTTTGCTTTAGCCGTTACCCTTCCTCGTGCCGGTAATATCGGTGGCGGTGGTTTTATGCTTATTTATGACGCCAAATCTGGCAAAACCATTGCGCTAGATTATCGTGAGAAAGCCCCAAGCAAAGCTTACAAAGACATGTATCTAGATAAACAGGGTAATGCAGATAGTGATCTGTCTCGTTACCATGGTTTAGCAGTGGGCGTTCCCGGTACGGTGGCTGGGTTGGTTAGCGCTTTAGAGAATCACGGAAGCCTTCCCCTTAAGACAGTCATGGCTCCAGCAATTAAACTGGCTGAAGAAGGTATTGAAGTCACTCCTGGGCTAGCAGATTCTTTATTAGCACTAGAAAAAAGACTCAAAAAATGGCCGAGTACCGCTAAAATCTTCTTTAAGCCCGATGGAAGTGCCTATCAAGTAGGCGAACGCTTATATCAACCAGAGTTGGCTCAGTCTTTGAAACTTATTTCAAATCAAGGCGCTGATGGATTTTATAAAGGTAAAACTGCCGAACAAATTGTTAAAGCTATTAACGAGGCAGGTGGAATCATGAGTTTAGAAGATTTCGCTAATTATAAAGCCATTGAACGCGAACCGGTTCGGGGTACTTACCGCGGTTATGAAATTGCCTCAATGCCCCCACCTTCTTCGGGTGGCGCACATATCATCCAGATTCTAAATATATTAGAAGGCTACCCTCTCAAAGACTACGGACATAATAGTGCACAAACCATTCATTTAATGTCCGAAGCGATGCAACTGGCCTATGCGGATAGGTCTGAGTATTTAGGCGATGCAGATTTTATTGACGTACCTTTAACAGGCATTACTTCTAAAGCCTATGCTCAAAAGCTTCGCAGTGGCATTAATCCTGATAAAGCCACGCCAGCTACCGCTATTAAACCCAATAATCCTTTACCTTACGAAAGTGATGAAACCACTCATTTTTCAGTGGTGGACAGTCTAGGTAATGCGGTCTCTAATACTTACACTCTGAACTTCTCGTATGGGACAGGGTTGGTGGCTGAAGGAACGGGGATTTTGTTAAACAACGAAATGGATGACTTCTCTGCCAAACCTGGTACAGCTAATGCCTATGGACTTTTGGGCAACGATGCCAATGCCGTAGCGGGTAATAAACGCCCTCTTTCTTCTATGAGCCCGACTATTGTGTTCAAAAATAGCCAACCTTATATTGTGACCGGTAGCCCTGGTGGTAGTCGAATAATCACCACAGTGACTCAAATTATTTCTAACGTAATCGATCACGATTTAAATATTGCCGAAGCGACGCACGCACCGCGAATACATGACCAATGGATGCCAGATGAAATTCGCATTGAGAAGGCACTCAATATTGATACCATCAAGAAGCTTGAGTCTATGGGCCATACAATAACACCGAAAGAAACCATGGGCTCTACTCAATCGATTATGATAACGCCATCAGGAAAATATGGCTCGACTGATCCGAGACTTGTTGATTCAGCAGTCGTAGGATATTAAAAAATCATCAATTAAAGCATTTATATGCAATATAATTTAGACTATACCTAATTAACACCGTACAGGCCTAAGGCCAGATTCATAAAAGACGACAAAGGAACTTAAAGTGACAACTCAAACCTCTAGCAGCTCTCAAAAAAAACACGTTGCTATTATTTTAGGTGGTCAATCACCTGAACATGCCGTTTCTATAAACTCGGGATGTTCCTTATTGAACCATATTGATCGAAATCGATTTAATGTAGAAGCCATCTATATCGATATCGAAGGACGTTGGTGGCAATACCCTCACCAAGAGTCTTATACCTCAGATATTTTTACTATCGAGACGGCACAAGCCATAGCTCAACGCTGCGTCATCATCCCTGATGAGACTTATCAGTTGGTTAAACTTCCAAGCCTTGAAAAGATAGTCTGTGATGTCTGCTTTTCAATTGTGCATGGATCTACTGGAGAGGATGGCAAGCTTCAAGGGGTCTTTGAAGTTGCCAATTTGCCTTATGTAGGCACTGACGTCGCAGGCTCAGCAGTGGGAATGAACAAGGTTATTATGAAAGACATTCTTAATGCCAATGATATTCCAACTGCCAACTACCGAATTGTTGATGCCCGTAGTTGGAAGGCCGATGCCGCTTCACTTATTGAAGACGTACGAAGTCTTAAGCTACCTATCTTTGTTAAGCCTGCAAATACAGGATCAAGCGTCGGAATCAGCAAGGTAGATAGCTATGACGACTTACAATCCGCCATTGAAGTTGCTTTAAAATTTGATCCCCAAGTTTTGGTTGAAGAAGGCATAACGCCGGCACGTGAACTTGAAGTGGCGGTCCTGGGGAATCATAATCCAGAGGTCAGTTGCATCGGCGAAATTAATCCACCAGATGGCTTTTATGACTACGCTTCAAAGTATTTGAATGATACTGCTAAGCTGTCCTACCCTGCGACAGTAGAGCCTGAAGTCGAAGCTAAAATGCGAGACATAGCGGTTAAAACCTATAAAGTTCTAGGTCTTAAAGGACTCAGCCGTGTTGATTTCTTATTAGATCAGGCTACAAATGAGCCTTATATTATTGAAGTGAACACCTTACCTGGCTTTACCAATATTAGTATGTATCCTAAATTATGGGATGTATCAGGCAAACCATATTCAACGCTAATTACTGAGTTGATTGAATTGGCTTTAGACGCACATAAAGACAAGCAGCAACGCCAACTGGATTTTGCCAGAGAGCTAAGCGAACTTCAGAAATCAGCCCATTAACGTCTGTTTTGAGTGCTGTTTAAAGATATAATTTAAAGTCTTTAATAGCTGATTCTATTCTTTACTGCTCGGTTTTGCGAAGATAACAGTTAAACACGAATAGCAGACAAGTAATTCTATTAGTCATTTCCCAAAAAAACTCCCTGCTATTAAGCAGGGAGTTTTTTAATATCAGTCATTTATTTGTCGAAGTTCGCTATTTACCATATTTCTAATAAAGATTAATCTAATTCATTATATTTATCTTTACTTATGTGATCCACCAGAGCTATAACCGGTACGACCATTACTGTTACTATTGCCTCCCCCGACACCACCAGGAATAATAATAATCCCGCCACCTCCTCGGGTCGCTTCTTCATCAGGGTTAGGGCCAGTTACCGCCGGTCTCGAAGCAGCACCAATAAAGAAACTTACGATTAAAGCAATCACTATAATGACCACAGATAACCCTTGAGCGCCCGCAGAGTGATAGTTGAATGGTCCAGTCTCTACCTCATCATTCACATAATCTTTCTCAGATTCGCTGGCTCTAAAATAGACAATATAAATCAAGATAGCAGCAATAATACCGACAATAAGTGAGCCTCCTGCCAGCAGCCACACAGCCGCTTGCAAAATAGTATGCCAAATCAGCAAAGTCTTTAAACTTCCTGACTCACTAAACCCACTATGAGTGGCTGTTGAATTCTTTTTATTTAAATAGCTGCCAAACCATTCTTCCAGCTTGCTATAACTTATAGGTTTGGCACGGGTATAGGTAATTTCACGCTCAGTTTGCTCCGAGGTAATGACCTCATCACCGCTGACATAATCTATTAATAAATCACTATCATCGGTTTTAACTTTCCAGTTAAATGCGCCCATCGCAAAGGTCACCCTATTGCGATAGCCTGAATCAACCTGACGCCATTGCTTATTGTCGTACAGGAGCTGTCCTCGCTCAGGTACTGGCATTTCACTGAGCACCCTTGCCACAAACCAGCCTCTAGACTCCTCGGATAACCACAGAAAACCATCCGTCAGACTATAGAGTAAGTATTCTGTCCAAGTCGCAAATTCACCAACTTCATTCAAGCGCATGATGCCAATGACCACATAATCATGGTAACTATCACTCACGGCTCTGTTGGCGATCTCATCCTCTGCTAAAGAAAACTTATTAACCTCAATAAGATCAGTAGCAGAGATACGCGCTTTAGCACCCAATGGCAACGTACTGTCAAAATGCTGCATTGCTGCATGCATTTCTATGATTTCAGCTTTGCTACCGGTGAGCTTACTTTCACTGTGACAAGCCGGACAAACTAAGTAATCAGTCGCACCCTCGACATAAGGAATAGGACTACCACAATTAGGACAGTCAATCTTACTAATAATCAGTGATGACCCTGCTGCCCTACTTTGACCTGCCTGCTCGTTAATTTGACGCTCATCTTTAAGCAGCTGCATTTGTAGCGCAGCTAACTCAATCGCTTGACCTTGGTGCACCACAGGTGGATAATCTGGACCTAATTCCGCATAATCTAGGGTAATAAACTCACGTTTATATTGCGCATCTATGACCCAAGTTTCCCAGCCCTCACCCATGACGAAAGGTAGCTCGCCCTCACCAGCGATGGCATAGGCCTCACGTCTATCACTAACTTGATACCGTACTTGGTTAAACTCTACGCTATCAGTAATCGATAGATTATCGTAAGTAGGCAGATTACTAGACTGACCTGAACCAATGGTAATACTGTATTGTCCAAGCGCCTCAGATAGCCATCCTGTGTCACCATTGGCAAACTGTAAGTACCACTCGTTCCATACCCCTTGCCCATACTGCAATTGCACTCGGCCAATTACAGCAAAATCGTCGCCTTTAAAGCGACCGACACTGCCTATCTGTACTGGTGAGTAATCCTCAATAGTCAGTGATTGTTTGCCTTGAGCCTTTAAAGCTTCGCCTTCACGCAGCACGGTTGTCTGACAATATTCACACACAGCCATGACAGAACCTGGAGAGGCAAACTCTACAGGTGCACCACAAGAGGGACAAGGCGCGGTGAACGTCAGTACGTTAAAGTTACTGGGTAGCTTAGGCGTTGAGTTGGACAAGTTGTTACTCTCTATTATGTTGTTACTCTCTATTATTTAGACAATTGAGCTAAAATCTTGGCTTTAGTTTCATCATAATCTTCTTGGCTTATTAACCCTTGATCTAGCAAAGTTTTTAGCTGAGTTAATCTTGCCATAAAGTCAGGTTCAGCTGCTTGTGGCTGTGTTGTAGATGGCTGCTGCTGATTTGACTGTTGGTTTGCTTGCTGGTTTTGAGAAGGCATATTAGAACCCCTAGGCTGCATCGCCTCGCTCATTACCTGACCCATATTCATACCCACTCCAAGACCTGCGCCTATGCCTGCCATGCCGCCTTCATTTTTAGCAGCATGTTGAATCGCTTCAGCCGTCTGATAACGGGTATATTCGTTGATATCGCCAATCATGCCCATAGAGATGCGTTTATCTAAAGTTTTTTGCAGCTCATCAGGTAATGACACGTTCTCTACCACAAAAGACTCAAGCGACAGACCATATTTAGCAAAATCAGGTTGCAGCTCTTTTCTAATCTCTTCTGCCATTAATCCTTGATTGGCTGCCAGATCAATAAACGCAATCTCACTCTGACCTAAGCCCGATGCCAAATCTGAAACAATTAAATTACGTAGCTGTGGCTCAATTTGCTCGGCACGATAGTTGTCATTCATACCTGTAATGGTTTGATAGAACTGAGTCACATCATTAATTTTGTAAGAGTACATACCGAAAGCACGCAAGCGAACCATACCAAATTCTGAATCTCTGACGGTGACAGGCTGCGTTGTTCCCCATTTACGACCTTGTTGTAGACGGGTACTGAAAAACAAAACGTCTGACTTAAAGGGAGAGTCAAAGCCCATGCGCCAATTTCTTAAATTAGTCATCACTGGCAAGGTTTCAGTGGTCAAAGTATAGCGACCAGCCGTAAAGACATCTGCTATTTGGCCTTCATTAACAAACACCGCCACTTGACCATCGCGCACAGTCAGTGTCGCCCCATTTTGGATTTCATTATCCGCCATAGGAAATTTCCACATCAATACGTCATCGTCCTGCCAATCCCATTCTATGGCATCAATAAATTGTTTTTTAATAAAACTTCTAAGTCCCATGAGAGTTATCCTTTATATTAATTTGATTGAAAATTTTAATTGAATATCAATGATTAACTGGCATTGATTCAGTAGCATTTATACAGATACTGCTATTAACCAGCTGTGATTTTAATCTTGATAATAAGTAAATGAATGTCAACGTCAAATCTTAGCGTTTAAGATAAGATCCCAGCATTAATAATCCCTAATACCAACGCACTTACGCCAAGCAGTCCGCCTACAGCAGTATTATTACGTCGTATATGTTCAGGCACATTACCGATAACTTTTGCCATGATAAAATAGCCCACAATCTGTACCGCCATTGCCACCGCACTCCAGATTAAAAAGGCCACAAAGCCCGTGTTGTAGATAGCACTGGCGGCTAACGGCAATGAGAAGCCCAAGATAGCACCACCAAAACTTAAGGCGGCTGATCCCGATCCCTTACGGATGAGGGCAATTTCATTGTAGGGCGTAAGGGCCATATAAATCATCGAAAATACAATGAGCATCACCACGCCGCCACCAAAGTAGATGGCGTAATAAAGTAGTTCCGTCTGCAAGCTGTCAAAATTCTGCATTAAGTGCGTCCTAAGTTTTTATTACTTTTATTAAGTTTGGTGCTTATTAAATTGGGTGCTTGTTAAATTGAGTGCTAAATCGAGCGTTGAAGAAGTGATTTGTTAAGTTTAAGCATTTTTTGGCTGAACTCTAAAATCTAATGCTAACAGCCTAGTATTAATATTAAACTTAAACTTTTATTAAATCCTTAACAGACCCTTTATAAAAATATGACTACTTACTCTCTATCATAAAGTAAATATATTGAATTAATGTTGAGAATTGTTTGGTATCTGGTGTTGGCGTGAAACATTATTAACATGGTGTTGTAAAGGCTTAAAGATATTTTTACATACTTCATATAACGCATCTGCCTTGCCGCTATTGTCTTGTGTGACATTACACACATAGATGTCTAGCGTCACCGTTTGATACTCGCCCCAAGTGTGCAAACACAGATGAGACTCCGCTAACAACAGAGTCAGGGTGATACCACTGACTTGATTCTCTATGTCGTGGTTTAGGTTAGAGCTTTGGGTCGTTTCTTCAACTTTGACAGTGTCAGTAGTATTGTCCTGTTGAAACTGCTGACCAAACTCATGTACTGCATTACCGACCAAGGTCAAACCCACCTCTTCTACTGCCGCTATTAACAAACCTAACAGAGGCTCAGTACGGGTCAAAACTTCAGGCTCGCACTGACATTGCCAAAACTCGGCCAATATATGTTTACCTGTCATAGAAGTGCTCTGCATGGGTTCAACCTGTGTCAGTTTCATATTTATAATATTTTCCAGTTACTCATTCTCATTTTGCTTTAACATTTTTATTTAGCTAATTTACCAGCTAAATATTTTTATCTAGTTCAAATTCTCGCAGTATTGTTATGACCTACTCATCTGACCAATCTTTTAGATAATAATGCACCAATATTTGCTTATCTAAAGTATTTGGCTCAACCTCAATCGGCTGCATGTCCGGTGGAAAACTGAACATCTCTCTACTCACAGATGGGGTCAAGAAAGCCATAGGCAAATCATAATGAGTCGGTGGCTCAAAGGTAGTATTGGGACTACCCACAATAAAGCCCCACTCTCCAAAAGATGGCACATAAGCATGATAAGGAGTGGTCTTAAAACCTGCTAACTGTAAGGTTTTATCAATAGACCAAAACGACCTTGGCGCATAATAAGGTGAGGTAGACTGCACCACCACCAATCCTTCAGCGGTTAAATGATCTCGAACCTGATGGTACATAGGCTCCGAATACAGCTTCGCCAAGCTATAATGAGAAGGGTCTGGCAAATCTATAATAATCGCATCAAATAGTCCTTGATTGCTCTCAAGCCATTTATAAGCATCAGCATTAATCACTGATACCCTTGGATCATTCATCGAATTGCTATTTAACTTCTGAAAACGCGGGGTATTGGCAAAAAAATCAGTCATTTTTGGGTCTAAATCGACCAAAGTAATATGCTCAACAGAGTCATACTTGAGTACCTCTCGAGCCGCCATACCATCACCACCGCCTAAAATAAGTACCTTTAATTTCGGCTTAGTGGCTCGCGTACTGTCACTGAGTTTTTGCATTATTGGATGCACTAAGGCTTCATGATACCGGTATTCATCGCGGGTAGAAAACTGCAAGTTGCCGTTCAAAAACAACTGAATATAACCATTCTTTTCAGTGACTATCAGACGCTGATAAGGAGAATTGGTGGCAAAAATGACTGGCGCTTTAAATAGCTTTTGTTCAGACAGACCTACCAATCGATCCGCATAAAGCATACCTACCAATAACAGTATCATTGCCATCAAAATACGCACGATGAGTCTATTTCTGACCTTATGATGCTTAATACGTTCCGCTTTTAGTTGCTGTGCAGTCAGCTTTTCACCATTTAATCCTTTGTTACTCAGCACTGCTACTTTAGGATAAAAATGCCAAGCGGTCCAACCGGCGACCATTACATTCAAAATACCGAATAACACTGCCGAACGGGCCAACCCAAGCATGGGCGCCAATACCAATGGGAATAATAAAGAAACCGCCAAAGCCCCTAGGTAGTCAAAGGTTAAGACCCGGCTAACCAACTCATGGAAAGCTTGCTTTTGAGAATTAAAGATACGCATCACCAGCGGGATTTCCATCCCCACCAGAATACCTATACACATTACCATGGCATAAAGTATGGCTTTAAAGGTAGGCAACCAGGCAAATGCTAAAAACAGTGCAATAGCAGACAGACCACCAACCAGCCCCACCAATATTTCAATCTCGATAAAGCGTTGCAACACTTTTTCTTCAGGTACGTACTTTGACAAATGCGATCCGATACCCATGGCAAACAAGTAAGTACCAATAATGGTCGAAAACTGTAATACCGAGTCGCCTAGTACATAACTTGCCAGCGCTCCTGCTATCAGCTCGTAGGCCAGACCACAGGAAGCAACGATAAAAACCGACAGCACCAATAGTGAGTCGGTTTGCAAACGTTTAAAGGACAGTTTCATAACTTATTTCTTATATTTTAATCGGACAGATGCTGTCTTTATTAGCTGCAGTCTCTATTTGGTTTTTACCATATCCACAAATACCCCATATCCTGACTGTGGCATCTTATCAACCGGAATAAACTGTAATGCGCCGCCATTGATGCAATAACGTAACCCAGTTTTGTCTTTAGGACCATCATTAAACACATGACCCAAATGAGAGTCTGCAACACGTGAACGTACTTCGGTACGCACCATATTAAAGGCCATATCTTTATGCTCTGTAATAACCTCGGGGGCTATCGGCTGCCAAAAACTCGGCCAACCACAGCCTGAGTCATACTTATGAGTGGATAAAAATAAGGGTTCACCACTCACCACATCAACATAGATACCTGGCGCAAATAAGTGATCGTACTCATGGCTAAACGCACGCTCTGTTCCCGCCTTTTGGGTAATATCATACTGCGATTTGGTCAACGTATTTTTAAGGGCGTTTTTATCAAAATTAGCATAGCGTTTAGGATCTAACGCTTGCTGTACCGTCGTGGCCTCTGTCAATTTTTTGGTGCCACTGCTACCAGACGCTTGTACTTTGTCATCGGCTAGGCTCAAATCAATGTGGCAATAACCATTAGGGTTTTTGGCCAAATAATCTTGATGGTACTCTTCGGCCAATGCGAAGTTTGCCAAAGGTTTTTCCTCAACCACAATTTTCTGACTGTATTTACCTTTAAGCTGCTGCAACGCTCGGTCAATAATGGCTTTATCAGCTGCGTCCGTATAGTAAATACCGGTACGATACTGCACACCCCTATCATTACCTTGCTTATTTAAGCTGGTCGGATCAATGACCCTAAAGTAATATTTTAATACCGTTTCTAAGTCTATTTTATCCGCATCATATACCACTTTTACAGTTTCAGCATGACCAGAGCCCGCGATAACTTGTTCATAACTTGGGTCTTTGACGTTGGGATTACCATTGGCATATCCTGAGATAGCATCTACTACCCCATCGACACGCTCCATGTAAGCCTCAAGACCCCAAAAACAGCCACCTGCTAGATAAATTGTTTTGGTATTAATCGGTGTGCCAGCAGAGTTGTAATATACCCCATTCTTACTTTTAGACGTTGAAGACTGAGCTTGTTGCTGACTGTCAGCTCCTACCGCTGTGGGCTTGGCTTTGCTATTTTTAAGATCTTTAAAGTCATTGCCTGCGTTTTCCGCTAAAGCATACGCTTGCTCATTGGTTAAGTTGCCTTTTACCAAACGCACTAAATTGCCTTTTTTATCTAAAATGGCCCAACTGGGATAAACCTGAACACCCAGTTGATTTATCAAGCTGCCTGAGCTGTCAATTAAAACCGGTAGCTTTGGATAATCCGCTTGCACCCCTGCATACCACTGTTTAAAGTCTGACGCCTCTTTTTCATTCAAGTGACCGGGACTTGCGACACTAATGACGTTTAACCCGGCAAAGGCTTTATCCTTGCGCCAGCTTTCTGTTTCTTCTAATGTACCTAAGCATAATGGACACCAACTCGCCCAAAACTTCACTAAGGTTGGCTTATTGCTATCAATTACCTGACTACCAGTATTACCCAGACCTTGGGTTAATTGAGGCAATTTTTTTAACTGATTAAGTACGTCGCTTGGCAGCATGTCACGGCTATCGGTAATCCCTGTATTTGAGGACTCCGCTGTGGGCTTAGTACTGTTGTCTTGAGATACTTTCCCGCAGGCAGGCAATAAGGTGCCGCTCGCGACAATAAACCCCGTTAGTAAAGCGATACGTTTTAATTGTGGACGTTTTTTAGCGAGGGTTTGGGGAGATGAATGTGACATTGGCGTAGTACCTTATTTATTTGCTTAGGCTATTTTATTAAGCGATTTATAGTGATAACCCTTGAGCTATACTCCTATAATGGTGACAGTTGATTCTAATTGCAAAGGCTGATTTGTGCAGGATGAAAGATTGGAACAATTTATCTACACAATGAAAGGCAAGCAGTGTTTTCATACTCTAGTGACACTAACTCTAATGACTAATAAAGTTTAGACCTTTACTTTCAAGCTTATTTAATTGACCTGTTATGAGCTGAGAGGTATTCAGCCATTCCTGAACTAATTAGACCAATTAAAAAAGTTAAAATCTTAAATTGGTTTTGAGAATCGGGCAATATCAGCACTGTATATACAGTAGATGCGATACCACCAAAAATCATTATGACAATCAGCGAGATTAAATTATGTGTGGGTTTAAATAAATGACAGACTTCAGAAAAAACATAGGTAATAAAAGCTGGGACAATATCAATCAAACCTAACAAAGGGGCACCTAAAAGAGGCAATACCAAATCACTAAAAATATCCTCCATAGGTATTTTATTATTTAATGAACTAAATTGAACCTCTATAAATATAGATAGCATGAAAATGAAACCGCCTATAAAAGGAGCAAAAAGACAGTAAGTTATAAACTTCTGTTTTAATATCTCTTTTATAGTCACTTTTATAGTCACTTTTATAGCCACTTAATTTTCTTTATCAAATTTAACAATCATTCCAAGTTTAAACTTTGTATATATTTACCACGACAGACCCCTGTTCTATACCAACCAATCTTTACGAATACCTCACCACTATCTTCTTCTAAATAACCGTAGTTAGCCTTCGCGACCAAAGCAGTAAACTGATTATGACAAAATCCTATACCTTCAGATTCTTCTAACTCAGTCTGTTCCCATATCTTCTGCTGTTTAATATTATCTATTAGCTGATGTTCAATCTCTCCGTTAGGACCTGCATAGTATTTATACATGCTCATAGAGTTTTGCTTTAAGACATCATCGGTTTTGATAGGTTTTGGCATACCCACTGTGATTTTATCTAGTAATTCAGTCAACTGTTCCTTAGTAGGTTTGTCCTCGATAGACCAATAAACGTCTTTTTGTTGCTGTACATAACTATCATACACTCGCCATATTCCAAGCCAAGCTAGCGACATAAGTATAATGGCAACAATAGTCTTAGCAATATTGACGGCTTGTTGCACACTAAACTCTCTAGCTTCTGGCAACCATAAATCTTGCAACGTAATCATCAGCAGGATGTTCACGCAATTGCTGTGAAGTACCGGTCTGTACCAACCGGCCCCCATTAAGAATACTAATACGACTACCAAGCTTTATCGCTTCGTCGATGTCATGGGTAATGAAGACAATGGTTTTGTTTAACTTATCTTGAAGCTGTAGCAGCTGATCTTGCAACTGCCCTCTGATTAAAGGGTCTAAAGCAGAAAAGGCCTCGTCCATCAGTAAAATCGGGGTGTCTACTGCCAGAGCCCGCGCTAAGCCCACGCGCTGCTGCATACCACCTGATAGTTCATCAGGATAACTACTCTCCACACCTTCAAGACCTACCTCATTAAGCCAATGCCGAGCAATCTCATGACGCTCAGCTTTGGGTACTTTACGCACTCGCAGTCCATAAGCCACGTTTTGAATCACTGTCATGTGTGGTACCAACCCAAAATGTTGAAATACCATACTTACATTATTTTGGCGAAAGCTTTGTAATTGCGGGTCATTTAAGGTCAATACGTTAATGATTGAACGTGATGTGGTCGCTTCATTAGGCACTAAAAACTCGACATTATCGCTATGAATAAAGTCATTATTTATTGCCTTGTTTGTGTTGCCCCCAGTCTGTGTTTGTTTGGAATCACAATCAATCCAAATCTTTCCCTGCGTCGGATCAATCAAGCGATTAATATGTCGAATTAAGGTAGATTTACCTGACCCTGACAAACCCATAATGCAGTGTAGCTCTCCGGCTTCAATACTTAGGTCAACATTATACAAGCCAACAGAATGGCCCGTTTTTTCACGCACTTCAGCACTGCTCATGCCTTGCTCAAGCAATGACAACACTGTATTCGCCTCACTAGGCGTGGCATCAAAAATTTTGCTGACATTTTCTAAACGTATATGGCTCATAGTGAATTGTCTTAAATTATAGTAACGATGTAAGTTATATGGATTTCATAAGTTGCGATATATAGTGAGTTCGCTAAAGTAGTTTTTCTTGCTTAGGCTATTTTAACTTATTAACTCAAATCAACGATCAATCGAAAATATAGGTTTAGAGTCTAATCTCTGCCCCTTAATCTCGAATCACTCCCCCTTAATTATGAGGCTTAGGAGTGTTATAATAATGATGACCGTGATTGATTAATTCATTACGGGCACGACGTCCCTGACCAAAGGCTTGGGTAATACGGTCAATAATGATCGCCATAATGACAATTGCCGTTCCTGCCTGTAAGCCTTGCCCTATGTTTAAGGTCTGAATCGACTGCAACACATCCTCACCAAGTCCTGGTGCGCCGATCATAGAGGCCAAGACCACCATAGATAGCGACATCATAACTGCCTGATTCACGCCCGCCATAATATTAGGCAACGCTTGAGGCAACTTAATCCAAAATAATAACTGGGTATGGGTGCTACCAAAAGAACGACCAGCCTCTACCATTTCATGAGGAACCTGTTTAATACCGAGCATGGTCAGACGAATAAGAGGTGGCAAGGCATAAATTACCGTGGCAAATAAAGCAGGTACTTTACCAATACCAAATAGCATTAATACCGGAATTAAATACACAAAGCTCGGCATGGTCTGCATGACATCAAGTACAGGGGTCACCACCTTACGTAGCACATTGCTACCTGCCATCAAAATTCCAATGGGAATACCAATCACCATGGTTACTAAAACTGAGACAATCAATAACGCCATAGTCTGTACCAATGCTGGCCATAACCCAAACGCACCAATTAAGAATAGCCCTGCCCCGCATGCCACAGCAAACCAAATCTTACGGGTCGCAAACCATCCGAGCAGTGCAATAAGACCCAAAATGAGCCAAGGCGGAGTAACCTTTAATAGATTTTCAATGGGTAATAAGAGATACGTGAGTGCCACATGACTAATCGATCTAAAAACTTCTCCAAAGTTCTGTACCACATAACTCAATGAATTATTGAGCTTGGTCTCAAAAGACCATTCTGGAAACCATGCAAACGCTGAAGCCGTACTATTAACTGCCATATTATTTTCAGAAGCTTGTGATTCTGAATCTGACGTTAAAGAGATATTTAAGTTGCTAGCGAGACGGTTTGCCGCTTCTGGCGTCAACCAGTCTTTCCAAACCTCAGGATTTTGTTGCAAGAACAGCTTCGCTTGCTCTTCCCCACTACGCTTGCTTTCATTCATCTCCAATATCGCCCCATTAAGCGTATCGGGCGAGAACTGAACTTTATTGAATGCTTCTAATAACTGCGGCTGTTGACTGATGAATGGCTTAGAGACCGCTATTCCAAGCTCGGAGACTGGAAAGCCGGAAACACAATCTGTGTTACTTTTGGCATCTAACAACTTATCCCAACATTTTTCATCATGCTCAGGAAAGGCTATCGGAGCAAAGTCATACTTTGCCATCAAACCGGTAGGCTGCCAATAATAAAACAACAAGGGCTTGTGCTGCTCGAATGCTGAAGAAATCTCTGCATCTAGGGCAGCGCCGGTACCTGGATGTACATTATTAAACTTTACACCTTGGGCATTGGGCTGAGTTAAGCCTAAATTCTTCAATATATGACTATTAAATACTTCACAAGTCCAGCCCGTCGGACAATTCATGAATCGGGCGTTTTTAGGATTTTCAGGGTCGGTAAATAAATGACTAAACTTTGCTAAATTTTTATAGTCTTTTAGCTCAGGATTATCTTCTAGCACATACTTCGGCACATACCAACCTTGAGTTGCACCACCTTGCAAGGTACTGCCTATTACCGCAGCCTTATTAGCAGCGATGGCCTCCTCCATGATAGGAGAACGACCTACCCACTGCTCTCCAATAACTTGGATATCATCTTGTGCTAAAGCCGTCTCCAAAGCCGGTCCTGTTCCGGGTACAGACTCTGTAGTACAGCCATAGCCCTCTTCAGCAATAATCTGCAGTACAGCAGAGATGAACTGACCACTCTCCCAAGTCAGGGACCCAAACTTAATAGGACTGTTCTGATCATCACCACAAGCAGCAAATACTTGCGAGGATAAAAACAATAAACTAAGAAGCAGCCATCTTCTGAAATTTTTAATTAGATGCACCGTATCGCCTTTTTGAAGAATTAAGAATGAAAAATAAAGAATACACGTTAAATAGACTAGAGCCAGATACTTGTAGTTTACTTAACTATTGTTTAACCAAGTTACCGCCTATTCAATATTTTTTAGTCTACCTTCATATTTATCCAAATGCGAACGTTGAGATTATGGCTGTAACATATTACCAATAAAAAAGCCCTCACCTTGGCTTGAGGGAGGGCTTTCTAGATAAATATAGACACTCGATAACGTCATATTACTCATAATTCTAATAAAACCATTAGCAACTTAGAGTTGTGACTAATGATGTTATAGCCAACTATGTTATAGCCATTCATGTTATAGAGGATTATGTTGTAAAAGTCATTTAACGACTGACCATTCAATTAACTGATTATTTGGTTAGAAACTTTAATCCCTTTTTGAACAGCGCACTGTAAGGGGGCAACATAACGTTCATGGCGTTAAATTTGGATTGAACAAAGATTGGTTTCATATGACTCATACGCTCAAATCCCCACTTACCGTGATAGGCACCAATACCAGAATGACCCACACCACCAAATGGTAGCTCATGCTGGGCCACATGCATAATGACCTCATTCACGCCCACACCGCCTGAAACTGTGTGATTGCGGACATATTCGATATCGTCATTATCTTCGCCAAATACATATAGAGCTAAGGGACGTGGACGGTCATTAACAAACTCGATCGCATCTCGAAGACCATTGATATGCACTAGAGGTAACACAGGCGCAAATAATTCATTTTGCATAACATCGCTTTCAGGATCAGGATTTACCACGATAACCGGCGGCATCAGACGCGTCTCCGAGTTTGCTGTCACTTCAGTTAAAGGCACTACCTGTTCGTTAGGTAATTTGTCTAAGTAACCTTGGATTCGTCTAAACTGACTGTCATTGATAATGTGGGTATAGTCTTCATTGTTGGCGATATTGGGATAATGCTTTTTCACCCACTCTTTAGCAAGTTTCACAAACTTGCTGTGCAAGGAAGAATTTATCAAAACATAATCGGGTGCAATACAGGTCTGACCGGCATTTAAGGTCTTGCCCATCATCACTCGATTGACTACATTTTCTAAGTTAACGTCATCCAATACGATAACCGGTGATTTACCACCAAGCTCTAGAGTAACAGGGGTAAGATTTGGTGCAGCAGCAGCCATAACTTTCTTACCCACACTGGTTGAACCGGTATAAAGCAGATGATCAAAAGCAAGCTCACTAAAAGCAACAGCTAACTCCACATCGCCTACCACTACCGAGACCATATCTGCTGAGAAATGTTCTGAAACCGCTTGAGCGAAAGCCTCAGCAAATAAGGGAGCCGATTCACTCATTTTAATCATGATACGGTTGCCCGCTGCTAACGCATCAATCATAGGACCTATGGCCAAAAATAAAGGATAGTTCCAAGGCACCATAATACCAACCAGACCTAGCGGCTGTGGTTGAATTTCATTATGGGCAGGACGATACAAGGCTGATATTCCCACACGTCGTGTTTTCATCCAAGACTTACCATGCTTTTTGGCATGGGCGATACCTTGGAAGCTTGGGAATAACTCTGCAAACTGAGTCTCATCTTTGCTACGATGTCCAAAATCCTGACTGATGGTATCTGCAAAAACCTGCTTATTGTCACTCAGCATATTTTCCAGACTATCGAGTAAAGCCTCTCTGTCCGTCCATGAATTCAGTGGACTTTTGCGGCTTAAAGCATACATATGCTCGAACTGATCATTCAACTGCTCAGTGGTGGTAATAATACTCTGACTCATTCAAATATCCTTTTTGACTTGTGTGTGATTGGTGTTAATCATTAAACCATAATTGAAGGGTTTAATTAAACCTACTCATAGTTAGACATAAACCGGCTATTTAGTTATCGGTTATTTAGTTATCGGTTATTTAGTTATCGGTTATTTAGTTATCGGTTATTTAGTTATCGGTTATTTAGTTATCGATTCTTTAGTTATCGGGTATTGGGTTATCCGTTATTGAGTGAACGTCTAACTAAAAATCCACTATGCTAAAAAAATAGCATAAATAGAAGTAACTTTGTGCAATGAATTATTAATGATATACGTTCGATAATATTTAATGCTATTTTATTTACAATAGCGTGAGTTAGCTTAGTAATAGCATTAATTACCTCGATAAAAGCACTAGTTAGCTTAGCATTAACTGCCTTGTCATCAGTTACCATGACGTCAGATTAGCTACTTTTGACAGACATCATCATTAGAGCTATTGAGAACAGTGGCGGCATCAGAGAGGATTACTGTTTTAAGCTATGGCGAGCATTCGAGCCTCGTGATATGCTATAAATTCCATAACGAACAATAATTAATCATGACTTCAAATAATATTGTGCCTAACATGACTCCTAATACTTCTACGATTGATGACCCTACCTTGCCTGCTGATTGCACATCTAATAATTTGATATTACGTAGTTTAATTAATGCAGATTATCAAGATACCCATAATGAGATGTTGCAAATCACCTTGGATCGTATTGATAAAAAAAGACAAGGTATTATTACCCCAGATCAACTGTGGGTGGTTGAACACAATGATGTGTATACCCTAGGGCAGGCGGGCAAAGAAGAGCACATTTTGCAACGCGGCACTACCCCTATTATTCACACAGACCGCGGCGGTCAAGTTACTTGGCATGGCACCGGTCAATTGGTGGTCTATTGGCTTATTGACCTACAAAACACAGGATGGTCAGTACGTGACTTAGTGTCACATGCGGAGCAAAGTATTGAAGACGTGTTGAATAAGGCGCTAAGCTCACAGCCTTCAGGACAAGAGTTTTATGCCAAATCTCGTCGCGATGCACCAGGGGTTTACATTTATAACCAAGATGATGTGATGCTAGGTAAGATAGCCTCTTTGGGTTTCAAGATTAAACATGGTTTTAGCTATCATGGTATCGCCCTGAATCTGAATTGTGATTTAGCCGTTTTTAACTCTATTAATCCTTGCGGCTATGCTGGTATGCAAATGTTAAAACTGGCAGATTTTGTTGACTTAGACAAAGTGCCGTCTGCGGCGAGCCATGCAGATAACTTATCTCAACAAGGTTTACAAATAATAGAAGGCTCAGTCTCTGAACTGGGTATTACCCATCAACTTATAAAAAATATTATGCAGCGTGAGTCAGGTGACATCGCCCTTCGAGCTTTACAAAGTAATAATGAGAAATAATTTATGACTACTGATACCGGCTTTAATACTACCGCGTCTAATACGCCCCAACCAATAAATGTTACCGATGCCGCGGCTGGTGAGTTGAGCCATACTGAAGTCAGCCCTGTGCAAGACAGTAATCAAACTGCTTTGAAATCCGATAACTTACTGAACAATCCAAATACCTTGGTACTTAATAGTATATTGGACGACAAAGACATAACTTGGCAGGTGCACAATTGTAAAATTATCGATAAGACGGTCACTCAAGATCAGCCGCTACCCTTTATCTATCACTACGACACTTTGCCGGAAGATATCAGAAAACAAAATCCTTTAAAGGGTGATTTACTCAAGCAGTTCCAAACACTGATGTCTGCGAAACAAGCGGCTCAGTTACTGGGCGTAGACCCTGATTTAATTCCTAGCCCGTGGATGGTCAAAGTTACCGGTACCTTGGTCATGTTTAGTGAGCGTCTGCAAATTGCTTTAAGATTAAAATTTACCAATACTGCAAAAACTCATGATCCAGTTTATACCACCACAGCGGAGAAAGCGGTGCAAACGTCAATGGAAGATTGGCATTTTTATGGCGATGTATTTGTACTTAACAAAGGCGACAAACCACTGATTATGACTACCGATTCAGACTGGATTGAAATCCCGCAGTTGGCAGAGTATCAAGTGCTGCCCGGTGAATATGGATTAGCGGCATTGGCGTTATTAGAAGAAAGCAAGTCTTTTATCACCCCATTAGAAGACGCTATCAAACAAAGATTGTTATAGTAATTTATTCAAATAAATCATAATATTAAGTTATACATAAACAATATTTTTTGCTTTAACCAAAATCAGATTAATAAGTTACAATAACCGATAGTAACCGAACCTCAAAGATAAAAAGGATGTTTTATGCAATACCGCTCTAAGACTTCAACTTCAGGCCGTAATATGGCAGGCGCTCGTGCTCTATGGCGTGCCACGGGTATGACTGATGGTGATTTTGACAAACCAATTATTGCCATTGCCAACTCATTTACTCAGTTCGTTCCAGGTCACGTCCACTTAAAAGATATGGGACAGTTGGTCGCAAGAGAAATTGAAAAAGTTGGCGGTGTTGCTAAAGAGTTCAATACCATTGCTGTCGATGACGGTATTGCCATGGGTCACAGCGGTATGCTTTATTCGCTACCAAGTCGTGACTTAATTGCTGATTCTGTTGAATATATGGTCAATGCGCATTGTGCAGATGCCTTAGTTTGTATCTCTAACTGTGACAAAATTACCCCAGGTATGTTGATGGCGGCTATGCGTCTTAATATCCCTGTGATTTTCGTTTCAGGTGGCCCTATGGAGGCCGGTAAGGTATTGGCAACAGATTTAGATTCAGGTTTGATTAGTCATAATACTGATGGTTCAGATGATGCTCCAGATGCTGATATCGTTAAAAATGAGCAAGGAAAAACCATTCGTAAGCTTGACTTAGTTGATGCGATGATTGACGCCGCTGATGACAATGTTAGCGATGCAGATGTATTAGAAATTGAACGTTCAGCGTGCCCTACTTGCGGCTCATGCTCGGGTATGTTTACGGCTAACTCAATGAACTGTCTGACAGAAGCGTTAGGTCTGTCTTTACCGGGTAATGGCTCGTTGCTTGCGACTCACGCCAAGCGTGAAGCGTTATTCTTAGAAGCAGGACGCCGTATTGTTGACTTAGCCAAGCGCCGTTATGAGCAAGATGATGACTCAGTATTACCACGCTCTATCGCTACTAAGGCCGCTTTTGAAAACGCCATGAGCTTAGATATTGCCATGGGTGGTTCGACCAATACTATTCTGCATTTATTGGCTGCGGCTCATGAAGCAGAAGTAGATTTCAAAATGGCGGACATTGATCAATTAAGCCGCCGCGTGCCTTGCTTATCTAAAGTAGCGCCAGCGACTCAGAAATACCACATGGAAGACGTACACCGTGCAGGGGGTGTTTTCGGTATCTTAGCAGAGCTAAATCGTGCAGGTTTATTGACTACGGATATTCCTACTGTTCATAGTAGCTCGCTACAAGAAGCTTTAGAGATGTGGGATGTGATGAATACTGACCATCCAAACCATCAAATTGCTCGTGATTTATACATCGCAGCACCAGGTGGGGTACGTACCACCCAAGCGTTCTCTCAAAACAAAGCATGGTCTAATCTTGATCTAAACCGTGAGTCTGGCTGTATTCGCTCTGTCGACAATGCCTACTCTACTGACGGCGGGCTAGCAGTGTTATTTGGTAATATTGCTGAACGTGGCTGTGTGGTAAAAACCGCCGGTGTTGATGACAGCATCTTAACGTTTACGGGTCGTGCTCGTGTGTTTGAATCACAAGATGATGCCGTCGAGGCGATTTTGGCCGATAAGGTTGTGGCTGGAGATATCGTCATTATCCGCTACGAAGGACCTAAAGGTGGCCCAGGTATGCAGGAGATGCTCTACCCAACTTCATACCTAAAATCAAAAGGCTTGGGCAAAGAGTGTGCCTTATTAACCGATGGTCGTTTCTCTGGTGGTACCTCGGGTCTATCAATCGGTCACGCCAGCCCAGAAGCCGCTGAAGGCGGTGCTATTGGCTTGGTTGAAGAAGGCGATACCATTCACATTGATATTCCTAACCGCAGTATCAACCTTGAAGTCTCTGACAGTGAATTAGCAAAACGTAGAGAAGAAATGCAAGCCCGTGGTAGCAAAGCGTGGAAACCCGTTAGCCGTGAGCGTCATGTGAGCCAAGCTTTACGTGCTTATGCTGCTATGACCACCAGTGCTGATACCGGTGCTGTACGTGATGTTAGTCAAGTTGAGCATTAAGCAACAAAGGATTGGCATTAGTTAGACTTGCAATAAGTTAGATCTAATATTTGTATATTGTAGCTCGTACAAAAAGTCAGCTTCGGCTGGCTTTTTTGATGCTTAAAATATATTATTTTTTTAATCCATAACAACGGCTTAACTTATAGAGTCAGTATCTTGTAGAGTTGAGATCTCATAGAATCAGCATCTTGCTCTTTATACGAAATATAGAAACTATACACGTTATAAAACTTAGACCACCTATTAAGTAGGAAATACCATGAAGCTTGCAGAAGCACTATTGATTCGAAGTGATTTACAAAAAAAGCTGTTCCAATTAAAAGCACGTATTGCCAATAATGTAAAAGTGCAAGACGGTGATAGCCCAAATGAAGATCCCAATGCACTCATCATTGAAGCCAATCAAGTCATCACCGAGCTTGCCACATTAATAGAGAAAATTCACCGCACCAATGCGTTAAGTCAAACTAGCGAAGGTGAATCGCTATTGAGCCTATTAAATAAAAGAGATGAGCTGGAGATGCGTCATAAGCTTTTGAGCGATGCCATCGATATGGCCAGTAACGAAGCTGCCCGTTATAGCCCCCGTGAAATCAAATGGAAGGTAATGGTCTCCGTTTCAGCCTTACAGAAGCAAGCCGACGATTTGTCCATGAAGTTACGCAAATTAAATCTTGTTATTCAAGCAAATAATTGGCAAATAGATTTGGTTCAATAGGCCCTATTACGCTCCTCTAACCTCCCCTTATTTGCTACAATAATAGTTGGAACTGACTGGGCGAGTGTCAGACCCCTTACCGCCACAACAGGGGGTTGAAAATATTCTGTAGTGGTTGCTAAGCGTTGTGGGCAGGCGTGTTTTTTTTACTATTCATGCCCAGCACTCCTCACTTTTCATAGGTTACCTGTTATAGCTTACTACCAGACACTGACAGTCAGTTTCCCCCTCATCAATCGCTTGTTTTTTGTGCCTGCTGGATTAAACCGTCAACCCTTATGCTCACAATCAATCCTAAAATATTTACCAAAGCCAGTCTCTTTCTTCTATCACTACTATTATCCGCTACATTATGGGCACAAGACATTCACCAACTCAAAACATTGGCCAATAAGGGTGACAGCGAAGCCCAATTTGAGTTGGGCGTAATTTATGATAATGGCGATCAACTGCCTCAAGATTTAAAAAAAGCTGCTTACTGGTATACCAAATCAGCTCAACAAGGTCATGTGGACGCTCAATACAATATTGGTGACATGTACCGTACTGGCGATGGTGTCACTCAAGATTATGTCCAAGCCGTGCAATGGCTATCAAAAGCCGCTGATCGAGGCTCAATAGAAGCTCAAAATGACTTAGGCTATTTGTACATGGAAGGTATTGGGGTGCCTCAAGATTATCGTAAAGCATTTGAGTTACTTAGCCAATCTGCCAATCAGGGCTATGCCTATGCTCAAAATAATTTGGGCACCTTATACGAAAAAGGGCTTGGCGTACCTCAAAATTACAAGATGGCTTTAGCATGGTTTGTCATGGCATCAGAGCAACAGCTCGATTTGGCAGAACTAAATTTAGGCAGCTTGTATTTTATGGGACATGGTACAAAGCAAGACTATCAAAAAGCGGCCAAATGGTATCAAAAAGCCGCTGACCAAGGCTATGGCGATGCCCTAAGCAATTTAGGGATTATGTATCAACACGGATTATATTTTGAAAAAGACTATGCCAAAGCGTTAGACATGTTTCAAGCGGCCGCATAGCAAGGCAGTAGCATGGGAAAATATAACTTAGGCAATCTCTACCAGTTAGGTTTAGGCGTACCGAGAAATCTCGATACTGCTAGAGATTTGTTCCAAGAAGCCTGTCAAGAAGGCAGTGATCAAAGCTGTGTGGCTCTCACTCAACTGCTGAAAAAACGATTATCAAAGTAATTTCAATTTTACCCAACTGCCGAAACAGCTGGTTAACTGCTCTAATCCACTGCTGCTTTAACCAATATGTCAGAAAATTAATTATTAATATTGTTAATATATAATTAAAGAACCTATTAAATAAATTATTCAATAAACTCATTAGTCTTCTTACTTATAATTTCTAAAGACAGGCCGTTTCAAGATTATAGATTTACCAAATCACTAAGCTTATTTATTCTCATTAACTAAAGAATAACGGTTTTTATTCGTTATTCCTTCATTATGACTACCCTTGATACTTTATAATTTATTTTACCTGTTCCTAAAATAGCGGGGCTGGCACAATCTAAATATAGGGGTCGGCTTACTGTTTTATGCAGATAGAAAATTACTGCCTTTCACCTTCTCAAGTAATCGGGTCATTATGATAGAGAACTATAACCACTTTTTATTAGTTTGCGGCGTTGCTTTTTTACTGGGCGGTTTTGCGCCCTATTTTCTAAAACGCTTGCCCGTTTCTTTGCCCATGTTACAGGTGGTATTTGGCTTGATTATGGGCTACTTCTGGACCAGCTTTCCTTTTTTAAGCCCCATTGACAATGGCACGTTTGTTGAAAAGCTTTGCGAACTGGTAGTCTTAGTATCGTTGGTTGGTGCCGGTATTAAGCTTGATACTCCTCTTAAATACAAAAGATGGCGACCCACCATACGTTTATTACTGATAACCATGCCGTTATGTATTGTGGCTATGGCCGCATTAGGCCATTATATATTTAGTTTGAGCCTAGGTGCAGCTCTGCTACTTGGAGCGGTACTGGCACCGACTGACCCTGTACTGGCCTCTAGCGTTCAAGTAGGCCCACCTAATGATGGTGAAGAAGACACCCCTCGTTTTACACTAACTTCAGAAGCAGGCCTCAATGACGGTCTTGCCTTCCCATTTGTGTACCTTGCTATCAAAATTGCAGAGCATTTTGCAACGTCCGATAAGGTAACCTCCAGTTTACTACTTGAGTGGTTTACCATGGATGTGGTTTGGCGGATTGCAGCAGGGCTAGTCACGGGTATAGCCGTTGGAAAAATTATTGGCCGTATTGTTTTTTCTAACAGAACTAAAGAAACAGCCATGTCTCAAGGCTATGTGGTCATTGCCATTACCCTTTTGGCCTATGGTTTGGCAGAGTTTATTCATGGCTATGGCTTCATTGCGGTATTTGTGGCAGCATTTGCTTTTAGACGTACCCAACATGGCCACGATTACCATGAGGAGTTACATGACTTTGCCGAGCAATCTGAAGGCCTATTGATGTCATTGGTGTTGGTTATCTTTGGGATGGCGCTAGGTCAGGGACTTCGCTCTGGCGTAGAGCTAACTTGGCAGGTTTATGCAGTGAGTCTGATTATCCTGCTGCTGGTACGTCCTATCGCTGGTTGGATAGGACTGGCAGGCTTGAATTTACCTCATAAAGAACGCTTTGCCATTGCAAGCTTAGGCATACGGGGTATTGGTACTTTTTATTACTTGGCTTATGCGCTCAACAAGGGAGTTTTTGATCCCACTGAAGCCAGCGACTTATGGATTATTTGTTCGATGGTAGTAATTGGCTCAATCTTTATCCATGGTATAAGTGCGCCCACTTTAATGAAGTTATCTACTGGAAAAAAATAACTTAAAAATAGTCATCGAGCAGGACTTATTTTAACTTACCTATTTAAATGACATGCCCAACTTAAATGACATGCCCTACCCATTCGCTATAGCTTTACCCACTGTTGATAGAAGTGGGTAAAGCTTACCTAAATGAATCTAATTAAAAAGCCACCTTCTTCAAAACCTCAAACGCAAAGGCCCTGACATAAGAAGCTGCGATCCAAAAAGCAATCAACTAGTCTTTTTGGTCAAACCATTGCAGAATGGCTTCAGTGAGGGCGAATTGACGAATATCAGTACTCATCACCACATCATAATTATGGACGTAGGCCATGGCAAGCTGACGCTCACTGTCACACCA
This sequence comes from Psychrobacter sanguinis, assembly GCF_020736705.1. Classification (NCBI taxonomy): domain Bacteria; kingdom Pseudomonadati; phylum Pseudomonadota; class Gammaproteobacteria; order Moraxellales; family Moraxellaceae; genus Psychrobacter; species Psychrobacter sanguinis. Next base: position 2,791,745 of record NZ_CP085990.1, read on the forward strand.
AGCTACTGAACCATTATAGCCCATATGGCCAAAAGCAGTGCTCAAATCATCGCTGCTATAGCATCGGCTGAATACTCTATGATACCCCAAGCGCCACTGCATGCTGTGCGGATCGGCGGCTGGCATAATTGCATCTCGTCCCTCGACTTCGATTTTTGACAGCGCATCGAAGACTTCCTCAGAAATAAGCCGTTTCCCCTGCCATACTCCTTTATTGGCAAGCATCGCATACATTTTGACTAAGGCTGTAGCAGACGCCACATTATTTGCTGCAGGTATTTTTGCCATTAAAGAGTCGGCCGTATAGTAATTAAAGCCTGAACGCCCAGCAGGTACCAAAGCATACTTAAAGTCCTGCATTTGAATGCTACTCATATCAAAGTAAAGATTGGCGATATCTAAAGTATTTAAAACGGCCTTATCAACCCCTTGCTGAGTATAAACACTCTGCCAACACGGATAACTGGGCAAGCTTTGATAAAACTGCAATGTCTGTTCACTATCCGAACGCAGTTTGGGCTTACCTCTTCTTTTTTTGGTTACCACCTCCTCCGATTCTGATTCATCATTTATCTTGATAAACGACTCGAAATCTTCAAAGTTTTTAGCAAGGGTCGCCACGCTAGCTAACTTATCTTCTGGCACGCCAAAATAAAGACTACCCTCAATACCTAAAGGCTCAGCCAAATACTCATCAATCACTTGATTTAGCGTTTTGGCAGTAACCTTCTCTATCAAACCGCCCAATACCCAGCCAGATACCAGTGCACTATAAGCACTTGTGGCCTGTTCATTAGCAACTGTCTGAGGAGCCATGGCTTCAACACGTTTTAACATCTGCGTCCAATCCAGCATGTCCTCTGCGGTGTCGGTGATGGCTTGAATGTTAAATAGCCCAGACTGATGAGTAAGCACCTCTCTCAATGTCATATTCTGCTTACCATTCGCCCCAAATTCAGGCCAATAATTAGCCAGTGGCTGGTCATAGTCCAAGAGCTTATGAGTCACAAGAATATGAATTAAAGTCACCAAGACGCCTTTTCCAGTCGAAAAGTTAAGCGATAAGGTATCTTTAGTCCATGCCTTATTTGGTAGCGCATAACCCACACTGGCTTCTGCGATCAGCTGACCCTTATGATAGACCACCACTGACCCACCTGCTGGAGCATCTGAGAGTTGTAACTGCTGCATGATTGCGGTCAACTGGGATTGTAGGTCGGCTTGTCGGTTATTCATAGCATTACTCTAACGATAGGGTATAAAAATAGGGGTCAAAATTAATAATCTTAAGGTGAGAAAATAGGGCTTTATCGAGTGTTTATCCCATGCGCTATATCTATCTGCGCGATGCTTTCTGTTGCATACTCTATAGGTAAACTACTAACGTAATTGGCAATAGGTATTGATACTAAGTTAGCCCAGTTTTTGATTAGCGGGGTACCAACAAACGCATACGTACTTCTTCTTCGAGCCCAGTTAAGCCATGCTCTCTACCGCGTTCTATGGCAGTATCCATCTTACGACCTCGTAGCCAGCCAGCGCGTAACGCGATGCAAGCCCCTACTCTATTGCCTGAACCGCAATGTATTAGAGTTTTTTGACCATGATGAGCCCGTAAAGCTTTATCAAACTCTAATAAATTTACTTGCTTTAAGTCATCAGCTCCTGAAATAGGCAAATGCGTATAATGGATGCCTGCTGCTTCTACCGCTGCTTTTTCATCAAAGCTCAGCTCCGACTCTGGCTGCAAATTCACAATATGCTCAATCCCTGCTTCTGCGATTTTAGCCACTTTCTCAGGAGACAGTCTGCCGGTTACCACTGTATTGGCATCCGGAAACTTAGCATCTTCGAGTACTTCTGCTAATGCATTTTGTAGCGAATTTACAGCATTTTCTTTTTCAACATCAATCGTCTCTGTAGAAGTAGAGTCCACTTGATTTGCAACATCATTTGCCATATTGGCTCCTTTAAAAACGTAATAAATTCAGCCAAAGCAATATGCCTTAGCTGAATCTTATTCAATATAGACAATAAGTTAGACTCAATTTAGAACCAATCTATCGAGGGAAACAAGTGTAACTAAGGCAAGTCATCAGTTCAACGATTTCGATAAAGATAGGTTATTTTATAAAATAGGTCTTATATTGCCTTGGCGTTAAAGCTTACAGCTTTTTAATAGTACCTGCCAGATGTGGCTTATCATTTTTTGCACTATATAAATCAAAATCTATTGTACCTGCTTCTTCAAGAGTGGCCACATTCTCACCAATTAGCTCTACCTCTGATGGCAAAAATATTGGCAATTTAAAAGTGACATTGACCGTATAAGCCTCTGGTAAATCCATTAAGCTCAAACACTTGGCTTTCGACCACATACCATGCGCAATGGCTTTAGGAAAACCAAAGGCTTTAGCAGTTACAGCATGTAGGTGAATTAGATTAAAGTCACCTGAAATTTTTGCATAACGGCGTCCGATATCCTCTGGCACCGCAAAAACACTGTGTAAATAGCCGTGAGCCACTTCGCGCTTTTGATTAATGGTTTTAAGTTTGTTGTCTTTGCTACTGCTTTTGCCAGTTTTCTGACGTGACAGGTAAGTAGAGGTGCCTTCCCACACTAACTCTGCATCGCTATAGACTTGGGTGACGAAGTCAAATTGCTTGCCTTTGTCATGATTGCGCAAATTAGCAAAACTTACTCGCATTGATACTTCTTCAGAATCCGCGATTCGGCGATACTGCGTGACTGAGTTAGCCACGTGAACCAGACCCAACATCGCAAACGGAAATGCCTCATCAACCATCATATTCATCTGTAGAGACTGCGACAGCACTGAAAAATACGTAGGGGGAATTTGACCATTATCTGCAAAACCACAAATGCGGCGATAGTCTTGCAAATTGTTTTTATCGACTTTTAACTCATTTACCACATAGGTGGCTTCAGGCAAACCAGTGCTTTTGCCTTTTGCGTGACCACCAATGACAGGCAATAGTGATTTAATGATTTTGGGATAAGTCTGACTGGCTTCAGGTAAGCTTTTGAATTGACGAGTCGTCATAATAAGTCCTTATTTTATGGGCGTTTTTTATATTCATTTTTTAGGTGTTACATTGTCACTGTCGTATAAGCAGCTATTGTCCCGGTCATACGGCGTTAATATAAAAATTAACATTGAACATTTAATAAATAGCATTGGCCAAACTGTTACAAAAAGAGCCATCTTAAAGATGGCCCTTCACTGCAAATATCGTAGATGGCATTTATCATACATAATAAAAACATTATGAGGATAAAAGCATGACGAGAATAAAAACTTCATTAGAAAAAAACTTAGGTTTGTCGATTTACATTAAACCCTCGTCTTTCATTTATTCTCGTTAACTTATTGGCTTACATTATTGGTTTAAATTAAGCACCCAATAAGCTTTGACCACAAACACGTACAATATTGCCGTTAACGCCACCAGAAGCTGGAGCCACCAACCAAGCAGCTGTTTCTGCAACGTCGATTGGAAGACCACCTTGACTCATAGAGTTCATACGACGACCCGCTTCACGAATGGTTAACGGAATAGCTGCTGTCATTTGAGTTTCAATGAAGCCTGGCGCCACAGCATTAATGGTAATGCCTTTGTCTTCTTCTCTAAGCTTCTTAGCCGTTGCTTGTACCAGACCGATAACCCCAGCTTTAGAGGTGGCATAGTTAGTCTGACCTAAATTACCTGCAATACCAGAAATTGAAGACACACAAACAATACGGGCATTTTCGTTTAAGACATCGTTCTCAAACAAGTAGTCGTTAATAACAGCAATGCTTTGCAAATTAATATCGATTACCATGTTCCACTGTTTTTCGTCCATCTTAGCTAAGGTTTTATCGCGCGTTACCCCAGCATTGTGGATAATACCATCTAGGCCATTACGTTTGGCAGCAGCTTCAGCAATCTTCTGACCAGCATCTTCAGCCGTAATGTCTAAGGCCAATGTTGAACCACCAATCTCGCCAGCTACTTTTTGTAGGTCCGCTTGTTGTTGCGCGACATCTAAGCAAATAACATGGGCACCATCACGGGCCAAGACACGCGCCATTGACTCACCAATACCACGGCTTGCACCAGTCACTAAGATAGTTTTACCAGCAAGCGGTTTGGACCAATCGACTTCTTCAGTATTACCCTTACCAATACGAACCACTTGACCAGACACATAGGCTGAACGCGCAGAGATAAAGAAACGTAGTGATGAATCTAAATTAGCTTCGGCACCTTTGCTAACATATAACAGCTGAGCAGTAATACCATTTTTGAACTCTTTACCCACAGACTTAACAAAGCCTTCTAACGCTCTTTGAGCCAGAGTTTCACCAATCGACTCACACTCTTCTGGTGGACGACCGATAATAATAACGCGACCAGATTTTTCAACTTGACGTGCGACAGGATGGAAGAAATCATACATTTGTTTTAAGTCAGGCGCGTAACCGATATTACTGGCATCAAAAATAAGTACTTTGTATTTATCACTGTTATCTTCACTGCCTTTAGCCTCAATACCAGCATTTGTTAAAGCGTCTTTGTGCGCCTCATCACCAGCAACATAGACGTCAGCGTGTAAGTTATTTAATACGGTAGCCACAGCGTCACTGACGCGGCTGTCCTCTCCTGAGGCTGAACCAAATAAAACACTGCCACGAACTACTTTTTCACCCGCTTCAAAGCGATCTAGTTTGGTAGGTAGCGGTAAGCCTAGGTTTTTAGCTACTTTTTTTCCTAGGGGCGACTGTACAAACTCTCCATAGCGATCTGACATAAAATCTCCTAATTATATTATTGGACTTTTGGTGGATTAACGCATAAACCTTTTTAATAGCTTATCTAAGCTTATAAACACTGGGGTCTATAAACTAAATCTAAGCCCATTAGCGTTTGTTACTCTCACTTAATGAGCGATGTTTTAATGGGCTATATTTTCAATTTAATGGCACTTATGAAACCTAAAACTACGACTGCTTAGTTCATAAATGTTATTCAGCTTGCTTATTTATCTATCGGTTATCTGTCTATTTATCTACTGTCTACTTGTCTATCCTTAACAATGACAACTACAACTACTTATCTATTATCTTTATATCTGTATATCTGTATTAATTAACTAGTTAATTTAATCCAATCATCATTGTGCACAATCTTTAAGAGTCTAACAAAAATGACTCTATTAATTCTGTCATTAATTATATTAATGTATTTATTTACTGCTTTATTAAATCTGCTTATTCTAAAGATACTAGGTTTTTTGTTAAAAAAATGCCTTATATGACGGCATCAGTAACACTTCTTTCACACTATTAACCACTTCCTATAAATATGCAACGATATAAGATTGCCAATTATTATTGATGTGATAAAATCAAACCTAATGTTATGAATACACCTATTAACAATAACATTATATTATTATAGAACAACATTCGCCACAATGCTTTAGTAACAATGTTAAAATTAGCCATACTTACTGAGTAGCATATAGAGTTAACCTAGTTTATTTGTAAGCTAACCGCTAAAGCTATAATTATAATCACAACCCTTAACCCAATTTAAACCACGAGCCGTCTCATTAGCTGTCTTTGACTTTTTTTGAGAATAAATGGCTTTCTTATAAGTTATGAAATATAAGGATATTAAATGAGCAACTCAAATTCAAAGAACAATCAAACTGACAACAAATCAGCCGTAACCTCAACGGTAGTTAGTAAAGCAGGCGAACCTTTGTTAGACGAAAATTCTGCCAATGGCAATAACGCCAATCAAGCAGAGTCAACTGTAGATTTATCAGAACTTCAAAATGAAGTTGTTTCTTCTCCAAAATCAGAAGCCGATGCATCGATTGTTGCAGACAGAGCAGCTAAGCAAAAAATAGTTGAAGAAGCCAAAGCACAAGCCAAGGCCGATGCTGACGCTGAAGAAGAAGCCGATTTAGCTGAATCAGAAAATACTGAGTCAGACAGCAAAAAGCCATCTGATACCAAACAAGCCTCTAATACTAACGCGGAAGACAAAACTGTGAATAAAGAAGAAAAACCAGCCAAGCAAGACACTAAATCTGACGACTCTAAAAAAGAGTCTGCTGAAAAATCTAGCGCTGCAAAAGTAACATCAACTGCTCCAAAAGCAGCTGCTCTTCCCCGCCGTGTGGCTATTTTAGGTGGCAACCGTATCCCATTTGCTCGCTCTAACGGCCCATACTCAGATGCCAGCAATATTGATATGTTGAGTGCCGCTCTAAACGGTCTGGTTGAACGTTATGAATTACAAGGTGAGCGTGTTGGTGAGGTAGTGGCAGGTGCAGTATTAAAGTTAAGCCGCGACTTAAACCTAACTCGTGAATCAGCATTGAACACAGCACTTGACCCACAAACTCCAGCTTATGATGTGTCTCAAGCTTGTGGTACTGGTCTTCAAGCAACTTTCGCTGCCAGCAATAAAATTGCACTAGGTATTATTGATTCTGCGATCACTGGTGGTGTTGATACCACGTCTGATGCACCAATCGCTGTGGGTGACGGCCTACGTAAAGCGCTAATCAAACTGGGTGCTGCCAGAAACAATAAGCAACGTTTAAGTGCGTTAACAAGTATTAATCCTAAAGAGCTAATCGATGCGCCACAAAATGGTGAGCCACGTACTGGTCTATCAATGGGCGAGCATCAAGCAATTACTGCTTTAGAATGGAACATTACCCGTGAAGCACAAGACGAGCTAGCAGTTAACAGTCATCACAACTTAGCCCGTGCTTACGAAGAAGGTTTCTTTGACGATTTAATCACCCCTTATAAGGGATTAACCCGTGATAATAACCTACGCCCTGATTCTTCATTAGAAAAATTAGCAACCTTAAAGCCTGTATTTGGTAAGCGTAATGCCAACCCAACCATGACCGCTGCTAACTCTACTCCATTAACGGACGGTGCTTCTTGTGTTCTTTTGGGTACTGATGAGTGGGCAGAAGCTCATGGTCTAAAACCATTGGCTTATATCGTTCATCAAGAAACTGCAGCAGTAGACTTCGTTGGTAAAGCAGGTCCTAAAGAAGGTCTATTGATGGCCCCTGCGTATGCTGTGCCACGTATGCTTGAGCGTGCAGGTCTAACCCTACAAGACTTTGATTTTTACGAAATTCATGAAGCATTTGCCTCACAAGTATTGGCTACTCTAGCCGCTTGGGAAGATGAGACTTTCTGTAAAGAGCGTTTAGGTCTTGATAAAGCACTAGGCTCTATTGATCGTAGCAAGCTAAACGTAAATGGTTCATCATTAGCGGCGGGTCACCCATTTGCTGCTACTGGTGGTCGTATTTTAGCCACTGCTGCTAAACTTCTAGATCAAAAAGGATCAGGTCGCGCTCTAATTTCTATCTGTGCCGCAGGTGGTCAAGGCGTTACATGTATCTTAGAAAAATAAGACCTTTCTATAGGTTAATTTCTAAATTAGAATAAAAAAAGAGTCCAATTTGGACTCTTTTTTTATGGTGATTTTTATAGCGCTGCTAAACTAGATATTAACCTATCATACGCCATTTTGTCCTGCACATTTTGATATCTCGCTATCTTAACGTCTTCAATCAGACCCATTACCTGCTGGATACGTTCTAATGTCAGTTCAGTAATTGAAGCATATCCGCCTAAGTTTAAATCTGCTTGTAAAGGATCTAATCCTAGGCTTAGGCGACTAAAATCCATTAGCATAAATTCAGAAAGCTTAATAAAATCGTCTATAGAAAGGTTCTTTTGCCAATAATCACTGGCAGCAATACTGCTACGCTTACCGACTCTAAGTGCTAACCAAACCTTAATCCAAGTGTCCCGATGTTTATACCAGTCACTATCGAGCATGTCTAATGCTGCTAAAGGGGCACCGTTGGCAAGCTTTAATGCCTGCTCGATCTGCACCGTTAAACTAACCTCATTATCAAACGGGATAACATTATTTTGTTTCACAAAGTTGGTGAGATAATCAGTAACTTTATCACGCTCAATGTGATCGATGGCAACCTGTTGCACTCGGCTCTTAATAGTAGGCAGTAGCTTAGTTGGCCAATCCGTTATGAGCAACAGATGAATCCCTTCACGGGGCTCCTCTAAAGTCTTAAGTAGCGCATTTGCTGCTGCCACGGTCATCATATCGGCATTGTCTATCACACATACGCGGCGACCGGAGCTGCCCTGACTAATAAAAGGCTGTAGGTCACGAATCTCATCTACTTTAATGGAAGTTTTAGCAGGCTCTGAGGAGACCGTGTCGGACTTTTTCTGAGTCTTTTTGGTAGTGCCTTTACTCTTTTTGGTGGCCTCTTTGTCTTCACTGTCTAACATCATTGGTAAGCTTGAGTCTGGCAAAACTTGTAAATCTGGATGAGTGCCAGACTGCAGCCATTGGCAACTTTGACAATGACCACAGGCACCTTGCTGATTAGGACTTCCTATTGTCTGTAACCTATTATCACACAACAACCAAGCAACAAAGCGCCAGACAAAGGCGCGCTTGCCAATCCCTTGCATACCTGCAAACAGTAAGCCATGGGGCAATCGATCATAACGTGAAATAAGGTGATCCCATGCCGGCTGTTGCCATGGCAATAAAGGTTCAAAATAAACACTGTGATCCGAGCTAAGCTGCTGTTTCATAATCGACTGTTTGACCTTTTATAACGGGTATAAGAGTTGCCCTTAGTAGACAGTGTTCTCTACTGTAGCTCGCTGATAGGCAGAGCATTTAAACGATCTAAGTCTTGCTGCATATCCACACCTGGGGGCAGTTGTACACTCGCCTCGGCTATGGCAATTTTCTCACCGTTCTCAAGTACCCTTAGCTGCTCAAGACTCTCTAAATTCTCTAACACCCCAGGCGACCAACGCACAAAGTTTTGCAATAATTTAACTCGGTAAGCATAGATACCCAGATGTCTATAAGCGTGATTCGGCACTTCAAGCTTGGGTGCAGTGCTCTCACTACCCTCGTTACTGTTGGCTTGCGCCATGGCCAGAGCATGATCTCTATCACAAGGGATTGGGGCACGGCTGAAGTACAATGCATTTTGTAAGTTATCAGTAACCACTTTGACCACAGAGGGGCGCATGAACTCTTCATAGTCCATAATTGGCTCATAAAGAGTAGACATCACACAATCAGGTTTGCTGACTAACAGATCTTTGACTTGTTCTAATAACTGAGGCGGTACCAACGGCTCATCGCCTTGCATATTGACTACGATGTCTTCTTCAACCCAGCCTTTAATTTTAGCCACTTCGCTCAATCTGTCAGTGCCAGAAGCGTGGCTTGCATCAGTCATAACCACATCATAACCTGCTTCACGACATACTTCTGCGATTCTCGTGTCATCGGTTGCAATACATAAGTCATCTGCAAAAGTGGCTTGGCTCGCTTTTTGTGCCACCCATAAAATCATAGGTTTGCCATGGATAAGTAGTAGCGGTTTACCCGGTAATCGAGTGCTTTTGAAACGAGCAGGAATGACAATATGAACTTTTGGCTGTGAGGCTTTAGTAGGAGATGCGCTCATCTGATTTCTCTCGACTGATATTTAAAGATAGAGGTGATGGATGGGGTTGAGAAAGTAGCTAAACTAAAAATTTAGCTTAGCACAGTCTAATTAGCTATACCCAGTGAGTTTAACTGATGATCTAAAATTTTATAAGTGTTTGGGCTTAGTACAGCATGGACTGGCAATACCCAAATAGACAGATTTTGCAGTTGGGCAGTGCTCTGTACCAATGGGGCAATTTTTACAGCATCTTTGGAGGTGATTATAATTGGTTTATCGGTCAACCCAACCAAATCTTCTACACTAAATTGGTGGTGATCTGGTTTAGGCTTTGGGTCAACCTTATAACCTAACTGTTGTAGCGTATTAAAAAATCGCTGAGGATAGCCAATGCCACTGACCGCATAAACGTGTTTGATATCAGTTATTTCGCTAGTATCAATTATATTTTCAATATTAGAGCCAGACTGACCATTAATCAAAGGCTTTAAGGCAGCGGACTGTAAATGCATGCGTAGTTTACTATTGGTCTGTTTATCTTCCGAGCTTTGCTGATCTAAGCGCTCATGAAAAATCACAGTGGTATCTTGCAAACGGCGAATCGGCTCTCTCAAGAATCCCGTGGGTAACAATTGCTTATTACCAAAGCCTCTGGCACTATCCACCACTACCCACTCAATATCTCGCTGTAGCTTATAATGCTGTAGACCATCATCTGCAATGATTAATTGGGTATCAGGTTGGTGTTTGAGTATGCTTTCAATAGCCTGTTGCCGATTGGGACATACTGCAACCACTGCGCCCGTTTCGCGGACAATTAAACAGGGCTCATCACCAACGTCTTGAGGCTTACTTTGCAAGGTAACGATCTGCGGCATTAATGATTCATCACCGCCATACCCTCTACTGATAACGCCAACTTTAATGCCTTTATTTTTTAAATAAGTGACTAACTCAATAATTAATGGCGTTTTTCCGCTACCACCTACCGTAATATTACCAACTACCATGACCGGTATAGGCGCTCTATAACTGGACAAAATACCTTTTTGATACAACTTACGCCGAATATACGTCACAGCACCATATAATCCGCTTAGTGGCAGTAATAACCACAGCCACCCTGCCTCATTTTGCCAAGCATTAACCATGGCCAACTCTAAATTAAAAGCGTTGCCTTTGTTTTTATCTTCAGAGTCCGTTGCTTTGAGTTGGGTTGCCATAATAAGTCACAAATGTAGGGTTAAATATTTTTGCTTAGGCTATTTACTTTAAAGGGGTCCATCATTACGAATAGACCACCTTAATACCATAAACAGACAATATTGAGAATTTAACAATATCGAGAGGTTTTAAGCACAAGAAACTAATCAACCTAAATTAATTATAGATAACTATTTAGCATAGACCGCTACTCAGCGTTAAATTGGCTTTCCGCGAAATCTCTATCGTACATGTGGGCATATTGTCCTGATAGTGCCATCAGCTCTTCATGGCTACCAATTTCAACAATTCTTCCTTTGTCCATAACCACAATTTTATCAGCTGACTCAATGGTGGTCAGTCTATGCGCAATCACCAACGTGGTTCGATCTTTCATCACGTTTTCTAAAGCTTGCTGAATATAATATTCAGACTCATTATCTAATGCACTGGTGGCCTCATCTAAAATCAATATCGGTGCATCTTTTAACAAAGCTCTGGCAATTGAAAGTCTTTGACGCTGACCACCTGATAACTGAAGACCTTCAGCTCCAATAGCGCTATTATAACCATCAGGCATTGCCATAATAAAATCATGAGCAAAGGCAGATTTAGCCGCTGAAATAACTTCCTCTTCAGTCTTAGAAGCCAAATCACCATAGGCTATATTATGGCGGACCGTTTCATTAAATAGAACCACTTGCTGATTGACCATACCAATTTGAGCACGTAGAGAATCAAGCGAGATAGATTCTATTGGCATGTTATCGATGTAAATATCGCCCGAGCTTGGCTCTAGAGTACGGGTTAGCAAATTAACCAATGTGGTTTTACCAGCACCACTTTTGCCCACAAAGGCCACTGTTTCACCAGCTTTAATATCAAGGGTGAAATTTTGTAAAGCTTTGGTACCATCAGGATAATGCATAGAGACATGATCAAATACAATATCTCCTTTAACCCGCTCAATATGAGCGCCACCATCCTCTTCTTCTGGCTCATCTAGGAGGGCAAAAATCGACTCACCAGCAGCAATACCTTTTTGTAATTTCTCATTGATGTCGGTTAAGGTTCTCACTGGCTTACTTAATAGACCAGCAGCAGTCAAATAAGAAATAAACTCACCTGCTGTGGTGTTAAAGATTACTTCAGGTCTTAAGGCAAGCCATATAACGATTGAAAATGCCAAGGCCATTAATAGCTGTACGGCAGGCGTATTGATACTGTTGGTAATGACTATTTTCATGCCTTGCTTCAAATTTTCTGAAGAAGCTTTTTCAAAACGCGCTTGCTCATAGGGTTGCCCCCCATAGTTTTTGACAACTTGATAGCCGCCAATAACTTCATTGGTAATGTGACTCACATCACCCATCGATTTTTGAATACCCTTCGATAGCTTTAGATAGCGTTTAGACGCCTTTTGGATAAGCCATAAGATGGGGGGTAACACTAAAAATAAAATTAAAGTTAAACGCCAGTTCGAATAAAGCAAATAGCCAAGCAAGGCTACCACTGTCAAACCATCTCGAACTATAGTTTTTAAAGAATCAGTACTGGCTGCGGTAACTTGCTCCACATCAAAAATAAGTTTTGAAGAAATGGTACCTGCTGGATTCGCCAAAAAAAACGAATTAGGTAAGCGCAATAACTTATCAAACACTTGCACCCGCAGCTTATACACTAAGTTTCTTGAAATTAAAGCCGAAAAGTAATTCCCTAAAAACGAGCCAAAACCTCTGATCGTAAACAAAAGTATAATCAAAAACGGAAACAGATCTAACTGCGATTGAGTACCATTATTAATGGAATCAGTAATAAATTGAATTAGTTTTGCGATACCAATTTCAGTAGCAGAGTTGATACCAAAACCAATAATGGTTAAGCCAACGGCCCACCAATATGGAATAATATACTGCATCAATCGAAGGTAGGTTCGGGTTTGCGGAGGATGTTGCGATTGAGGTTTTATTTTAGATTTTATTAAGCTGTTTTCAGGATCTTTGCGATCGTTGGAAGAAGTTGACGATGCATCTTTAGGTGATGGATTAGTCATCATGTGCCTTTTTTTATAAAATTCATTTAAAGCGAATCCTAGGACATTGGTTAATGCATATAAGGCAATAATTACCCTGCATCATTTTCTAAACGTCATTTTAACGCTTACCTGCCTCAAAGACTCGCTCTGTAAAAGGTAGATTATGATTTAAAGTGCTGTAATAAAGCCTCTAGTTCTTCGTGACTGTGGAAAAAAATCTCCATACTACCTTTACCACCTTTCTTTTGTTTGAGCTTGACTGTGGCCCCAAGATAATCAGATAACTGTTGGTTCAGCTTCTCAATCTCTAAATCTTCATTTTGCGAAGCTGGCTTAGTGTTTTTCTCTGGATTAAGAATGGATTTAACCAACTTTTCTGCATCACGTACAGTCATAGACCCTTCAATGATCTTTTCTGCAATGATAGGCTGCTGTTCTGATGATAAGGACAATAAAGCGCGAGCATGTCCCATATCAAGATGGCCTTCACTCAAATGAGTCTTTACATCTTCATGCAAGTGGTTAAGTCGCAACAAGTTTGAGACTGTAGTCCTCGCCTTACCCACTACCTCTGCAATCATCGCATGACTCATCCCAAATTCAGTATGGAAACGCTGTAAAGCAGCGGCTTGCTCTATCACAGATAAGTCTTCGCGCTGAATATTTTCAATTAATGCCAGAGCAATGGCCAACTCATCAGACAAAGCACGTTCAATAGCAGGAATAGTATTTTGTCCTGCCATTTTGGCCGCACGCCAACGGCGCTCACCAGCGATGATTTCGTGGGTAATGGTGTCTGATACTTTTTCTTCGTTGGCCAATAAAGGGCGAATTACGATGGGCTGCATTACCCCATGTTGTCTGATTGAGGACGCCAATTCAGCCAACGCCGTCTCACTCATGTCACGTCTTGGCTGATATTTACCTGCCTGCAGACGCTCAACATCCATTTGCACTAAGGTCATCTCTTCATCAGAAGCCTCATTGGCAGGCTTAACTGAAGTCGTTTCGACCTTATTGACTGCTGTCTTTTTTCTAGGGGCAACTTTCTTAGCTACCGTGGTATCTTCTATCACAGACTCATTTTGAGCAGGCGAGTCTTTAGTCTCGCGATCAACTTGTAAGTCGTCACGTAAAGCGGCAGCTGTGATTGCTTTTTCTTTTTTAATAGACCCGAGTAGAGCATCTAACCCTCGGTTTGCAGCTAATCCACGCTTTTTTGCCATCTTGGTTATCCTCTACAACCTGCTTACCTGATCTGTTAAGTGGTCTTGATGCTGGTAAAAAACCAACCCCTGAACCACTTAAAATCTAAAATAGTGATAAATATGAGACCACCCCATGTGGGAGGTTCATTTTAATGAATTGTGTGTCTCTTGCAAGTGCCATGGCCAGTTATTATTAGTTTTTAATGACTATAAGCAATTAACCGCCAAAACTAATCGCGTTTTGAAGGCGTCTACCGGCTTTGTTTAATAATCTCTGTGGCCAGTTTCCGATAAGCCTGCGCCCCTTTTGAGCTTTTCTCATAATCTAGAACTGGCATACCATGCGCAGGCGCCTCTGCCAAACGCACGTTTCTAGGAATAATAGTTTTAAACATTAGCTCACCAAAATGAGACTCCAGTTCAGCAGAGACATCGTTAGCTAAGGTGTTACGAGAATCAAATAAAGTTCTCAATACTCCACGGATATGCAGCTCTGGATTAAGATCTTTTAATCTATCGATCGTTTGTGATAAATCTGCCAAACCTTCGAGTGCGTAATACTCACATTGCATAGGAATAATAACACCCTGCGTGGCCACCATCGCATTAATCGTCAAAAGGTTAAGGCTTGGCGCACAGTCTATAATGACATAATCATAATCGTCCACTGTTTGCATGGCCTTACTCAAAAGTAAGTGACTGTCACTTTTACCCATTAAGGTAATGTCGATGCCAGACAAATCACGATTGGCACCCACTACATCGAATCCTGCTGGACTTGGGTAAATAGCCTCTTTTAAATCAACGCCATCTAATAAAACATCGGCTATGGTCAATTCAAGCGAACGCTTTTCAAGCCCTGTGCCTGATGTGGCATTACCTTGGGGGTCCAAATCAATAAGCAATACTTTTTTACGTCGACCGGCAAGGCTTGCGGCCAAGTTCACTGCTGTTGTGGTCTTACCCACACCGCCTTTTTGATTTGCAATTGCCAGAATTTCCATAGGGCTACTCTTTTACCTCAATAAAGCAGGTTGATTTAAATAGTTATTATATTATCAATTAAATAATGACACGGCTCTGTGATTTATTAATCACTTATTTTGACCAGTTCAGTCAAATGACGGGTCTCGTGCAAATAAGGTACATCCAAAGCGATATGCTCTATCTGCCACTCATTGACCAGAGCATTAATATCCTCTGGTTCAGGAATTAACCCTTTCATGGCTTGAAGCCAGCCATTTTTAGCTAACCTTGGTTCAGCAGCGTCAACGAAATCTGTCAAGCTAGCGAACGCCCTTGAGGTGACCACATCAAACTTATCATGTTCTTCAGGCACAAAATTCTCAATACGACTGGCCACTGGGATCACGTTGGTTATTTTAAGCTCAGAGATAGATTGGCGAATAAAGCGAATCTTCTTTTGATTACTGTCTAATACGGTAACCTCACGCTGCGGCTGACAAATAGCGATGATGACACCCGGCAAGCCTGCTCCCGTACCAATATCTAAAAGCTTACCAGATTTCAGATGTGGCAATATGGCCAAGCAGTCAATAATATGTTTAATAAGCGCTTCTTTTGGCTGTTTAATTGCTGTCAGATTATAAGCTTTGTTCCAGAACAACAACTTATCCAAATACAACATTAATTTACCGCGTTGTTCAGCACTAATCTCTAGCTTTAATTGTTCAATCGAATCAAGCAAAAGTCTATCAAGTTCTTGATATTGATTAGATATCACTTGAAACTCAGTGGGGGTCATCATTTTATCGCTACCATACTGTACTATAATACAGGCAAATTCTGGGTTTATCTGAAGCCAAAGTGTTTAGCGTGGCATTATAACACGTTCCAAATTTTTTTAGATGTTATCCCGATGTCTATCATGCGATATACTCAACATTATTTTTATTCATTTTTTCATCATTTGATTTGAGCAAATTATGTCATCTTCTAGCAAAGCTACGCTTCCTAAAAACAAAGCCCCAAAAACAGACGGTAGCAAACACCTAACTCATGCGGATACAGCTTCTCGTTTTGAGAGGCAGTATGGTAATGCAAAGTCAAAAAAACTCAAGCAAATAAATGAATTAGAGAATAACTCAAACCATCCAAATGCGACTATACCTGCCACGGAAACAGTAACCGAAATAAAGCAAAAGTGCAAAGTGGCTGTCGCCCAGTTAAAAAAACACAGCGATAGCGAACTCCTGCCTGCCTCAACCGAACTGTCCTCCGTATTAAGCTGTGGCTTTGGTCAAGCACGTTCAGTTTCTGCCCTTAATACCGCCTTCGATATTTCAGCGAGTGGTTATAATGTCTTCGCGGTGGGTGAAAAGGGTCTCGGCAAAAGAACCTTTATAACTCAATATCTATGTAGTAAAGGTCATAAACAAGCCGAAGTAAAAGATTGGATTTATACCCATAACTTTCATCAACCCAACAGACCGCTTGCCATTGCCTTATCACCAGGTACCGCACAAAAACTGTCCTCAGAGTTATGC
Organism: Psychrobacter sanguinis; assembly: GCF_020736705.1. Taxonomy (NCBI): domain Bacteria; kingdom Pseudomonadati; phylum Pseudomonadota; class Gammaproteobacteria; order Moraxellales; family Moraxellaceae; genus Psychrobacter; species Psychrobacter sanguinis. The sequence goes on from NZ_CP085990.1 coordinate 2,808,263, forward strand.
GATATATGGCAGCATCTGACCAACTACTTAAGTACAGTGCCTACTACGGAATACAAAGAGAATAATAAACTTGGCCCTATAAATAGCCCAAACCAAGCAAATAAAAAAACTGTCCTAAATAAAAAAGCTACTGCTACGTCACATAATATTTATAAGTTATCACAGCATCTTCAAAAAATAGTTGAAGAAGCTATAACGCCTTTATTCAACTCATTATTTGAGCAGTTTTATCAAAACGAGAAGTTGCTAGCGTTTTTGAGTGCAATGCAGCAAGACCTTATTATTCACGCACCTCTCATTTATCAAGGACAAGATGAGCGCTTTGTCCCTGCCCCTAACCAATTATTGCCTGATCGTTATAACATCAACATTATCAGCGCCAATGCGCCAAATCTGCCGTTAGAATATGGGCTTAAACAAACCCAACATCATACTCCAGATAGGGCCCCTATTGTCTTTGAACCCAACCCAACCTCTGACAATATTTTAGGTAAAATAAATCAGTCATTGCACGCCGGCAGTACCCTCAGTAATCACATGATGATTAAACCTGGCGCTTTACACAAAGCCAATGGTGGCTATTTAATATTGGAAGCCTCACATATTAATGAGCATCCCGAAGCCTGGCACGGGTTAAAGCTGGCGCTACGAACATCAAAACTAAGCCCAGTAGAAGCGCGCCAAAATGCAACACTTGGCGATAATCTATTAACACCAGAGGCGATTCCACTGGAAAATAAAATTATTTTATTGGGCGAATCAGATTTATATGACCATTATGCTGAACAAGACACAGAGTTCTTGTCTTTATTCAAAATAAGAGCCGATTTTCATGAAGAGATTATCCGTACCGTAGACAATGAAGTACAGATGGTGGCTAAAATGGCAGACATCATTGCCAAGTATAAGCTGAAGCACTTTGATAGTACGGCGCAAGCGGCAGTACTGGAGTTTTTAAGCTTATTGTGTGAGGACCAAAATAAATTAAGCCTGCATACCGACAGTCTAATTCAGATTATGCTTGAGGCTAATCGTCTGGCCAGTGTGAATCAGGCGACACTGGTCAGTGCTAGCCACGTAAAACAAGCTCTGACAGACATTAGTTATCGATCAAGTTATCTAAAAGAGTTGTATCTACAAGAGATTACCGATGGACAGCAGCTTATCAGTACCTCTGGCACAGCCATCGGTCAAATCAATGCGTTGACCATCATCGATTATGCAGACAGTGAGTTTGGTATGCCGGCTCTATTGACCGCAGTGGTCCAACACAGTGTAGGGTCTGGCGATATTTTAGATATTGAGAGAGATGTTGAGTTAGGTGGCAGTTTGCATGCTAAAGGTATGTTAATTATGAATAGCTATTTACGCGCCCTATTTAGCCCCTACCATCCGTTAAACTTCACAGCATCTTTGGCATTTGAACAAAGTTATGCTCACATTGATGGAGACAGTGCCACTTTAGCGGAAGCTTGTGCCTTGCTATCGGCTTTGGCTGATACCCCTATTTCTCAATCTCTTGGTATAACCGGCTCAATGAATCAATTAGGAAGAGTTCAAGCAGTGGGCGGTATTAATGCCAAAGTAGCTGGCTTTTTTGATGCGTGCTTGCACCAAGGGTTAACCGGCAATCAAGGGGTTATCATGCCCTATGCCAATATCTCTCAATTGATGCTGCGCGACGATATTATAACGGCGGTTCAAGATGGTAAGTTCCACATTTACGGGGTCAAAAGCTTGAGCGAAGCGTTGACCATATTGGCCGATATGCCTGTGGACACACTCAACAAAAAAGGCCGCTATCGTAAATCCAGCCTGTTTGGAAAAATTATCAAAAACCTAAAAAAATGGGAAGAACAGCTTAACCCTCCTGAAGACAGTGAAGAGGCGGAGCAAGACTCAGACACCACAGCAAAAATGACCGATAAAAAAAGCAACGTTAAGCTCACCGATAAAAAATTGCGATAATCAAACCGTTTTTCTTAGCGTTTTTTTCAGCAATAACTAAACCTTTCCCAATGAAAAAAGTTTATTTGACCTTAGTATTTTATTTGGCCGTAGTATAAGGACAAGAATTTATTTACGGTAAAAGTTTAGAGGCTATCGTATCGTCCCTAAAATTATGCTATTTTTTAGTTTGGCTATACCACTACTGACTTGATAATCAAGAAATCTATGATGACTGATATGACAACGAGTAAGGAAACAACCCAAAGCAAGCGTACTCAGAAGATGAGTGCGCCCACTGCCAATAACAGTACTGCCACTACTGCGCGCCAGTGGGAGCTATTAAATCTGTTAGAGCGCGGTAGCTGGCGAGGCACACATCATTTGCATGAGCAGTTAAGTTTGGCTAATTTCGATGTGAGCCTGCGTACTGTACAGCGCGACTTAAATGCCTTATCAAAGCGCTTTCCTATCGAGAAGAACAATGCCAACCCACAAGGGTGGCGCTGGAAAGAAGATGCCCCTGTTCAAAGCTTACCGCACATGAACTTGTCGCAGGCTGTGGCATTCAATATGGTCGAAGCCAATTTGGCTCAGTTACTACCTCCTGCCATATTGGACGAACTGTTTCCTTGGTTTGACTTAGCCCGACGTCAATTAAAAGACAGTAAAATCACCCATAATTGGTTAGATAGAGTGCGTATTGAACCTGCTACTCAGCCCCTCATTGCCCCAGAGATTTGCCGAGAATGTAAAGACTCCATCTATCAAGCGATATTTTATGAGCGCCAAATAACGGCCTGCTACACCCGCCGTAACAAAGACAACGCAGGTAATTATGCTTTAAATCCCATCGCAATTGTACAGCGAGGGGTGGTTATTTATTTGCTGGCCACTAAAGTGGACGATGACAAGCAAATTATCCGTACCTTTGCCCTCCACCGTTTTACAGAGGTCACTGTTGAAGACAACAAAGCAGTTATTCCAGAGGACTTTGATTTAACCACTTATCTAGACTCTGGCGGTATGGGGTTTGCTCATTATCTATTTAGAGACTTGCCAAATCGTGGCAAAGATACCAAGATTACCTTAGTTTTTAATGGTAAAGCGGGTACTAGCCTTACGGAAAGCCGCCTCAGTGAAGATCAAACTGTTATTGATGACGAAGAAAATAATACCCAAACCATAACCGCCACAGTTAATTTAACCTCACAATTGGTATGGTGGTTACGTGGCTTTGGTAAAAAGCTGATTGCTATCGAACCCGAGATATTGGCGATGGCAGTGAATCAAGATGAACCAATTGCCTAAATCTGACTTACAGATAAGGTCATACAGCAACCATAGTAAATGATGTAATGCCTTGTTAAATGCTATAATTCTTTATTACTGTGCCATTTTATTATTAAACGTTATTAATAACTATTACGATCATCTAGGAGTTTCTTTTGGCCTCTACTACTCATAGTTCAAACACATTTGTAGACAATAGCTCAAATACATTTTCAGCCTCTGCTAATACTCCAACCTCACACTTGTTGAGTGAACTGCCTATTGAAGGAAACACCTTATTATTTGGTCTGAACTTTAAATATACTGAAGTCGCTAAAAAAGGATTTATTAACCGTATAAAAAAGAACACCGTAACGTTAGACATCGACTTGTCTTGTGTGCTATTTAACAGTCATCTACAAGCAGTAGACAAGGTTTGGTTTAAGCAGTTAAGAGACAACTCTGAAGCAATTCGCCATCAAGGTGATAGCTTAAATGGTAAGGACAGAGGTGCGGCAGCTGAATTAGATAGAAATGTAGATGTCGAAACCATCGAATTAAGACTTGGCCGTTTGCCTCAAACTGTGTCACACGTGGCGTTAATAGTGTCTTGCTATAATGGCTATCCGATTCGTCAACTTGAACGCGGTAATCTTTACATCAGCGATGATGAAGGCAACGAGATTTATGCGACAGATTTAACCCTTATAGGAAATGACAGTGCGGCGTTTTGTGTGGCCCTATTGAGCCGCGAGCTAGGCGAATGGCGTTATACCCAAAGTCTATTGGCTTTGAGTGATCATAAAATAGATAACATGATAGAACAAATCCAGCGCGAGCTGGCACGACTTTATGGCTAACCCCATCGCTGAACTTTTCTAAAAATAAAAAAAGAGCTGATTCAGCTCTTTTTTATTGTCTTTTGATTGGTGCTGTTTTTGACTGACAATTTTTGAATAACACTTATAGATGCTCGCCACAATGTGGACAAAAGTTTTTCTTATCTAACTCTGCTAGCTTTTGTTGATACTCTTTTTCACGCAGCAGCTGCATTATCACCTCATCTGCCTGATCATTACTCAAGCCAAGCTCACGTCTAATTTTATCAATTTTATAGCGGTCCCTGACCAAATTCATATCATCATCTTCGAGCAATAACTCGCGGAATCTTTGTTCCAGTATTTCACGGCGTTGCTCAAGCTCAGAGGCCAAGCCCGATGCCAAAATACCTGCCGGCAATGCTGCCAGACCTACCCCTAGTATGGTGATCACTGCCCCTAAAAATTTACCGAATGTTGTGACCGGGATAACATCGCCATAGCCCACTGTGGTCAAGGTTACCACTGCCCACCACATGGATTTTGGTATCGATTCAAACACTTCAGGTTGGGCTTGATTTTCCACCACATAAATACCGCTAGAGGCCGTCACAATCATAATTAATAAAATAAAAATAACCGCTTTAAACGACTCTTTTTCTTTATGCAACACAATTAATAAAATGCGCATTGCCGCAAAATAACGGGTTAGTTTTAACAATCTGAACAATCGTAAAACACGTAAGAAACGTAAATCTACGGTGACGAAGAAATTTAAAAACGCAGGTGCAATTGAGATAAAATCAATGATAGCACCCGGACTTTTAGCCCAATTTAAACGTCTTTTCCAATGAGGAATTTCAGGATGGGTGTCCTTGTCTTTTTCAACTATTGCCCAAAGTCTCAGTAAGTACTCACCACTAAAAATAACAATAGAGAACTGCTCAAATGCATGAAATAGCGCCTTATTGGGAAAATACCAAGCATCCACTGACTCTGCGATAACTGCCGACACATTTAATAAAATCAATACTATTAGAAATTTATCAAAAGACCGGCTAAAGGTAGTCTGATAAGCTTCGTTTTCAATGATATCGTAGACTCGGCTTCGTATTTGCTGATATAGAGGATTTTTAAACATAGGTGGCTTAGAGTTGTTGTTATCGGTGAGTGGTAAAACGTATGCTTTGGCAGAAGTTGCTAAAAATATTGAAAAAGCCATAAAGCTATTATAGAGCCATAGAGCAACTTGGTAGCAAATATTATAGAGGACAGTCGAGCAATAGCAATATAATAACTTTTTTAATAAAAACAAAAAGGTCTTTGATTAAATCAATCAAAGACCTTTCTTGTTTGCTTGCTTATTGGCCAGTTCTTGTGGACTAGTTATTCGATAAGTTTTGCTAGGTACTCTCGAAACTAATCACTCCAAACTGGTTCATGAGGTTTTGGATATTGGCTTTCGCCTACTAAATGCTAGTTATTACAGTAAAATGCGTCTAGGATCTGCCAATAACTTAGCGATATATCGGGTAAATACAGCCGCATCTGCCCCATTAATGACTCTATGATCATAAGACAGTGACAGAGGCAACATCAAACGTGGCTCAAAAGTTTGCGTTTCAGCATTCCAACGGGGCTGCATAGTGGCTTCAGATACCCCTAAAATACCAACTTGTGGCCAATTTACCAACGGGGTAAAGTAAGTACCTCCTAAATTACCTTGGCTTGAAATCGTAAAGCTCGCCCCTTGTAAGTCTTTGGTGCCCAACTTTTTATCACGCGCCTTGGCTGCTAACTCACCAATCTCAATGGCAATTTGTTTAATGCCTTTGGTTTGCGCATCTTTGATAACTGGCACAATTAACCCATCATCGGTCGCTACTGCGATACCCATATTCACTGTCTTTCTAATATGAATTTGAGTATTGTCATCGCTTAAATGACTGTTAAATTTAGGGTGCTGCATTAAAGCATAAGCGGTTGCTTTTACAATAAATGCCAAGATAGTTAGGCCGATACCTTGTGCCTTAAACTCACCTTTAAGCTCACCACGCAAGTTTTCAGTTTCGGTAATGTCTGATAAATCAAACTGAGTGACCTGTGGCAGATACGTATTGTAATTAAGCTGCGGGATAGACACTTTTTGTAGACGGCTTAAGTCTTGCGTTTCAATCTCACCCCAAATATCGGCTTTACTCATATCAGGCAGACTCGGCAAACCTGACCCTACCACATTCACACTCTGTGCTGAATCACTGGCCTTGGTCTGCATATGTGCTTTGACATAATCAAAGACATCTTCTTTTAAGATACGATCATTAAATGCCGTGCCTTCCACTTGCGTAATGTCGACTCCGAGCTGACGTGCCAGCTTACGCACTGCTGGCCCCGCATAGACATCGGTCATCTTAGCATTAACTTGCTGCTCGCTAAGCTTATCGACAATACCATTTGCTTGATTAGCTTGGGTGGTAGTAGACGCTTGTGGCTTTTTGTCAGCGCCACTTTGACCCATAGTAGATAATTTGGCACTTTGCTGCTCATCAGAGTTAGCAGATTTGCTGCTATTTTTACTTGAGCTGTCTGTCTTAGAATTACTTTGAGACGCCGCCGCTTGTTGACTAGCGCCTTTATCTTGCTTACTACCGGTAGCACCTCTAATGACAATAAAATCTTGTCCATTGGCCACGGTATCGCCCGCGGCAATCAAAATCTCTTCGACTGTACCGGATACGGGTGCCGGCACTTCCACTGAGGCCTTATCAGATTCAATGAGTAATAACGACTGATCCGCTTCGACGGTGTCGCCCACACTGACCATAACTTCAGCGACTTCTGCTTGCTCTACCCCTAAATCAGGTAGCGGATAGGTTTTGGCCTCACCTGATCCTTCTACTTCCTCAGGAGTCTCGTTAGCCGCATCGCTTTCTGGCTGCGCGGCACTATCAAGATTACTGCTATCTAAATCGTTACCTTTATCTTCTTCAGCTTCGTCTGTAGATTTAGCCTCATCAGACTCTGATTGAGCGTCTTCAGTTGTAGATTCCGAATCTGAGCCTTCTTGGGAGTCAGTTTCAAGTTCAATAAGCACTGAGCCTTCTGTAACGGTATCTCCCACAGAGACCATAATTTTACTGACAGTGCCACTGGCTGAACTAGGGACTTCAACCGCCGCTTTATCAGATTCTAATAAAACAATATTATCATTTTCAGTAATTTTGTCGCCGACAGAGACCATTATCTCACTAACTTCGGCACTTTCCACACCTAAATCGGGGGCTTTAATTTCCATATCTGTTCTCCAGAATATTTGTTATTAGACAATTAGCGATAGTGCTATTTAATACAAAGTGTATAAAGTGCTTACTCTTTAACATCTTCGTCATTTAATAGCTCAGCATCGGCTTGATCCTCTGCTCGTCCCTCGCTACTGATTTCATCATCTTCTTCATCTACTAACTCTGGTACTGGATGTGGATTCACATTATCAGGTGCTGGTGCATCTGGGAAATGATCATACTGAGGCTGTGGCTGCCAAGCAGGCGGTTGATCCACATCAATGCCTAGACTGGTAATGGCATCCTTCACTAAACGCATTTCCACTTCACCTTCATCAGCTAAGCGTTTTAAGGTAGCAACAACGATATGCTCAGCATTAACGTGGAAGAAGTTACGCAGTTGAGCACGGCTATCAGAACGGCCATAACCGTCTGTTCCTAATGTGGTATAAGGACGGTTGTCTGGCAACCAAGCACGGATTTGCTCAGAGTAATTACGCATATAGTCCGTCGCTGCTATCACAACCCCATCATGTTGTGCCAATTGTTCAGTTATCCAAGGCACTTTCTCTTCTTCCATAGGATGTAGACGGTTATAGTCATCACACGCCATACCCTCACGTGTCAACTCATTAAAGCTGGTTACGCTCCATACGTTGGCACTCACATTGAACTCGTCAAACAGGATTTTAGCCGCTTTTTGCACTTCACGTAAGATAGTGCCTGAGCCTAATAGCTGTACGTGTGCACTAGCGTGTAACTGACTGTTATCCTCTAACAAATACATACCACGCTTAATACCCTCTTCAACCCCCTCAGGCATTGCAGGCTGCTCATAATTTTCATTCATTAAGGTAATATAATAATAGACACGCTCGCCTTCACCATACATACGGCGCAGACCATCATGCATAATTACCGCCAGCTCATAGCCATAACAAGGGTCATAGCTGATACAGTTAGGCACGGTACCGAACAATATGTGAGAATGACCATCTTGGTGCTGCAAGCCTTCTCCATTTAGAGTGGTACGTCCTGCGGTTCCACCCAATAAGAAACCCTGAGCCTGACAGTCACCAGCGGCCCACGCTAAGTCGCCGATACGCTGGAAACCGAACATTGAATAATAAATATACATTGGAATCATAGGTAACGCGTTGACTGAGTAACTGGTCGCTAAGGCAATCCAAGCACTCATTGCGCCCGCTTCGTTAATACCTTCTTCCAACATATGTCCATCTTTGGCTTCTTTATAGCCCATCAATGCTTCACTGTCTTCAGGGGTGTATTTTTGTCCTGCTGAAGAGTAAATACCTAGCTGACGGAATAGCCCCTCTAGACCAAACGTACGCGCCTCGTCTGGTACGATAGGCACCACACGATCTTGGATGTCTTTATTTTTTAGCATCGCTGATAACAGACGAACAAAGACCATAGTGGTTGACTGCTCTTTGCCATTACTACCCTGCAACACACGATCAAAGATCGACAAGTCAGGAATATTTAAGGGTATATGTCCACTACGACGGTTCGGCAAATGTCCGCCTAGTGACTCACGACGACCGCGTAGATATTTCATCTCTGGAGAGTTTTCATCTGGACGATAGAAAGGTAGCTTCTCAAGCTCTTCATCAGTGAAAGGCAAATCAAAGCGGTCACGGAAATAAACCAGACCTTCTTTGTTTAACTTCTTAATTTGGTGTGCTTTGTTAACCGCCTGTGCTTGATTAGACAGCCCATAACCTTTGACAGTTTTTACCAATACAACTGTAGGCTGACCTTTGGTCTTCATAGCTTCACTGAAAGCGGCATACACTTTAATAGGATCATGACCACCACGGTTTAAATGACGAATGTCCTCATCACTTAATTGCGAGGCCATTTCTTCAAGCTCAGGATATTTACCAAAGAACTCTTTACGCGTGAATGCCCCATCACGAGCCTCATAAAGTTGGTATTCGCCATCCACAGCTTCTTCCATACGTCTTTTTAGAGCGCCTGAATGGTCTTTGTCCAATAAGGTATCCCACTTACCGCCCCAAATAACTTTAATGACACGCCAGCCTGCGCCGCGGAATACGGATTCTAACTCTTGAATAATTTTACCATTACCGCGTACTGGACCATCGAGACGTTGTAAGTTACAGTTGACTACCCAAATTAAGTTATCTAGCTTCTCACGTCCCGCCAGTGAGATTGCGCCTAAGCTTTCTGGCTCGTCAGTTTCGCCGTCCCCTAGGAATGCCCAGATTTTGCGGTCTTCATTTTCTAACAGACCACGATTCACTAAGTAGTTGTGCACATGCGCATGATAAATCGACATGATAGGACCCAGACCCATTGAAACGGTTGGGAACTGCCAATAATCTGGCATCAAGTAAGGGTGTGGATAGCTCGATAGGCCTTTACCGCCTACTTCACGGCGAAAGTTTTCTAATTGCTCTTTGGTCAAACGACCTTCTGGGAATGAACGCGCGTAGATACCCGGTGCTGAGTGACCTTGATAGTAAATCATGTCGCCACCAAAGTGATCGCTAGCGGCACGGAAGAAATGGTTAAAGCCAGTCTCGTATAACGTTGCACTTGAGGCAAAAGTGGCTAAATGGCCGCCAAGATCATCGTCATTTTGGTTAGCACGCATTACCATGGCCAAAGCGTTATATCGTACTAAAGCTCGAATCTTACGCTCGATACCTAAGTCGCCAGGATAAGTGGGCTCATCTTCTACCGGAATGGTATTTAAATAAGCAGTATCCAAACGGTTGAAAGGCAAACCTTCTTGCACGGCCATGTTGTACAGTGCCTTTAACAAGAAACGTGCACGGTCCTTATCACTATGCTTGATTACCGATTCAAAGGCATCTAGCCATTCTTGAGTTTCGGTATGATCAGCATCATTATAATATTTCATAATTTGTCCCTAGGTTTTAATATTAAATTGGTACTTTTCTATTCAAAGCGTTTATTCAAAGCTTCAATTAAAAAAAATCATCAAAAATCACACATTATTAAATTGTGGATATAAGTCATATAAGTTAGAGTAAACACTTGTATCGCTTATTAGTATAACCATATTTTAGAGCCTTACCTATCCTCTAAATTAAATGGTTTTTGTAACTGTATTTATTTAAAAAATGATGATTATTATAAATAATAGATAATCTCCAGTTATCTCTTAGCCCCACTTAATTGAATTTATACAACTGTTAAATTAGAACGTTGTGTCTGCTAACATATCTCGCTTTAGGCAGAGGATTGTAATAAAATTACAGATAGGACATTGACTCTTGTATAGGCTGACTTATCCAATAAGTCTAATGCATTGAATAGACAGGTGGGTGGATTTTTCACCCCGCTTTAGCACTTTTATTTTTTAGCACTATCACCCTATTAATAGCCCAAGCTATTGATAAAACTTAAATTAAGATTATTTACAGTTATGAGATGGTTTTGTGTTGATATTAACCATAAGAACTAAAGCACAAGAGACTTGTTAGCTCACTCATCTAACAAGTATCACAAAGGAGTTCATCTTGACCGCAGTTATTTTAAGACCCCCTTTTTATAATAGAGCCCCCAATCTTTGGTATCCTGTGGTAAAAAAATCTGTTCTAAAATACAGCAACGTTTATCTTGCGGCTGTTTTATCCAGTATTTTACTTGCCATGACTGCCGTGCCGGCCCATGCCAATGATGCCCTTAAAATGACCATCACTGCCAGTAAGGTAGTGACTAATAAACGAGGTGAAAGAGTCTATATCCCCGTTAGTACGGCCAAAGTAGGCTCGCTTATTCAATACAAAGCGACTTATAGCAATACCTTGAATACCTCTATTCAAAACACCACAGTAACGCTGCCTATCCCAGCCAATACAGAGTTTACAGGAGAAGCTTATCCTCCAAGTGCTCAAGCGTCTTTAGACTATTATAACTATCGTGACTTGCCGCTAATGCGCATGGTCGATGGTAAACTGGTTGAAGTACCCCTGTCTGAATACAAATCGCTGCGCTGGGACATCAAATATATCCCTCCTAAAAAATCGGTCGACGTGGCGTTCAATACTATTGTCCATTAATAGTGGCCATTTACTATGGTTGATTAGCAGCTATCTGTTAATTATTGATACCGTCACAGATAGCTGTTGATATCATGACCGATATTCCTATCCAATTGAGCTTATAAAAAATCTCATAAAAAAAGGCTTATAAACTCAGAGTAAATTACTCAAGGTTTATAAGCCTTATTCGCTGGCAAAAACGCAACTAGCAAAAGCTCAGATCATTATAGTGGTATAGACCCTAGCCTACCGCCTGAGATTGCTCCAATTCAGAGCTGTCCACATCCAAGCGATGCTCTAATTTTAAGTAGTCTTCTGACTGCATTTCAAGTAAGCGCGAACGCGTTCGTTCAATCTCAAACGCCAACTTTTCACCTTGATACAGATCCAGAATGGATTGCTCAGCTCGAATTAATAACTTAACACGGCGGTCGTAAAACTCGTCAACTAAGTAAATAAAGCGGCGGGTAGGATCACGTAGCACATCCGTTAGCTCAGGAACGTTATCTACTAGCACCGTTGTAAAATGATTGGCGATTTCAATAAAATCATTGGCTGACCTTGGCTCCATACAAAGCTGTCTGAAATCACAATACAACACCGTCTTGGTACGCGCATTAATCTTAATCTCACGGCCATTAATAATAATTGGATCTTTTGAGATTTTCTGATTATTAGCGATAGAGACGAATCTATTGGCCAACCAGTGACTATTTTCTTTGGTCAATGGCGATTTATAGAGCTCTGCTTGTTGTAGTAAACGTAAACGGTAGTCAATACCCGAATCGATATTCATAACGGTGGTGTGCTTCTCAAGCTCAGCCACTGCAGGCATAAAGCGGTCTCTATGCAGGCCATCTTTATATAGGCCCGAGGGCTCAATATTTGAAGTTGCCACCAAAGTAATGCCACGCTTAAATAGCATGGTGAATAAATCACCCAAAATCATTGCATCTGATACGTTAGAGACGAAGAACTCATCAAAGCAAATTAATACCGCTTCACTATGAATAATATCTGCTACTTTTTCTAATGGATCACTACTGCCTTGTAGCTTGTTTAGCTCTTTATGAACCCGTTGCATAAAGTGGTGGAAGTGCATTCGCATCTTACGTTGTAGAGGCACTGACTCAAAGAACATGTCCATCATCCATGTCTTACCTCGGCCTACGCCGCCCCACATATACAAGCCTTTGGGCGGAACTGGATCTGCCTTAAACAACCCAAAAAAACCCTTTTTCTCTTTTGAGTTTTCAATCAATTGATAATAGACCTCATCGAGATAAGTCATCGCTTTTTCTTGGATAGGATCATGGTTAAACTCATCTGTCGCTATTGCAGCTTGGTACCTTTGTAAGGGGCTATTATTCATATCTTAGTAATCACTCTTGAGTTATCAGGGGTATAAGGAATTAATTAAATGAACCAAACCAGTATTCGTTAGTCTTGTAACCGCTCGTCTAGTGGGCAAGTTTCACGGGGTTAATTTAACAGGGCTAGCTTAACGAGCATGTTGCTCTAACAAAGATCTAATCTCGGTTAAGCGGCCATGGAAAAAGTGTCCGGCTTCTTTTACCACATAACTGGCGATTTGCTTATTTTCTGCAAATTTCTTCATCAATTCAGGTTGGATGACCTCATCAGCATCACCATAGATTTGAATGGTTTTTTGAGTCGGCAGCATAACATCAGAGGCATCATTATTTTCAACCGAGGGTGCCATTAGCACTACTTTGATGAGCTCCATATCGGTTAAACCCCAGATATGCGGGGTCACTAACAACTGTTCAGCCACTCTGGCTGTCACATAGCCGCCAAATGAAAATCCACCTAACCATACTTGTGTGGCTGAAGTCTGGGAATGAATCCACTGTAGCACAGCCATGGCATCTTCAATTTCACCCACAGCGTAATCATGTTCACCTGTCGACTTACCAGTGCCTCGAAAGTTAAAGCGCACCACATGCATACCTTCATCACGTGCAAAGTTAAACATAGTGGTCACCACTTTATTTTTCATTGTACCACCGTAGAGTGGGTTTGGATGACACAGTAAAGCAACCTTCTTAGTTTCGGCGTCCTGAGGGTTTTCATTTTGCCAAAGCGCTTCCACTTCAAGCTTGCCAGCAGGACCATCAATCAATAGCTGTTGAGATTTGGTTTTCATATTTAAAGTCTTTGTCATTAATATTCTTTGTTATTAAAATACGGTCAACGCTTGTATAGCCCAGCTAAGGACTAAATGTAGGTTCAACACTGTGGAACATAATAGCAAAAACAGCCTTATAAATGGGTAAGCCTCTGTTAATCATTGCTATTAATCGCTTTAATCGCCTCAATCACGTCAACTCAAACTTAGTCGCTTTCTGATTCGCTCTAAATCAAATTAAATCTAGTAAGTTAGGTTAAGCAGGCTGAGCCAGTTGAAATAGCTAAGTAACATTCTATACACTACTCTCTACACTATTCTATTAAAGCTCTATACTACAGAAAGCATGAGCTTATATACTATAGTGACTATTTTATTGCCTATCAATTGTAAACGACTGTTTTATAGACTGACTGATTTATACTTCTTCTTTATATATCGCCGTATGTTATCTATAGTCTTACTGTGATTGATTTCGCTTACCTTTAATTTTATTTGTCTTGAGGCTATTTATGACCACACTGTCATGGCAAAAACTAACCAAATTCACAACCTTAGGGTTACTTGCATCAGCAGCTATTGGTTTGACTGCTTGTCAATCCACTCCTACCGCGCCAGTCATTCAGCGTGCAGATTCAACTTATGAAACCACTGGCTTAGGTAAAACTAAAATTCAAGCACAAGAAAATGCTTTGGCCAGTGCTAAAAAAACCTGTGGTTCGCGTCAAGCCGTTATCGTTAAAGACGAAGTGCGATATAACGGTGTATTTAATGAGAAAACAGGTCGTATGATTGATCAAATGGGCTCAATTGCAGGTGCCGTCCTAGGTACAGGTAGTCCAAATTTATCACGTGATGACGATTTTGAATATGACATTAGCTTCCGTTGTCAGTAAGCCTTAAAACGTTTAAAAAGCCCAAAGACTTTAACCTTTGCGGTTTATAAAAAAGGTTCTTATCAATTGATAAGAACCTTTTTTATGGGCTTGTCTCTATTACTCCTACTTAACGTCTAGGATCAAATGCATCTCGTAATGCCTCACCAATAAAAATCAATAAGGACAAAACTATAGTCAGGCTAAAAAAGGCAGACAACGCCAACCAAGGCGCATCTAAATTGTCTTTTCCTTGATTCATAAGCTCTCCTAACGAGGGAGAACCTGGCGGTAACCCATAGCCCAAAAAGTCTAACGACGTTAAGGCCACAATGTTCGCAGTCAATATAAAGGGTAACTGTGACAAGCTTGACGCCAGAGCGTTAGGAAGGATATGACGTAGCATGATCTGCAGATCTGACGCCCCCAAGTTATGAGCTGCTCTTACATAATCAAAGTTACGCGCGCGTAGAAATTCAGCCCGAACCAGACCCACCAAGCTCATCCAACCAAACAATAGCATCAGAGCAAATAGCACCCAGACATTGGGGTTAAATAAGCTCACTAAGATTATGATCATAAACAGCTGCGGCAGACCTGCCCAAACTTCCATAAAACGCTGACCAATAAGATCCGGCCAACCGCCATAATATCCTTGAATGGCACCAACAATAATCCCTATCAATGAGCCTGCGATGGTTAATGCTAAACCAAATAATAGCGAGACCCGCATACCGTATAAAATTCGTGCCAATACATCTCGACCAGTATCATCGGTTCCCAACCAATTACTGGCATTAGGCGGTGCGGGATAAGGCTGTTCGATATCGACACTGGGCGTCTGATCAGCAAACTCGATAAGGGGCATCACCATAAAGCCTTTTTGGTCTATAAGGGCTTTAACAGCAGGGTCCTTGTAGTCGGCTTCAGTTTCAAAAACACCGCCAAAAGTCGTCTCGGGATAGGCCTTGAAAACTGGAAAATATACGTCGCCCTCATAAGTCACCACTAATGGTTTATCATTGGCAACAAAATTTGCCCCCAAGCAGATGACTGAAATCAAGCAAAATAAAACCAAAGCAACTACGCCAAGTCTATTTTGTTTAAAACGGTTGAGCCTTGCCTGCCATACAGGATTCAGCTTATATTTGCTCATCTTAGCGCCCCTCAAAGTCAATGCGGGGGTCAATCAGATGATAGCTGATGTCACTAATCAACTGCAATAATAGACCGACTAAGGTGAAGATAAATAAGGTGCCGAATATCACCGGATAATCTCGTTGAACAATGGCCTCAAAACCGAGCAGTCCTAGTCCATCGAGCTTAAAAATGATTTCTATTAAGAAATTACCTGTAAAGAAGATGCTGACAATGGCAGCAGGGATGCCCGCAATAACAATAAGCATCGCATTTCGAAATACATGACCATAAAGCACTTGATGCCCTGTCAGTCCTTTGGCTCGCGCAGTCAAAACATACTGTTTGGATAACTCTTCCATAAAGCTAAATTTTGTGAGGTAAGTCAATGCCGCAAAGCCACCAATGGTACTGGCAGTCAATGGCAGTGCCAAATGCCAAAAATAGTCTTTTATTTTGGCTAAAGTGCTTAAATCGTCAAAGTTATCCGACACCAAGCCTTGTAACGGGAAAATTTGCCAATAACTGCCACCTGCAAAAAGCACAAGTAGAATAACCCCAAAAACAAATATTGGAATAGCATGACCGACCGCCAACATAACAGCGGTTAATTTATCAATACCTGAGCCATGATGCATCGCTTTATAAATGCCCAATGGTATGGCAATCAGGTAGATAAGTAAGGTACTCCATAGACCCAAGGAGATGGACACTGGTAGCTTTTCAATAATAAGCTCAGTGACCGGTTTGCCCTTAAAGAATGAGGTACCAAAATCTAAAGTGGCATAGTTTTTAAGCATGATCCAAAAGCGCTCAGGGGCGGGCTTGTCAAAACCATATTGCGCTTTAATCGCCTCTACCATCTCCTCTGATAAGCCTCTCGAGCCTCTATAGCCAGAGTCAGACATGACATTACCGCTGCCTAAGGTCGCCCCTGACCCATCTCCTAGATTCTGTGACAACTCAATTTGGGCAATCTGTTGCTCTACCGGTCCGCCAGGAGCGGCTTGAACCAAAACAAAATTGGTTAGAAGGATCAAAAATAACGTGGGTATGATAAGCAATAACCGTTTTAAAATATAACGACCCATGACGCCAATCCTTATTTATTGCTGCTTATCATCATTAGCTACTGATACACGTTTATTGTTTGTCATCAAAAATTATCTTTGAGTGTTCTCAATGCGCTAAACACGGTTAATGACTTGGTGTCTGGCAAGCTGACCTGTCTTTGCACCCCATCGATAACTGTCAGCTCTTCTGTACGCAAAAAGACATTAACTTGTCTTTCATGCTCTAGCGACACTGGCAAAGAAGACTTGCCTTGCTCAGTTAAGGCAATAACTTCAGTCAAACATTTCTGCATTACAGTATTGTCAGGTTCGATAGATAAGCCAAATTTTAGATTTGATGCGGTGTATTCGTGAGCAGGATAAAATAAAGTAGACTTAGGCAACTTATTAAAGCGTTTAAAACTTTCAAATAATTGCTCGATAGTACCGGTAAACACCCGACCACAGCCTGCGCTAAATAAAGTATCACCGCAGAACACTTGTTTTATCTCATCTTTAGCAAGCACATAAGCCAAATGCGACTCAGTATGACCTGGAACCGCCCATACCTGTGCCGTATAGCCCCAAGCACTGACTGAACTGCCCTCTTTAACCACTTGATCTGGACTGACGCCATGGTCTGAGCTTGCTACCACATGGGTCATAGGATATAACTCACGTAGCTCAGCCACGCCGCCAATATGATCGTGATGGTGATGGGTAATCCAAATAGCGGTCAGCTCAAGCCCATACTGTTGTAAATAATCAGCCACAGGCTCTGCTTGGCCAGGATCAATGACAATGGCTTGTTTATTGGTATCGTTTACCATTGCCCATATATAGTTATCAGTAAAGGCAGGTATAGGCGTAATAATTAAGCTCATGGAATATCCTATTGTTTAAAAATTTATTCTCAAATAAGAAATAGCTACTACAGCTTATATAGAATAAAACTATGATTTATAGAGTAAAGCTATTACTTATAGAGTAAAACTATGATTTATAAAGTGAAAGATTATTTTAAGTATTTGGCAATAATGGAGTCAGCAGACTTGTCTACCCACCAATAATCAATACCCAGCGCATTATCAGGTAACGTTTGATTGTGACGATACTTGTCCCAGTAAACTACGCGAGTACTGGTAGAACCATACATCGGTACCATGTAATACCCCGCCCTTAATAGGCGATCTAATACCTTAGTATAAAGCACAATCTCTTCTCTATTGTCCGCTTTAATCAGCTTGGAAATGACGGCATCAATGGCTTCATTTTTTATGCCACTATAGTTCTGGTTGCCTTGTTCCTCTGCCGCCTGACTGCCCCACATATAACTTTGTTCAGAGCCGGGCGACGTACTTTGCGGAAACCCCGCAATGATCATGTCGTAGTCAAATCGTCTTAGACGCTCTAAATATTGCGGGCTATCTACTTGTCTAATTGAAGCATCAAAGCCTAATTTTTTTAAATTACGCACATACGGTAACAGCACCCGAGTCATTTTGTCATCGGCTATCAAGATTTCAAACTTGGCCCGATGACCATCTGGCTGATATAACGCCATATCTTTGTAATAAAATCCCGCTTGTAGGAGTTTTTTTCTGGCACTGAGTAAGGCTTGACGGTTATACCCCTTACCATCTGACTTAGGAAGATGCCAATTCGCCACTGCCGCTTGTCTTTGAATAGGGTCAAGCTTTGGTAATAACGGCTTTAATACTGCATACTCTTCTGCATTAGGGGTTCCTGTAGCAGCAAGCTCTGAGCCATGAAAATAACTGTCTAATCGCTCGTATTGATTATAAAACAAAGTGTTATTCATCAGCTCAAAGTCAAAGGCTTCAGTCATTGCTTGACGCACCCGGATGTCTGAGAAAATCTTATGGCGCAAATTCATGACCAAGGCCTGCATAGGCACAGGATTTTTAGTCACAATGGCTTCTTTTTTAATCATCCCAGCTTTGGCAGCGGGAAAATTATAAGCGGTGGTCCATTTTCGAGCCGAGCTTTCTTGTCGAAAATGATACTGACCGACTTTAAACCCCTCTAAAGCAATTTCATCACTGCCGTAGTAAATGTATTTAATATAGTCAAAATTGAAGCGACCCTTATTAGCCATAACTTGCTGGCCCCAGTAATTAGGGTCACGCTTATAAGTCACACTGCGTCCCTGCTCGACAGCATAAAGCTGATAAGGGCCACTGCCCATCAAAGGTGTCAGACTTAATTTTTCAAAATCTTTTTCTATAGAAGACTGTTTAAAAACAGGGAACTGCCCTACCGTTAACAAAATCTCTTTATTTTCTGCAGATTTAAAGTGAAATTTGACTCTGTATTTGTCAATAACTTCCACTTTATCTACGCCAGACAGATAACTACGAACCTGCATCAGCCCTTTATTTAAATAGGCATCAAAAGTCGCTTTTACATCATTACCGGTAACTGGACTTCCGTCCCAGAACTTTGCTTTGGGATTGATATGATAAATAATCCAGCTGGTATCCTCGGGATCATAAGTGACTTTTTCCGCCAGCTGTGGATACATGACAAATGACTCATTTAAAGAGCCGGTTAACAAAGTATCATACATATAGTCAGTACCACTCATGGCGAGACCGGTGGTCATCCATGGATTGGCACTGTTAAATGTACCCAGTGCCGATAGCGATAATGTACCGCCTTTGGGTGCCATAGGATTGGCATAAGGTAAGTAAGGCGCATTAATATAACGCGCCTCACTATTGTGACCGATTGCAGTAACTGTAATGGGCTTTGCCACAGCACCTGGATTTAAACCAATTAGCACACCCGCCAGCAGGCTTGTGGCCCAAAAAGAGGTCTGTTTTTTAGAAGCTCGTTTTATGAAAAAAAAGCTACTCTTCATTTCGACCTCCTTCTTTGTCGTCAATCTTATGTTATCGTCAATCCAAGTATTGGGATAGTCGCTCATCGTTTACTGGTTATGAGGACTAGATTAAGCGTGTTTGCTCGCAAACTCATTCATAAAGTCGCACAAAGCCTGAACTGACTCTAGGCTAACCGCATTATAAATGCTAGCTCGCATACCGCCCACATCACGGTGACCTTTTAGATTTAATAGACCGGCTTGTTCAGCCTCGGCTAAAAACTGACCATCTAGACTGCTGTCTTTCAAAGTAAACGGCACGTTCATGATTGAGCGGTAGTTAACGTCGACTTTGTTGCTGTAAAAATCGCTTTCATCAATTGTTTTGTATAACAATTCAGCTTTTTGACGGTTTGTTTTTGCAATAACTTCTAGACCACCTCGCTGCTCTAGCCATTCAAATACTAGACCCGCTAAATACCATGAATAAGTTGCTGGCGTATTCAACATAGACTCTTTAGCCGCCTGATTGGCATAGTCTAGTAACGCGGGACACCAAGCACTGGCTTTACCAATCAGATCTTCACGGATAATAACGATAACTAGACCGGCTGGACCAATATTCTTCTGTGCTCCAGCATAAATCATACCAAACTTAGACACATCAATAGGCTCAGACAAGATGCAAGAAGACATGTCAGCTATGAGTGGAGCGTCTACTTCAGGTGGCTGAAAAATCTGCACCCCATGGATGGTTTCGTTGGCACAATAATGGAAATACTCAGCGCCTTCTGTTAGTTGCCACTCACTTTGCTCAGGGACAGTAGTAAAGCCTGACGCTTTACTAGTTGCCACTTCATTAACCTCACCTAAGCCTAAGTCCGCATAGCGTTTGGCTTCTTTAATGGCTTTTCCTGACCAAGCGCCTGTGGTTAAATAATCAGCTTTACCGTTATTGGTTTCATTGGCTAATAAGTTTAGGGGAATGGCAGAAAATTGAAACGTTGCCCCACCCTGTAAAAAAAGCACTTTATAATTGTCAGGGATTTGCATTAGACGTCGCAAGCTACTTTCAGCGGCTTCCGCTACTTTGATATAGTCTGAACTGCGGTGGCTCATCTCCATGATAGAGACGCCTTTACCTTGCCAGTCTAGCATTTCAGCTTGTGCTTTTAACAAGACCTCAGTGGGTAAAGAAGCCGGTCCGGCACAAAAATTATGCAAACGATGTAAAGGAGCGTCGGTTTTTAAATTAGCGGCTGCAGTTTCTTGATTCATAATTGTCCTACAAAACATTAAAGTGATTGGGATACAGCATTGTCAGGGTAAACTACCTAAGTATAATACAATTACTAAGCCAATAAACACTGTTAACTGACTCAGTATTTACAACAGCATTAATAACACAAAGAACTTAATTTACAATATTCGATTTTTAAAACCCTACTTATAATAAGGGTTAAATGTTTTGTGCTTGATTGAGAACTTGCCATAATTGCTTTTTCAAGCCACTGTCTTCTAGCATTTCTATCAAATACGGTACTTTCTCAAGCTGAGGATGCTCGATACCTTGAGGCATAGGGGTTAAAGCGGCAACCTTAATCTCATGATTTTTGGCTAAGCTGAATATAAAACCGGCCACGCTGGCGTTCGCTGATTCTTTGTCACTAATCTCTGGACAAATTGGAAACTTTAACAATTGTGGGCTGATAGACAATCCGCTTAATATATTTTCCCACAGCCTTAAAGTATTTTCGTCTCTAAAGACGCTGACATCTGCAAGCAGTACCCAGTCTTTAAAGTGAGCCCCTATTACTTCAAAAGGCGCTACCTGCTCCAAGCTATCTGCTAGGTTGACTTTTAGTTGAGTGCTCTTATTTTCAGAAGCATCAAACTTTTGTTTTAAGGCTTGTATAGGATCATTATTGACGGTTTGGTTTTCAGATATTGCGGAGGATTTTTGCGCCTTATCATTATCCAGTGCCGCAGTAGTTTGATCTTGATCTGGACCAACTACCGCTTTCGTTGGAACGGCTACTGGGCTTTGAAGTTGTGCCTCTGAAGATACGTTACCAACCTCTTTAGCACCCTCTACAGTCACTTGATCTACGCCAGTCTCGCTCATTAGCGCTTGCAAGCTTTGTAGCTGCGCCTCGCTATTTGCCTTGTGCTGCTCAGCAAACGTTTGGTAATCAACCTTTATGGTAGCACAATCACGTTGCACCCAAATATCGAGCCCCATCATCGCCAATATTTGTCTTTGTTGAACCAATAAAGCAGGCATCGTACTACCGTCTGAGTGCTGATTATTAGACAGCCCGTTGGCCACAAAGTCAGATTTTATAGGCGGTGTCGGGGGACGAGTGAGGTGCGGGTTTTCAGAGGTCATAGTATTTTAATAATTAATTAATAGTGTTTTAATGATTGGTAGTATTTAGCTTTTAGGGTTTGGCAATATTTTAACAGTACACGATTTCTAAAGGTTAACTACGGAGTGTTTGTTTTTAAAACGATCGCTTTTAAGATAATCGTTTTCAAAACAAGGGTTTTTAATGAGATTGTTTGTGAGCTTATTAGCTAAGAGCAATACTCTATATTGATGAGAAAGATAAGAAGTTAGCTAGGGTCAGTCTAACAAATATCAAGGCAAATCTCGATGTTATTTTAGCCGCTAAATACACTGCTCTATTAAAAACTTAGTGCAAAAACTGAAATTAACAGACAAATAAAAACCCGATACCCAACCACATGTCCGCTTTTGCGTCACACAATTGGATATCAGGTTTCTTATAATACTTTGCTGGGTAGTTTACTTAGCAGCGGTATCTGCTGCAGCGCCTTGCTCTTCACCCCAAATTTTAGGATATTTGTAGCCTGGGAAAGATTTATGCGCATACGCTTTAAAGCTGTCTGAGTTATAAGCATCTGTTACATCTTTAACCCATTTAGCATCTTTATCTGCGGTTTTAACTGCTGACCAGTTCACGTAAGCAAAGCTTGCTTCTTGGTATAATGCTTCTGTTAACTTGATACCAGAATCGGTGGCATAGTTACCATTGATAATCGCAAAATCTACTTCATCACGAGCACGTGGCAACTGAGCCGCTTCAAGCTCAACGATATCAATATTCATTGGGTTAGTAGCGATATCAGACTTAGAAGCCGTTAATGGGTCAACATTGTCTTTCAAGGTAATCCAACCTAGATCATTCATCATAACTAAGGCACGTGCAAAGTTACTTGGATCATTTGGTGCAGAAACCTTCATGCCATTATAAGCTTCTTCTAAAGTCTTTTTCTTACCACTATAAACACCTAACGGCGCTGTTGGCACTTGGAAAACTTCGACTAGATCTAAGTTATTCTCAGCTTTAAAGGTGTCTAAGTAAGGCTTGTGTTGGAAAATGTTGATATCCAAATCACCTTCCGCCAATGCTAAGTTAGGACGAACATAGTCAGTAAAAGTAGTTAGCTTAACCGTATAGCCTTTCGCTTCAAGCTCACCCTTTACTTGGTCACGTACCATATCGGCGAAATCACCTTCAGTAGTACCGATAACAATGGTTTTCTTCTCTTCAGTAGCCGCTGCATTGCTATCCGCTTTAGCCGTCTCTTCATTAGCACTGTTATTACAGCCTACTAACACAAGACCTGAAATACCCGCTACCGCAGCAGCTGCTAGAATCTGTTTACGAATTTCAACTATCTTCATGGATCAATCCTTAAAATAAAAAGGGGATTTCTAACACACAATGTTGTTAAAAAATTTCTCTAGGGTTGAAAATGTTACTGTAGCATAAAATATTGTTACGACAGTTTATAACTCACATTCTAACCGATAAATTCAAACCTCTACATGAAACTTTTGGCAGTGCTTATGAATTAAATTCATTAAGCAGGCATCGACTTGGCTAATCAACAAGCTTATCCATGTTGTCACTGGATTAGCGCTTGTCCAATTTGGCAGCGAGTAAATTACCAATGCCTTGAATGCCTACGACCATGATAGATAGCATGATCACGATAAAGATCATGACTTCTGTCTGATAACGGTAATAGCCGTAACGAATGGCCAAGTCACCCAGACCACCACCGCCAATCATACCGGCCGCAGCTGAATACGAGAGCAAGCTAATACACAAGATGGTTACTGACAACACCAAACCTGAACGGGCTTCAGTTAATAATACCTTGATAATGGTAAATGGGCTGGCACCCATTGATTCAGTGGCTTCCACGATACCGCGTGGCACTTCTCGTAAATTTTGCTCTACCAAGCGTGCGAAATAAAACGAGCCTGCCAATGCCAATACCAATGACGCCGCTACCGGTCCAATACTGGTACCAATCAAAGTTTTGGTAAACGGACTCATCGCAATCATCAAAATAACAAAAGGGAATGCCCGCATAAAGTTGGTTATGCCGCCTAATAAGGCATACAGAGGCTTGTTTTGTAATAACTGTTTGTCACTGGACAAAAATAAGAAAATCCCGAACAAACCGCCAATAATAATAGCGGCAACGGTAGAGATACCCATCATCACAAACGTATCAATTGTCGCTTGCCAAATTTCACTACGAAGTTCCCATAGGCGGGCCGTGGCATCGTTATAACTCATTGCTAGCATCTGTTAATCCTCTTGAACCAAGCCGCGGCCAACTTCAGTTTTGGCGATAATTTGACCGTCAATTATATCAGCGACCTCTAACAGATGACCTTGATGTAATAAAGCGGCACGATTACAAATACGGCGAATAACACTCATTTCGTGCGTCACTATAACGATGGTCACTCCTAATTTTTCATTCACTTCTTTTAAGGTGCTCAATAAAGCTCGTGTGGTTGACGGGTCTAGGGCACTGGTAGGCTCATCTGCTAGCAACACTTTTGGGTTTGGCGCAATGGCGCGAGCAATACCAACACGCTGCTTTTGGCCACCTGATAACTGTGCGGGATAATGATTGGCTCTGTCAGTCAGATTGACGATCTCCAGACACTCCATGACCCGCTCATAAATATTACCTTTGGCGTAACCTGATACTTTTAAATTGAAAGCGACGTTTTCAAAAACAGTTCTGTTAGACATTAAATTAAACTGCTGAAAGATCATACCCACATTGTGACGCGCGACTCGGAGCTGTTTTGGGTTTAAATCTGTCAAAACCTCGCCATCAATTGTCACGGTTCCCCCATCAGGGCGCTCAAGTAAATTCATTAAACGCAACAAGGTGGATTTACCTGCACCTGAGTATCCCATTAAGCCAAAGATTTCTCCTTGTTTAACGGTCAATGAAATAGGCTCGACAGCAGTAAACCAATGGGTTTTACCATCCTTTTGAGTCTGGAATTTTTTGTATACTTGATCTAGAACAATCATATCGCTCATGGTAGTCATCTTGAGTTACGGTTTACAGCTTTAGAAGTTACACTGAAGTTAAAGAAAACACAGTCTGAGAGGTACTGTAATGAAAATTACAAAGCGCAGTAATATAGCATATTGCACTGTCTATGGCATCTACTTATCCAAACAAATCCCATGCTTAACCAGAATATCTAAATTCATTTCGCTAATTAAACACCCCTTATTTCAAGGCAGCATTTCTTAAAACAGCCTTTATTTGTGAAGTAGTTATTGCCTATCAACGTCTGAATAAATTTAACAGGATGCTCAGTACCACACTCACTACTATCATAGTAACAATAGGAAAATAGACACGTGTGTTCCCAGATTCATAGCGAATATCGCCGGGTAATTTACCAAACCAAGAAAAAGCACTTGGAAAAACAGTCCATATTACCCCTAGAACGACCAACACCACCCCTAACATAATTAAAATCTTTGACATAAAACCGCTCCTTTCGATAAAAATAGAATATATTTCATTATTCATGCTAGTTTGTTTTGCCGATTTAACATTGATATTCTTCAATTAAACAGCCATAACCCACATAGGTGACAACAAACCTGCCCCAAACTGGCAGATTTTGATAAAATGATTTCAATTATCACATATACTGTGTGTCAATTTATGTGGTGTCTTTTTATATGGCCACTTTTTTAGGTTGTCATTTTCTATATTTACGCTATTAAATGGCATATTTTGAATTATTTTCCCATTAATCAACATACCTCATTAAGCTTACAAGGATATATATGAATATTTTAATTATTGGATCAGGTGGTCGTGAGCATGCATTGGCTTGGCAATGTGCTAAAGATACAGATGTGCAAACCGTGTATGTTGCTAACGGCAACGCTGGCACTAATCTTGAACCAAAATGTGAAAATATTGACCTTGATACCACTGACCATGAAGCGGTAATTGCTTTTTGTGGTCAAAATAAGGTGGAGCTTATTGTTGTAGGTCCTGAGGCACCGCTAGTAGCAGGTTTAGTTGATGACTGCCGAAAAGCAAATATCGCAACTTGGGGTCCCACTCAATACTGTGCTCAGCTTGAAGGCTCTAAGACCTTTGCTAAAGAATTCATGCAAGCCAACAATATCCCTACCGCAAAATATGAAGCTTTCACTGACATAAAAGCAGCCAAAGCGTATGTCAGCGAGAATGGTGCGCCTATCGTGGTTAAAGCAGATGGTCTTGCTGCCGGTAAAGGCGTCATTGTAGCTGAGACTATTGCACAAGCTCACACTGCTATTGAAGATATGCTTGGTGATAATAAGTTTGGTGATGCAGGAAGCCGTGTTGTTATTGAGCAATTCTTACAAGGTGAAGAAGCCAGCTTTATTTGTATGATTGATGGCGACAATATCTTACCAATGGCCACCAGCCAAGACCACAAACGCGTTGGTGAAGGTGACACTGGCCCTAACACCGGCGGCATGGGCGCTTACTCGCCAGCACCAGTGGTTACGGATGAGGTACATCAAAAAGTAATCGACCAAGTTATCCAACCTGTGGTGACAGCGATGAAAGAAGCCGGACATCCTTATACTGGATTTTTATATGCTGGCCTAATGATTGATGAGAAAAACGATCCGTATGTTATCGAGTTTAATTGTCGTTTTGGTGACCCAGAAACTCAGCCTATTTTAATGCGTCTAAAAAGCTCACTGGTAAAACTTATCGAGCAAGGTATCTCTGGTAATTTGCCGAAAACTGCTGAGTGGGATGAACGTGCTGCGCTAGGCATTGTATTGGCATCAAAAGGCTATCCTGAAAGCTCCTCTAAAGGTGATGTGATTACAGGCCTACCTGCTCTAGGCGGTGATGAAACCACCAAAGTATTCCATGCCGGCACCAAAACCGATGGCGAGCATGTGGTTACAGATGGCGGCCGTGTTCTTTGTGTGACCGCCTTAGGCGAGACCATTGCCGATGCACAGCAGGAAGCTTTAAAAGTAACCGCTTCTATCCAGTTTGACGGTGCTCACTATCGCCGTGATATCGGTTACCGCGCGCTCAACCGTGGCTAATTAAGTTTAGGCTATACTTTGATTGCCATAAGGCCTAATTTTAAAGATTGGGCCTTTTAAGACAAACACTTTATAGCACTAATCGTATCGGTGAATAGCATTAATCAAGTCGGTAAATAGCATTAATCAAGTCGGTAAATAGCATTAATCGCTTCAGTAAATAGCCTTAATCGCATCGGTAAATAGTACTAACCGCATCACTGAAATTTAATCGCACTAATTGTAACTAAAACTGAAAGGTCAGTGCGTCAATAGATTAAGAATGTTACTCTAGAGGCTAGGTACGCCGCATAGTAGAAATTAGCAAATAAAAAAGATTGTCAGACAAGAAAAACTGTCGCGATTTAAAACACTTATAATTTAATATCTTAATCGTACTAACCCTAATTACTTATATCGCTGTTGCAATGGCACATATCCACGATACAGCTTTAGTTTTCAATATGGTTAAAACATGTCAAATTCATCTTCATCAACACCGCCACAAACAGACTTACCTCAAAGCCGTTTAAATAATGAGATGAGTGAGCTTAAAACCTCTCGTCTAGACCGTCGTCTGTCTATGGCCAAAACTTCTTTAAACTTAGGAAGACGTTGGGCAGGTAATAGCTTTAGTGGTTTGTTTTTAAGTAAAGAAGAAAAAGCTTCTCGCAATCAGGAGTTTATGAAGGAACAAGCTGCTTATTTGGCAGATGAACTTGGAAAACTTAAAGGTTCTGTGGTCAAAATAGGTCAGATGCTCGCGTTATACGGAGAGCACTTTTTACATCCAGAGATTACCGAAGCCTTGCACCGTTTAAACGACAGCACAGCTAGTTTGTCTTGGCCGGTAGTAGAAAGAGCACTGCGTGATCAATTGGGTAGTCGTCTAGATGATTTAGAAGTCTCTACCACACCAATTGGCACCGCCTCTTTGGCTCAAGTGCACCGCGCCACTATCAAAGCCACAGGTCAGCAAGTGGTATTGAAAGTACAGTATCCTGGTGTAGCAGATGCGATAGACTCTGACTTAAGTTTGTTCAAACACCTGTTAAAGGTTACCAATGCCGTCCCCCAGACCAAAGCACTCGATGAATGGTTTAATGAGATTAGCGACTTACTAAAAGTAGAAGTTGATTATGTGGCAGAAGCACAGACCACAATGCGGTTTTACGAGCGTCTTAAGCAAGATGAGCGCTATGTGGTACCTGAAGTTATTGAAGCCTATTGTACTGACAGATTATTGTGCTTGAGCTTTGAAGAAGGGGTGCCTGTTACCAATGCTGATCTGAAGTCTCTGCCACAAAATCGCCGTGATGCCTTGGGTAAAGCTGCGATAGATATCATGTTAAATGAGATTTTTGTTTGGGGCGAAATGCAGACCGATCCCAATTTTGGTAATTACTTAATTCGCTCAGAGCCAGTGGATAAGCCTGATGGTAAAGATAAACTCATACTATTAGACTTTGGTGCCATGCGTCAGTTCGATGATGAGCTGCTAAAGATAGCGCGTAATCTTATGCTGGCAGGCTTTAATTATGACAAGCAGCAAATGATGAATGCCATGCAGGGCTATGAGTTCTTTGACACAATGAGTCCTGAAGTAAAAGCAAATATGGCTGATGTATTTCTACTGGCAACAGAACCTTTTAGAGATCCTAATTTACCTCAAAATAAAGCCAGCGGTTTAATTGATGATCAAGGATTTTATCATTGGGCTAATAGCAATTTACATAAGCGACTAATGGAAAGCTCAGGCAGTGCCATGCAGTCCCGCGAGTTTAGTTTGCCTCCCAAAGAATTTATGTTTATTAGCCGTAAATTTATTGGCGCTTATACCTTCTTAACGGTATTAAATGCAAGAACCAATACTTACGACACCATTAGTCAGTTTGTGCCCATTAATGTAACTGCAGCACACGCTTAGCTTTTGGCTGGAGGCATTACGCCTCTTGTGCTATTGCTATGATGCAAGCTCGATATGATTCAAGGTCGTTATCATTAAAAACCTTTATTATTAAAAGATCTTATCGTTAAAATAATCCTAAAAGCTTGTCAATACTGAGTTTACCACTGAGTACTGGCAAGCTTTTTTAATACCTATCGCTATTGAACAATCTATCTGGCTATCTGGTTCTTTATTTATTACCCTATTCAATCCTGTTCACGGTCATTTAGCTTACCTTCAAGCGCTGAAGAATTCCAGTTATCAAATCGGGTGCAGTATCCTTCAGGCTTAACCATTTGTAATTCCCAACAGGTTTCACCACGTGCCAAATACTTGATTTCAAAGTGAGTGCGCTTGCTCTCTATCGGCACTTTACTTCTTTCGGTAGATAAACACCAAGTATTAATCGCTTGATTGTAAGCGTTATCCACATACTCTTCGATGTTACTGGCTAAGACAACCTTACCGTTAGGTTTTAATCGTGACAATAGAAATTCAAAAAATGGCATATTGAACCATTGTTGATTTGGATTCTTGGGTTCAGGATTGGGGTATAGTAAATAGAAAACATCGACACTTTGTGCTGGTAAAGCATGTACGCAATAGGGAATGGCATCAGCATGCACTGCCAAAAGATTGTCTAGACTGACCACTTCCTCATTGACAGACTTAACCAAACTGCTAAAGGCAGTAAATTTATTCTGAGTCCTTTCAATAGCGATTAAGTCATGGTCAGGATTTTTTTTGGCATACAAACAAGCATGCATTCCCTTCCCCGCCCCAATCTCTACAATCAACGGACGAACGCTTTCTGTGTCAGCTTGTTCATTACCTTGATTATGCTCTTTACTTCTATCTTCGATGATATTGGCAACAAATGACGGGATCGAGAAATCTCTAGGCGCTGTCAGTCTTTCAGGTTTAAAACATCTTTTTTTATGATGGCTTACTTTCTGATCGGATAATAAAGAGCTAACATTTGATACTGGCATAATATTTTTATACACTTAATCGGATTATGGAATTATAAGATACTAGCCATATATTAGCATTTATCCATAGCTCTTAGGGCGCACCAACCTGCAAAATTTAACCCCTTAAGTCACGATTAACCCACCTTAATAAGATATAACGATAGCGTATGAGCGCCGTAATACTCATGCTATAATCTTAACTACTGATTCTTTTGTCTCTTGTATTCTACTGCTTTTATTTTAGTGCTTTTTTATTATGCCTTGACCATTTCTTAGGTTGACCTGATATTAGATCATTATTCATTAATCCTATAATTTTTATTTAAAGACTGTGTAATATGACCAAACCTACTGCTATGTCTAAAGCAATATCTACTCAGAAAACTTATCCCTGCCCCAATTGTCAAAAACCGACGGTATGGCAAGACAACCCTTATAAGCCATTTTGTAGTGATCGCTGCAAATTGATTGATTTGGGGGCTTGGGCAAATGAAGAGTATCGAGTAGCCGCTGAGGACTCCCCCTTTTCAGATGATTTCAATCAGTAATTGCTAGTAAATACTCCATACGTTATTTTAATTGTGTACCATACCCCCTATTCGGATAACCTATATCCTACTACCCTAGAGCTCAATATTTAAGGATTTATTATGTCAGCTTCTCACTCCTATATTATGCCTACCTACAGTCCTCAACCTATAAGCTTTACCCGAGGAGAAGGCAGCTGGCTTTATACCGCTGACAATACCCCTTATTTGGATGCTCTAACGGGTATCGCTGTCTGCGGTTTAGGTCATTGCCACCCCAAAGTGACCCAAGCCATTCAAGAACAAGCCGCTACCTTGGTACATACCAGTAACTTATTTCAGATTGAATGGCAAGAGAAAGCGGCTGAAGCGCTTTGCACGGCCGCTGGCATGGACAGCGTGTTTTTTGCCAATAGCGGGGCGGAGGCTAATGAAGCAGCTTTGAAAATGGCCCGTCTTTATGGTCACCAAAAAGGCTATAAAAAACCCAAAGTTATCGTTATGGAAAAATCATTCCATGGCCGTACTTTATTGACGGTAACAGCCACAGCTAATCCAAAGGCTCGTGAAGGTTTCTTCACCTTAGATTCAGATTTTATTCGTGTGCCATTTGGTGATATCGAAGCTATAAGACAAGCTGCTCAAGACAATGAGGAAGTTACCGCTGTCTTATTAGAGCCTATTCAAGGTGAAGGTGGATTAAATACCGCAAAAGATGGGTTTGCTTATCTAGAGCAAGTACAAGCCTTGTGTGATGAGCAAGATTGGTTGTTTATGATTGATGAAGTACAGACAGGTAATGGTCGTACCGGCAAATACTTTGCTTTCCAGCACAGCAACGCCAAACCAGATGTGGTATCTACAGCCAAAGGCTTAGGCAATGGCTTCCCTATTGGTGCCTGTATGGTTCGAGGCCGTGCCCGTGATTTATTCCAAGTAGGTAGTCATGGCTCTACGTATGGTGGAACACCTTTGGGCAGCCGTGTGGTACATACTGTTTATGATGTGTTATCGAATACTGATATTATGCAAAATGCCGTTACCGAAGGCAATTATATACAGCAAACATTAAGTGAAGAGTTAAAAGAGCTTGGGGTAACCACTCGGGGGCACGGTATGATGATTGGTGTGGTTTTACCTGAAGGTACAGACTGTAGCTCATTTGTTGACCAAGCCCGTGACACTGAGCAGCTGATATTGAATATCACTGGCGGTCACGTTATTCGTCTACTTCCGCCGTTGAATATGAAGCGTGATGAAAGCGATCAGCTCATTGAAAGACTGAGCCGCTTGATCAAAGCCACATTAAATTAATAGTGGCTATAAACCAACTATAACAATATTCATCATACCAATGGCCATAAAAAACCCCTTCAAGTTAGCTTTGAAGGGGTTTTATTCTAAGACAACCATTACTGATTTATAATACCAATTCCAAAAAATAAGGTACAATATAACCAACTCAACAACATAATAGAATCACATGCCGAAAAAAACCCCTAGAAATCATAAACTCACAGACCACGATTTTCTGCAATTATCTAAAACAGAAGGCAATGCCAGAGCACGAATCAGACTACTCATGCTGCATCAACTGAGTCAAGGTCATCCTATAGCGACCGTAGCAGAGAACTTTGGCTATAACCCTAGAAGCGTCTATACCATAAGAAGGAAATACTGGTTGCATGGTATCACTAGTGTCTATGACGCAGCTGGCAGAGGCAGAAAGAGTCTTTTAGCAGAAAAAGACATAGAACCATTCAAACAAGCGATAGTAGAAGCTCAGCAGCAAAGAGGTGGTGGTAGGCTCACGGCAAAAGACATCGCACAAATCGCCAAGGAGCAATTTAACGCCAACTATACCCCTAAAGCGATCTATCCTCTCATGAAACGTATTGGTATGAGCTGGGTATCTGCGCGTAGTCGGCATCCTAAGGCAGATCCTAAAGTCATGGAGGCATATAAAAAAACTTCCTTGAGCAGATAAAGCAAGTTCTACCTGATGGTGTTGATATCAAGCAAGTTGATATATGGTTTCAGGATGAAACACGTATTGGCCAACAAGGCTCTATCACAAGGGTTTGGCACTATAAAGGACAAAGACCTCGAGTAGTCAGGCAGCAGCAGTTTGAATCAACTTATCTATTTGGTGCCTTTAATCCGGCGACAGGTGAGAGTGTTGGACTTGTTCTACCTTATGTGAATAAGCAAGCTATGGCATTGCATATGGAGGAAATCAGTAAAGCTGTTCCCGAAGGTCGGCATGCCGTGGTGGTTATGGATGGGGCGCTATGGCACCAACCAAGTTTGGATCAAGACAATGTGACCATGCTTAAATTGCCTCCCTACTCACCTGAGCTTAACCCTGCTGAACAGGTATGGCAGTACCTTAAACAGCATTGGTTATCTAATCGCTGTTTTGAGAGTTATGATGCGATTGTCGATGCGGCATGTGACGCTTGGAATGCATTGTGTAATCAGACTAACTTAATTAGGTCTATCACTCAGCGGGAGTGGTGCGACTTGAGTGTTATTTTTTAGAATTGGTATAACTATTGCAACGGTATCAATCGTCTGTTATTGCAATAGTATAAACCACCACTTAGCTAAAAACTTGAAAGCTGTTGTAGCGTAAGCTTGAGTAACGACTGGGTATCAACAATAGTCTGACCTGCTTCAGTTTCTCGGGCCGCTTTAATGGCTCTTTGTGCTTCTTTATCACGGTACCCTAAGCTAATGAGAGCTGATTCAACCTCTGCCAGAATCACCCCTTCACTGCCAGCAAGAGATATAGTGGCGCCGCCTTGCTCTTCAAACAAACCAACACTAGTTTCAATATTATCAAACTTCCCTTTTAATTCAATTAACAGGCGTTGAGCCGTCTTTTTGCCGATACCAGGCACCCGTGTCAACGCAACGTCATTGTCTGTCTCAACAGCTTGCTTTAATTCAGGCGCTGACATAGTGGACATCATCGCCAATGCCATTTTAGCCCCCACACCATTAATACGAATTAACTGACGAAAAACGTCTCTTTCCTGATGTTTTATAAACCCATAAAGTAATTGTGCATCTTCCCGTACATGAAGATGGGTCCATACTGACACCGTAGCGTCAAGTTGCAATTGACAAAAATCTGGCAAGGGTAGCTCAACTTCGTAGCCAACACCCGATGCTGTCATGATACAGGCTACAGGTGCCGCTAAATGACATACCCTACCTTCAATAGATCCTATCATAGTATTATTCTAATTCTCTAATAAAAAACAAACCCTATTATAGCAAAGATAACCTGCTATTAATTGCTATAACTAACTGCCATAGCGACCGCTTTACCCACACTTTATACCTTCAAAGTTTTAGGGTTAAATCTGAAAAACTAACAACAGAAAATTAAAACTAATATACAAAATATCGAAGTCCAAAACTTTAGAAATACGTATATAAAAACGGATAAAACCCCATAAAAAAAGCTCCGATAATTATCAGAGCTTTTTATAACTTGCGTTATTAGACGTTTAGATTATTTATTCATAGTATTTAAACACTAAGATTTAAGAATACTACGATTTAAATTAGTACTGTTGATCTTCGTCTACAGCTTCAGCAACTGCTGGATCTGCTTGTAAATCAACACTATCAGCTGTGTTGTTGGCTACATTTTTTGAGCCTTCAGCAACAGCGGTAGCACCTTCAGACACAGCAGTTGCTGTCCCTTCAACGGCAGAATTAGCGCCTTCAGCGATAGCTTCACCAGTATTTACAGCAGCACCGGTCGCAACTGCGCCAGCTGTTTGTGCATTGTCAGCAGCATCAGCGCCTGCACTTTCAGCAGCAGCTTCTACGTTGCCAGCATCAGCAGCTTGTTCAGTTTCTTTGCTACATCCAGTGATAGCAAATACACCTGCAACAACACCAGCGATTAAAAGATTACGTTTTAACATGTGAACTCCTCACAAATGTGATATTAGAAATTTTCAGCATTCTAATGTTAATTCAGTAAAAACACAAGTAACGCTTAGTAAACCAAAATTTAGTTTAGCTAAAATAACAGTGTCAAAATTCCTACTTATACACTTATGGTAATGGAAAAATTTATGCACAATATTACATAAGGTCCATAAAAGATTGAAAACAAAGATAAAAAATAGCCACACTACCCGACTTTTTTAAACTTAAGCTTACTGAGCTTCCTTAGTGTAGAAGGCAGTCATGCTATTATGAAGTTTAAAATTGTATAGTAATGTGGCTATTATGCGACTGCATTAAAAATATTATAAAAAAGACAAGAATTATAATTCAGATTGCCTGTCTTGATTCATAAACTTAGTCTACAGTCCAATGTGGTTATTTATTGCTATATTTCTCTAAAGCAGCAACAGCAGGTAGTACTTTGCCTTCTACGAACTCTAAGAAAGCACCGCCACCCGTAGACATGTAGCTTACACCGTCTTCTACGTTAAACTTATGAATAGCTGCTAGGGTATCACCGCCACCAGCGATAGAGAAGCCTTCACTATCTTTCACCGCTTCAGACAATAAGCGTGTACCTTCAGCAAAAGCATCTACTTCAAAGACACCCACTGGACCATTCCATAGAATCGTAGCCGCATTTTTAACCGCTTCAAAAATATGCTCGGCCCCTTCAGCCGCCACATCTAAGATCATCTCATTGTCACTTACGGCATCAATGCTTTTTACCACTGGGGTCGCTGACTGTAATGAATTAATAAAATCATCAAAGTTGATTTGGTTCTTATCAGCCACCACCACATTTTGAGGCAGTAAGATTTCTGTCTGTGTCATAATCTCTTTTGCAGTATCGATCATGTCTGCTTCATACAAAGAAGCACCGACTGAATGACCTTGTGCTGCAATAAAGGTGTTTGCAATACCACCACCCACGATAATTTGATCACAGATTTTTGCTAAGCTGATTAATACGTCAAGTTTAGTCGATACTTTAGAGCCGCCTACGATTGCCACAAGTGGTTTTTTTGGCGCATGCAAAGCTTTATCTAAAGCATCTAATTCAGCCGCTAATAAAGGACCTGCACAGACCACTTTACCTGATTTGGCGGCAGCTTGAATAACACCTTCAGTAGAGGCTTGAGCTCTGTGCGCCGTACCGAAAGCATCCATAACAAACACATCGCATAAGTCTGCATAATGTTGTGATAAAGATTCGCTATTTTTCTTTTCACCGACGTTAAAACGCACGTTTTCTAACAGTACGACATCACCTGGGGTAACAGTAATTTCTTGCTCAACATAGTCTTTATTTAACGCGACTGGCTGACCTAAATGTTCGCTCAAATAATCAGCCACAGGTTGCATAGAGTATTTTTCTTCGAACTCACCTTCAGTAGGACGACCTAAATGTGAACATACTAGAACCGCAGCACCTTTCTCAAGGGCAAGCTTAATAGTAGGTAAGCTCGACTGTAGACGAGCATCATTAGAGATTTGTCCGTTTTGAATTGGTACGTTTAAATCTTCACGAATTAAGACGGTTTTTCCTGTTAAATCTTGGTTTTCCATTCTAGCGAAATTCATGTATTTACCCTTAATTAATATCGGTACAAAAATTAATATCCGTACCAGTTAAAATTGGCACTGACTTCTGCGTTGAGGCTACTAAAAATAATTTGAAGAATTCTATCATATTTTTGGCATTTATTTTCACTTCTATTGGGTCACCCTATTCTCAATAAGACTTAAACTTTTCAAGCTATTATTTAGAGGACTTCAAAGATTTATTGGTCAATAAGTGGTAATATAATAGTAATAAATAGCCCTTTAATACTGTTGTTTGATGCGGTTATCTTGATTTAATGATTGAAGTCATCTGAAGCATTTATACCGTTAAATTTTAACCCCTTATACTATGTGAAATTTTTTATATAACTGCAATAACTGTTATAACTGCGAAAACTGTTAAAAAGCTATTAATATTTAATCAGCATTACCAAACAATAAAAGATATTTTTTAAGGAGATCACCATGAGTAGAGATTTTTCTGCTGCAAAAACCCGTTTGTTAGAACTACAACAAGAGTATCAGACTCGTATCGATAAAATCGAAGATCATATTTATAATCCCCAGGACGATTTAAACGAACACTGGGATGACCAAGCCATTTCCATGCGTGATAATGAAATGCGTAAAACTTTGGGTGGTGGTTCAAAAAGTAGGCTGACATTAGACATATCCATGATTGATGTAAAAGAAAGCTAAATCAAAGGCTTTAAAGTGATTTTCCAGCTTTTTAGAAAAGTTACAACTTCGCCTAAATGCTCGCCTTACTCGATGTCTGATAGTGCAATTATTACCTTCAATACCGACCGTGAAAAACTTGCCAATGACTTGGGTAAAGCCCTTAAAACCGGTAACAAAGCTATCCCAGGTATCACTAGCGATTCTAGCACAACTTACGCCTAAGGCTTGCAGTTTAGCTTTAAGCTTTTTGACAGTGTTAAGGTCTCGTTTTCCCCACACATAGGCAACAATTTCACCTGTGTCACGGTGATAGGCATAAATTAGCCATTGTTTGTTGGTCTTCTTGCCTACGAATGTCCAAAGCTCATCGACTTCAAGACAGTCGTATTGCCTTTGCTTGGGGGTTATTTGGTAGTGACACTTTTTTAGGGTGGCCAGTACTTTGCCTTTGCTGATTCTCTCAACGCAAGCGATGTCTTTTATGCCACTGCCTCGAACCATAAGATGGCGTATTTTGCTATCTTTTTGGGAGTGACAGCCTTGGTACGTTAAGGCATGGTCGCCAATAAACTGCCGTTTGCAGTCTTTGCATTTATAGTTTTGTTTACCATAGCTTTTGAAGCCATTTTTCTTTATACTGTCACTTAGACAGGCTGGGCATTTGATGTATAGTGTGATTTGCATTTCACTATTTTATCAATTTCTCAGCCTGTTTTTTTTCAGCCTACTTTTTGAACCACCACCAAACTTTGTTGTTAGAAGCCAAACAAAGCCTTACTTATGTTAATAATGCCCTAAGCCGTATTGAAAACGGTACTTATGGTGAATGTACGGTTTGCGGTGAAGATATTGAAGATAAGAGACTAGAAGCCGTGCCCTATGCCACATTATGTATGGAACATGCGTCTTAAGTTAGATAAGACCCACATTTACTCAATTTCATTATCCCATAAAAAAAGATTGCTCTAGGAGCAATCTTTTTTTAATACCATTACTTTCTATATAGCCCTATAACTTTGTTAAACCCTCTCACAGTAAATCAAATTAAGAGGCGATTAAAAAAGTTATACTCATCAAACTGTATAGTACAACGAAGTGCTAAACAGTACGACGAAGCGCTAAATTATGTAGAATATTTTCAGCATCATTCCAGCGGGTATTAGAGCTATCTGCACCTAAAATAACAATGATAGCCGGACGGTTATTAAACTGAGTTTCCATAACCACACACTGACCCGCTTCGTTAATAAAGCCAGTTTTAGAAATACCGATAGGATAAGTACCACCACGAACTAACTTACTAGTGTTACTAGCAGGATAAGTGCGGTTGCCATCCGTGTAGTTGGCTACGTAGAAATCATAGTTTTTAGTGGTAGAGAAGCGACGAATAACTTCATACTGACCTGCTGCCTGAACCATTTTAGCCAGATCCATCGGTGAGGCTACGTTACGCTTATCAAGTCCAGTTGGGTCACCAAAGAAAGCACTATTCATACCCAGTGAACGGGCTTTAGCGTTCATAGCACGCATAAATGCGTCATAGCCACCTGGATAGTTTCTAGCCAATGACTTAGCTGCTGGGTTTTCAGATTTCATTAATGCCATTAACAACAGCTCTGCACGGTTCATACGGTCGCCAGATTTTAGACGTGAACTTGCGCGCTTAGGACCCACAAAATCTTCAGGATCAAGCTTAATCTCTTCACGCATATCAAGACCCGCATCTAAAACAACCATGGCGGTCATAATTTTAGTAATAGAAGCGATTGGACGGGCAATATCAGCATTCTTCTCATAAAGAGGCTTGCCTGTTGCCACGTCTAGGACGATCACCCCACGTGATCCTGTTGAAATAGGCAATTGATCTAGATAGCTTGAACTGCTAGAAGGACTAGAATAAGTATTGGTTGAAAAGGTAGTGGTAGAGTTGATGGTAGTGCCTGGATTAGAATACATAATGCTACGGGCTTCTGACAGACCACCTGCATTGCCCCACTGTACTTGCGAGCTACCTGTTTTGCTAGGCTCTACAATTGTTAGTGCCGCATTAGATATTGAGCTTGCGCTACCCAGACCCAATGCGATGCAAACAAAGATAAAAGATTTATTGAAAGATTTATTTATGCTCATATGTCATCCCACTTGAGTCGTAAAATATAGTGTAAAAAAGAATAATTAACTATCGAGTTGATTCGCTGTATGATGTGGTTCAGTAAAAAACTGAATCAATTAGTAATAGTAGGTATATTGACTATAATCAGCACATAGTAGACCGAACATTTAAAATGTTTAGCGTTATGTACTGAAATTATAAGTTTTTTGATATAAGAAGATGATTTATCCAATGACCAAAAGTAATACAATTTATAAACTTTAGTACTAATTTATAAACTTAAACACCATACTAATACTAAATATAGCCTATAGGATAAATATCTTAACATCATTAATCTTGGTCGTTAAGTGTTAATTCCATATTGGGGCATAGGATTAAGGTATGTTGGCAATTCAAAACAATTCTTTTACGCTACAGTAACATAAATTTACTGCTATGATGGTTTTATGAGTTCCTTTAGGATAAGAATATGATTAAAGTTTTGGTGGTCGATGATCACGACTTAGTAAGAATGGGCATTAGTAGAATGTTGGCCGATGATGCAGAAATTGAAGTTATTGGCGAAGCCGATAGTGGTGAAGCTGCTATTAGGATGGTTAAGGCATTAAACCCTGATGTGGTTCTACTAGATGTAAATATGCCAAATATTGGCGGTGTAGAAGCAACGAAACGTTTACGCCAATTTGATGATAAAGTAAAGATATTAGCAGTGAGTAGTGTGTCCTCACAGCCCTATCCTTCTATGCTATTGAAGGCAGGTGTCAATGGCTACATCACCAAAGGCACCCCACTTGCTGAAATGATTAAAGCGATTAAAAAAGTCTATCAAGGTAGCAAATACTTTAGTAGTGATGTGGCAGAGCAATTGGCCGATATGCTGCTAACAGATAATGAAGAATCGCCATTTGATAGACTCAGTGAAAGAGAAAAGCAGGTAGCGATGATGGTCGTTAACTGTCAAAGTCCACAGCAAATTGCTGACCAATTATTTGTGAGTGTTAAAACAGTCAATACTTACCGTTATCGCATTTTTGAAAAAGTTGGGGTAGACAGTGATGTTAAGTTGACCCATTTGGCCATGCGTCATGGATTGATTACCCCTTAGCATGCAGTCAATGATAGACTTTTAAAAACATGCAATCTTTTAAAAAAAAAAAGAGCCTCTAATTAGAGGCTCTTTGTATTTTATATTAAGATTACTGAGTATTGATTTATAACGGTAATAAAGGTAATCGAAAAAAATCAATACCGATTACCCCATTATTCAATTAATAGTCATTAAGAATACTGCCATCTTCAAAATCATTATCAAATTTTATGCCAAGAGGTCTGTCTTGGGACAATAGTAAATTAACGGCTTGCTGCTGCCAGTCCGCGCCATCATGAGTTAAAATAAGATCAGGTTTGACCCCAACACCATCTATCTGTTCACCTTTGGTGCTACGATACTCTGCCACTGTCAGCTTAATCCCACCGCCAGATTTAAGCGGCACTACTTCTTGGACGGTGCCTTTACCAAAACTTTGTTCCCCTAAGATTTTTGCACGATGATTACTCTTAAAACTACTCGCCAGCACTTCTGCGGCAGAAGCTGAATAACGGTTTTGCAAGATCACTACCGGCAAATCTGACAAATAAGGGGTGCCATTTGTCTTAATAATCTGGCCATGATTGGTTCGACTACGCACTTGAATCAAAGAACCGTCTTTGATAAACAAGCTGGCAATATCAATGGCGGAAGACAACACGCCTCCCGGATTATTACGAACATCCAATACGACACCGGTGACAGGCATACCTGATTTCTTTAATCCATTAATGATTTGAGCTTTAGAACCATTTTGAAACAAAGGCAGACGTATGATGGCGATGCTATTTTCAACGGTCACTGTCGGCTCATTATCGGCAGGAAGATTACGTTGTAAGGTGATATTGCGTCGCGCACCATTTTGACTATTACTCACAGTGATTTGTACCTGAGAGCCTGCAATACCTGAAAGCAACTGCTGAATATCCTGCTCAGTCATATCTGCTGTCAAGTCCGCGTTTTTAACCCGCAGTAACTTATCGCCCACTTTAATCCCGGCTTCTTTGGCAGAGGACTGACTTAATACGGAGTCAATTACCCAGCTTTGTCCGATAGGATTATATTTAACGCTTAAACCAACTTGAGCAACCTCACCATCAGTAAAGCTACGCAAGTGGTCATAATCCTCTGGCGTTAAGTATTCAGCATGCTTATCCAACTTTTCTAACATACCACTAATGGCTTGTTGGAATAAAACTTCATCATTGACAGGACGCACATAATCATGACGAATAACATCGATAACCTCCACAAAAGCTTGTAAGGTCTTGGGAGAAATGGCATTTAGGGGAACGTGTTCTACACCCAATCGCTCT
Organism: Psychrobacter sanguinis; assembly: GCF_020736705.1. Taxonomy (NCBI): domain Bacteria; kingdom Pseudomonadati; phylum Pseudomonadota; class Gammaproteobacteria; order Moraxellales; family Moraxellaceae; genus Psychrobacter; species Psychrobacter sanguinis. Next base: position 2,849,299 of record NZ_CP085990.1, read on the forward strand.
CCTTGCACCATATCACTATCGTCATCCTCATCTTCGGTATCGATAAACACAGGTTGTGCATCTATATCATCACCGTCCTCAACATAGCCATCAAGATGAGCAACTGCATCAATGTCATCGCACCCCTCTCCACAGGTCACTTCAGATTCCTGACCCGTAGTAGCTAGATTGTTCAGTTTTTGAGCATTGTCCGACTTTGAATTGACCGCTGTAGACCCGTTTGTAGCTGATGATACAGTCAACTGCGTCAAGTCACGCTTAGAAGATAGCGATTGTCCGTTAGAGGAACAACCGCTGAGCGTAACAGAAAGTGCCAAGAGCGTAAGACCAACAAACTTGTTGAGCTTATGGGCGCTACAAAAAGCTCCCTGAGTCTGGGCCAGACTCACAGAGCCTTGAGATTTTGATAAGTTTTGAAAGTTTTCCGATTGCATCGCATGCTCTGCTATAAGTTGCGGTAAAGGGCTATGGTAGAGAACTATCTAGCCTCTAATAAATCAATACCGGTCATTTCTTTTGGCACTTCTAAGCCCATTAAACTGAGTATAGTAGGTGCTACATCACTTAATTTACCGCCTTCACGAACAGTTACCTTCTTATCACCCACATAGATTAAAGGTACGTGTTCCGTGGTATGCTGCGTATGCACCTGACCACTCTCATAGTCCTGCATCTGCTCACAGTTGCCATGATCTGCAGTAATCAGCATATGCCCGCCTGCTTTTAATACCGCTTCGGCCACTTCACCAACTGCGACATCTAATGCTTCAACCGCTTTAACTGCGGCTTCAAAGTTACCTGTATGACCTACCATGTCACCATTGGCATAGTTCACTACCAACACATCATAGTCACCCGATTCAATGGCTTCTACTAGGTTTCTGGTCACTTCAGGGGCACTCATTTCTGGTTTTAAATCATAAGTTTCCACATCAGGTGAAGGAATCAAAATGCGAGACTCGCCTTTGAATTCATCTTCTTTGCCACCACTGAAGAAGAAAGTAACATGCGCAAACTTCTCAGTTTCAGCAATTCTTAATTGTGTTTTATCGTTATCTTGCAGATATTCACCTAACGTATTGTGAAGCGTAGTCGGCTTATAAGCAGTCGAAGTCTTCGGACTGGCCGCCAATTCATCAGAATAGTGAGTCATCATTACAAAGGCTGATAGATTTGGCTGTTTTTTACGGGCAAATCCTGAAAACTCATGGTCAGGTAAAACAAAAGCTTGGCTTAGCTCGCGTGCTCTATCTGCACGGAAATTCATAAAAATAACCGCATCATTATCATTAATGGTGGTTGGCGTTTCACCATGTTCAATCACGTTTGTTGGACTAACAAATTCATCAGTTTCACGCGATTTATAAGCTGCCTGTACAGCACCATCGGCTCGTGTGGCCATTCTTTCTGACTCACCTAATGTCAATAAATCATACGCTTTCTGTACTCTGTCCCAGCGATTGTCGCGGTCCATCGCAAAATAACGACCGATGATGCTTGCAATTTGAACATCACTTTCATAATAAGCATTCAAATTAGCTAAGTATTCTTTTAAACGTTTAATATATTTGTCTGCAGACTTAGGCGGCGTATCACGGCCATCTAAAAAACAGTGAACATACACACCTTTAGCACCATGCACTACTGCTGCATGACACATGGCTTCAATATGGTCTTGGTGAGCATGTACGCCACCGTCAGACAATAAGCCCATAATATGCAAGTTGCCTTCCGCTTCTTTGGCAGCGTCAATGGCTTCTAAAAGAGCAGGATTTTTATAAAAGTCACGGTTTTTAATATCGCGAGAGATGCGTGTTGAGTCCTGATATAATACTCGTCCCGCCCCTAAGTTCATATGCCCTACTTCTGAATTACCAAACTGTCCTTCAGGTAAGCCTACATCTTCCCCTGAGCCTGAAATCAAACCATGTGGGTAGGTACTATTTATACGGTCTAGATTAGGCGTATTGGCAGCAGCGACTGCATTGTCCTGCTTATCCTCACGATATCCAAAGCCATCTAAAATCATTAGAACATGTGGGATTTTTTTGTTTTTATCAGCTGCTACCATTTACTTTATCTCCATTTGTATTGCAATATTTACAAGAAATATCAGATTATTAAAGGTCATAAAATTAAATCAAATATACAAAACTATTAAAAATGATATAAAAATTGATTGCGTAATTCTAACACACTCGCCCGTTTAACTATAATGCAAGATTGTGAACACCTATTATATAAAGGGTTTATGCCATATAAGCTTCTGTTTATTTAACAGATTATTATTTAATTATCACCAAATTTCAGACCACATATTTTGACATCACCCCTATTTAAATAGTCAAAAAACCAAATTTTTTCATAAGTTGTTAACATTATTAACAAACTTATCTAGCATTGGGTTTGCAAGTTGTTAAAAAATTGGGTAATATTTAAATACTCTGAAGTGCTCGCCAGTAAGATGTTATTCCCTGAGCCGATAATGCACTAAATGGATGTGCTATCTATTGTTTCATTGTGTACGCCTGCACTGCTTGCAGTGACTCAGGAAACCTTAAGAAACAGTGACGCATCCGCCCTGAACTTCACGGTTCATGGGTCCCCATCTTACAGCGGCACTTCGGTTCTAATTTTTGCTATACTTGATGTAAAGCTTTTATTGGCTAACATCAAGCCTTAAAAAACCCTTTTACCTGATTGGTAAAAGGGTTTTTTATTGCCAGCTTTTTATACTTTATATAACGCTATCTGACCATTTGTTATTCATCGTTGGCCGGTTTGTCCAACTTTTTAACATCTTTGATAACAGGCTTAGCTGATCCATCGACTGTGGTGTTTTGCTTGAATACGTTGCCAAATGGGTTGGCATTTTTAGAACCGGTTTGATTACCAAATGGGTTTTGACCACCGAAAGGATTACCGCCAACGCCGCCCATACCACCAAATGGATTCTGGCCACCCATTTGACCGCCCATCTGTTTAGCCATCATTTCCATCATCTTTTGCTGATTGTTCATGACATAGTTATTGGCCATATTTTTCAGTTTCTTTTGGACCGGTGGTAGAACAACCAATAAAGCCAAAATGTCTGACAATAAACCTGGAATAAGCAATAATAGACCGCCCACTGCCATTGCAATGGTTTTGATAAGGGTATTCTCAGGCGGACGCATGGCAGGATTCATCATTCCTCCTGCTTTCATTTGCTGTGCCATCGGATTCAGAGTGGTCATACCACGGCGTATTAGGCTAAGCCCAATCACAGCGGCAACGATAAACCAGATGAACACCCACCAGCCACTGATGAACTGTGCCACCAAATACCACAGTAGCATTTCGATAATAAACCATACGATGGCTAAGCCAACTAACTGACCCATAATTGTGTCGTCCTATTTTGTTTTGAAAAATAACTAAAATTTAATATGTGTTAGATATATGGGGATGGCTTGCTATACTATCAAATCTTAAATGAATTTTGTTGAGGAATAACACTGAAATTTGATGTGACACTAGCAAAATTCACCTCTATAAAATTTATAACCCCTAGGATAATGTGAATTTTTATGGCAATAATTATTGGTATTGATCCCGGCTCCAGAATGACAGGTTATGGGATTATTCATCAAAAGGGAGACACCCTACGTTATCTAGATGCTGGTACCATTCGAACAGACACAAAAGAAATGCCAGAGCGATTGAAACGTATCTTTAATGGCATTACTCGTATTACTGAATACCATTTAAAATACTCTGATGAGCCTATTCATGCAGCGGTAGAACAAGTCTTTATGGCCGAGAACCCAGATTCTGCACTCAAATTAGGTCAAGCTCGCGGTGCAGCCATAGCGGCATTGGTGGCGTTAGATTTGGAAGTTTCTGAATATACGGCCAGACAAATTAAACAGGCTGTATGTGGTTACGGTGCTGCCGATAAGATACAAGTCCAAGAGATGGTGTGCCGTATACTTAAACTAGATGTCACCCCCCAACAAGATGCGGCTGACGGGCTGGCTTGTGCCATCTGTCATGCTCACTCAAGCCATTCTATGAATAAGCTACTGATGAACACCACGCTTCGTGGCCGAGGGGCTTCAAAGAAAAAAGGACGCTGGCGTTTGACAGAAGAAGATTTAGCGGGATTGAAATAAAATAAAGTAAAGGCAAGGCCTCGTTATTCAGCTATATAGTATTTATTTTTTAACCCTTAAATCAGCGGTAAAATACAGAATTAGGGGAGTATAAATCCTCCCCTAATTTCAATAACCCTATTTAACCACTATTTATGGGGCGACCGAACTCTCAACTATCATATCTAAGACATATACAAACTGCTTACCTTTGACATCAACAGGATCAATAGTGAAGCGCTTTAAACGCAGCACACTATCAACGCTGCTATCATGTTCGTAGCCTTCAATATCATCCACGAAGAGCTCCCACTTTCCTGAGCCTTGCTTAATACCCTGCTGATTATAATAAACTGGCCTTACCTTCAGACAAGTCTTTAAATTAGTCGCGGGACAGGTCTGCGGCTCATGATTCACCTCCCAGAATACAATGTCGCCCTGTTGCTGATATTTGGCTTCAGGTGTGACGATACCCTGCCAACGTAAACTCTCACCGGTGATTAACTGTTGGGTAAGAATGGGCGGATTAGCACTAGGCCTCACATAAGTAGAAGACGGGTTAGCTATAGATCCATTACCGGATTGAATACTGACTTTACTTTCAGTAGCCATCAGCTTACCCAATAACTTCTCTGCCTGATCTAGATCCTGACAATACATTTCAGTACTTATAACATTGCCAAGTTTTAAAGTATTGTTGGATAGCTGAAAATCAGCCCCCATACCATTACAGCCAACTGTAAACCCGATTCGTTGACGATTTTGTTTTATGTCAAAACTGAGTTGTACTTGATCTTTTATGCGATCCAAAGCTACTAGAGGCTGATTATTTTTATCGCTAGCAGCCACCAGTTGCCATTTAAAATCGGCCAATAATGAGGGCTTAATTGTTTTAGTCATACTATTATTATTGGCGCTGTCTTGCTGAGGTGCCCGAGTCTCTAAACTTTGACACCCTCCTAACAATAAACTACTAGCTATCATGGCTATAGGGAATGCTTTTAACAGAGACATATTTATCCTTCATCTTTATTTCTTTGAAAGCCAAATCGCTCATTCATTGTGTTATAAAAGCGTGCTATACCCTCTCCATGCGCAGTAGGATCAAACTTAAGAACTCGTCCAAAATCAAGGCCAATATACAAGACAATATCAGCATAACTTAATTGATTACCTACCAAGTAATCTTTGTCTTTTAAAATATTATTGAAATAAGGCAGTGCTTTTTCGGCTCTGGCGATAGACTTAGGGGCAAATTCGGGGACTTGATCAACTCGGTGCGCTTTTGAGGGATGACTGTGTTGAAAAGCGAGCATAAAATTATATAACACTTCAAATTCCGCCGCTCTTCGTATTGAGCACACTTGTGCCCGTTGTACGACATCATTACCCATCACTGAGCGTTCACCATACACCCTATCCAAATACTCACAAATGGCTTGAGAGTCATTGAGCACGGTACCATCTTCTAATACTAATACTGGTAGTAATTTTAATGGGTTAATCTTGGCGAACTCTTCGGTTAAATGCTCACCTTTTGCCATATCAATATCGATAACTTCAATGTCATCAATCTCATCTAAATTGATACCTTTGGCTTCAAGAAGAATCACTACTTTACGAGGATTGGGTGCTTTTCTAGTTAAATATAATTTTTTCATATCAAACTCCATTTGATTTAATGTAAAGGGACAAAAAGATAAAGATAGCGCCCCTTATTTCGTCTTTAATCATAACAAATCCACTGGATAACACCATAGTAATATTTGTTATTAAAATACAAAAGCCCCCATAGTCTAAGCTATGAGGGCTTTCGGTTTTATGTATCACTATTAACCTACGACTGCTTAACTGGTATCAGTTAACTGACATCGTTTATCTCGTTAAACAGTCAAAGCCATTACTTATTAGGCTGAGGTGTGGTACGTAAGTAAGGTTTGATTTCAGTGAAGCCTTTTGGATAGTCTTTTTCTGAAATATCTTCTGTTTTGATACTTGGTGGAATAATAACGTCATCCCCATCTTTCCAGTCAACAGGAGTAGCAACATTGTACTCGTCTGTTAATTGAAGGGCATCGATGGCACGAAGAATTTCATCAAAATTACGGCCAACGCTTGCTGGGTAAGTTAGAATCAAACGAACTTTCTTTTTTGGATCAATAATAAATACGCTACGTACCGTATGAGTAGTTGCAGCATTAGGATGAATCATGTCATACAATTCAGCCACTTTCTTATTTTCATCGCCAATGATTGGGAAGTTCAAAGCAGTGCCTTGAGTTTCACCAATATCGCTTGCCCATGCTTTATGATCTTCTACGTCATCTACAGAGATACAAATTGGCTTAACACCGCGCTTCTGAAACTCACCATTTAGAGCAGCAGCACGACCTAATTCAGTAGTACATACTGGGGTGAAATCAGCTGGGTGTGAGAAGAATACTACCCAGTTGTCACCTGCCCAATCATAAAAATTAATATCACCCTCAGTAGTTGGGGCGTCAAAGTTTGGAGCATCATCACCTAAACGTAAATGTGCCATATCAAAATCCTTATTTATAATTGATTTATTTAACCGCTCTCATGCACAGTAGTACTATGCAATTGATAATATACTATCAAAATAAATATATTAAAACTATGCCAGATTGTAAAAGCTTTATGCCGTTTTGGTGATTGTGTTTCAGCTTTGAATCGATAATTTTTTAACCAAAAAACCCGCCAGCAAACTGACGGGTTTAGATAAGAACAATTGTCTTTAAATGTTAACTATTTTTGGATCCATTGACGGATTTTTTCACGTTCATCTGGCGTGGCTTGTAGCCATAACTGCATAAAACGGTCTAAAGTATCAGCTTGAGCTGAGTTGCTGTTAGTGCTTACTGGTGCAATAGCGTTGCTATTAGATGACTTACCATCAGCATTGATAGCGGCGATGGCTTTTTGATTTTCCATCTGAGCATCATTACTGCCGAATAAGGAAGTAATGCTTGAGAACAAACCACCCTCTTCGATAACACCGGTAGATTTGCTAACAACTTGTGAGCCTTTCATGACTGCTAAAGTTGGGGCCTTGGCATATTGTTTGGCTTCTTCATACTTCTCTGGCTGACCTGGCATAGCCAAACGATACGTTTGATTATCTTGCATCTCTGCTGTTACTGTGACATTGCCTGAACGCAAATAATCATGCTCATCATTGCGTAAGTCATATAGACGGTCATATTTAGCAGTAATCACGTGTTTACCAGGCTGTAGGTTAAAACTTTTCTTTAAAGACTGGAAAGGACTGCTGTTCATTTGCTGACCATTAATGGCAGTAACTTTGATGTTATCATCTACGCTAAGGGTAACTTCAGCGTGAGCAAAGGTTAGGGAAAATAAGCCGATACCTGCTAAAGTTAATAATTTATTGAACATTGGCTTGTTACTTCTATCAGTCATGAGCTAGCCTTATTTTTATAAGATTATTTGAATGAGGTGAGATAAATTTAAGATAATATTAACGCTTAATGTCTAAAGGCGATACGGTTAAAAACCTCTATATAGTAATTAAAAAATTTCGTAATTAAAATAACTTATTAAAAATTCAAAGTCATATTATCGCGGTAAGCATTACTCTCTTCAGATTTCGATAAGAAATCTTCATGTGCTTCTTGATTGATATCTTCAAGCTCAGCCATTAGTGTCTGCTCATCAATCATAGCAATGGCTTGATTAATCACCGCTTTAGAAACATGAGACCGATTTAAATTAGAAAACAACGGTTGGATCACGTTTAAGATATCAAGCATGCCACCAATGCGATGTGGACCCTCATTGAGTAAATGCTCGGTAATACGTGGGTCAAACTGCCAACCTCTTCGACGCATCACTGACTCCAGCATCGCCTTTCTATCGGCTATGTCATGCCCTTCTGGCACTCTAAACGCTGGAGATTGAATCAATCGTGTCAATAAATCTGGTAATTCAAAAGGCAGCTCTGTCGCAGGTGTTTTGGCCGCAAAGATTAATTGCCCTTGTCCTTCTCGGCTACGATTTATGAGATGAAAAATGGCCTCTTGCCACTCCCTATTGCCTCGAATGGCTTCTAAATCATCAATAGCCACTAAATCGAAACTCTCAAGCGAGGCCAGCACGCCCACATCTGTATTAAGTAATTCTTTTAAAGAAAGGCAGATGGCAGATTTATCCATCTCCATATAAGATTCGCAGATAGCCGAAAGCAGGTGAGTTTTGCCAGTAGCGGCACTACCATAGATATACATCTGTCCAATTAAGCCAACATGCAGTTGACGAACAGCATCGATTAAAGTCGACCAGCCCGGCCCCGAAAAATCGCTCAGGCTAGCATCTCTCCTTACTTCCAGATTTAAACTTAATTGATTTGTCATCAGGCTAGTATCTCGGCTCGACATAACTTTATAACGCTTATTTATATCACAATTTTAGGAACAATAATATGACATTAGCCTTTAATAAGCCAGTAAACCTCATCAAACGCTACGTATCATCCCATAAAAAAAGCCTCAACAGATTAATCTCTCCCTGTTGAGGCCTCTAAATCTGCTCTACCTTTAATCAAAAAGCTTATATTGTTTTCTACCTTTGTACCAATCCGTCTGCTTATAAGCCTCATAAGCATGATGGAACAATACATTAATAATGGCTGAAACCGGTAAAGCAATTAACATACCTACGAAGCCCATTAAGCTGGCACCCGCTAGTACGGCAAAGATAACCCACAATGGAGATAGTCCAATTTTATCACCCAATAATAGGGGCTGTAACACATAACCCTCTACTGCTTGCCCTACCATAAAGGCACCTGCGATAAGGCCTAGCTGTAACCAGTCCATACCGAACTGGAAGATACCAGCGATGATAGCGGCAATAAAACCAATACCGAAGCCAAGATAAGGCACAAAACTGGCTATACCTGCCACCATACCAATAATTAATCCAAGCTCTAATCCAATCAGTTGTAATTGTACGGCATAGACCACGCCCAATAAAATCATGACTAGCAGCTGACCTTTAATAAAAGCCATTAGTGCTTTATCACAGTCACGCGCAATTTCAATAATTTTGCTGGCGCTAGCGGCAGGTAAGGCCTGTTTCCAAGTTTCTAAACGCTTATCCCAGTTGAATAAGAAATAGAAGGTTAAAATAGGGACCAACACTACCAGACCGGTATTATTAATAACGGCAAGCCCTGAGTTCATGATATAAACTAAAAATGACTGAGCATCTGCCACATTATAGTTTTTATTGAAATACTCCATCAAAGTTTCTGAGACGATTTGCGACTCTAATGGGGGTAGATTAAAGCGGCTATTGTCATTGACCCATATGCGAATATCATTATTGTACCACTCCACTAATTTGGGCAAATATTCCCAAGCGGATTGAATTTGAGTCCATAAAGTGGGTAATAACCACCATAACAGTACAGATAACCCGAATATCAAGGCACCATAAACCAGTATAATAGATAGCCAACGTGGCATAATACGGGCCAAACGCGCAACAATAGGATTAAGAAGATAAGCAATAATAAAAGCGCTTAGAAAAGGGATAATTACGGGAAAAAGCATATATAGTAACCATAGCCCAATGCCCATGGCCACAACCACGAATAATCGTTTAAAAAACGGGTCAACTCTACCAACTTGCATACACAATCTTCTCTTAATAAAAGGCCTAATGTAATGTGACTAATAATTTATTTTCTAACACATTACATCATATCTGAAAGATAAGTTAATAATTTAAATACAAAGACAAAATTCATCCTATAATAATCCACAACTACGTAATCATTAACTGAATTTTAGTCATTTTTTGTTTTTATCGATAATTAATGACGGTTAAATTTTGCCAGCCTTGTGTTTTTGCGTATAATGCCCTCAGATAATCGTTATTTACAAACTTTGCTGTTACAGACAGGCTGTTATAGATAATCCAGGCTGCTATAGGTAATTTAAGAAAGTAATTAAAACCGGTTATCTTTTATGTTGATTTCCTATCATTTTATTCCCACATTCGCTTATTAAGGTCTGCTGCTACCATGAGCCATCCAAATTCTAATGCATCTGCTAACTCGTCAACTCAAGATAAGCCAACTTCACTTAGCTACAAAGACGCTGGTGTAGATATTGATGCAGGTGATGCCCTAGTACAACGCATTAAATCTGTTGCTAAATCAACCACTCGTCCAGAAGTTGTCGGTGGCCTTGGTGGATTTGGCGCTTTATGCCGTATTCCAACAGGCTATAAGTCGCCTTTATTAGTCTCAGGAACAGATGGTGTGGGCACTAAGCTTAAGCTTGCGCTCCAATTAGACCGTCATGACACTATCGGTATCGACTTAGTGGCTATGTGTGTTAACGACCTATTGGTATGTGGTGCTGAGCCGTTATTCTTCTTAGATTACTATGCCACTGGTAAGTTAGATGTCGATACTGCAGCCTCAGTTGTGGGCGGTATCGGTGAAGGCTGTAAACAGTCTAATTGCGCACTAATCGGTGGTGAAACTGCTGAAATGCCAGGCATGTATCAAGATGAAGACTATGATTTAGCCGGATTCTGTGTGGGCGTGGTTGAAGAGTCTGAAGTTATTACAGGCGACAATGTTGCTGAAGGTGATGTGCTTATTGGTATTGCTTCAAGTGGCGCACACTCAAACGGCTACTCATTAGTTCGTAAAGTTATTGAAGTAAGCGGTGTGGATATTGCTAATTCTGAGGAAACTTTAGATGGTCAGCCTATTGCTGATGCGCTAATGGCCCCTACCAAAATCTACGTCAAATCTATTCAAGCGTTACAAAAAGCACTAGGGAACAGTCAACTTCATGCTATGTCTCATATCACGGGCGGCGGTTTCACTGAAAACTTACCTCGCGTATTGCCAGAAACTTTAGCTGCTAAAATCGATACTCAAAGCTGGGAAATGCCTGAGTTATTCCAGTGGCTACAGAAGCACGGTAACATTGAGCAGTCTGAGATGTACCGTACCTTTAACTGTGGTGTGGGCTTCGTAGTTGTGGTTCCCGCAGAAGTGGCTGAGCAAGCTATAACCATATTGAATGAAGCGGGTGAAAAAGCTTTCAGATTTGGTGAAATTATCACTCGTACTGACGATGCGGTGGTATATTCATAATATGTCTGCCATACAATCATTGTCTACGAAACCACTGAAGGTTGCTGTTTTAGTCTCAGGAAGCGGCAGCAACCTTCAGGTACTTATTGATGCCATGACATCAGGTAGCTTGCCTATCGAGATTGTCGGTGTGATTAGTAACGTCAAAGAAGCTTATGCAGTGACTCGTGCTGAGCAAGCGGGTATTGCTACTGCTGTGTTTTCTCATATCACTGAAGGCGAAAATGCTGGCAAGCGCATGGGTATCAAAACCTTTGAGCGTCATGCTAGCGCCCAGCTGACTGAGTGGCAACCTGATTTAATAGTATTGGCAGGGTTCATGCGGGTCCTAAGTGCTGACTTTATCAGTGCAGCACCGGCACCGATGATTAACTTGCACCCTTCTCTACTGCCTAAGTACAAAGGATTAGATACTCACGCCCGCGTACTAGAATCTGATGATATTCATCATGGCTGTAGCGTCCATGTGGTGACCGCTGAGCTAGATGCCGGACAAGTGTTGGCACAGGCTTTATTGGCAATTAAACCTGAAGAAACTGCTGAGGCCCTACAAGCTCGAGTACAAAAGTTAGAACATCAAATACTGCCTTGGACTATTTTACTCATTGCTCAGGGCGTATTGGATCTTGAGAACTTACCGTCTCATGAAAATGCCAACTGCTTACCTGCGCTTCCTTATCAGCTATGGCTTGACAGTTAAAAAGTTTTTACTATCTAATAGTTTAGCTTTAATAGTTTTAATATCCTTAATCGCTATTACCAATAAAAAGCCCAAGATTAGTCTTGGGCTTTTTCGTGTGTCATGAATATTAAAAGTCAGTCTTGAATGGCCTTTAGTATTTGCTTTTTTAAAATAAGATACTGTTGACTGTCCAAAAACCCCTCCTCTTTGGGTATCTCAAAATGCTCAGTGAAATGGGCGGGTGTCCCCTTTAGCACATACAAGTGATTGGACAAATAAATGGCCTCATCTATGTCATGGGTAATAATCAGACAAGTTAAGCCTAGTCTTTTTTGTAGCTTACTAAACCAATGATACATTTCATCTTTGGTGACGAAATCCAGTGCTGAAAAAGGCTCATCAAGCAGCATAATTGGGTTGTCACTTAGATAAGTTCTCAACAACGCGGCACGTTGACGTTGACCCCCGGAGAGCGTTTGTGGGTATTGATGCTCTAGACCTTGCAGCCCAAAACTGGGCAATTGCGGATTTACAATATCTGCAATTTTTGCCTTACTGTATCCTTTTAAGGTTAGCGGCAGAGCAATGTTATCAAACACTGTTTTAAAAGGCAGCAGCAGGTCTTTTTGTAGCATATAGCCTACCGTTCCTGCCTGCCCTGTGGTTTCCACACCATTAATCCAGACTTCACCAGCCGTTGGAGTCAGCAGTCCTGCAGCAATATTAAATAATGTGGTTTTACCCACACCACTGGCCCCGACAATACTTACCACATCATTTTCAGCAATCGCCATATTCAAATTCTCAAATATAGGCTTTTGGTCAAAGGCATGGGTGATTGCTTTTAAAACAAGTAGCTTATCCATTATTCATAGCGCTCACATTATAGACGACTGGGTTAGAACCCATAGACACCATCTGCTCTAACTTTAAAACTCATTATTTAGATTATAAATAATCGTTAGTGACACCTGCTTGAGGCGGTAATGGCTTTTCAATAAGACCTTGCTTATAAACCCAATCATAGAATCTGTCCCAACGATTATAATCAAACTTACCCCATTCGCCATTGTCATCCAAATATTGGGTAGAGATATACTTCTGACTGGCTAAGGCCAATTCTTTATTGGTCTCTGGCGCATACTTCACTAAAATATCTGCACTTTCTTCAGGATTTTTGGCTGCATACAAATAGCCTTTTTTCATGGCAGCTAAGGTTTTCTTAACCAACTCTGGATTGGTTTCCAATAACTTATTATTGGTAATAATAACCGGGGCATAATAATCGAAAATGGGTTCATAATCTCTCAGAAAGAAGAAGTTAGTTTCCACATCTTGCATCTTGGCATGGATACCGTCCCAACCGTAATAAGCTAAGATATAATCAAACTGGTTCATACGTAACGCTACAGTCGCATCGGTAGCCTCGCCTGGAATTTTAACCAATTTATCACCTACAACGTGTGCCACAGTGGCATCATCAATGGGATCTTCCCAAGTTGAATAACGCTTGCCATTTAAATCTTTCGGTGACTTAGCTCCCAGTGACTTTAGCGACAATAGGCCTGCTGGGTTATGCTGCAAAATAGCTGCAACTGCTGTAATTGGCACCCCTTTCTCAAGCCTACTGGTCATATTTGGTTGGAAATAAATACCAAAATCAGCTCGATTATTGGCCACTAAGGTTGAGGCACTGTCCTCACTTGGCTGAACTATTTTTACATTTAAGCCCTGCTCTTTAAAATAGCCCTTCTCCTGTGCCACATAAAGACCGGTGTGATTGGTATTCGGTACCCAGTCCAAAGAAACCATGACGTCAGTTAGCTTATTATTCTCAGCCTTCGAATCGACCTTCGAGTCCTCTTTAGGCTGGCAAGCCATTAGACTTATTACCATCCCCATAAGTAGCAACAGTAATACCACTGAGTAGCTATGACCCGCCTTAAACCGATTTATACTAGAAATTGACACAATAAATCCTCGATAAAAAATAAATTTATAAATAGTTATGTCTTAGCACTCTTCTTTCTAACCATTTAACAAACCCAATGAGTAAAATAGTTAAGAAACTAATCAAAAAAATCACCGCAAACATACTGTCTAAATCATAAGACTTACGCACTCGTGTCATGTACACCCCTAGTCCATAATAGCCGCCAAGCCATTCAGCAATTACGGCCGATATTAAAGCATACGACAGTGCTACTTTTAGCCCAGTAAAAAAAGATCCCATCGCTGAGGGTATTTTCAAATGACGGTATAGCTGATATTTTGACGCTTTTATTGATTTAAACAGATTCAAATGCTCGCGACTCACCGACTGATAGCCATCTACCAGAGCAATGGTAATAGGAAAGAATACCGCCAAAATCACTAAAACCACTTTGGGCGTGATGCCATAGCCCAACCAAATAATAAGCAGCGGAGCAATAGCAATTGTAGGAATGGTCTGGTTCAATAAAATTATCGGGTAAATAAGCTCCTTCACCGTCTTTGACAAATCCATACATATGGATAGTACGAAGCTGATAACAAGGCCAATGGTAGTACCAATAAACGCAGTGATTAACGTATATTTAGCATGTTGCATTAACAAAGGAAAGTCGTCAATAAAGGCCTCAACAATCTGTAATGGTGATGGCAATAAATAATCGGGTATAAATTGCATTGACACACAAATCTGCCAGATAGCTAATATCAAAATCACTAAAATATGACTTTTAATAAGGCTAATAACTTGCCTGCTTACTTGGGGCCGTTTTTGGTTGCTTGTCATCATTAAAGGTCTCAAAAAAGCTTAGGGTCATTTACGACTATCAACAGAGTAATGATTAGAATTCTAGCAAAATAATCAAGCCGATGGCTCACTTTAAATTTTTTATTACTCTGTATCTAAATACTTTAGGGGTAGTTTAGGATTTAAAGTCTTTATATTCATTTTGCTATTCACTATATATCAATACCACTAACACGAAAAAAGCCCTTGGTAATTACTTACCAAGGGCTTTCATTTATGACAGAAAAACTTACAAGTTAACTGCCATAAATTTTTATCCTACTCAAAGCTTATACAGGGATCAAAGCTTACGCAGGGGCTTTACCTACCACATGTAATGCTTTGATGTTAATAAACTCTTTGATACCAAAGCCGCCATGTTCACGGCCAAAGCCTGAGTCTTTAACACCACCAAATGGTAGGCCTGGCTGTACCAAACTATAACCATTGATATAAATCATACCGGTGTCAAAATATTTAGTTGCCAAACGAATTGCTTTGTCTTCATCTTTAGAGAATACACCACCGCCTAAACCATAACGGCTGTCATTGGCAATACGGAAAGCATCTTTTTCATCTTTGGCACGAATTAACGAAGCAACAGGGCCGAATAGCTCGTCTTTATAGGCAGGTTGATCTTCAGAAATATTTTCCAAAATAACTAAAGGCTGATAAGCGCCCTCTTTAGGTAGGCTATCATCTACATCACTGCTATAGGCAACTTTAGCACCCTTGTCGATACTTTCTTGCACTTGTTTTTGTAAGGTCTCGCGTTGCTGAGTACTAGACATAGGACCTACATCTGTCGTCTCCTGCATAGGGTCACCTACTTTATAGCCTTTGAACTTCTCAATAAGCAGTTCACGGAACTCGTCATAAACTGAGTCCACGACAATAAAACGTTTAGCGGCAACACAAGTTTCACCATTATTGTACAGTCGAGCATGAGCACAAGTCGTCGCAGCCAATTCTAAGTCGGCATCTTCTAATACGATAAACGCATCGTTTGAACCCAGTTCCATCACCGTTTTCTTCAGAACTTTAGCCGCTTGTTGAGCAACCACAGCCCCTGCTTTATCACTACCCGTTAGCGTCACACCACGAATTTTGTTATTGGCAATTATTTGCTCTGATTGGTCATGGCTAATAATTAAAGTTCTAAATAGATCATTTGGTAAATCAGACTCATGTAGAATCTTTTCAATTAATAGACCAGAACCTGTTACGTTAGCCGCATGCTTCAATAAAATAGCATTACCCGCCATTAAGTTAGCGATGGTATAGCGGAAAACCTGATAGGCAGGATAGTTCCAAGGCTGAATACCATAGATAATACCAATTGGCTGATAAGTGATAATACCTTTTTCAAGACCTTCAAGATCACGCTCATCATCTGCTAATGCAGCGACGCCATTAGCGGCCGTATAATCACAAATGCTCTTACAAAGATCTACTTCTTGTAGGCTATGCTCGTAAGTCTTACCACGCTCCTCAGTCATTAAGCGAGCCAAATCTTCTTTATGCTCAATTAGTTTATCACCAATTGAAGTAATCACTTTAGCTCTCTCTTCATGCGAGGTTTCGCGCCATTGTAAAAAGGCTTGATGAGAGGCTTCAATAATTTTATTAACCTCCGCATCACTCATATAATTATATGATTTGATTTCTTTACCTGTTGCTGGGTTTATAGTTGTTATATCTGACATATTGTTATCCTTATAGCTTGTGCTATTTATCGTATTTGAGTTTTTGTTATCTATCTTTCAATACACTCTATCAATACGCTGCTCTATGCGCCTTTAAGGCACTTATTACAGTACTGGTTAAAGTGCCAGTCTTGCTAAAATCTTTGTTCTTCCTTATTGGCTTAATCTTTTAATACTCCACTCCACTTAAAGAGTGGTTGCCAACTTAGAGATTAATAGCATAACAGGTGCAGACGCTCTAACCTTTGTACGGATGTAAATAACTGTCATCGATATGTTAAAACAACTTAACGGATAATCCCTTGATTTAATTAGAATAAATGACTAATCATTGGGATTTCATCTTCATTGGTTTCTTCATCCGCCACAACTTGACGTGCCACATGCATAATCAACTGACGTAACCATCTATGTGCTGGGTGATGTTGCAATAAAGGTGACCAAGCCATGGTCAGCTCAAATTCTGGAATAAAAAACGGTGGCTCTTTGAGTACAATACTATCGTTATTGGCCTGCATACGTGCTACACGTGTTGGTAAAGTCGCAATCAAGTCTTTGTTAGCGGCTAACATGGCGGGCATCTGATAATGGCGGGTAAAGACACTGATTTGACGTTTTTGACCCAAACGTTGCAACGCCTGATCAATAGAGCCTAGACCACCTGATTTATCAGGGTTTACCCCAAAACCTACGCCCATGCCTGTTTTAGACACCCAAACATGTTGTGCTTTAAGGTAGTTTTTTAAATTAAAGCGATTAACGTAAGGACTTTCGGCTGACAACAAACAACTGAACGTATCTCTCCATACCAAAACTTGGTGGAAGCTCTGCGGAATCTCATTGAATCGGTTAATGGCCAAGTCAACTCTTCCCTGCTCCATGTCACGATAGGACACATCTGAAGGTGTCAAAAAGTCCAAAATAACATTTGGTGCTTCCGAGCGTAATGCCTTAACCAAGCGCGGAACTAAAGTAGCTTCGGCATAGTCAGACGTCATGATTCTAAATACACGTGAGGTGGTATAAGGTCTGAATTCAGTACGGGGTTCTAACAACTGGCTCAGCTCCGCTAAAATTTCACGGACTCGAGGTTGTAGCTCTAATGCGCGTTCTGTCGGTGTCATTCCTTCAGAAGAACGCACCAATAAAGGATCATTAAACAGCTTACGTAAACGGCGTAGGATATTACTCATAGCAGGCTGAGTGATTCCTAACTGTTCAGCAGCGCGAGTAACATTTTTTTCACGCAATAGCACGTCTAAATTGACCAATAAATTTAAATCGACCCTTTGTAAATTCATAAAACTCTCTGTAATTTGTACCGCAACAATGGCTCTATGTTAAACAACTGCTAAGTTTGATTCTGCGCTAATGGGAAATAAAAGTCATAGCAAAGAAACAAAACTCACAAAATATTAAAAATTATTGGTAATCAGTTTATTAACGCTATAGAACTTCGAGCGAGTGATTTTTAACAATAAAAATAATTGGATGACTGGATAAATCTATTACTTTAATAATCGTTGAATTATTTTGGTAAGCATTTAAAGGCGTTATTAAAAGGTTGACTAAGTTTGGTACCTAACCCTGATTCAATCACACTCAAACCTTTCCTGTTTTAAGTGGTTATGCTCCCAAAAAAAGACCATAAACAGCCCCCAAGCCTTTCTATCTATTGTACTATAATTTAAATAAATACCCAAGATAACCTTCATAAACTAGATAAATTCAGGTAATGTGGTTATAGTGATTAGCAAGTGTTAAGGGCAAGTGTTATTACACTACAATTTAAGTCAATCTGAATTGACCTTTTGGAAGATTGTAAGACTGGCTTTAGAAACAAACATTTACAACAAATTAAACTATATATTGAGGTTATTGCTAACTTAGTCTTGACCTCGTATTAGAAAGTGAATTAAATAAAAACTTCTTTAGTTTTAAACATAAACAAAATAATAGAAGCATTTATTTCACCTCACCCATCCTCAATCAAGGAGACAATTGATGTCAACTTATAAATCAGCTATTGACCATATCCGTGAAATTAAAGCAAAACATGGCAACTGGCAGAATATCAGCGAAACTGATGCTGCACGTATGATGGTTCAAAACCGTTTTAAAACTGGTCTTGATATCGCTAAATATACTGCTGCTATTATGCGTAAAGATATGGCAGAGTATGATGCAGACACTTCTAAGTACACTCAGTCTCTAGGTGCATGGCATGGTTTCGTTGCACAACAAACTATGTACGCTAAGAAAAAGTACTTCGGTACTACTGCTAAAACTTACATCTACCTATCAGGTTGGATGGTAGCAGCACTTCGTTCAGAGCTTGGTCCATTACCTGACCAATCAATGCACGAAAAAACAACTGTACCTCAATTGATTGAAGAGATCTATACGTTCTTACGTCAAGCTGATGCTAAAGTATTAAACGACTACTTCCGTGAGCTAAATGCTGCTAAAGAAGCTGGTCAAGATACTACTGAAATCGAAGAAAAAATCAATAACTTTGATTCACACGTTGTACCAATTATTGCTGATATCGACGCAGGTTTCGGTAACGAAGAAGCGACTTACCTTTTAACTAAAGCAATGATTGAAGCCGGTGCTTGTGCTATCCAAGTTGAAAACCAAGTATCAGACGCTAAACAGTGTGGTCACCAAGCTGGTAAAGTAACTGTACCGCATGAAGACTTCATCTCTAAGCTAAACGCTATTCGTTATGCTTTCCTAGAGCTTGGTGTTGACGACGGTGTTATCGTTGCTCGTACTGACTCTGAAGGTGCATCATTAACTCAGAAGATCCCAGTATCTGAAGAGCCCGGTGATTTAGCTTCTCAATACATTGACTTCATCGACGTTGAAGAAATCGATATCGCTGATGCTAAAGAAAACGACGTGCTATTGAAGCGTGACGGTAAACTAGTTCGCCCAGTTCGTCTAGCTAACGGTCTATATCAATTCCGCGAAGAAACTAACATTGACCGTGTTGTACTTGACTGTGTAACTGCTCTAGAAAACGGTGCTGATCTACTATGGATCGAAACACCTACTCCAGATGTTGAACACATCAAAATGATGGTTGATCGTATTAAAGAGAAGCAACCAAAAGCTAAGCTTGTATACAACAACAGCCCATCATTCAACTGGACTCTAAACTTCCGTAAGCAAATTATCGCTAAGTGGGAAGAAGAAGGTAAAGATGTATCAGCATACGATAAGAACAACTTAATGAGTGCTGATTATGATGGTACTGATTTAGACGCTGCTGCTGACGAAGCTGCTCGTAACTTCCAACGTGATGCGTCACGTGAAGCGGGTGTATTCCATCACTTAATCACTCTACCTACTTACCACACTACAGCACTTAGCGTTCACGAACTTGCTAAAGGCTACTTTGGTGAAGATGGTATGCTTGCTTATGCTGCTGGCGTACAACGTAAAGAAATCCGTGAAGGTATCTCTTGCGTTAAGCACCAAGCAATGGCTGGTTCAGACTTAGGTGATGATCACAAAGAAATTTTCTCTGGTGATATGGCACTTAAAGCTGGTGGCGAGAAAAACACAATGAACCAGTTCTAAGACCTCTTTATAAAAGAAGCTTAGTACTATCATTAAAAAAACGCTCTAACTTCGGTTAGGGCGTTTTTTTGTGTCTTTAAAATAACTGTTTATGTTCTACTCTTGCTTTGAGCACCTGTGTCATAAATATGCAACTCTAATAAGCTTGTCTTTATTAGACACATATCTTAGGATATGGGATATAGTTGAAGTTAAAATATTCTTAATTTCTTCTCTTTATAAATTTAAATAATTACAAATACTTAGACCTAATTTTCATAGATTATTGAAGGACCGTCATGCAAGAAATAGAATTAAAGTTTTTGGTGCCAGAATATAAAGTTGATTCATTAATGCGCCAAGCTAAAATCAAGTCCTCTAACACCACTCAATTGGCTGCCCACTATTACGATACGGTAGACAATACCTTAGCCCAAGCAGGTATGGCACTTAGAATCCGTAAAGAAGGCGATACTTGGGTACAAACCCTTAAGTCGAATGGCGATGGTATGGCCTCCCGTGGGGAACAAAACGATATTCTTGATGATTCACAAGTCACTGAAGCTTTAGAAGCTGACAGCTTATACCCTGACCTCTCTGTATATGAAAAGTTAGGTGTTGAGCAAATGGTTTTAAACTCAAGTCAAGAAGAAGTCTCTGATAAGTTAAATTGTCTTTATATTACCGATGTCGAACGCACCACCCGTATGATTAAAGGCAGTAATGGTGTGATAGAAATGGCCTATGACGAAGGCACTGTTATTCATGGTGAGAATGCAGAAATCAGTCAGCCCATTTTAGAAGTTGAATTTGAATTGTTAGAGGGAGAGGTATCCTTTCTATTCGAAGTGGCTAAAACTTGGTGTAAACGATATAACCTATGCCTATCTACTGTGACCAAAGCCGAGCGCGGTGGTCTATTATTAGCAGGCAAACAGCATGCTGAAGCTACTAAGGCCAATTTAAAGCAATTAGATTTTGACAAAAAGGTGAGTCAGCCTGAGTTTATAAGAGCGGTGATTCACAATTGCATGATTCAGATTCTACCCAATGCTAGTGCTATTGCGGCTGGTAGTACGGATGGCGATCATGTGCATCAGCTTCGAGTCGGTATTAGAAGATTGCGTACGGCCTTAAAATTCTTTGATGGTTTTTCTTCTCAGTTAAATCCTGAATGGACTCCTATTCTAAAGCAAACTTTTGGTTTATTAGGCGATTATCGAGATCATGAGCTCCTAGAAGTGAAGACTCAACCCATGTTAGAAACCAAAGGCGGTCCTTATGTTGACTGGTCTGAAGAGCGTGATGCGATTAAAATAAAACCTATTGATGCGATTAGAGCGCCAGATTTTCAGATAACTTTACTAGAGCTGATGGAATATACCATGAGTTCTGCTAAAAAAGACAAACCTAAGCAAAAAGGTTCTGCTAAGCAAGAAACTGCCAAAATAATGGAGTCGTTATATAAGAAAATCAGTAAAGCGAGTGATCAGTTTGCCTCATTGGATATAGAGGCACAACATGACGTTAGAAAGCGTTTAAAAAGCTTAAGATACATTAGTGAGTTTGTTAGTCCGATTTATAAAAACAAAAAAACCAAAGCTTTCTTAAAGTATTTAGAGCCGGCACAAGAGGTGTTAGGTGATTATAATGACGACATCGTGGGTCAAGCATTTTATAGACAAAAAACAGAAACTGATCCTAATGCTTGGTTTGCTGTTGGCTATTTTACCGCCCAAGAAAGTCATGCTGCTTTAGTATGTGCTGAGAGTCTTAAAGTGATAAAGGATGCCCCTAAATTTTGGTAGTTGAGCTGCTCTTAAAGCTGTCACTTAGTTTGGTTTTATAGAAAGTTGGATTTTATAGACACTTAAACTATTGTATACATTAAAAAGCATCTTCTTAGCTCGATTACGCAGAAGATGCTTTTTTTTGGTCAGTGAAAAATGCAGTGGTTTAAAATATAGCTGTTAACCTGTCACAATCTCAACAGGCACGCCTTCACCAACCTGATCAAATAGCCATAGCAAATCTTCATTACGCATACGCACACAGCCATGCGAAAGCGGTATACCCATAGGTTCTGAGTCCGGCGTACCATGAATATAAATATAGCGCTGATAAGTATCACAGCAGCCCGCTTTATTCTCTCCTTTATTCAAACCCAATTCACAACCTGTTAACCACATAATACGGGTTAAAATCCAATCTCGATCGGGATATTCTAACCCAAGCTGCTCATCATAAATCTCACCCGTAGGCTGTCTGGCCACAAATACACTATTGATAGGCTTACCTGCTCCTATTTTTTCAGCAATACAGTGCTTACCCAAAGGCGTACAGCCACTGCCTTCTTGACTACCTATACCATTTTTTGCAGTGGAAATACTAAAGCTATAGTTAGTCATATTGCCTTCTTCGTCAGGAACAAACAACGTTAGCGTCTGTTCAGCGATATTTACAATAATCTTAGGCGTGATTTTCTCAATTATTTTTAATTCGGTCATAGCATTTCAGCCTTAATTCTAATTATTACCATTTACATTAAATATTAATCAAGAGAGCTAACTGTGATGAAAGGTTGTAACCAAAGTGAATCACCCTTATGATAAACACAAATAATTCATTGTAGTAGGTCTTATGACAGCTCTTTTACCCACCCGCGTGTCAGTATATGATTTCCTATTTGAAGATACGTTACCTATCGATGCCTTGTTTGCAGATATCGGCAATATTTCAATTCCTCAAGCCCGCTTATTAATCCAAAATGGCACACAAGCTATTACCAGTGCGCTTATGGCCTATAATCAAAAGCAAGGGCCTGAAGCCATACTGAAAAAATTATTAACGCGCAGTCTTGTCAAAGAATTACGCAAATATAATGCCTTTAATTTCAAGACCATGTACACTGCTTATCAAAATGGTCACTCTATTAATGAGGCTTTATTTCGCTCAACTGAGGTGCAAAAACAGGTTTGTCAGAAACTTGCTCAGCAGGCGAATTTAAATTCCAGCCAAGTCCGCGATTTGTTAGGTGCTCTAAGCTTATTATGCTTAAGGGAAATTGCCATCTTAACAGATTATGCTCAGTTAAATGAGCAAGAAATAAATGACTGGTTTGCATTGCAACCTCAGTTCTTTCAGCTTAAACGAGACATACCAGACGCTCAAGCTTTACAAAGCAACGGGGTTACAATGACTAGCTTAGCGCCTAGCTTTGATCCCTCTTGGCATCAAATTACAGGTTATCAGCTTCCTACTATCGCTACCGCCTATAACTCACAACAGATGCCGCACTATGCTAGAGTGATTGGAAGAACGTCAAATAATACTTCTACAAGCAATAACTCTAAAAATAATAGCATTGCTGCTAATGGTCCGCTCATTGTTGATAACTCTAATAACAGTGATGTGCTAACTTTTGATTCAATGGCCAACATTACTCTGCCTTATCAACGCTGGCTCTTACAGCTGGCTAAAATTTCTGATATTTATCTCAGCCGCAGACGTTTAAAGGTTGCTCCAGAGCCGATACAACCTCCTTCAAGACCTTTCGTTAACTTTGGGTTCTTAGATATTGAAAGTGGTAGAGATAGCGATACACAAGCTGGAGAGCACCAATCGGTTAAGACTCCAACCCCATTGTGGAAAAATCCCGTATTGATTTTACTGGTAATCGTCATTGGTGGCTTAACTCTCTTGGCCGTGGGTAAATATCAATACAAGAAATCACAAACGATACAACCCACAGTGCATCAAGGAAAAATTCAAGTCTAAAAATAGACTGATGTTATAAAAGTCACTATTTTTTTAGTAAAATGAGTCTTTAGTGAGGTGGCTAATTACGCTGCTTTTACTGCTTATTTATCACTTCTTCTTTATGCTCAAAAAAAGGTGCAAACTCTAAGAGCTTGCACCTAGTAGTCCATATAAACACCAGACTTATAAAGCAGACAATTCACATTTAAAGCTGATCAATGGCCATTTGGGTCAAAACACGACCTCGCGCTGTTCTTAACACATAACCTTGTTGAATCAGATAAGGCTCAATAACATCCTCTAAAGTGCCTCTGTCTTCTGCCATAGCTGCCGCTATAGCTTCTACGCCTGCAGGCCCACCATCAAATCTAGCATGTACCATCTCGATATAACGTCTGTCTAAATGGTCCAACCCTCTTCTATCTACGGCCAGCATATCCAAAGCACTGTCCGCAATATCTCCTGTGACCTTGCCATTAGATTTTACTTCAGCATAATCACGGACACGGCGTAATAAACGGTTCGCAATACGCGGTGTGCCTCGAGAGCGTCTTGCCACTTCAACTGCGCCTTCCGCTGTCATTTCTACATTCATTAATCGTGCAGAACGACTGACAATAGTGGTTAAGTCCTCGATATTATAAAACTCTAAACGCTGAACAATACCAAATCTATCTCGTAAAGGAGAGGTCAACAGTCCTGCTCGTGTGGTAGCGGCGACTAAGGTAAAGCGAGGTAAGTCTAATTTAATAGAACGTGCAGCGGGACCTTCACCAATCATAATATCAAGTTGAAAGTCTTCCATAGCCGGATATAAAATTTCTTCAATAACCGGGCTTAAGCGATGAATCTCATCGATAAATAATACATCACCTTCTTCAAGGTTGGTTAGCATAGCTGCCAAATCACCTGCTCGCTCCAATACTGGACCTGAAGTCGAGCGTAAATTACCACCCATTTCTTTAGCAATAATATTGGCCAAAGTTGTTTTACCAAGCCCTGGAGGACCGAATATTAGAGTATGGTCTAATGCTTCATCTCTCCGTCGAGCAGCCTCAATGAATACTTCCATTTGTTCACGTACCACAGGCTGACCAATATACTCAGCCAGTGTTCCGGGACGAATGTTACTGTCTACCGTATCGTCTTGACGCTCTAAAGGATTAATCAGTCTATTTTCCATAATCTATTACAAATAACCTTATGCTTATTAAAAAACTTGATAAAAAAAGAGGGAAATAAAGATTTTATATCACTATAAAATTGCAAATGAAGCAAAAATAGACACGCAAAAAAATTACGCTAAAGCAGTGATTTATGATATTCATTATATATCATAACCACTACTTTAGCGTAAGCCTAAAAAGTTAGGAAATATTTTAGGTTTTTAATTAAGCTGCTGCATGGAAGTGTTTTTTAAGAACTTCAAGACAACGGGTAATTTTTGCAGGTTGCTGTTCACGATCTAAAGTCACTGCATATAAAACGAAATGCGGTAATGAGTATTCAGGAATAACTTCTACTAGCTCACCAGAAGCCAATTCTTTCTGAACATCAAGTGACATAACACGTACTAAACCATGACCTTCTTTGGCCAAAGTCGTTGCTAAGAACACATTATTAGTCTGAATTCTAGAAGGTACTTTAACGCGGTTCTTTTTACCAGTTTCGATACTGTTAAAATCTAACGTATTTGGATCTTTCATCAAATCGATACTAATTAGCTGATGACTCACCAAATCTTTAGGCTTGGTTATCTTCTCATGCTGTCTTAAGTAATGTGGTGATGCTACCAACATTTGTTTTACTTCAGCAAGTGGATAAGTCGCTACTGAACTGTCTTTAATCTGTGGGCTCATACGAATAGCAATATCAGCACGCTCATCAATCATATCAATGTAATGATTGTCAGCTAAGAAATGAATGCTTAAATCATCATGAGCAGACATCCAAGTTGATAATGCAGGAAGGATATGATTGACCCCTAATTCAGGAGTAGTCGCAATTCTTAAACTGCCCGCTAACTCATCACGCAGTTGATTAACTTTGATACGTCCTTGATCTGCTGCAGTCACAACATCCTTCGCAGACTCATAGAAGCTAGCACCCGCTTCCGTTAAACTTAGCTTCCTAGTAGATCTGTGCAACAATACTACGCCTAGATCTTTTTCTAGTGACCTGATTTGTTGGCTTACAGCACTTGTGGTAATACCCAACTGTCGCGCTGCACCACTAAACGAACCATGGCCGACAACACTGGCGAATACCGCCATACCTCTTAAATTGTCTAACATCATTCTTAACACCTAACATATAAAGTAAGTGGTATAGTATAACTTATTTAAACAGACAATTGTTGAGAAATTACGGACAAATGTTAAGTTTTTTCATTTTTTAAGTTTACTTTTTGTTAAAGCAAATTGTAGAAACTTTGCAGAACTTATAAACAATAGAAAAATGACTATTCTGTATCATCTAAAAGTCTCAAATGAGTAATTTCCCCTTTAGAATCATGGATTAACCTTTGCATAACAGGACTTTGAATAATCAGTTCCTTTGCAGAATCCTTGGCTTTAACTTCCCGTAATTTCTGTCTATTCTGTGGTAGTAAATCTTCATAGTTCGAAGCCAATAAAGTATCAACTTCAATCGATACTTCTGCCCCAAATTGGTCACCCAAATGATTGGCCAAATGATTGAAAATACTATGCATATTCTTAGTATCGAAGGCAACCTTGAATACACTTTTACCAGAAATTTGACCGGTCATTACTCCTTGTCTTGCCATAGCCAGTTGATCGTAAGCCAACGCGCCAGACTCCCTCGCAGTTTGTAACCAATAATCCCATTTTTCAGGAGTCCATTCACCTATCAACTCTACTGGAGCACACTTTAATAATGAGCGTGGATCCTCTGCTGAAAATTTAGATATTTTTTCATTCTCAGCAGGGTGATTCAGAGTCGAGGTAGATATTGACTGATCTTGATTAACATTGGTCTCGTTTAATTCTATTGACGCTTGCTGTTCAGAAATTATACCGCTCGATTTCGCATCCTCTGACAGGATAGTGTCAGCCTTACCATGCGAAACAGAGGATTTTAATCCACTTTTAGTTTCAAATAAAGTATTTAATTCAAAATTAGAATGACTATCACTATTATTATTTTCCGTTTTTATAGAATCTTTATCATGAATGGTATTAACTTCTGCTTCAATGATAGTTTCTGGCTGAGCATTAGTATCTGGTGCAGTAATAGACTGACGTTCAGAATCAGCTTGTGACGGAGTACTTATTTCTGGTTGAGCATGCGTCTCTGATTCAGGATTAATCTGAACATCAGATGTGAAATCAGGTAGTGCATAATCGAAACCATTGTCACTATCTTCTATGACTGAATCATTTTGCTCAATAATACTTTCAACTGGTTGTTGATCAAAAATCAAAGTATGGGACTGATTAGAATCTTCTACTGTCTCAATAAGATCGGTATCTTCTATAACATCATCTTGTAAATGAAAGTTTTCAGCTTCAGACTCAGGCTCATTTACCGATTGCAATTCGGCTTCCGTTTCACTTTCAGCTTTATTTTCAGTGTCGTTCCCCAATCCAGATTGAGGTTCAATTTCAGAACTAGAATTTTCCGATTGTGGCTGAAGATCTGATTGTGGCTGAGGAATAGAAACGGTATTGTCCGGCTGAGCTTGAATAGGCATTGGCACTTCATTTATTGCCAAAGGTCTAAACGCCAATAAGCGTAACAAACACATTTCAAGTGCCTGCAAGGGAATATTGGCCAGTTTAATCTGCTCACGACCTTGGATAACAATCTGATAGTACAGTTGTAAAACATCAGGCCCAATAATACTTGCCAAACGTTTAATTTGATTCGCTTGCTTATCGTTAACATTTAAAGCGACATTTGGCAATAATTGCAGCATCGCTATCTGATGCAATAATTCTGCTAGCCCATCAAACATGCTGCCTGCATCTACCATTTGAGCACGCATTTGTTCAATATGAGCAGAGACCGCTTCAGTATTACCTTGATAAATATCCAATAACAAGCTAACCAAGTCTGCACTATCAATCAGACCCAGCATGTCATTAACCGTTTCATCGGTCAGTGCACCTTCACCAAAAGCAATGGCCTGATCGGTCAACGATAAAGCATCACGGAGAGAACCTTTGGCAGCATTGGCCAATTGCCAAAGTGCAGGTTGAGTATAATTAACCCCTTCAAGGGTTAATAAATTTGCGAGATGATCACTGATCGCTTGTTGAGGCAAAGGTCGTAATACAAACTGCAGACAACGACTAATGATAGTAATCGGTAGTTTTTGAGGATCAGTAGTGGCCAGTAAAAATTTAACGTGCGCTGGTGGCTCCTCTAATGTTTTTAATAACGCATTAAAACTATGCGTCGATAGCATATGTACTTCGTCAATTAGATAAACCTTGTATCGCCCTTGCGTCGGTGCATAAGCCACATTATCAATGAGCTCACGCGTGTCTTCAACTTTGGTGCGTGATGCTGCATCAATTTCAATCAAGTCAATATAGCGACCTTGATCAATTGCCACACAGCTACTACAAACGCCACACGGGGTACTGGTGACTCCCGTTTCACAGTTTAGGCATTTCGATAAAATACGGGCGATTGTGGTTTTACCCACTCCGCGTGTCCCGGTAAATAGGTAAGCATGGTGTAACCTATTATGATCAATGGCGTTGATAAGCGCCTTAGACACGTGAGACTGCCCAACCAATTCATGGAAGTTTTTTGGGCGATATTTACGTGCTAGAACTTGATACTGCTGCGACATAATGGACAACCAAATCTATAGGGTAAATTTTAAAACTTGCAACAACTTACAATAACGAAAAGCTAGGCACAAGACATCGATGACTTGTGCCTCTGATACTAAGTTTTATCAAGGTTGCTGCTACTTATTCAATATTGATGTCAAATAATTATCTAAAGGAACGATTACTTTATTTATTAAAGTGACAAGCGTAGGTTCAGTGACTTATCGCTTGGCTATCTATTAGCATTAGTTATTATCAATGGTTATTAGCATCGATTATTGCTACTGATTATTAATACAGATTGCCAAGATGATGACTGCCTAATTTTGAAACATTGCCAAATTATTAATCGCTTATACGACAAAACCAGATTGATGGTAGATATCCATCATCACTGTGACATTGCCTTGCCCATCATTATTAGACATATCGAAGCCTAAAATAAAGTACTCTTTCATTACTGGGTCTTGAAGCTCAGCATTAATCTCAGTCAACAATTCACGATAATTTTGCTGCAAGTAATCTTTTGAATATTGGGCATTTTCATCCAAGCCATAAACCACAATGACATAGTGTTGCCCAAAGTCATTATAAGAGTGTTGATGGCAAAGATAGCCGTTTAAACACTCTTCTCGCGAACGATTTTCATAAGCCATCATCTCTTCAATGATACCTATTCGAGTATACATAGATTCTGCAACTAAGATTTTTACCTGATCAAGCGGAATCATATCTCCGGCATCATGCCGACGCTTAGTGGTTCCGTTTAATAATTTTTGAAAAATCGTCGAATGAGATTGCAACTTTTGGGTCAGTTCAATCTGGTTTTGGGCTAACTGTGCATCGTCAGTATTATTATTTGTTGTGTTTATAAGGTTAGTTAGTCGAGTTTCAACTTTGGCCAATAGGCCAATTTCCACCAGCTTTTGTTGTATCTCAATCGCTCTTTGATAAAAATCAGGACTATTTAAAAAAGCCTGAGCCAGTTCAAATTCACCTTGAAAATCATCGATATTGACTAACTTAGACAAGTGATGGTCGAAATAGCTCAATAAATCACTTGGCGTTTGTAGCAACTGAACTGTCTTATAAAAGCTGTTTAGGCTAAATAACTGTAGGACTTTATTTTTATCAGCCAAATCAATAGGACAAGCTTCTTTAAAGAAACTGCTTCCAAACTCATGTTCGATTTGATAGCTATTACCTTCGTGAACTAAGGTTAATGACGTAAGACCTATATAGTGGATCTTATCTAAGCCCTGTTGCTCATTTGCTATTGGCAATTCAACCTTAGCCGCGATCTGTTGGAAGCGATTATTGATATAAGTAGCCGCCTGCAGTCGTAAATCAGCAAGCATAGTTTTTGACACATTTGGACTGTCTACGGCTGCAATTTGCTCATGCGTCAGGACGTATAGCAACTGTTTGCCTATCCTAAACGCATAATCAAACTGACCTGAGCCCACTAATGGATCATCTTTTGCCAAATATATTGACAAGAAAGTACGATGGAACATAGCCAGCCAGTCAAATTCAGCCACTGAAGCCGGCTTTTGTACGTCTGGCTGTTTTTTGCTAGCGTCATCCTCCTCAGATGAAGACCCAATCTCAGGTTGATTCCTATCTATAGAATGAACATTAGTAGAGTTATGACTCACATTATTATTCTGATTGCCATACCCTTCTCCTTGATTATTCAAGGAAACACTCTTTGATTTCTGGGCGGAGTAATTTGTCATACTGTCCCTTTAGATTGACTGTGAAATTTTTCAAAAATAACAATTATTACTATACCGTTTTTTTAGTTATGTTGCACATAGGTTAAAGCGTCTATAGTCATTTTTAAATAAACATTCAATATTCTATTTTTCGATTGATACCGTTCTAACAGTACTGTGCTAAAGCCTTAGCAACATTAAAAGTGTCATTAAAAGTAGTATTAAAAGTAGCATTAAAAAATATAGGACTGCACTTATTGGCAGTCCTATAAAATGTGACAACATAAATTAAAACTGGTTTTTAACCTATGTTTTAATCTAGTTTTTAATACGCATGTGAGGGAATAAAATCACATCACGAATACTGGCTGCATCAGTGAATAACATCACTAGACGGTCGATACCAATACCTTCACCTGCCGTTGGCGGCAAGCCATAAGATAAAGCTTCAATATAATCAGCATCAAAATGCATGGCTTCATCATCACCCGCATCTTTTTCAGCCACTTGATTATGGAAACGTTCGGCCTGATCCGCAGGGTCATTAAGCTCACTGAAGCCATTGGCAATTTCACGGCCACCGATGAATAACTCGAAACGGTCAGTGATTTCTGGGTTCTCATCATTACGACGGGCAAGTGGAGAAGTTTCTGCAGGATACTCAGTAATGAAAGTTGGCTGACGTAGTTTATGCTCAGCGGTTTCTTCAAAGATGATGGTCTGAAGTTTACCGATACCAAAGCCTTCTTTAACTTGCTGTTTTAAAACATTTTGAGCATAATCCGCTAAATAATCACGGTCATCAATTTTGCTCATATCGAAGTTGTCTGCATATTGAGCAATGGCATCTTTCATGCTTAGACGCGCAAAAGGCGCTTTAAAACTAATGTTCTCATCTTGATAAGTAAGCTCAGTCGTACCTAAGATATCAGTCGCCAATTCATTGAACAGACGCTCGGTTAGGTCCATCAAGTCTTTATAATCCGCATAAGCTTGATAGAACTCAATCATTGTAAATTCTGGGTTATGACGGGTAGAAACCCCTTCATTACGGAAGCTACGGTTAATTTCAAACACGCGCTCAAAGCCACCTACTACCAAACGTTTCAAATATAACTCTGGGGCAATACGCAAATAAAGTGGCATATCTAAAGCATTGTGATGGGTAATAAATGGACGTGCCACTGCCCCACCTGGAATAGGATGCATCATTGGCGTTTCTACTTCCATAAAACGCTCGTTCAGCATAAATTTACGAATACCGCTGATTACTTTACTGCGAATTAAGAAAGTATTACGACTGTCTTCATTGGTCATTAAGTCTAAATGACGGTTACGATAACGAGCTTCAGTATCTGCTAGGCCATGGAATTTATTAGGCATAGGACGTAAAGATTTTGTTAATAAGGTAATTTCTTCGATATGAACGTATAGATCACCTTTACCAGAGCGGCCGATATACCCTGAAACACCAACGATATCACCTAAGTCTAAAGACTTAATTAACGCTAATGTCTCTTCAGTTAATTCTTTACGAGCCACATACAGTTGAATACGACCTGTCATGTCTTGAATAACAATAAAGGCCCCACGGTTAAGCATGACGCGACCTGCAACGTTAACCTGAGTTTTGTCACCATTCGCCGCTTTTTCTTCAATTTCTTCTTTACTAATACCTTCAAACTGCTTTTGTAAATCTTCCGCATAATCAGTACGTTTGAACTTATTCGGATAAGCAATTTTACCCGAGGCAGTAATCTCATCAAGCTTAGCTTGGCGCTGAGCGATAAGGTCATTAGTTTCATCGATTGATGGGGCTTGATCTTGATTATTTTGATTAGACATAAGACTCTCAAATTATTTATGGTAAAGATTTATTATAAAGCGGCGGCGACTAAAGCAGTCCGTTATTCTCCGCTGACACTGGCCATTAAGTCTGCCTGATGCTCACGGGTTAAAGCATCTAATAGTTCATCCAAATCACCTTCCATAATAGCATCCAACTTATACAAAGTTAGGTTAATACGGTGATCTGTCATACGACCTTGGGGGAAGTTATAAGTACGGATACGCTCACTACGGTCTCCGCTACCCACTAAGTTACGGCGCAGTGCATCAGCAGTATCGACCTGCTCTTGTACTTTCGCTTGTTGAATACGCGCAATAAGCATTTGCATCGCTTTGGCGCGGTTTTTATGTTGGCTACGCTCTTGCTGACATTCAGCAACCACCCCAGTAGGAATATGGGTCAAACGAACTGCAGAATCCGTGGTGTTAACGTGCTGACCACCGGCACCGCTTGAGCGGAAAGTATCCATACGAATATCTGCTGGATTTAACTCTACCGTATCATCGATTTTAACTTCCGGCATGACTGCAACAGTACATGCTGAGGTATGTACTCGGCCCTGACTTTCTGTTTCTGGAACACGCTGTACTCGGTGAGCACCAGACTCAAACTTCAAACGACCATATACATCATTACCTGAGACCCGAGTAATGATTTCTTTATAGCCCCCATGCTCGCCTTCGTTGGCGGACAATACTTCGATAGTCCAACCTTGAGATGATGCATAACGCTCATACATGCGGAACAAATCGCCTGAGAAAATAGCCGCTTCATCACCGCCTGTACCTGCACGAATCTCTAAGAAGGCGGGCACCTTATCATTAGGATCCTTTGGCAGCATCATCACGTTGAGCTCTTCTTCCATCGCTGCAATATCGTCTGCCGCAGAATCGATCTCTTCTTGCATCATCGCCTTCATTTCAGGATCTGACGCTTCGTTAATCATCTCAAGCGCATCTTGTTTGTCCGTTTCTGCTTGACGATAACGCTGCCATAAGCTGGTAATTTCAGACAGCTCACTGTGCTCCATTGATAACTCGCGAAATTTATTATTATCGCTGATAGTACCTGGGTCAGATAGCAGGGCAGTCACTTCTTCAAAGCGGTCTACCATTTGATCTAAACGTTCTCTTAACGAGTCTTTCATAAGTAATCTTTTCTTGAGTCTAGTTGTTAACAGATATTAACGGATAGTCAGAATTGAATGAACTATTAACCGTTTAATTTGTAAGGTAACTTTTGTGGCAGAAATAAAGTGGCTAATTATAGCAAATTTTAAGGACAATACCGAGAGTCATCTTATCAAATATCCGTACTTCAAATATCCATACTAAAAAATAAGCAGGCTCATAATAGATATTATGTTACCTGCTTAATTTGGAGATTAAAAAGGACGATTACACTTTTCTAAGTAGCACAGACCCAATTGAGTAGCCGGCACCAAACGAACACATTACACCCAAGTCACCAGACTGTAATTTGTCTTTGTAGCGATGGAAAACAATAATCGGACTGGCTGAACTGGTATTACCAAATTCTTCGATAACTGTTGGGGCAATTGCAGGATCAGCTTGCTTACCCACCACACTGCGTAGGATTAAGTTAATCATATTGATATTGGCTTGATGTAGCCACATCATTTTGACCTCTTCAGCCGGGACCTTATTTTTCTCTAGCTGGGTACTGATAATTTCTGAGACCTTAGGACATACTTCACGGAATACTTTGCGACCATTTTGTAAAAACAGCTTATCAGACACAGGATCTTTCAAGTCATAATAAAGCTCAGCATCAGCCGCCTTATACTCACCTCTATCGAGGAAACCATATTCGTTTTTGATATTGGTTGAAAATTGAGTGTACAGCTTGCTATCAATGATTTCGTAGCCTTTTGGCGTGTCAGATTGCTCAACAATAGATGCGGTCGCCACATCCCCAAAAATAAAGTGGCTGTCGCGGTTGCGCCAGTTTAAGTGCGCCGTAGTAATCTCTACGTTAACCACAGCAACTTTGCTACCCAGACCTGCGTTGATAGAGCCCACCGCTTGCGCAATCCCAAAAGTAGCCGCACTACAAGCTACGTTCATATCATAAGCAAAGCCATCTTGCATGCCAATAGCATGTTGAATTTCAATGGCCAAAGCAGGATAAGCACGGGGTAGATTTGAACATGCCACGATGACACCATCTAGTTCAGTTGCATCAATGCCGGCCTCATCTAAAGCTTGCTGCAGGGCATCTACACCCATCTCAGCCATCACTGAAAGCTCTTCACCTAATTTACGAGCTGGCAGGACGGGCATCATCACTTCAGGATCTAAAATGTTTTTCTTATCCATCACATAGCGTGACTTAATACCAGACACCTTTTCGATAAATTCAGCTGAAGACTTCTCTAATGCTTCACGACTGCCCGCTTCAATCTCGCTTGCATACTTATGATTATAATTATCAACATACTGATTAAACGACTCAACCAGCTCTTCATTACTGATGCTATACGGCGGAATATATAGACCTGTCCCTGTAATATATGTTTTCATATCGCTTCCTATTTTTCTTAGCAAATAAGGTATTTAACGCAGTTTACGATTACGTCAAATGGCTGTGCAACACGCACAATCATTAAATTTATACGTCTAACTCAATATGTTGCATCAATATATTGCATAATGGTGCAGCGAGTCATACTCATCATGGATTTGAAATTCCAAGCCATATATTATGCCTGTTTTGAGTCATTATTCCTAATCCTGAGTGTTATAAATTCTTTATCTAGGCCTACTTTAAAATTCTGAGACCTTCTTATGACCCCGATCGATAAACCATGGACTGTTGAAACTGCCCCCTTATCTGTTGTACCTTCACTACAGCAGTACCCTATTCAAAACGTTTTCAAAGTTGCGATATTAGGTGCTGAAAGTACCGGTAAAACGACCTTGTGTCAGGATTTGGCTTATTATTTTGATACTCAGTACACTATTGAATTTATGCGGCCTTATTTACAACAGAAGTGGGATCTGACTCAAACCCCTTGTGAATGGCAAGACTTAATGCCGATCGCTGAAGGGCAAATGGCCGAAGAGAATGCAAAAGCGCAGCAAGCTAATCGCTATCTCTTTTGTGACACTACTCTATTTGAATTAATGGTATATGCCTATTGGTATTATGATAAATGCCCGCAACCTATTGAAGCTGCAGCGAATAATCACAGGTACGATTTAATTTTATTAACCGAAGTGGATGTGCCGTGGGAGGCTGATGACTTACGAGATGCGCCTCACCAACGTCATGAGATTAGCCAAGCTTTTGAACAGGCGCTTACGGCGCACCATCGACCATTCAAAAAAATTGGTGGCAACCGAGAGCAACGGGTTAATACAGTCACACAGTATTTAAATACTCTGTCATAACAGTCATCAAGTCAGCTTCTACAAAACCAGCTGTTATAAGAATAGCCCACCACATCAGAGGGTGAGCTATGTATTTAATTAGTTAGTAAGTTCAGTAATCTCGGTTAAAGCTTAGACTTAGTTAAAACCTAGATTAAAGGTCAATTTTTTCCAATACAAAATCGATGTCTTTATCACCACGGCCTGATAAGTTCACTAAGATGCTCTCATCGCTAGACATCTCTTTGGCAATCTTCATCGCATAGGCTACTGCGTGAGATGATTCTAAAGCGGGGATAATCCCTTCCATACGTGACAAAGCCATAAACGCATCTAAACACTCTTGGTCTGTTACTGCTTCATAAGTGGCTAAATTGGCATCGCGTAAATGAGAATGTTGAGGCCCAACGCCAGGATAGTCTAACCCAGAAGCGATAGAGTGGACTTGTGCAGGCTCGCCCTTATCATCAAGTAACACATAACATTTGAAACCTTGAATCTCGCCTTTTACCCCTTTGCTCATTGTCGCTGCGTGTTTAGCTGTATCAAGTCCTTCACCTGCCGGCTCTACCCCTACTTTCTCAACATTTTCATCATCCATGAACCCACTGAACATTCCCATGGCATTCGAGCCACCGCCTACACAGGCCACTACTTTATTAGGCAGCTTACCCGTTGCTTTTAAGAACTGCTCACGAGCTTCATGACCGATAACCGATTGAAAATAGCCTACCATTTCAGGATAGGGTGCCGGCCCCACTACTGAACCAATGGCGAACATGCTATTTTCGATGTCTCCTAAATAGGCCTCAAACGCACTGTCTACTGCCTCCTTTAAAGTACCTGCTCCCTGTGATACTGGCACTAATTTGGCACCTAATATCTTCATGCGACTCACATTGGGATGCTCTTTTTTAATATCGACTACCCCCATGTGAATTTCACATTCAACACCCATCAGTGCTGCCGCTGTTGCTAATGCTACCCCATGCTGTCCTGCGCCTGTTTCAGCAATGACTTTGGTCTTGCCCATTTTCTTTGCCAGTAATACTTCACCTAAGCAGTGATTAATTTTATGAGAGCCAGTATGGTTTAAGTCCTCACGTTTTAAATAAATCTGGGCACCACCGCAATGTTCCGACAAACGCTTGGCATGATAAATAGGACTAGGCCGACCCACATAAGTCTCACGTAGCCTTTTCATCTCATCGATAAACTCATTGTTGTTAATTATTTCACGGAAACCAACTTCAAGCTCATCTAACGCTTTGGCCAATTCAGGATGACCAATTTTGCCACCAAACTCCCCAATTAAACCTTCTTTATTAGGTAGGGTTGACGCGTGTAATCCGTAGCTATTTTTAATCTCAGTCATTAATCGCACCTTGTCTCAAGTGACTCGTCATTGTCATTTTTTATTTACTTAGCTTAGCTATGTACTCGTTTACCTAACCAATTAATCAAACCGTAATTTCAAAATATTTGTATTTGTGTTCTAGTACAGTGATACAAATTCTAAAACATGTTATCAAATCGGTCAAGTGAATTGACAGCAAAATAGCTAATAAGCTATGAGATAAATAATTAATAGAAATAGGCGTTACTTCATAAACTTATGGTTAAAAAACTTTATATAAGAGGGTTTATAACCTATTGGAATAAGTAGTTAACAATTAACTGTTAGACCTTTGACTTAAAATCCGGATAATAGTTCGTTTTTATTTGCGGAGTACGTCATGCTATTACTACTGCTGGTCATTGTTTTTATAGCCTTGCTATATGGCTTATGGCGATATCACCGTCAAAGCGACTCGTTGAGTCGTAGCGTATTTCTAGGACTATTTATCGGTGTGCTTTACGGTCTAGTCTTATCTGCTTTCAATATAGATACAGAGAGTTTTTTACCTTGGGTCAATATCGTTGGTAACGGTTATGTCAATCTACTAAAAATGATTGCCATGCCACTGGTATTCGTCTCTATCTTAGCGGCTATCGCCCGTTTAGAAAAAGCCTCAATGATCGGTTCAATGAGTTTCTGGATTATCAGCACTTTACTCATTACCACCGGTATCGCTGCCGTAGATGGGGCCATTATCGCCAACCTATTTCATTTAGATGCCAGCTCGATTGTGGCAGGTGAACAGGAACTGGCCCGTGGTCAAAGCATGATTGAAAGCAGTAGTGAGGTGGCGGACTTAACGATCCCGGGTCTGATTTTGAGTTTCATTCCTACCAGTATTGGCGGCACACTTGCTGGCCTAGAAAGCACCTCCATGATTTCAGCAGTGGTTATCGCCAGCCTATTGGGCATGGCAGCGCTGACAGTTAATAAAAATGATCCTGAAAAAGGCGCGCTTATTATTCGAGCGATCGACGTGCTACAAAGCTGGATTATGGCGTTGGTACGCTTCATTATTCGCCTAACGCCTTATGGAGTTATGGCTTTAATGATTAAAGTGATTGTGACCACTGATGCTGATGCTATTTGGCAACTGGCCAAGTTCTTAGTCGCTTCTTATGTAGCATTATTTATTATGCTAATAGTCCATGCCTTTATCATTATGTTGGCAGGCAGATCGCCTATTGATCACTTTAAGAAAATCGCTCCAGTTTTGACTTTCGCTTTTACCTCTCGTAGCTCGGCGGCGACCATTCCTTTAAGTATCGATGCTCAGGTCAATAAATTAGGCATAGCCAAACCCATCGCTAACTTTTCAGCTTCATTTGGTTCAACCATTGGTCAAAACGGCTGTGCTGGGGTTTATCCGGCTATGTTAGCAATGATGATTGCCCCTACTATGGGCATTGATCCTTGGTCGATTAGCTTTATTGCGTCGGTAGCAGGCGTGGCTATGATTGCCTCATTCGGTGTGGCTGGTGTCGGTGGCGGTGCAACGTTCGCCGCTATTATTGTTTTATCGACCTTAGGCATGCCTTTAGAGTTGGCAGGTCTATTAATCTCAATCGAACCTTTGATTGATATGATGCGCACTTTGGTCAACGTTAGCGGCTCTATCACTGCTGGCGTGGTGGGTGACAAAGTTTTGGGTAATACAACAGAACAAGCTAGCTTCGATGACAGCTCTGCTCAGGTTGGCTAATCTGGTAACCGACTGATTGAGAATATAATCATTCAAAATCGACTGTTTTAAGATTACCTTGCTGGCTTAGCTGTTTAATAAATATAGCAAGGATGTAATGATAAAACGCCTTATTAAGGCGTTTTTTTATGTCATATGACTTTGATATAAATCGGCCATAACCATTCACTCAATTACTTTACTGTTTACCTGCTTTTGGCGTAGACTGAATAATATAGCTTATATTGAGCCTACTCTTCGCCTATCTAGCCAATGAAATAAAATTACGTAATAACACCTTTCTAACCGAATATAAATAATTGAAAAATCTCAATAGCCAATCGTTATATTTTAAAAACAAATAACATCTTTTCAACTAATCATATTTAATAAACCGCTCAGGAGACTTTTGCCAATGGCATAAAGCCGCTTCCATCTCTTGATAGCCAATCTCTAAGTAATCCGCTAGACCCACAGCATGCTCATCTAGCTGCTCATTACTTAGCATACCAAACAGTAACTTAGCGCCACGTTTAGGCCCACTGGCTTCAGCGATATAACAACTATCCGGTGCTACCTCAGCCAGTCCTAGCTTACCTAGTAAGCATAAATACTCATAAGTCGATAATCTGCCAAAGCGATAAATATTTTGACGGATCAAATCATATAGTAATTTAAAATACTGTTGTCTATCTAAAGCATTATCTACTGGTCTAAATAATGCCTTATGTCCACCCTGTTCATCAATAAAGTCAACATAACTACTGAATACTATCGGCAAATGACTTAATGATTCATAAGCTCGATGATGACCAAATTTTGGTTTAGGATAATTTTGTGATAGCGAAACCGCCAAGGCTTCTAGTCGCTCGTTAAGTGAGGGTTGTTCATTTAGGAGTTGCCAAGTTAACGGGCTTTGTAAATTCAAGCCTTCGCCACCATACAGCTTTTTCATAAATGCCCACTCGGTCTGCGCACTATCATCGGTATAGATTAGTAAGAAACTTAGCCAACAGGCCTCATCATAATTGGTATGTCTTAATGAGATAATGGCTTTTATGGGATCGAACTTGTCTGACTCAGGGTTAATAGATTCTGGATCAATTTCGCTGTTCAACAGCGCCTGTATCCGAGCATTCGCCTCTTCGCTTTCAATAAGTTGTAACGCCAGTACTTCATAAGTAATAGTGGGCAAATTCTCAGCAAGATTATTCGACTGTAGATAACTGCGTATGTCTTCAGCAATTTTAATTGAAGAATCACTGGTATCTGTAAATTTCATATGAGGTAAGTCTCAGCTTTTATTTTGGGTATCAAGATTTAGATACAGATCATTATTATCTTTTATAACCGGTGTCTTTTATAACCATTTGATAACTTTCATTTCCTTAAATAAACACTAACAAAAACCATTAAAAACAACATGGTATATTGTGATTATTTCAGCAATACTAATCAGTACAGCCTACCCTTTCTAATTACTAATTACTAATCCCTAACTATTATCCAGTTTTAAAAAACTGACACTAGTTAAGCGTAACTCATAGAATAATAAAAGGAAAATATATGACTACTAATAATGCCACCTCCGACAATACCATCCGTGCCTATGCGGCAAAAGAGGCCGGCGGCTCATTAGAGCGTTATGACTATGATGCAGGCGAGTTAAAAAACGATGAAGTCGAAATCAAAATCAGCCACTGCGGTATCTGCCATTCTGACTTGTCCATTATCGATAATGAATGGGGGATGAGCGATTTCCCAGTCGTCGCCGGTCATGAGGTGGTTGGTACGGTGACCCGTATGGGAGATGCCGTTAAAGGATTGGAAATTGGACAAAAGGTTGGCTTAGGTTGGACTGCTGAATCATGTCAGCACTGTGACTGGTGTATTGATGGTAAAGCGAACGTATGCCCAGAAGCTCGTCCTACTATTGTTGGTCATTATGGCGGATTTGCTGACAAAGTACGAGCTCAATGGCAATGGGTCATTCCTTTACCTGAGGGTATCGATATGGAATCAACAGGTCCATTAATGTGTGGTGGTATTACTGTATATCGCCCTATCA
Source organism: Psychrobacter sanguinis (assembly GCF_020736705.1). Classification (NCBI taxonomy): domain Bacteria; kingdom Pseudomonadati; phylum Pseudomonadota; class Gammaproteobacteria; order Moraxellales; family Moraxellaceae; genus Psychrobacter; species Psychrobacter sanguinis. The sequence continues at coordinate 2,889,999 of NZ_CP085990.1, forward strand.
TCCAACATCATATGGATGCCAGTAAAAAAGTTGGCGTGATTGGTATTGGTGGGCTTGGCCACATGGCATTAGAATTTTTAAATGCATGGGGCTGTGAAGTCACTGCCTTTAGCTCCAGTCCAGATAAATATGACGAAATTAAATCATTAGGTGCTCATAATATCATTAACTCTAAAGATGAGAACGCTTTGAAGGAAGCGCAAAGTTCACTAGATTTAATTATTTCAACCGTTAATGTGGCATTGGACTGGAATCTTTATCTGGACCTATTGAAGCCTGAAGGAAAGTTACATTACGTGGGCGCAGTCCTTAGTCCATTAGATATCCAAGCCTTTAACTTAATTGGCGGTGCAAAATCTGTTGCGGGTTCCCCCACTGGTAGCGCTGCTGAAATCCGTCAAATGGTTAATTTCGCGGCACGAGCTGGTGTTAAACCGGTTATCGAAACCTATCCTATGTCGAAGATTAACGAAGCGATAACCCATATGCGAGAAGGCAAAGCCCGTTATCGTATCGTGTTAGAAAATGACTTTGACTAATTCTAAGCGAATTAGGCTCGACAAGCTTAGACCTTTAAAACTTTAATAAAAAATGCCGGTTAATTTATTGACCGGCGTTTTTGTAAAGATTGCTTATACTCTACAGTGTAGCGTAGTTAATAAGCAATGTGCCTATTATTTATATACTTGTATTTATCTGCTTGCCTATCGACGTGCATTAACTTTTTCCCACATCGTATTAAGCCTCTTTTGTGATACTGCTTGGCGGGTCTTCATAGGCTGAGCAAATAGCTGAATACGAAACTCTTCTACTAGCCAGCGATACTCGCTAATAGTTTCGTCATCGGCACGTCCTGCCAATCGTTCCATATGAGTATCAAGCTCATATACCGCATCCAAATCACCATCTAGGTTATGCTCTAGGCGTTCGATACGAACCTCTAATGCTTCTAAATAGCGTGGATACTGTTGCCAATGTTCATAATCCATACGATAAACGAAGTCCGATAAGTGCAAATCATCGAGCTGATCTTCAATATCATCAATAGACTCACCAAATACTTCACGATCTAACATCAGTAAACTACGACGAATACGTTGCCAACGGGCATAAACGTCTTTAAGTAGCCTAAGAACCGTTTGACCCTCTAATAAAAATTGTCCGAGTACTGCCTCACTAGTCTTCGCAAATTCAGAATCATCAAGAGGCAGTTGTGCAGCCAACCGTTCTGCTACCTTATCAGCATTATCGGGCAACTCTTCGTCATGGTCTTTGAACTTAGGAGCATGAACCTCTAAGGCGGCATCTAAAGTGGCATCGACAACGATGGTTTTTAATTTATCCATATCGCCTAGAGGTGCAAATGCCAGCTTAAAGGTCTTATCTATTTGGCTGGTTAATTGCTTTTGTTTGGCCCCTAGCTTAGTTCGAATGAGAGTCAATACGCCTTTACGATGCGCTTTTAAAGCAGCAGTCACATCGGTAAATTGATGAATGGTCACGGCCTCGCCTGCTTCGTCAGCCACTAATGCAGAAAACTCTTTCATGACGATACCGGCACTGTGGCGATTTTTACTGAACCGATAATGCTCAGGGAAATCGGTATGTACCCCTTGCGAATCCCCACCTTTCGATACCGCTTGACTGGTTTCACTAGCATGCCGCTGCTGCAACGCTTTTAAATCACGGCCTTTTTCGATAACCCGTTTTTTGTCATCGACCACACAAATCTGGGGCTGTAAATAGCGATCAATCGTTGCAGGGTTAAAATCCTCTGGTTTCACCCCGACCACACCGCGGCGCTGTAAGGCTTCGCACAACTGATTTAATAAACCTGCCTGATGATTTTCTTGCAATTCATCAAACAAATCATCCGCCGTATTAGGAATAGGAACAATCTTGCGGCGAATGTCTTTAGGCAATGACTTAAGAAGCTGCAACACCAATTCATAGCGCCAGCCTGGTACACCCCATAGTAGCTCAATCGCATCAAGCTGTGGTAGTGCAGCTAGCGGTACACGAATGGTGACCCCATCATCTTCTGATGCAGGGTCAAACACATACTTAAGCGGTAACTTCAAATCACCCAATTGCCAAACTTCAGGGAACTCGCCCGTAGTCGGTGCAGTCTCTTTTAAGACATCTTCATCGCTAAAGAATAAGAATTTAGGATCTTCTTTTTCGACCTCTGCTCGCCAATCTTCAAACGCTTTACGGCTAGCAATGTGGCTCGGTATTTTACGCTCATAGAATTGGTATAAATCTTCTTCATCTACCAATAAATCACGGCGACGTAGTTTTTCTTCAATACGCTCGACATCGGCAATTTTATCCATATTATGCTGCAGGAATGGCGCTTGGCGACCTAAGTTACCGGTCACTAAACCATCTCGGATAAATATTTCACGCGACTCTTCGAGATTAATTTGTTCATAGTTGGTGAGCTGTTTCGCAACCACAATAAGACCAAATAAGCTGATTTGAGCATAGGCACGAACACGCCCGGTCTTTTTCGACCAATGCGGCTCAAAGTAATGGTATTTAAGTAAGTTGCCACCTGCAGAAATAATCCATTCTGGCTCAATCTTCGCCACAGTGCGCATAAATACTTGCGAGGTTTCCACTATTTCAAAGGCCATGACCCAAGCAGGGGCTTGCTTAAAAACAGTACTGGCTGGGAATATTTTCGCTTTTTGCTGGCGAGCTGCTAAGTATTCGCCGCGTTGATCGGTCTTATGCGCAATCACTGATAATAGCCCTGTCAATAAGGCTCGGTGTAAATTGGCATATTTGACCGCACGCTGCTCTTCATCAATGTCGCTATTTTGTGCCGCTTTATCAACGATTAGATCACTGGCAACACTTTTAGCCACTTTAACGGCTTGATTGGCCTTACCTTTAGTCTTGCCATTTTTCGCATTAGGCTTGTCTTTGTTATCTGTACCAGAGTCAGTTAATAGCTTAAGATCAGTGACCATCTGCTCAAGCTGACGGTAGGTCTTCTCCCACTCACGTAGACGAGGGAAACTTAAATAATGCTTTTTAGCAAATGATTTGCGCTGGCTGCTGCTCAGTTTATTGCTACCACCGCCATAAAGAGCATTCCATAAACTCAGATAGAATAAGAAGTCGGAGTCTTCTTGACGAAAGATAGCGTGTTTTTGATCAGCTTGAGCCCGCTTCTCTGCAGGACGCTCACGCGGGTCTTGTACAGCTAAAGCGGCGACGATAATCAGCATCTCAAGCATACAATCAAAGTCACTACCTGCCACTAGCATTCGAGCCAGCCTTGGATCGATCGGCATACGCGCCATTTTTTGACCAATACGTGTCAGCTTCACTTCATTTAAAGTCTGCTTAGCCACGGGCTTTTTATTATCAGGATTTTTGGGAGCAATAGCCCCTAGTTCATCAAGCAACTTACGACCATCTTTTACCAGACGACTGTCAGGTGGCTCGATAAAATCAAAGTTCTCCACCGTGCCTAAGCGTAGGTTGGTCATTTGTAAGATAACCGAAGCCAAGTTGGTGCGTAGGATCTCAGGCTCTGTATATTCAGGACGACTCTCAAAATCTTCCTCTGAGTACAGTCGAATACAAACCCCAGGCGCCACACGACCACAGCGTCCTTTGCGCTGATTGGCTGCCGCCTGTGAGATAGCTTCAATCGGTAAACGCTGAACCCGTGAGCGATATGAATAGCGAGAAATACGGGCAAAACCTAAATCAATCACGTAACGAATACCGGGAACGGTTAGTGCCGTCTCTGCCACGTTAGTAGCAATAACAATACGTCTACCACGCCCTGAGGGCTGGAAAATTCGCTGCTGCTCAGCATAAGTCTGACGCGCAAATAAAGGCAATACTTCGGTATGACGTGGCCCATGCGCAATCAGAACCTCTTGCATTTCTCTAATCTCTGCTTCAGTGGCTGCAAAGACTAAAATATCTGCATGCTCAGGATGACCCTTGGCATTCGCATCTTCAAAGCACTCTTCTACCGCCGCTACTAAAGCACGTGGCAAGTTGTCTTCAAAATCATCAAAGCTGTCATCGTCAGAGCTAGTGACCGGCGTGTCTGTTAAAGGACGATAGCGGACCTCAACAGGGTAACCTCGGCCCTCCACATCGATAACCGGTGCAGGCACCATACGCTTTTTGGTTTTATCATACTGGGCAAAATATTCACTAAAGCGTCCGGTATCAAGAGTCGCTGAGGTAATAATAACCTTTAAATCTGGACGCTTGGGTAACAGCTGTTTTAGATAGCCCATGATAAAGTCAATATTAAGACTGCGTTCGTGCGCCTCATCAATAATGATGGTGTCATATTTACTTAAAAAGCGATCATGACCCAATTCAGCCAACAAAATACCATCTGTCATCAATTTGACGACGGATTTGGCCGTGCCCTGTTCATTAAATCGAATTTTAAAACTGACAGTATCACCGAGCTGCTCTCCTAGCTCCTCAGCGATACGGTTGGCCACACTACGTGCTGCCAATCGTCTAGGCTGGGTATGGCCAATTTGACCCGTAATACCGCGCCCTGCCAACATCGCAAGCTTCGGCAATTGAGTGGTTTTACCCGAACCGGTTTCGCCTGCCACAATAATCACTTGATGGTCATTAATCGCTTGAATAATATCTTCGCTACGTTTACTAACTGGTAATTCAGCATTTAACGTTTCTGCTAAGTTTTTAGGAATACTATTAATGCGCTCTTGCACCACCTGCTGTGAACGTGCCTTAATCTTTTCAAAATTGGCTTGTTTTTCTGCTATTACTTTGGGACTGGCACTCTTGGGAGGACGGCTCAACTCGCGTTGAAGACGGCTTAAAAAATGACGGTCTTTGGCCAATACTGGCAACTCGTCGATTTGTTTTGCCGTTTGAAAATCATTGGAAGCAGTGACAGCAACTTCTGATGCTGTATGAATGTCATTACTGTCTTTAGTCATATATATTTTGGCTTTATTAGCGATATTATAGTTAAGGTTGTTCAACCACTTTGACAAGATTTTGATGAGGAGATTTAATGAGGGCCATCTAATAAAAGCTGAAAATGTTAGCTTAGGCTATTTATTATAGCGAAATAAGTGACCCTGCTTTAGAGCTTTATGAGGGTTTACAAGCAGTTATCAAGTTTTGAGGACATAATTACACTCAAATAACTATGAATCTGCTTGCTTAGAGGTTGTTTGAAAAGCCTATAAGTCCAACGCTTTAAGCTTTTTGATACTAAGATAACCAACATACGCTTTATCCTCGACTACCTTACTGTCTTCAGCTACCGGCTCTATAAGTAGTCTACCTGAGTCAATCAAGCCTGACACATCATATATCTCATCAACATCGACGCACAGCTTATCATCAATGTGCGAGGCGCCATTAAAGGGGGTTGCCTTATCATTGTAACTAAAGTTTTTATAAAACTTTGTCTTTCGAGCATAGGCTTTGGCCGCTGACTCTGTGGGCGCAACCACCAATAACTTATGATGAAACTCTTCGATACTGCCCTGCTGATAACCGCCTAAATTAATAAAATATAACTTAGGCGATTGTTGCTGTTGTATAGCTTGATTTTGGATCAAGTCATCATGTGGCTCATCTGACTTCCAAGATATTTTGTAGTATTTTCCCTCTACCCCTGCTACATGAGTGATCGCTTGATACGAGTCAATATGCCACGTATTTTTAACCTCTGGCCAATGGGTATTTATGGCCGGAATAAGAGCACTTAATTTATCACCCACCCCAAAGAAAATATCGTGTTGCTCGATTAGACGCCCTTTAGGACGGGCGCCCAGTTGGACCATAAATAACGTTGGCATATCGTATCCTATGTAAATTCTTGCGTAGTCTATTTTGACTGTTGTAAAAACTGCATAACGGCTGCTGCGGTGGCTTCAGGGTCTTCTTCTTGAGGCACATGACCTAGATTATCAAATATAACCAATTGACTGTTTGGTATGGCCTTCTTAAATTTATACGCATTCTCTAGCGGAATTAAATCATCTTTTGCACCCCAAAGGATGAGCGTCGGTTGTTTGATACTGCCAATTTGCGCCACCTCGTTCTCAGCTAACGATTCACGCATGCGTTGGGTTAAAGCTTTACGGTTGCCCTCACGTCTGGTTAACTCATAATATCTATTTACCAGCTCATCACTTACCTTGGCGTCATCAGCGTAAACGCTTTCAATACTCTTACGTACCACACTCTTCGGTAATACCTTTTCAACCAAAGGGTCCAAAATAGGATACTGAGCCAATTTGAAGCCCATTGGCACATGTTTCGGTGTAAACGGGAACCCTGACGCATCCACCAAAATAAGACGATTGATTCTATCGGGGTGTCGCAATGTGGTCAGCCAAGCAATCCCGCCACCCAATGAGTTGCCCGCAATCGTTGCGTCGTCAATTTTTATTCGGTCCATCACGCCAATAACCGTATCGACATAATTATCTATGGTATAGCGTTTATTTGGATTGGCATAAGGTCCGGTTAGACCAAAGGCTGGCAGGTCCATGCGCACTACACAATATTGCTGCTGTAATATATCCGACCAACCATTCCAAGTGTGTAAGCTGGCAGACGTACCATGCAATAAAACAATGGTCTCCTTACTTTTATTGTCTTTATCGCTTGTACTACTATTATCACTTGTACTATTGCTATTTTCCTTATCTGTCGCAGCTTTGATTAAAGGCGTACCCACTATTGTAGAAGACTGTATTGTGTCGTTTGATTGACAGGAAGGTGACTGTACCACATGCACTTTTAAATCATCCACAGAGACATACTGGCTGTTGGGCAGCTCCCACTTTTTTAGTTCAGTTGGGGCTAAGTCTGGTTTCCAAACACAGCCTGTAGACAACAACGTCGCCATAGTGCCTATAGTCATTAGAGTTTTTATTGTAGTCCTTTGTATCGTACTGTAATGGATATTAACTTGTTGCATTATTTTATCCTTCCTTGATAAATGTCATTCCTTGGTAGAGCATTGTAAAAACTAGCTCAATAAGCTACTTTTATATGAAAACAGTCAAAACATAAAAACATAAAGACATAAAAAAAGCGACCCCCTAATAATTACTTATGGGGTCGCTATAGATAGGCCTTAATAAATAAGAACCAATTTGAGAGTCAACACTTAAGGAAGATAGTTAGCCCCTAAATGAGTTTAACAATTCACTTTAAAGTGTCAGCCTTAAAATTTTAAACGCTTGTCCTGTTCAATTTTACTCATAACCTCTGGTAACTTATCACCAAGCGCCGTCAATGCAGACTTAGTGGCGGTATTCACCATACCTGACACTGCTGAATGTGCAGCGTTTGCTAAGCCTAACTTCTCTGCAAAGGTAGGTTTTTGACGCGACATCAATGCATACGCTTGGTAATCTTCCATTTGCTTTAATAAATAAGCATCCGAAGTGCTAAGCTCGTCCACTAAGTTCAATTTAAGCGCGTCTTCCCCATACCAATGGTCACCGTTGGCTACTTTAGATAGGTCAAGCTGAGGACGATAAGTAGTCACAAAATGTTTAAATAATTCGTGAGTCTGCTCTAACTCTTCTTTATATTTAGCACGGTCTTCATCATCATTTTCACCAAACATCGTCACGGTACGCTTATACTCACCAGCGGTAAACATCTCATAATCGATGTCATGTTTTTTCAACCATTTATTAAAGTTTGGCATTTGCGATACCACACCAATAGAGCCTACCACCGCAAAAGGTGCTGCCAAAATCTTATCTGCCACACAGGCCATCATATAACCGCCACTGGCTGCAATTTTATCAACACACACTGTAAGCGTTAGTCCTGCTTCTTTTAGTCGTACTAATTGAGCCGCTGCTAAGCCATAGCCATGCACCATGCCACCACCTGACTCTAAGCGAAGTACAACCTCGTCTCCTTTATTTGCGGTACTAATAATGGCACTAATTTCTTCACGTAAATGTTTTACCGCAGAGGCTTTAATATCCCCATCGAAATCTAATACGAACAGTCTTTTTTCTTTTTGCTTAGACTTGCCTTTTTCTTTTAACTTTTGCTTGGCTTTTTTGGCTAGGGCTTTTTGGAATTGTTTTACCGCATTTTTGTCCTCCATCGCCTCTATAAGACTCTTGCGACGTTGGTCTTGACTTTTGTTCAAATGGACGACTTTTAACTCAACTAGATTTTTGGCAGGATGAAACAACATAAACTTTCCTTAATTAGATAAAACAACTCGAAAATAGGACTGATATAATAGCGGGGTATCGGCATTATATTTTTTATAGTATTGTTATTAATATGCGTTTGCATTTAAACAATTTCAAGGGTGCTCGGTTGTATCAAACGCTAAGATTAGGCATAATGTGCGTTTGATAAAAATTCTTATTGAGATAACCTTCTTAATTTTATAATTATTCTTTTTGATAACTGATAGGTAGTGGACAGTTTATGAAGCGTACCGAGTATTGTGGGGCAGTAACCGAAGCGTTGCTAGAGCAAACCATCACTGTAAAAGGATGGATTCACCGTCGCCGTGACCATGGTGGCGTTATCTTTTTAGATATGCGTGACCGCGAAGGTATTCTACAGGTTGTGATTGACCCAGATACACCAGAGGCTTTTGCAACAGCTGATGCCGCCCGTCCAGAGTATGTATTAGAAATCACTGGTCGAGTTCGCAAGCGTTATGAAGGTACTGAGAACTCAAATATGACCAGTGGTCAGGTTGAGCTATTGGCCAAAGAAATTACAGTTTTAGCAAAATCTGAAACACCACCGTTCCCATTGAATGACGAAAATACCACGGTAAACGAAGACCTACGTCTTAAATATCGTTATTTAGACATGCGTCGTCCACAAATGCAAGAGCGCATGGTTTTCCGTGCTAAGGCCACTTCTACTATTCGTCGTTATTTAGACGAACATGGTTTTTTAGACGTAGAAACCCCTATCTTGACTCGTGCTACTCCTGAGGGTGCTCGTGACTATCTTGTGCCATCACGTACCCGTCCAGGTAACTTCTTCGCTTTACCACAGTCGCCACAGCTGTTTAAACAGTTATTAATGGTGTCTGGTTTCGACCGCTATTATCAAATCGCCAAGTGTTTCCGTGACGAAGACTTACGTGCTGACCGTCAGCCAGAATTTACTCAGGTGGACATCGAAACTTCTTTCTTAACCGAAGAAGAAATCATGAGCATTAATGAAGGGTTGATTCAAAACCTATTCAAAACTATGCTTGATGTAGACCTAGGTGAATTCCCTCGCATGACTTATGCAGATGCGATGCGTGACTATGCTTCAGATAAGCCTGACCTACGTATTCCTTTAAAACTTGTTGACGTTGCTGATCTAATGCAAGGCGTTGAGTTTAAAGTATTCGCCGGCCCTGCTAACGATCCTAAAGGACGTGTGGCTGCCCTACGTATTCCAAATGGTGGTTCTTTAACGCGCAAACAAATTGATGAATATACTAAGTTCGTCGGTATCTATGGCGCTCGTGGTTTGGCATACATCAAAGTAAATGATGTCACCAACATCAACAATGGCGTTGATAAAGAATCAGGCTTACAGTCACCAATCGTCAAAAACATGAGTGATGACGTATTGGTTAGCCTAGTTGAACGTACTGAAGCTCAAGACGGCGACATCATTTTCTTCGGCGCTGATAAAGCGAAGATTGTTAATGATGCCATGGGCGCACTACGTGTGAAGATTGGTCTAGACATGAACATGGAAACTTGCGAGTGGGCCCCTCTTTGGGTGGTTGACTTCCCAATGTTCGAAGAGACTGATGATGGTAAATGGACTTCTATGCACCACCCATTCACTATGCCTAAAGGCTCAGTAGATGAGTTGAAAAACAACCCTGAGACTGCCCTTTCTGTAGCATACGATATGGTATTAAACGGTACTGAAATCGGTGGCGGTAGCTTGCGTATTAATACGGTAGAGATGCAGCGTGCAGTATTTGATGCGTTAGGCATCTCTGAAGAAGAAGCCAATGAGAAATTCAGCTTCTTACTTGACGCGCTTAAATTTGGTGCGCCTCCGCATGGCGGCTTGGCTTTCGGTCTAGACCGTTTAATCATGTTAATGGTAGGCGCAAGCTCAATCCGTGACGTGATTGCGTTCCCGAAAACCAAAACAGCAGATTGCCCATTAACACAGGCACCTGCGGAAGTAGATGGCCGTCAGCTTCGCGAACTGGGTATCCGTGTTCGTGAAAAAGCTCAAGCTGAGCCTAAAGAGTAATTTGTCGTTAATTAACACTACTCTTTTAAACTATTTACTGAATCCAAATCAGTGAGTTTTACTTGTAAGGCGATAATGGCTAACTTAATAGAAACCAGTATCGCCTTACTTTTGGGTGTTTTAATATGAATCCATTTAATGTTTTTAAATACGTGCCATTGTCCGTTATGCGGGCCATGGCACTTTTTGTAGTGGCCGTTGCCAAATATATACCGAATTTGACCATCAAAGAAATCACCATGGTTAATTTGCGTTTGGTTTACCCTGAGCTGAGCGATAAACAAAGACGTAAATTTAAAAGTACCATACTGCGCAATCAAGCACTTAGCACTGTTGAGTCTATTAAATGCTGGGCCATGCCGCCTGAATGGAGCATTGAACAGATTGATAATGTATTCGACAGGGAGATATTGGAGGAAGCGCTAGCCAATCCTAATGGTATGTTAGCCATTGTGCCGCATCTTGGTACATGGGAGATGATGAATGCATGGTTAAATCAATTTGGCTCGCCTACCATCTTGTATAAGCCAGTCAAAGGTAAAGTAGGCAACGACTTCGTTTTGCAAGGTCGGCAGCGTCTAAATGCCACTTTAGTACCCACAGATGCCAGTGGGGTTAAAGCTCTATTTAAAACCTTAAAATCAGGTGGGTTTAGTATTATTTTACCTGATCATGTCCCTCAACCCTCAGGTGGCGTTATTGTCCCATTTTTTGGGATAGAAACTCTAAGTAGCACCTTAGCGCCTAAACTTGCTAGCAAAACAAAATGTGCTCTTGTTGGGCTTACTTGCTTACGTAACAAAAATAATAGATTTGATATTTATTGTACAAAACTTGATGATCCTGAGCTTTATTCAAAAGATCTCATGGTATCGACCAAAGCACTAAACCAAGCAATGGAAAATATGATAAAAGCAAATTCTGCACATTACATGTGGAGCTATAAACGTTTCAAACGCATCCCTATTATTAAAAATCCCTATAAAGCCACCGAAGAACAATTACAAAGTTATATAAATAACTATATATTATCGAAATAAAATCACTAAAATGACAGTCACTACTACTTAAGTGCGAGCATAAAATGATTAATAACTCTGATTTACCAAACCGCTCAGTCCCAAGCCATAACACTATAGACTCTGAAGATAAGCGTTATATTATCTGTATGAAATGGGGCACCAAATATGGTCCAGAGTATGTAAATCGTCTTTATAATATGGTTAAGCGCAATCTAACTCTGGACTTTGAAATGGTGTGCTTAACCGATGATGAAACCGGTATTGATCATAATGTCCGCTGTTACCCTATTCCCGAGCTCAACTTGCCCGATGGTTTGCCTGAGCGTGGTTGGAAGAAGCTAACTACTTTCAAGCCTGAACTCTATGACTTGAAGGGCACTGCATTATTTTTAGACATTGATATTGTTATCGTCGACAATATAAATGCTTTTTTTGAATACGAAGCAGAACATGAAGACAGCGTGGTCATTATTCGTGACTGGAAAAAGCCTTGGCGTATGGTGGGCAATAGCTCAGTATATCGCTTTAAGGTTGGCCAAAATACTTATCCCAATCTACTCAGCAACTTTGAGCAAAACTTTGCAAAAATAAGCTCAGAAGTTCGTCATGAACAGGCCTATTTATCTAATTATCTACGCCAGCATCATCACTTAGAATACTGGGACAAAACTTGGTGTGTCAGCTTTAAGTACCAGTGTATGCCGTCTCCTGCTATGAGCTTTATCAAAGCACCCACCTTACCAGAAGGTGCTAAAATCATTATCTTTCATGGTGAAATCAATCCACCAGACGCAATCAAAGGTGGCGGTGGCAAATGGTATCGTCATGTAAAGCCAAGTCCTTGGTTAAAAAAGTATTGGCAGTAAACTTAATGTACCATTAGCACTTATCCCAATACATAAACCAGACTATTTATAAGTACTTGTTGGATTTAATATGACGCAAGCTATGCCAGAAATATTAGACATCGTTATTGCATGGGTAGATGGTGATGACCCGAAACTAAAGCAAAAAAGAGCACAGTACCAACAACGGGTCACAGCGGCCTCTGATGCAATAAGCTCGACTCGTTTTGCGAGTAACAATGAAATTTATTTCAACATAGCTTCAATCTTAAAGTATGTTCCATTTTGTCGTCACATATATATAGTTTCAGATGAGCAACAGCCTAAATTTATTAAGGAGTTTGCTGAGCAAGGACTATGCTCTGTAGATAAGATTCGCATTGTTGATCATAAAACTATTTTTTCTGGTTATGAGGCAGCCCTTCCTACATTTAATACTCGTTCAATTGAGACAATGCTATGGAATATCCCTGGTCTTTCTGATTATTTTATATATTTAAATGATGATTTTTATTTTAATCAAACTGCTTCAATGACTGACTTTTTTGATAATGGCCAAATGGTTGTTTATGGTCACTGGCGAAATAGCTTACCGCTTACTACCAAACTTGAATATAGAAAATCATTACAGAAGCTATTTGGCAAACCGGTTCAACCCAAACATACCATTGCCCAAATGCTAGGTGCAAAAATAGTGGGCATGAATAAATTTTTCGAAATCCATCATTATCCACATATTGTCGATAGGAATATCTTGGAAAGCTTTCTTTTAAATCATCCAGATTTATTAAAAAACCAAATCAAATATAAATTTAGAGATGTTGAGCAATTCAACCCTATCTCTTTAATGAACCACCTTAAAATTAAAAAACAAGAAGTGTCTTTAATGCCAGATATTGATATTAACTATCTAAAAAACGAACGCAGTATTGGTCAATTCATTCAGGGGTTAGAAGATACTAAGATTAAGTATGGATGCATACAAAGTATGGATCAACTAGACCAGCAAGCTTTTAAGCAAGTTAATGAAGCGATGAAACAAAAGCTGTCCGATTACTTACCTCAGTCCTTGTTAAATACCCCAACGTAAACTATCAACCTCATATGGGTGTTTAAGAATTTAAATTGAATAATTGATGCTTCAAACAAAATTTATTTAGGAGAAATTAGTGAAAATTTTAGTCACAGGTGCCGCAGGCTTTATTGGCTTTCATTTGGTCAAAGCACTCTTAGAGGAAGAGCATACTGTGATTGGTGTGGACAATTTAAACGACTATTACGATGTCTGTTTAAAGCAAGATAGATTAGATCTATTGAATAAATATTCTAAGAAAATAATGGGGCAGTTTGAGTTTATTAAGTTGGATATTGCAGATCGTGAAAATATGAGTGCTTTATTCAATGACAATCGCTTTGATATTGTGATAAATTTGGCTGCACAAGCTGGCGTACGTCACTCTATTAATCATCCAGAAGCCTATGTTGATTCAAATATTGTAGGTTTCTTGAATGTTCTCGAAGGCTGCCGACACTCAAAAGTTAAGCACCTCTTATATGCAAGTTCAAGCTCTGTATATGGCATGAATACTAAACAGCCCTTTAGTACAGAAGATAATGTTGATTATCCAATAAGCTTGTATGCTGCTACTAAAAAATCCAATGAACTTATGGCTCATGCTTATAGTCATTTATATAATATCCCAACAACAGGTCTAAGATTTTTTACAGTTTATGGTCCTTATGGACGTCCAGATATGGCGTACTTTTCTTTCACCAAAAAGATATTAACTGGTGGGAGTATTGATGTTTTTAATAATGGAGACATGAAACGAGATTTCACATATATTGATGACATAGTAGCGGGCATTATGCTAATAAAAGATAAAATACCTGCACGTATATCAGTAGATACCACCAATGCTCAGGCTCCTTATAAAATCTATAACATAGGTAATAATCAACCAATAACTTTAAGACGTTTCATTACTGCAATTGAGAACGCTTGTGGGAAAAAAGCTGTTGAAAACTTATTACCCATGCAAGCAGGTGACGTACCTATTACTTATGCAGATACGACAGACTTAATAAAAGATATAGGCTTTCAAACAAATGTGAATATTGAAGAAGGTATTAGTAAGTTTGTCATATGGTATAAAGATTATTACAAAATTGAATCTAATTTACTTAATGAATAATCTTATTATTTCAGGCTTTGTTATAACTTATCTATAAGTCAAAAATTTAACTGCATGCTTCATAGTTTTACATCACTTATTAAGGAATAGATAAATGCAAGAATCAAAAAACTGGCAACGAAAACTGGTTCTTTTATTTAGAAGTGAAAAAAGACTCAATGCTTCTAGCATTGTTAAATCATATGATGGCAAAAGCTATGAAGATATGAAAAAAACTGAAATCACAAAAGATATGTGTGATTTAGACTTAGTGACTGATGTGCGTAAAACTAAAGACTTAGAAGGACATTTAAATAACTTAAAGTATCGCTCTATTGGTGAACCAGAGCTTTGTTTCTATCATAATACCTTAGTTATATTGCTACGTAGAAAATATAAAACCAAGGAAACCTTCGCTGAATTTGAAAGACTATGGCTCACAGAAACTGAATTCTTATTATCTCACTTGTCTATACGCTGGATTGTTTCTGCCTGCGATACCTTTATAGATTACTCAAATAACCCAAGTAGAAGGGCGATCTTGATGAATGTCATTACCTTAGTTAATACTCTAAGGACTTATGAAACTGATCGTTACCTGCGTTTGTCGACAGGTACTGACTTACCTCCTTTTAATGAAGATAAAAAAGCAGAGCTCTATAAAGGCGATTTACCCCTATATGATGGACTCACCTACTTTCGTATAGGCACCGACGACAGTTTAAGGAACATGCGCAAACGCTATACTAAGTTTTATAAAGTAGATGAGTTTGCAACCACTATCTTACTAGACGTTTTTGAGAAACTCCAAAATAATAAAAGCGCCTTTACTACACTACGATCACTACATAAAGATGATTGGTCTAAATGGTGGCAAAACTAAAACCTAAAAATTTAAACTTGATATTTTTCTGTAAAATCTAAATATTTTTGAGCTGTATTTTTTGGCAATAAACCCTCATCAAATTGAGAACAAAATTGTTTAGGATTTTCCATAGCTTGATCTAACTTCTTGGCAATGGCATCAATATCACCCATTGGTATAAGGTTATATTTAGGCAATAGCTCGCTCGGCCCTGAAGGGCAGTCCGTACTTATAACCGGTACACCAAGTGCCAGAGCTTCTGCAATTACTAAAGCAAACCCCTCCCAATCGGAAGTTAAAACCTTTAGTTGTGCATGTTTAATGTAAGGAAAAGGGTTAGGTTTAAAACCTAGGAATATTACTTTATCCTGTAAGTCTAGAGAGTTTACTAATGTCTTAATAGCTTCTTGATGCTTGCCTTGTCCCAATAGCAATAACGGCATTTTTTGTTTAGTTTTAGCATATGCTTTAACTAATAGATCATGTCTCTTAGCATCTTTAAAACTTCCCACATGGATTAGATAGTTTTCATATTCAGGTGTAAAAGCATCAGCTTGCTTTAAAATTGCTTCTTTATCAATCGGGTTATGAATAGCAATAGTGGGCGTAATATCTCCAAAACTTTTAATAAAGTCTTTATGTGCACCTTCACTGACACATATACAAGGATGTTTAGAATAAACTTTTTTCATTCTCATGTATTTTCTATTAGCTGCTTTCTCACCTTCATTAAATTTGTACAACAAAGATAAGGTATTATGAATAATATGAAAAATATTATTAAGCTTGCTATAACTGAAAATAATATCTGCTTTATCAAGGTTAGACAAAATAATATCTGGTTGTCCTATTTTCTCTAAAATATATTTATCTACTTTAGAGGCAAATATCTTTTCGCGATTCATGAATTTAGGTAATATCTTATAAGGCTTAAATTTTAAAACATGATAATTGAGATTGGAGTCAAGATCGTATTCTGCTAACGGCTTAAATCTTAAAATATGAACTTCATATCCAAGTTCATAAAACCCTTTACCTAGAGTTAAAACTACACGTTCTGCCCCGCCACCTTGTAGACAGTTAATAGCTAGTAAAACTTTCTTTTTTCCCATAAACCACCTTTTATTATATATATTAAAATAATCCCATCACTTTATAGCTCTCATAAAACCCTACTATTTTTTAAACAGTTTGGAAAAGAAAGATTGCGAGACTTTTTTGCTTTTGCGGGTTACTTGATTGCCTTTATAGTGTTGCTGTGATTTTTTTGGAAAATCACCAAAAGGAGTTATTCTATAATCATCTAAAGAATATCCTTCTGCAAGAGCTTCTTCATAATAAGTATTAAATACTTGAGCCAAATCGGGTCTTGGATGAACTAGAATCTCTCCATCAAACCAGTGCTTATGGCCTTCACCTTCAACACGCTTTAGCGCATACTTGTGGCTGAACTGAGTACCCATATCTGAATAATGTAATATTTTAATATCTTCGATGGATAAATCTTCTCCATCTATACAATTGTAGCTGTCATTATAAGGTTCAATTAGTTCTCTATTTTTCTTAAATACCTTCATCATTTTTTTATGACTCTCAGAATTTTTTTTCAAATCTACAACAGGCGGTATAACTTTTTTAGCTGCTCGACAATCCCAAACACAGGTACACAAACGCGTCATATCAGCATTAGTTTTAGCAGCAACTACAGAATTCTTTGATATAGGATGCTGCCATAATTTAGATAAATCATCTAAAACTATAACATCCGCATCCATATATATTGCTCTTCCTGAATGATTACTATACTCAGGTATTGCCCAACGAAATCCTGAAAATGGAGTAGACCAGTTAATAGTATTCCAACCTTCACCGGTTTCTGGATTAGAATACCAATAACTATTTGGATCACGAGATAGTTGCATCCACACAATCTCTACAGGCATACTCGTATGTTTCTTGATGCTATAGTCAAGCACCATCATTTGTTCAAGATCGCAGTTATTAGGATCACATCCCACAAAAACTTTTATAGTATTGTTTTGTTCCATAGTTTTAACCATCAAGAAATGCCCGTATTAATGTATCAACGACTTTGACTTATAAATATTATGAGCTTTAAATCCGAAACTAAAGCTCTATTGTTACTTGTCTTATCGGCTATATTATTCTCGCCAATATTTTTCAATCCAATCAACAGGTAAAATAAAATGTCGCAAATGGCGCAGCGGCTTTTTGAGATTTTTAGGTTCAGTAATGCTTTTTAAATGGTCTTTTGCATTATTTGCTGCATTTTTATTATATTTACCTTCAATAGCATGGGAAGGATATAAATCACCAGGGAAAATGATGATACGTGCCCCTTCAGGTATTTTAGGTACTTTAAAATAGTTTAATGGGAAAGGCTGGCGACATTTGCGTCGAAAATGTACTACCCATTTTTTAGGAAACAGTTTAACCCCACCTGGTGCATTACGCGTCACGAAACGTTGTTCAAAACGGTATTTATCAGCAATACCTTGAGGATCGGCTTTAAACTTCTCTTGTAGCGATACTAATGAACCCACTTTAAATCTAAAACATGAGGTTTGACCCAGACGCTCCAAAGGATTACTTGGATTGTAGGACAAAATCACATCGTCCGGCTCACCATATTCGAAGAAAGGATCTAAGCTATCTACAATAACCACATCCAAATCTAAGAATAAAACTGTACCTGTAAGATCACCCAACTTCTCTCCCCACAGTCGAGATTTAGGCCATTTCCCTAAGGTATTAGTTGGCATAGTCACATCTAAAGGAGGCAACTCTTGGCATTCAATCTCTGGACGAACGCCTGTCGTATCGTCCGTAAAACACACAAATCTAAAAGGTGGGGTTATGTTGCGCGATACCATGCCATAAAGCTTATTGGCATAATCAGGACCATATTTTGTTCCCCATTTGATACAAATGATCTGCTTTACTTCTTGTGACTCAGAGGTTGAGTTTTGATTTGCCATAAATAACCTTTGCCTTAAAATTAGATAAATAATATTCGTATTATTTTAGCATAAAAAAGCCGAACACTCAGTGCTCGGCCTTTTTAATAAACAATTGTGTTGACTAGTCTACAAAGCTTAACCAATGCATGTATTGCTCATTGCGGCCATGTATCACATCGAAGTATAACGATTGAAGCTTCTCAGTGATTTCACCACGGCCACCATTACCGATAACACGGTCATCATATTCACGAATTGGGGTTACTTCAGCAGCGGTACCAGTCATGAATATCTCATCGGCTAGATAGAACTCATCACGAGTGATACGGCGTTCCACCACTTTAATACCCAAATCTTCAGCAAACTGAATGATAGTACGACGGGTGATACCATCAAGAGCGCCACCGCCTAAATCAGGAGTATGTAGCTCTCCATTCTTAACCAAAAATAAGTTCTCACCAGAGCCTTGACACACATAACCTTGAGGATCCATCAAGATGGCTTCGTCATATCCACTACGGGTCACTTCTTGGTTGGCCATAATTGAAACTGGGTAGTTGCTGGCTGCTTTCGCTTTACACATGGTCACGTTGGTCATATGGTGGGTATATGACGAGGTTTTAACACGAATACCTTTTTGGATACCCTCTTCGCCCAAATAAGCGCCCCATTTCCAAGCAGCGACCATCGCATTAATACTATTACCACGTGAAGACAGACCTAGCTTTTCAGCGCCGATCCAAATTAAAGGACGTAGATAAGCTGAATCAAAACCATTTTGCTTAATCACATCTTTTTGCGCTTGATTAAATGTCTCTTTGTCATACGGCACGTCTAATTGGAAGATCTTTGCTGATCCTAGTAGGCGGTCGGTGTGATCATCTAGTCTAAAAATAGCGGTTCTACCATCATCTGTTTGATAAGCACGTACGCCTTCAAAAACAGCGATACCATAATGTAAGCTATGGGTTAATACATGGATCTTAGCGTCTGGCTGCTCAACTATCTCGCCATTAAGCCAAAGTTTACCTTCTGTCGTTGCCATATTCATAATAATTATTCCGTTGCATCTAATAATATCTATAAAACGTATAGACAATTTAAGTATATCACTGCCACCCAAATTGACTATAAATTTTTAGTTTTGTGAGTTATTTTATTTAGTTATATAGGACTAGCCTCAAGGATTATACAACAATCTCATTCCATTTGGATATGACATACTCTCGTGTCTCATTCCAAGGTTCGGCGTCCACCATAACCTCCTCATTGGCCAAAGCAATTTGATGCATGGTCGCTCTCAACTTTAAGTAAGCTTGAGTAAGCCCTTCGCAGGTTGCTACGTCCCACACCCCTGCTTTTGCCAAACTTTCAAATATTCTTACATTGTCACTCCATTCAGTAAGCTCTGGGTGCTCATGGGCATGAGCCAACACCCCATATTGAGCCATAAACTCAATATCCACAATACCGCCTGCATCTTGCTTAAGATGGAATTTACCTTCTTGTTGTGCCTTTTGATTACTACCAAGATGGTCTTTCATTTTTGAGCGCATTTCAATCACGTGCTGCTTTAAATCATTGATATCACGTTCTCGAGTCAGTACCTGTTTGCGCGTGTGATTAAAAGAACTCATTACTCGACGGTCTCCACAAATTGCTCGAGCACGAACTAAGGCTTGATGCTCCCATACCCAAGCTTTCTCTAACTGATAACGCTCAAATGAGTGGCTTGAAACTACCATCATACCGGCATTTCCTGAGGGTCTAAGGCGCATGTCAATTTCATAAGCACTGCCATCACGGGTCTGGGTATTAAGATAAGTCATTAACTTTTGAGCAAGTCGAGCGGTGAACTTCATACCGCTGACTGGCTTGGCACCCGTAGTCATGGCTTGTTCATTGATTTGATGAATAAATACCAAGTCTAAATCTGAGGTATAAGACATCTCAATACCGCCCAGCTTGCCATATCCAATAATAGCAAACCCATTATGTGCCTCAGTTACCGACTCACCTTGCTGATTGATAGGATAGCCATGGCGCTTAACCAACTCAGTAAACGCACGCTCTAAAGTAAATTCTAGCACCACTTCGGCAATATCAGTCAATGAGTCTGATACCTTCATAATGGGACGTTCAGCTATTACATCACTGGCGGCTACTGCCAATACCTGATTATTCTTAAACAGTCGCAGTACATTGAGTAGCATCTCTTCATCGTCCGGCTCAACCCGTAATAGACGCTGGCGTAAAATATTGGCCAACTCTTGTTTGTCTGGTAAATGACGATAACGCTGCTGTAAAAATGAATCTAACAGTACTGGATAACGCGTTAACTCGCCAGCAATCCAAGGACTGGCAGACAGCATAGGAATCAAATTGACGGTCGCATTCGGGTTCTCTGCCAACATCACCAAATATATCGAACGACGGCAGATGGCTTCCATCAGATTAATGAGTCTCGGTAATGCGACGTTCGCTAGGCCTTGTTGCTCTTCGTGAACCAACAGCGCATGTACCAAAACAGGATAAGCATCGTCAAGCCGTTCCTTTGCTTCCTCTGACAAGCTGGCCACCATTTTACTGTTCCAAAACTGCTCAAGCTTGGCCTTATTTTCATCAGTTAGGATCTTATTTAAAGCCTCTGCTTCTTTGTCACTACTAATAGTGGCATCTTTAGCGATCTGACGCTCAGTTACCATTCGATCAAAGGGGATATGTACATTCTGGCGGTGCTCATTTAAGCACTGTAAGAAATCGGACCAATCTTTAAAACCTAATGTCACTGCCAGATTGTGCTGACTTTCGGGATTACTAGGTAAGCGCTGCGTCTGCTGATCATTTATCGCTTGTATACCATGTTCCACTCGGCGCAAGAATCGATAAGCGGCCTCAAGCTTTTCATAGGTTTCATCATCAATAAAGTCAAAATCATTTAACGCTTTCATTGCTTTCAAACAAGATTTGACTTCAAGCTGAGAGTGACGACCGCCATAAATTAGCTGAAAGGCTTGTACCACGAACTCAATATCACGAATACCACCGGCACCTAATTTGATATTATCTAAGTCTTCACGCTGCGCTACTTGGTTTTGAATAAGCGATTTCATTTCTCGCAAGGCAGCAAAAGCGCTGTAGTCCACGTAATATCTGAACACAAAAGGTTTAACAATATCTTCAAGATCATCAGCAAAGTCGTCATCTACTTCATTCACAATACGTGCTTTTAACCAAGCGAATCTTTCCCAAGCTCGGCCATGTGCTGAAAAATACTTATCCAATGCGGTTAAATGTATCGCTAAATCACTGCCCTCACCCCAAGGTCTGAGACGCATATCAACCCTGAACACAAACCCTTCAGCAGTACAAGTATCTAGTATCTTGATAATCCCTTGGCCCAAACGAATCATAAAGCGCTTATTGTCGATACACTTAGTGCCTTTTGACTTATCACCGTCTGTCTCACCTCTGGCCCGATGTACGAAGATGAGGTCAATGTCGCTCGACAAGTTAAGCTCTTGGGCCCCAAGTTTGCCCATAGCAAAAATGGCCATATCGTCAAATTGACGCTGACCTTTACTGTCAATATAAGTGGGACGACCGTAACGCTCGACTAACTGCTCCCAAACATACTCTTTGGTAAAGTTGATACAGTTATCGGCAAAGTCTGATAGTTCTGAAGTTAATTTTTCTAATGAGATAATACCTAGCGTATCTTGCCATATCCAGCGTAGCATCAATAATCCACGCAAACGCCGTAGACCACGCATAACACCAGCTTCATCGGCACGTTTTAGCTCATCATCTAGTCCATCATCCAAGGTATAATCGTCAATCAAATCACTGATTTGCTGACGGGTCAAAAATTGGCTTAAGGGATAACTGGTTAAAAAGTTTTGGCAAACAGATTGTTTTTGCTGCCATATTTGATAGGCAAAAGGACTGGCTAATTTTAGATTTTGGATTTGCTCAGCCGTTATCTTCTCAGGGGTGGACGATAAAGCCTCTTGGGCAAAGGTGGCGGCAAAGCTATTGTCAGATGGCATGATGTGGCACGACTCCTTAAAAGTGCTAGTGTGCTATTAGCCTACCACATAAAAAGAAGTTATAAGATGACTGTTAGTGTTAAATTTTTATATCCTTGTATCAAAAAAAACATTTCCTAAGTATATGAATTTCAGCGTAATATAGAAGGTTATTCATCTGAGAGTGTTATATAACCCTCTATTTAAGCGTCTAATATTAAAGCTGAAAATATCAAAAATTAATAGCATTAGACGTAAGCAAAACTAGGAATTAATAAAATTGGGTCATTAGTAGGATTGATTTGTTAGTAAGCCAATGAAACTCATTTAGCCAGTGATTTAAAACTTTATAAAACAGGCAAGCTTTGTTCAATGACGCCATAAAAATTAGGCGCCCATAACGATAGACCATAGCCAATGGCGGCACCGATGATGACATCAGTTGGATAATGCAAACCTAATACCATACGTGACAAAGCAACCAAAAAGGTAAACGGCAACATAATAGGCAATAGCTCAGGGAAGTAACTGCCCAAAGTAGCGGTAAACAATACTGCTTGTAAGGTATGGCCAGATGGAAAACTAAAAACATCCAACGGACGCTCACCGAGCACGATTACTTGGTGTACTTGGTAAGGTCTAGGGCGTACTGTCTTGACTTTTAACACCTTGTATACCGCTAAACCTAAGGTACTTATCAAAATTGTAGTGGTTAAAGGTAGTACTGCTTCCCACCCGTAAAAGGCCAAAGCTCCTAACATCATTGCATACCAAAACCAACCGTCGCCCAATCTACTAATCATTTTAAAAAATGTGGCAATGGCATAATTGGTCGAATAGCGATTGATATGGATACATACGCTAGTATCCCAAGAAATAAAATAATTGGCATACACCGCTAACGCCGGGCTACGAGAAATCAAAGTGAATATAGGGCTGGGGACGACTTTAGGCGTCAACTTAATGTTCAATGATTGCTTAGATTTATCTGTTTTCAAGACTTATCTCCTTATTTTATAGCTTAATTAAATCGAACATTTTGTATGGCTCGATTGCTTTAGTAGTGCTATATCACAATCTAATCTGACTAAGCTGTTGGCTCTCATTTAACTGAGCGCTTGCCAGTATAACTTATTGATAGTATTAGTTTTTACTCTTTATAACACCTCTTAATTGGTCGTATATTTTCAATTACAAATAGCCCTATTATCTATCTTGATGATTTATGACTGATAACTGTGTTTAGAATGGTTTAGAGCCTCATAAAACATGGTTAGCATCTGCTCAGCAGGACGTTGCCAAGAATAACCTTCAACAGATTTAGCAGCCTGTAACCCTTGCTCTTTTAGCAATTGCATTTTTGGTAAGTTAGCAACTTTTTCAATAAATTGTTTTTCATCACCAACGCTTATCAATTTGCCACTCTTTTCAGTAACCAACATGCCGGCAGCCGCGTCATCGAAGGCATAAACCGGCAAGCCGCTGGCCATGGCCTCAACCACCACATTACCGAAAGTTTCGACTTGGCTGGCAAAAACAAAAACATCACCGCTTGCATAATGCATTGATAAGTCTTGCCCTGTTTTTGCGCCGGTAAATATAATGTCATCTTTACTGTCAGCGGCTAAAGATTGAAGGCGTGATTTATCAGGACCATCGCCCACTATTACCAATTTAACCGCTCGTTGTAACTGCTCTCGCTGTAACGCTTTGAAGCTTCTAATCACTAAATCCACGCCTTTTTCAGGAGACAAACGGCTTACCATAACCAGCACGGTATGCTGATTGTGAGCTCCCCATTGTGCCCTTAATGACTCACTACGATGTTTAGGATTAAAACGCTCTAAATCAACGCCGCGTCCGACCTCATATAACCGCCTGAATCCTAAACAATCTAAATCATTAAATGTTTTTTTACTGGGAACGCAGGTGGCTTTCGAGGCATTATGAAACCATTTAAAATAAGCCATCAATGGTCTGGCTAAGACACCAAGCCCAAAGTGACGGCTAAAGTCATGAAACTGGGTGTGATAACCACTAGTTACAGTAATGTTCAAATGCTTAGCAGCTAACAAAGCCGCCAAACCTAATGGACCTTCTGTAGCAATATGGACCACATCAGGCTGTAAATGCTGCAATTGTTTTTTAATTTTGAAATAAGCGGGCGAACCAAACTGTAAATCTGAATATTTAGGTATCGAGATACCTTTTACCTGTAAGTCGTTTTTGATGATTGGCTTAACTAGAGGACATGCAGGTGTCGTATTTGTGTCACTAATCATTTGGCTGTTTTGAGCCTGATTGTCTCGAGAGTCAGAAGTACTTAAAGCCAACTCTTGTCTTGGCTTAGGCCTTAACAAACTAATTTGATGTCCCTTTAAAGCCAATTGAGTCATTAATTGACCTAAACTCATGGCCACGCCATTAACTTCTGGCGACCAAGTTTCGGTGACCAATAAAATATGTAATGGCTTAGAATAGACAGAGATATTGGCTGGAGCATGTGAGCCAACCTGTACCGAGGTATGAGTTTGTAAGTCCATTAAAGGATCATGAACTTTTGCTCTCATGTTAATGAGTGGCTTCATTTGGCTGATTTCTATGCCGTCGCTACTACTGATGCTTTGCTTTAGCATAATGCCCTCTACTTTTTTGTACTGAGTTAAATTACTTTTTGACTTAAACTTAACTTTAAAGAAAAGATTTGACACTTTTATTGCGTTTAAATCACAGTTTGATGACATTAACTTAAAAACACATAAGTTAATCCAATCTTAAAAATAGAAGTTATAAGTCGATGCTATAAGTAAAAGTACCTACTGTCAGCATACCTCTTGTAAAATACGCTATAGCCCTAATCATGTATAATTAAATAGAGTTGATATCTTACCCTTCCTATAAATTCATTCAGATTGATGTGCTTATGACGACTGCAAATACGCTATTATTGATTAACGTGGACCCTAGCCAGAGCATAGCTTGGCATGCCTATCGCTATGCGAAGGCTTTTTTAGAGAGTGTTGCAAATAGTGATGATAAACCGCAGCTTAGTATCTTTTTTTATGGGGAAGCGGCGAATACAGGTAATGCTCTACGTTGGCAAACCGCAGACAGACAAAGCTTGACTCAATTATGGACACAGCTTAGCGAAGATTATCAGCTTAAACTGCCCATTTGTGTGAGTACCGCTTTGACTCGTGGCGTGACTGATGAAGAAAATGCGCGTCGTCATAAATTAGAAGGAGCCAACCTAGCAGCGGGCTTTGAATTAGTAGGTTTAGGCGAATTAGCACAGCAGTTTTCTGTGGCAGAAAAGGTAGTCACATTTTAGCTCTTCTGTTGTACGTCTATCCAAACGTCACTAACGGACAAACAAGCAAATAGAATAAAAAACGACTCAATAAAGAAAAAGGAAGATTTGTGTCAATACTTATCCGATTAACCACAGCCACCGAACTGGCAACTTACGAAGGCTGCGCTCTGGCTTTAACTTTGGCAAGCTTTGGTCATGATGTACAGCTTATGCTGAGTAGTTCAGTATTTGGTATTCTAATGCAGCCAGAGAGCCGCCTACATGGCATGATTAAATCTTTGGATTTATATGATATTCCACCGGCATGGCTACCAGATGATGTATTT
The DNA here is from genome assembly GCF_020736705.1 of Psychrobacter sanguinis. Classification (NCBI taxonomy): domain Bacteria; kingdom Pseudomonadati; phylum Pseudomonadota; class Gammaproteobacteria; order Moraxellales; family Moraxellaceae; genus Psychrobacter; species Psychrobacter sanguinis. The sequence continues at coordinate 2,915,813 of NZ_CP085990.1, forward strand.
AGCAGTTGGATATTTGGTATGGTGCCTTCAGAGGTATCAAAGCAAATTGATTTTATTCCGGAAGACTTTGATTCTAATAAGTTTCAGCAAGTCTTTTCGTTTTAACACCTAGTACTTCGAAAGTTATTATTTTAAAACTTAGTGCCTTAGAAGTTTTTAACTGAAAAACTCATGCCTTAGAAATTATTACATTGAGACTTTTGCCTTTAAAATCTATTGTGTTAAGACTCACTGCATTTACAACCTATTACTATTACTATTACCTTTAAAGCCCATTAAGAGCCACCTTATGTCTACTTTATTTCAAATACATGCCCCTATGAATACCCTAAAAGCCATGGTTAGAGAAATGGCGCCTCTTTGGCACTCGGGCGATAGCATACTATTAATGGCAGAGACTACTGGTTATATTACTTGGCTAAAAGCATATATTGACGAGTTAAATTACGACGAGGAGTTGGGCGCGCGTATTGATAATATTGCCTCAATATACGTATTAGAAGATGACGTCAATCAGTTGAATGAAAGTGCGAGAGAGAATACAGATTTTTCTAAAGTTAATCTTATTAACGATAAACAGTGGGTGGAATTGACCCAGAAGGTTGATAGAGTGATTACCCTTAACTCACTTAGCTAAGCGTTTTGACACTATGTGTGCGATGAATATACCAATAATATTGACCCAGTTTATTATCAGTATTGAATAATTCCTAATAGCTAATTTCTATAGCTGCCCATAAGTAATGAGCGAACCATGACTAAATCTTCTGACCTTAATAGCCTTTCTACTACGACCTCAAAGTCACCACGATCCTCAACAGCAACCTCATCTTCGGCCATTGACTCCAATAGTTTAACCGTAGATGAGGGCTCGGTTTTAGAGCTTGATGAAGAAGGTCATCTGGTAGATCATACTCAATGGACTCCAGCAGTCGCCCAACAGCTTGCTGACACTTTATCGGTAACGTTGACTGACCGTCATTATCAGATTTTGCAACAAGTCAGGGCGTTTCATGATGAGTTTAATCACCCCCCTTCTACCCGCCCCTTAATTAAGTATTTGATGAAAACTCTACCAGATATGGATATCAGCAATCAGCAGCTACAACAGATTTTTAATACCGGATTGGTTGCCCGCCATGTCAATCGCATAGCGGGACTACCTAAACCACCAAACTGTCTATAAGCTCTTTTTTAAGAAATTTACTTTTTTTAGAAAAGCTGAATTGCTGACGTTTATTTACTATTTTGGGTCGTAAGGGGTTAATTCGGTATAGCCTGTACTGCGACCTTCATCACCGAAGAATCCTTGCTGACGCCACACTTCATATAAGCAAATACTGATACTATTGGCCAAATTTAAGCTACGTGAATCCGGTAGCATGGGCAATCTTAGCCAGTTATCCGCACCAATATCTTCACGAATATCGTCTGCCAATCCCGCTGTTTCTGAGCCAAATACCAAAGCAATATTTTCTTGCTGTGAATCTTCATTACTAGAACTAAAGTCGTATTCATAAAAAGGATGACTTAATTTAGTGGTTAAGGCCACCATACGCTCACAGCCTGCTGCTTTTAATGCCTCTTTGGCTACTTGCCAATTTTTGTGCACCTTCATATTGGCATATTCATGATAATCCAGACCAGCACGGCGTAACTTCTTATCTTCTAAGTCAAAACCTAAAGGTTCAACCAAATGCAGCTGTGCCCCCGTATTTGCGCACAAGCGAATGGCACTGCCAGTATTATTAGGAATTCGTGGATGCACCAATACAATATGAATGGTCATAGGATTCTGCCCTTATCAATCTATTTAAAATAATTTCTTTGAGATAATTGTAAAAATTAATTTCAAATTTACAATTCTATGACAGTTTTAGTCAAATTACACACATTAATATGTTGTCGATTCCCTTCAAATTAATATACTATGTAATTAAGGATAACGCTTATGTTGCTGTAATGACGTAGTTAACCTTAAGTATTACAAAGATTTTTTAAAGCTGACATTTTTCAAACCTAATGTTGGCTTAAAAGCTTTTAAAAAATTAATTGATTTTTGTTTAATACTTAATGTTTAGTACTGAACACATTGCTGCATGACTTTATTCTTATCACTTTATGATAAATTTTTAGCATTTCTTTCGATCTTATTAAGGACTCAGTATGAAAAAGTTAGCTTTCGCATCTTTAACTGCATTAATCGTATTATCTGGTTGCAACACTTTCAAAGGCTTTGGTCAAGACGTTTCTAAAGCTGGCGACGGCGTAACTAAAACTGCTGACAAAGTAGAACAAAAGATCTAATTTTTTAACTTAGATTTTATATCAGAGCGAATATATATTTTAAGGATGGTAGGTAAGTAATATACCCCTTTTAAATTTATATGAGTGATGGTCTAAAAATAAAAGCTCACTTTTTAGTGGGCTTTTATTTTTTTGAGCATTTGTTTTTTAGGCTTTATCTTTTATATAGCAATTCTTAAAGTAATGGTTTTTTCTCTGTTGGAACGTATATATTTACTTAGTTATGCCGCATAAATATTATATCGACGGTGACAAATGTTAATTTGGAATATTCTCATAACTTGGCATTCGAATAAAAGTTGTTATAATCAGCATGAAATTTAAAACTATTACAAATCAATGCTCTTTATTGAGCTTATAACGGAGAATAGAATGGCAGATTTTAACGTAATTTTAGATGCAGGCGATGTTGACGGCGGCGAAATCAACGTTGTGGTTGAGATTCCTACAGGCAGTAACCATAAAATCGAATGGAACCGTGAACTGGGTGTGTTTGAATTAGATCGTGTAGAGCCTGCTATTTTTGCTAAGCCATGTAACTATGGTTTTATTCCACAAACTCTTGATGAAGATGGCGATGAGCTTGATGCCTTAATCATCACTGAACAGCCACTAACTACTGGTATCTTCTTAAAAGCAAAAGTTATCGGTGTTATGAAATTTGTTGATGATGGTGAAGTTGATGATAAAGTAGTTGTGGTGCCTGCAGATGACCGTAATAACGGCAATGCTTACAACAGCTTAGAAGACCTTCCAAAACGTCTAATTGAGCAATTAGAGTTCCATTTCAGCCATTATAAAGACCTGAAAAAAGCAGGTACCACCGTGGTTCAATCTTGGGGTGATGCTGCTGAAGCCAAAGAAGTTATCAAAGAAGCTATTCAGCGCTGGAAAGACAAATAATCAAGACCTGGTCTTAATTTAGACCTATTGATTGCAAAAAAGCACTTTGATTCGTAGTCAAAGTGCTTTTTTTATATTATTTTGAGTGACCAATCTATAATCCGTTTCTCTGCACACGACAAAAAAACAAAAAAGTCTGTTAAAGCAAAGGCATAATAGTAATTTTTAAGACGAATCAGACCATGCCAAACTTTAACAGACTTAGTGAAACTTTAACCCAAAACCTGAGCATGAACAAGGCAAGAATCAATTGTTTGAGCCTAATGATAATAGCCCTGATTACTGCTCAAAGCAGTAGTCTTAAAAAAAATAGCAAGACACCTTCCTAAGGGTGGTAAAACCGACAGCCACTATCGCAGACTACAGCGATTTTTTGCCGAAGCGAGGATAGACTACGATCAACTGGCTTTGATGATATATCGACTATTTGGACTAGGCAAAGTCACCTTAACCATTGACCGCACCAACTGGAAATGGGGTAAAAGTAACCTCAACATCTTTATGCTAGGAGTGGTATATAAAGGGATAGCCATCCCCTTATACTGGCAAATGCTAGATAAGCGAGGTAATACAAACCATCTTGAACGCTGTGAACTTATTGAGCGGTTTATCAAACAATTTGGCAAAGATAACCTTGAGATGATAGTAGCAGACAGAGAGTTTGTTGGCGAAAAATGGTTTAACTGGCTCACCAATAATCACATACCCTTTGCCATACGGATTAAGAAGAACAGTAAAGTTAGGAATCATCATGGCAAGCTGGTACAGATTAAAGAGTTATTGCGCCATGTTAGCCATCAAGAAACATATCGACATGGGCGAATACTGACTGTCGATGGTTGTTTGGTTCGAGTATTTGCCAAGCGTGATAAAGACTATGGTTTAGTGATTGTCGCAACCAATCAACTAGAAACAGTGGATGCGATGACAAGCTATGCTAAGCGTTGGGAAATTGAGACTTTATTTGCTTGTCTAAAGGGGCGTGGCTTTAATCTTGAAGATACCCACTTAACCCATCTTGATCGGGTCAGTAAATTAGTCGCAGTGAACGCCTTAGCATTTTGTTGGGCTTATCATGTCGGTATTTATAAAGACAAAGATAAGCCGTTAAAACGCAAGTTAAAGTCAAACGCTCGACCTCAAGCCAGTTTGTTTGCGCTTGGCCTGGATTTATTGATTGAAGGTCTTCGTTTGGTATTTTTTAACAATGATAAGACTGTATTTCGACAATTAGTTAGCTTTTTAACCCCTAAACCTATGAAAATCGGATGGGGATGATTTTTTTGTCGTGTGCAGAGAATCCGTTTATAATTGGCTGATAGAATTGGCCCTATACAATTGGTCTTAGTAATGGGTTTGCATGAAAAGTAGCTGATATCCTATGTCGCTACCCTATTCCAATGACATCCTATCCTTCAATGTTTGAATAAGAGTTCTCTATGTCTAATAACACGCCTACTAAACTGCCAAAGCACATTGCTCAAATGGTCGAAAAAAACAATCTGGTATTGGCCATCAAAACACTGTCTGAAGAACAAAATATTAGCATGGGTGAAGCCAAAGACCTTATTGATAGCTATGAGGAAAACTTAAAACAACAGCAGACCAAAAAAGTTGAGGCAATCCACCAGAAACAACAAAAGAAAAATGCTGCAAAAGGAACTACCTCTACCCTGCCGGTTAAGGAAAATCCAAAGTTACAAGCGTTAAATAATGGTTTAGATGAGCGCTTAGAGACTATGGGATATAAAAAACCTGCGGTACCTTATTGGGTTAAGCGTGTTTTTATTATCCTTTTAATCATGGCTGTGCTTAGCTTTCTGTTTTGGCAATTAATGCCTTCATAAACACCTTGATAAACGTCTAACCTTTTATAAAATATTATTGTATTGGGTACAGGGCACCAGATTATGAGGACTGATTTTTGAACTGCTCATAACCTGTCAGACGCTTCTGTTCATTCTCATTGAACATCTTCTGTTCTAACGCCTTTATTTGTTGTTGCTTGACCTCTTGACTGATATTAGAGCCATTAATTTTTTGCTTTTGCTGTTGATAACGCTCAAAACGGTGGTCAAAGTCTTGGTTTTGCTGATCTAAGGCGGCCAAGCGTTCTGCCGCCTCTACTCCCACAAGTTCAGTGCGCATTTCAAACAACTGACTCTCATCAGCGCCTGTTTTTTTCATTTGCTCAGTACGTATCATCAGCTGGTCTATATTGGCCTGTTGCTCAGCTTGCTTTTTAGTCAAAGACTCAGGCAAACGCTTTAGATAAGCCTGCTTCGCTTTTTGTTTTTCGGATGCTGACAACGACTTATCTTGGGCTATTTCTATCATTTGCTTATTATAGGCATGCAATTGGTCTTCAGTGCCAAAAAAAGCAGCCTGAACTTCTGAATTAAACAGCTGACTTCGTATCTGCTTTACCTGCTTTTGTTGTCGCTCAAGTGCTGCTAAATCCATCTTGCCTTGAGCCGTTTCTTGCAAACTTTTAACATCATTGATAGGTTTAGTCGGTGAGCCTTGAATCGCTGAGACCTGCTTGAGATAAGCTTGGTACTGATGGTAAAGCTTTAATGCTTCACTTGCTGCAGGCTGCGGCGTGGTATTTAAAATATAAGCCTCTACCCGTGCATCGATAGTCTTCGTATCTTCCTCACCTAACGCAGAAAGAAAGTAATCAAATAAACGTCTTAAACCTCGAGTGGGCACCAACTGCTCTTCATCAGTAATGATGATTTCACCATCCACCTGCGTACCTTGTAAAGATTTAGGTAACTGCTCAGTACCTGTAATAAACTTATCAGGCGTATAGGCTAAGTCCTCAATTGTGGTATCTGAGCCGTCCTCTAAAGCAGAACCGCTTGACTGGGTAGATCGGATTGTAGCCTCATTAGCAGTCGGCTCAGTGTCGTCTTTTTTTGCTCCTAATTTTACAATTAGACCTAATATAAGTAACACCGCCAGCATAGTCAGCCCTGCCAGCAACAGCCATAACCCTTTGCGAGTAGGCTTATTTGTCATAGTCATTACCCATGGTTTTGTGCTCTTATTTTCTAACGAGGCGTTTTGTTCTATTTTATCAAGACCTATCCGAGCAAGACCTACTTTGCTATGTAAACTCGTTATAACCCTTGATTTTTTAAGCGATTGACTTGGCTGCGATACACTGAAACTGGGTCGACTTCCCCCCAAGCTACCAAACCTATGAACTGATTAGTCGAGTCTAAATGGTTCATCTTATAATCATCACTAATCACATAGCCTAGACGGCTAGAACAAGCAGAGACCAAACCATCATTGGCATCTCCTTTGTCAAAAGTACGTGAGGTTAAGGCCAGCAAATAATCTGTCGGATCGAGTCCATTGGTTATCGTACCTACGCCACTAAAAGAATAGGTGGTGGTTCAAAAAGTAGGCTGAAAAAAAACAGGCTGAGAAATTGATAAAATAGTGAAATGCAAATCACACTATACATCAAATGCCCAGCCTGTCTAAGTGACAGTATAAAGAAAAATGGCTTCAAAAGCTATGGTAAACAAAACTATAAATGCAAAGACTGCAAACGGCAGTTTATTGGCGACCATGCCTTAACGTACCAAGGCTGTCACTCCCAAAAAGATAGCAAAATACGCCATCTTATGGTTCGAGGCAGTGGCATAAAAGACATCGCTTGCGTTGAGAGAATCAGCAAAGGCAAAGTACTGGCCACCCTAAAAAAGTGTCACTACCAAATAACCCCCAAGCAAAGGCAATACGACTGTCTTGAAGTCGATGAGCTTTGGACATTCGTAGGCAAGAAGACCAACAAACAATGGCTAATTTATGCCTATCACCGTGACACAGGTGAAATTGTTGCCTATGTGTGGGGAAAACGAGACCTTAACACTGTCAAAAAGCTTAAAGCTAAACTGCAAGCCTTAGGCGTAAGTTGTGCTAGAATCGCTAGTGATACCTGGGATAGCTTTGTTACCGGTTTTAAGGGCTTTACCCAAGTCATTGGCAAGTTTTTCACGGTCGGTATTGAAGGTAATAATTGCACTATCAGACATCGAGTAAGGCGAGCATTTAGGCGAAGTTGTAACTTTTCTAAAAAGCTGGAAAATCACTTTAAAGCCTTTGATTTAGCTTTCTTTTACATCAATCATGGATATGTCTAATGTCAGCCTACTTTTTGAACCACCACCAAAGAATAGTAAGGAATGCCATTAACCACAAACTCTTTCGGCGGTTGCCCACAATATTAACTGGGCATGGCGGCGGGATACTTACGGTTATAATAGTTGGTCATGTAATCAGTAGTAAGTCCCGTCGCCGCTTTTAGGGCATCTTGTTGCTGTAGCTGCTTTAGATTAATCCCTGACCCAAAGTCTATAAACCTTCCAAAGAACTTATGCGAGGAAATCAGTGCCCTACCGAGCAAATTATACTCCCCCTCAGGATAGCCAGCTCGAGCACTGCCTTCAGTGATTAGATTAAGTACCCAATCCGCCATCTTTGAGCCTTGTTCAGGACTGGCCACAGCTGTCACTGACGCCACATGCTCGGGAGCAACAGCTGCCACATAGCGAATATCTATACCGCCCAAACTGTGCCCTATTAAGTTGACTTTTTGTTTGCCTGTGACGGCCGTAATGGTCTGTACTTGCTGTAGTAATTGTTCACCTCGAAATTCTGCATCATGAATGGCTGAGGTCTTTGTCACATAAACGTCTGACCCACCTTCCATAAGTGCTTGTGGGATACCGTTAAAATAGTCTAACACCCCAAATAGAGTATTAAAGCCGTTTAGGCCATGTACCAATACCACTGGATACTGGGTCGCAGTTGAATCATCTTTGGGATCAATACTAGAGACCAGTTGACAGCCAGTAGGATTGGAGCAGTTATAATAATCTGCCGCAGAAGCGATCTGCATCAGACCAAAAAAACTGACCACACTCAAAATGGCCAATTTCACTACAGAAGTAGTAAACTTGGCCAAAGTATTCATGACGAAATTTTGTGGAATTACGACAATTGAAGAACCCATAACCGTTAAAGTACCTTGGTTAACCATTGGCCAATTGCCTTAATCTGTGGCAGACAAACTTGGTGTGCCATGGGATAAGTATTAAAATCGACCGGATAACCCTGCTTAGTCAAAGTGTCATTGGCACGTTGACCTAAAATGACAGGTACAACTGGATCTTGAGTACCATGATCAATCTTAATCGGCAAATCTTTATTGATAGCGCTGTATTTAGAAGCATCATTGACTGCCAAATAAGTCGATAAAGCCATTAAACCGGCCAATCTTTGTGGATACGTTAACGCCACTTGATACGCCACCGCACCGCCTTGTGAAAACCCAGCAATCACAATATTCTCTGGATTAACCCCTTGCTCAATTTCACGCTGAATCAAATCATTGATAGCCGCTGCTGATTCTTCAATTTGTGCCACATCTACTTTGCGATCCAGACTCATTTCTAAGATATCGTACCAAGCTGGCATCACCATACCACCATTAATCGTCACCGGAATATGCGGTGCATGTGGGAATACGAAACGTACTGCCATATCTGAACTAAGTCCTAGCTCAGGCACGATAGGCTCAAAATCATGGCCGTTAGCGCCTAAACCATGTAACCAGATTACCGATTTATCAATGCTTTTGTTTGAAGGGTTGTGCTCTACAATCACACACTCTAAATATTGGGTCATAACTGTCCTTAAATTTGTGTATCAAAATCTATTATCTAAATTAAAAACCGAATGTCATAAAACCGTCAATAACTTCCGTTAATTTAACGGCTTGAGTTATACACTTTGAGGCGAATAAAGTCGTGCCGCACCCTTTTAACCCCTTTTAACCGTAATGCTTAAAAATAATTATTGAGCATCGAAAACTAAGGGTGCGGTTTAAGTCTAATATTAACATACCCATTCATAAGGAACTTTGAATGTCTTATCATAAAAACACAGTACGTAAATCATTTATTAGCGACTGTCATACTAATAACTATAAAGCACCTACCTCTAAAAGCAAAATAATAATATTAGCCAGTATGTGTTTGGGTTTGTCTAGTGTCGTCATGAGCGGATGTAGCAATCTTTTGGCACAACCTAACGAAAATAATGTGCCTATCAGCTCCGCTCAATCCACTCCAATCATGAGTCCTGCCACAGATTCAAAGTCTATAGTAAGTTATGGTAGCCGGCCAATGTACTTGGTAGATGATATGGATGAGAGCCCTCTAAAAAAACAATTAAAATCATGCGAAGGGCAGATAGCTAAGAAAACTGACTTTTCAATCTCTCATCGCGGTGCCCCTTTACAATATCCTGAACACACGCTAGACGGCTATATGGCCGCGGCTCGTATGGGTGCCGGTGTCTTAGAATGCGATGTGGCATTTACCAAAGACAAGCAGTTGGTTTGTCGCCATGCTCAAAATGACTTACACACCACTACCAATATCCTCAGTACCCCGCTAGCCAAAAAATGTAGTACACCACCTAAAATAGATGCCAAGGGTAAATTAACCAATGCAGACAGTATTGAATGTCGAACCTCAGACCTTACTTTGGCTGAGTTTAAGTCCTTAAAAGGCAAGATGGATGCGGCAGATACCAAAGCCACCACGCTTAATGATTATATCAATGCTACCGCCCCTTGGCGTACTGAGCTTTATAACCAAAACGGTAAATTGCTAAGCTTACAAGAACATATTGCCTTAACGAAAAGCTTAGGCTTAAAACATACCCCAGAGTTAAAAGCGCCAGTAGAAAAAATGCCTTTTGGCGATTATACCCAAGATCAATATCGTAAACAGTTGATTGATACCTACAAAAAAGCGGGCGTGTCTGGCAGCGATGTTTATGCCCAATCTTTTGATATTGAAGATATAAAATACTGGATTAAAAACAATCCTGACTTTGCAAAAACCGCAGTATATCTTATCGAAGATAGCAATGAGACCGCAGAGGGCAAAAAGTTTGACAAGAATGATCCAAGAACTTGGAAACATTCTATGCAAGAATTAAAAGCCATGGGCGTTAATATCATTGCACCGGCAACCTGGATGCTCGTTACTACAGATGGCAAAGGGCACATGATGCCTTCAGAATACGCTAAGCAAGCAAAACAAGCTGGGCTTAAGATGCTCACTTGGTCAATAGAGCGCTCGGGTCCTCTGGCTAATGGTGGTGGCTGGTACTATACTGGTTTAGAAGATGCGATTAATAACGATGGCGATCTGATGAACTACATTGATGTATTGGCACAAGACGTTGGGGTCATGGGTATTTTCTCAGATTGGCCAGCGACTGTGACCTATTACGCCAACTGTAAAGGCTTGTAGCTTATAGTTTTAAATAGTAACAGGCAGCAGCCATAATCGGTTAAATTAATGCTTGTTTGAATAAATGTGATTTAATGCAAAGCTTTAGTCTAAAATTTTTGGGCTAAAGCTTTTTTGACTAAACCTCAGTAACCCTTCTGATTTTATGATGGCCAAATATCCATGTTAATGCTCATTAATTTCGTAACACTTATTGAGTCTATTCCGCTTTGGCATCTTGCCAGCTTATTTATATTGGGTGTCTTAGCCTTTGTTATCTCTACCATCTCTGGCGGTGGCGGTGCTTTAATTTTAATTCCTGCCACCTCTGCTTTAATTGGTGCGCCGGCTGCCCCTCCTGTGATAAATTTAGGGACTTTTATATCCCGGCCCTCGCGCATGATTATGTTTTGGCATGATATCGATTGGGGACTCACTAAGTATTATGTGCCGAGTGCTATTGTCGGTGCGGGGCTTGCAGGCTTATTATTCAGTCAACTTAACGCCAGTTGGATACAACTTCTGGTCGGAATATTTTTAGTTTCTACTTTATTTCAATACAAATTTGGCAAAATAGACAAAACCTTTAATATGCCCAAAGCAGGATTTATCCCACTGGGCTTTATTGTGGCGTTTATTAGTACTATTATCGGTGGTCTAGGCCCTGTATTAAATCCTTTTTATATGAATGCAGGCCTACAAAAAGAGGATTTAATTGCCACCAAAACAGCCAATTCTTTTTTTGTGGGTATTGCTCAAATCGGCAGCTATGCGTTTTTTGGAGTATTAACCGCTAAATTATGGATATATGGTTTGGTACTAGGCCTAGGTGCTGTACTGGGTAATTACATTGGTAAGCGGTTTCTAGCAGGTATGAGTGTGCAACAGTTCCGACTGTTATTGCTGATTCTTATGACTGTCAGTGGCTTGTATATGATTTATGAAAATATTGGCGTGTTGTTTTAAACGATAATAGCCATACTTGAGTGAATTGTTGTTTTAATTATTTGGCTTTTACTGTCTCGATTTCATTGTCTATCCACTTGCTTTGTCCAGTGTGCTTTGGTTAGAGACTGGCCTGATTTACACCAAATAAATATTCATTAATTTTCCATATTCTCATCATCCGAAACACACCTCTTTTCACACCGGCTATGCTAGGATTATGACTATATTTTGACAAAATCCCTTTGTCCTAAATACTTTAGTTTACCCACCTTGCTCTATTAATCGGTATTCCTCATGACTGCTACTCAAAATGCATTAGCCACCAACACCCCTACGCCCCATATTTTAATTGTTGAAGACGATCCCGCTATTGCTACCTCGTTACGAGTGACTTTCAAACGCGAAGGCTGGCAAGTGACTTGGCTTGATAATGCCAGCAGCGTTATTCCTACGCTACAAAGCTTTAATCAACAAAACCACTCTATTTCAGGTATTGTACTGGATGTGGGATTACCAGATGGTGATGGGCTAAATTTGTGTCAAGATATCCGTCATTCCGATGAAATAGGCCTATTAAAACAATTGCCTATCATATTTTTGACCGCTCGTAGCGATGAGGTAGATAGAATCTTAGGGCTTGAAATGGGTGGTGATGACTATTGTCCCAAACCTTTTAGCCCCAGAGAGTTGGTCGCACGTCTTAAAGCGATTTGGCGCCGTGAGCAGTTAACCGCATCGAATATAGACAATCAGAATCTTGTAGCCGAAGATGGCTCAGCACCACAAATCTTTGAGCTTGAGTCAGGGGTGTGGCGTTATGAGCCACTGACCTACACCTTATACTGGAATGACAATAAACTAGAGCTGAGCAATACTGAGCGTAAACTGTTATTGGCTTTATTGGCCAACCCAGAGCGGGTGTTTAGTCGCGAGCAACTATTAAATTCTATCAGCGATTATCCCGACCACCGCTTGGCACGTACCATTGACAGTCATGTTAAGTCTATTCGCAAGCAGTTGGCTCAAATAAGTGACGATGATCAAGAGATTATTCATACCCATCGTGGCCTAGGCTATGGACTCTGTGCCTCATGAGTGATCGCACTGATAATAATACTAAAAAGCGTACCAATGAAACCGCTAAACCATCCCTTAATTCAAATAATTGGTATGCGAAATTACACCCTATTGGTAAAGAAAACCCACCTATTGTGCCGGACAATAAACCTAAAAAAATTCTTAACCTTAGTCTATTCTTCAGAATTTGGATAGCGGTTGGCATTATTGTTATTATTTCTGGCATTGTGGTTTTTAACCAGCTTTTTAACTATGTGCGTCCTATCACGCAGCAAGTGATTGAAGACACTTTGGTGGATACCTCGAAGTTGGTGGCAGCCAGCTTGCAAGCTGCGGTTGAATCAGGTGAGATTTATGATAAGCATTATCAGGCAATGCTCGACAATGCTTTTTTGGTGCCTGAACTGGATGCTAATAGCGACGCTGACTCTAACAATACCTCTACTGACTCACACCCTAGTCATTCCCAACATCCTAGTGAGCTTGACGGCGGATGGTTAAGCTCGTCATTGCCGCTAGATGCTTGGTACCATGAAAAAACCCACAGCAGTTTTCGAATATATATCACTGACAAACATGGCATTGTTATCTATGATTCACTGCCTAAAGAAGGCTCTACAAATCTTGTCGAAAGTAACGCTGAAGGACAAGATTACTCTAGCTGGAATGATGTCAATTTAACACTACAAGGCAAATATGGGGCGAGAACCACTCGCACTGACCCTGAAGATTCAACTTCATCTATCATGTACGTGGCCCAACCTATTTATAGCTCAAGTGACAATAAAGAGATTATTGGGGTGGTGAGTATAGGCAAACCTACTGCCACTATACTGCCCTATCTGAATGCTACCCGTCAGCGGATGCTAACCGCGTCGCTCATCATTAGTATTCTCACCTTGTTGATGGCAGGTCTTATTGCGTGGTGGCTTCGTCAAAGCACCTTATTGGTTACCCGCTATACTCAGTCGCTGGCACAAGATACCAAAAAGCCTTATTTTTATTTAGGTAAGGAGCTCAATGAGCTGAGTGATACTATTGAGAGCATGAAACACCGTTTGGAAAATCGAGCTTATGTGACCGATTATGTACATACCCTCACTCATGAGTTAAAAAGTCCATTGACCGCTATTAGAGCCAGTGGCGAGCTGCTCGAAGAAACGGACTTAGACAGTGAAGACAGACTGATGCTTAGTCAAACCATTACTGAGCAAAGTATTAAGCTCCAGTCTTTAATTGATAGATTATTGCTATTGGCTAAAATCGAGCAGCCAACATTTAAGCTATCGATGCAGCCCATTAATCCAGACGCGTTAATGAAGACCTTGATTGCAGGTTGTGAGATGCAACGTCAAAACCAACACATTCAAATTGACTATCAATGTCAGATTGCTCAGCCGCAAAACAAACCTATACTGGCAGATGAGTTTTGGATAACCCAAGCCCTGCAAAATGTATTGGACAATGCTCTATACTTCGCCAACAGCAAAGTTATCGTTTATTTATCTCTACAACACTTTAATAAAATTGAATATATACAGTTATCTGTTATCAATAATGGCGACTTAATACCCGAATATGCCTTGGAAAAAGTCTTTGACCGTTATTTTAGCCTGTCGCATCAATATCATCGCCAAGCTGTTAACTTAGCTCCAGCTGCTAGTCAAAGTAACTCTCAAAACGATAATACTGGATTAAATAAGGACAATGGTTTAAATAATAATGCGTTAAATCACGACTATACCTCTCAAGGTCAGTCTCAAAATCGCTCACAAGGGAAAAAAGGCACTGGATTAGGGCTGACCTTGGTAAAACAAGTTATTGAGCGACATGGCGGTATGGTTACCATTCAAAACCTTGAATCTTTTCCGGAAGGAACTGATCAGCAATCTACCACAGGGGTGGAATTAATTATCTACTTACCGGTAGCGTTTATGGCTTTCAAAGATAAGAATATGGCAACACTATAGCCATAATGCGACAATATAAATAGCTATTGCCACTGTAAACAATAGCAAGCACAATAACGCTATCAAATGTCTGTGTTAAGTAATAACTGTGACCAGTACTGTTGAATAACAGTCCTTTAAGCCTACTTTAATCAAAATGAAAAAAGCCCATGAAATTCACTCATGGGCTTTTTTTATAAGGCTAGATTTAATTCTAAAATTAACCTTCACTTAATGGCACAATGCGCTCTTTTTGGCCGCTACCTAAAATACTGTGACTGCCAATACCTTCAGGATTTGCGTTTAAATAAGCCACCATCTCGGCAATTGACGCGGCATCACCACTCTCTACCACCTTCTGTTTAATCATCTCAACAGGAGGTACTGGTAGATTTTTCAATAATGACAATAACTGAGTGTTGTTACCTTTAGTCACTACTAGCTCAATTAATTGACGGGCATCAACCGGCAAATCTGATGTCGATTGAGCCATCAATGCTAAATGATAAGCACCATGTGTATCTTGGTCTTCAATGATACGACGCTCGATAGCCGTATAGGTTTCGCTAGTCGCCCCACCTGCCACGCTCAACAAATGAATACACTTAAGCGAAGATTGAGCTTCATTATCTGCAAGAGCCTTAATTTTTTCTGATTGTTGTTCTAATAGCTTACGTTTTTGGGCTAATTTTTCTGCTGAAGTCATGTTCTATTCCTATACTTATTAAATTTTTTTCACTTATCTGTTATATGGTGATAATTATCAATTTATAAAGCAGTGGCATACAAAAACATAACAGCTGCCTATTTATAGAATTACATTTCCCATTGAATCAGATTTACTATTAAACCGCATTCATCATCAAATCAGATTTTTCTCAAAGCTATCACCATCATCAAGTTAAAACTGTCATAAAAAAAGCCCCAGATAACATCTGAGGCTCTGCAGCTTTACGCATTAATTTTGTATCACTGACTTTAACTAATGATTAGATTAGTTGGCTGGGCTATGCTCTTCAACCAAAGGCTTAAGCTCACCAGATTGGTACATTTCTAGGATAATATCAGATCCGCCCATTAGCTCACCATTGATCCAAAGCTGTGGGAAAGTTGGCCAGTTAGCAATCTTTGGTAAGGTGGCACGGATTTCTGGATTTTCTAAAATATTAACAAACGCGAATGGACGACCAATTTGAGTCAACACTTCGATGGCTTTAGCTGAGAAGCCACATTGTGGGAACTGTGGAGTGCCTTTCATATAAAGAAGTACTGGGTTTTCTTTAATTTGGTTACGGATTAGGGTTTCGATATCTTGATTTTGATCTGTCATAATAAATCCTTAATGGGAAGACACGTTTAAAAACTTCAGTTAGAGAAGTAAGGGCTATCAAAGTTTGTATTAACAATTAATGGGGATGGTCACAAAAAATACAACGTTAATGGCTATTCAAATAAATCAGTCGTTGGTTACAAGTACCACAGCACTGGCCAAGATGCCTTCTTGACGACCGACAAAGCCAAGTTTCTCAGTCGTGGTCGCTTTAACACTGATGTTATCCACGTCAGTCTCAAGATCTGCTGCAATGTTGGTGCGCATCGCCAAATTATGTTTGGCTAGCTTTGGGCGTTCACAGGCCACAGTAATATCAGCATTAACCAGTTTATAGCCTTTTTGCTGAATTAAGCCATACACATGACGCAGCAATACTCTTGAATCTAGACCTGCATTGGCATCGTCTGTGTCAGGAAAGTGCTGACCAATATCACCTAAGCCTAAGGTGCCCAGTAAGGCATCTGCTAGAGCGTGCAATACAACATCGCCGTCAGAGTGAGCCAATAAGCTATGGCTATGCTCAATCTGCACGCCCGCTAAAGTAACAAATTGCGAGCTTCCGCTATCATGGCTATTACTCTCTGCTGATTTGTCATAAAAAGCATGTACGTCAATACCTTGTCCAATTCTTATCATTATCAGCCTATCGGTGTTATAATTTAGCCAAATTTTAGCATAGTTTCTGATAATATGACGACATCTGCCTCTTTTAACAATAACCCTTACGATTTACCTGCATTACGCTTAAGTGATGTGCCCAACCCTGGCCAGACTCGAGTGGTGGTAGGTATGTCTGGTGGTGTAGACTCTTCAGTTTCCGCAGTGCTGCTGCAAAAAGCAGGCTTCCAAGTGGAAGGCCTATTTATGAAAAACTGGGAAGAAGATGATGGCACCGAATATTGCACCGCAATGGAAGATTTGGCCGATGCCCAAGCAGTGTGTGATAAATTAGGTATTACCTTACATACTGCCAACTTCGCTATGGAATATTGGGACCGAGTATTTGAGCACTTTTTAGCCGAATACCAAGCGGGTCGTACCCCAAATCCAGACATTCTTTGTAATAAAGAAATTAAGTTTAAAGCATTCTTAGATTACGCGTCTGACCCTAAATTTGGTCTAGGCGCAGATTATATCGCTACTGGTCATTACACTCGTCGCAGTATCAATTACACGCGTGAAGATGGGACTGAAGTTGCTCGACTATTACGTGGCCTAGACAACAACAAAGACCAAAGTTATTTCCTACATGCGGTGGGCGGCGACAAAATTGCTAAAACCCTGTTCCCAGTGGGTGAATTAGAAAAGCCTGAAGTACGTAAAATTGCCGAAGAACATGATTTAGCAACGGCGAAGAAAAAAGACTCTACCGGTATCTGCTTTATTGGAGAGCGCCGCTTCAAAGACTTTTTACAGCAATACCTGCCAGCCAAACCTGGCAATATTGTGTCCGATGATGGTATTACCATTGGCAAACACGACGGGTTAATGTACTACACCCTAGGTCAACGTGGTGGTATTGGTATTGGCGGTGTAAAAGATCGCCCTGAAGAACCTTGGTTTGTACTAAAAAAAGACTTAACCAACAACGAGCTAATTGTGGGCCAAGGCCATGACCACCCTATGCTACTAAGCCAAAGCCTAACCGCTTATAAGCTTGACTGGGTTGAGCGTGTTGCTCCTGATGCTATCTTTAGTGACAAGGGTCTCAAATGTATGGCTAAAACCCGCTATCGCCAGCCTGATCAAAGCTGTACGGTATTTGCAGATTCTGAAGACGGTAGCCGAGTCAAGGTTGTATTTGACGATCCACAACGTGCGGTTACTCCTGGACAATCTGCTGTATTCTATGTTGGCGAGGTGTGTTTGGGCGGTGGTGTAATTGAGTCTGCTAAAGCATATGAATTTTAAAGTGACCTACATAGAGGGCATCATATAAAATATTTTACCGTCAGTAGTGTATTTAATACTACTTTCACCCCGTTATCTGACTTTCAACATTCTATGAATGAGATAACTTGGTATAATCCTCTCAGTATTTGCAAAAATCTACTATACTTATAGGGAACTCTGGTTCCCTTAATTTTTTAAGTTTGATTTGGTTTATTCTTTTTAAACTTTAAACTGCGTTTTTATTACTCTTTTTTATTAACCCACTGAGTTGAAGGATATTTATGTCTGCCTCTTTATCTGCATTAACTGCCCTATCTCCTATTGACGGTCGCTATGCCAGCAAAGCTGATTCACTACGTGAACACTTATCTGAGTTTGGTCTTATCAAAGCCCGTGTTACTGTTGAAATTCGCTGGTTACAAGCTTTGGCTGATAATGACGCTATTACCGAGCTGGCCAAATTTGATGCAGAGACCAATGACTTCTTAAATGCTATCGTTGATAACTTCAGTGAAGCCGATGCTCAAGCTATTAAAGACATTGAAAAAACCACCAACCATGATGTAAAAGCAGTTGAATACTTCATCAAAGACAAGTTCCGTGGTAATGCTAAATTAGAGGACAGTCTAGAGTTCATTCACTTTGCGTGTACTTCTGAAGACATTAACAACCTATCTTATGCGTTAATGCTAAAAGACAGCCGTGAAATTGTGGTTGAGAAACTACAAGCAGTTACCGACTCTATCGTTGGCCTTGCTAAAGAGCACGCTACTCAGCCTATGTTATCACGTACTCATGGCCAAACAGCTAGCCCAACTACGTTAGGTAAAGAGATGGCTAACGTGGCTTACCGTTTGGCACGTCAAATCAAGCAAATCAACCAAGTAGAACTATTGGGTAAAATCAATGGCGCAGTGGGTAACTATAACGCTCATTTATCTGCTTATCCAGAAGTAGATTGGGCCGCTCATGCTCAAAGTTTTATCACTGAACGCTTAGGATTAACTTTTAACCCTTACACTACTCAGATTGAACCACACGACTACATCGCTGAGTTATTCGATGCAGTACGCCGTTTCAATACCGTGTTAATCGACTATAACCGTGATATCTGGCAATACATTAGCTTAGGCTATTTCAAGCAAAAGTTAAAAGAAGGCGAAGTCGGCTCTTCAACCATGCCGCATAAAGTTAACCCAATCGACTTTGAAAACTCTGAAGGTAACTTAGGCGTGGCAAACGCTATGTTGGCTCATTTAGGCGAAAAACTGCCTATTTCACGTATGCAGCGTGATCTATCTGACTCAACAGTACTGCGCAACATCGGTGTTGGCTTGGCGCAAAGTATGATTGCTTATGATGCCTGCCTAAAAGGTATCGGCAAGCTAGAGGTAAACCCAGAGAAGCTAGATAGCGATCTTGATAATGCTCAAGAAGTACTGGCTGAACCTATTCAAACCGTTATGCGCCGCTACCGTGTGGAAAACCCATACGAAAAACTAAAAGCCTTAACCCGTGGTCAAGCCATGACCCGTGAAAAAATGCTTGAATTCGTTAATGGCAATGAGTTAGATGCTGTACCTGAAGCAGATAAAAAACGTTTGCTTGAGCTAACGCCTGCCACTTATATTGGCAACGCTGATGAACAAGCTTTGGCAATTGAAGAGTGGATTGCTAAGCTTTAATTGTCGTCAATCGACTTAACTGGCCATGTCATTTGCTCTGTAAATAAGCTAAGCTTTTAAATGGCTAGCCTTCTAAATGACTATGCTTTTAAATGACTAAGTTTTTCAAATAACTAGGCTTCTAAAAAAGTACCTCAAAGTATGGCAACTCTTAAAGAGCAAGCAGATCCTAATTTAGACTGCAAAGGTAATCATTACCTTGTCATACTTTGTTTGATAGTTGTTTTAGCAGTTATGGTATTGGTGAGCATTTTGCCACTAAGTTTTCCATTAAACTGGCATGACTATTTGTTGCATCAGTTAGGCACCCTAGTGTTCATGGCTATAGTCTGGGCATGTTATCGATATCTTGCCAGCACAACGTTTTCGTTTGTGCTGGCAAGTTTGTTTATAGTGATACATATTATAGGGGCGAGATACCTATACTCTTATGTTCCCTATGATGAATGGACCCAAAATCTTTTGGGCTTTCGTTTGAATGAGGTGTTTGGCTGGCAACGCAATATGTATGATAGGCTGGTTCATTTTTGTTATGGCCTGCTATTACTGCCTTTAATGAAAGACGTTTTTCATTATTTAATGCCAACCCTATCTTTAAAAGTCATATTATTACTGGTGCTGCAATTTAATTTAGCCACCAGTGCTTTATATGAATTATTTGAATGGATATTGGGGGTTACCTTATCGCCTGAATCTGCTGAAGCCTATAATGGTCAACAGGGCGATATTTGGGATGCTCAAAAAGACATTCTATTAGCATTTATTGGTGCATTAATTAGTGCCATTATTATTTATCTAAAGCCACAAAGCTCAAATAATAAAAAAGCCGTCTATTCAAACGGCCTTAAATAAAGATAACTGAAGCATGAAACTCTGTATTACAGTAGATTAGGTATTACAGTTGATGGTTAATCTTTTTTATCATCATCTTTGCCACCAGGTATAATGGCTTTACCAACGGCTACTGTTCCTTTCACTACCCCTTTGGTAGTTTTATAAGCTACTTTAACCGGTACAGTGACCAGTTTATGGACACACCCTTGAATCATAATGCTGCTAATAATAATGGTTAATAGCGTTAATTTTTTCATAACCTTCCTAAGAATTCTATAGATTCATTTCAGCGACAATCATAAAGCATTAAAATACAATACTAAAGGCAGATTTTATATTTTTTATTTGACTGAATCTTACGGATTCAAAAACTAACGCTTAAACTAACTCATTAGTTACCTCATTAGCCTTTGCATAATATTTACTTAACAACCTCTGGATAATTTATGACCTCTATTAATTTTTGTTTACCGGATAACCTTACCCCTGAACAATTTCTAGCTGAATATTGGCAAAAAAAGCCACTGCTTATTAAGCAGGGTTTACCTCAACTAAAAGACATGTTTGAACCGGATGACATCTTGGGACTTAGTCTTGATGAAGCCGCTACCTCTCGCCTAATCACCCAAAATAACACCAATAATGGCGATCAATGGCAGCTGCAACAAAGCCCCTTGTCTGAGGAGATGTTTGATAATTTACCGGAACAATGGACGGTATTGGTTCAAAATTTAGAGCAATGGTCGCCAGAGCTTGGCCAACTGTGGAATGCGTTTAATTTTATACCGCAGTGGCAACGAGATGACATTATGGTGTCCTATGCCCCAAAAGGTGGCTCTGTGGGCAAGCATTATGACGAGTATGATGTGTTTTTGGCCCAAGGATTTGGCCATAGACGATGGCAATTGGGTAAATTCTGCAATGAAAGCACTGAATTTATCGAAAATCAGCCCATTCGTATCTTCGATGATATGGGTGAGATTATTTTTGATGAAATTTTAGAGCCCGGTGACGTGCTTTATGTTCCCCCTAAACTATCGCATTATGGCGTGGCTCAAGATGACTGTCTGACATTCTCGTTTGGCTTTAGACGTCCTAATCTAATGCAGGTGTTAGACAGTTTGGTCGATGCAGCAACGGGCGAACCGTCACTATTTGTACCTATGTTATTAGATCAACCGTTACAAACTGCTGGCAAGCTTGACCGTGATAGTATTACTCAGATTAAAGACCAATTACTTGAGCTACTGAAGTCTGAACAAGGTGATGAGCTTATCACTCAAGCCGTGAGTGAAGTAGTGAGTAAACGTCAGTACGAACTTTTGGTACCAGAAGATGCCATCGATGAAGAAGACTTACAACAAGCATTAGAACAAGGGGCTGTAATACGTACCGATTATAGTAGCCGTATAATCTATACTGTACTTAATGATGAGATAACTATATTTGCTAACGGTCAATTGCTTGATGACATTAATGATTCTGAAGCGTCTCTTTTAAAGCGTTTGGCTGATGCAGAATCGTTAACGCTTGAAGATTTAACGCAGGCCAATGTTGCCACTGTAACCGTTCTGAGTTGGCTTGAAAATAGCTGGGTATGGTTAGACTTCTAATGATATGATGGGTTTTTCTGCTAGGACTAGATGTAGAAATTGCCAGTGAAATGACTATGGGCTTATCGACTTTTATGGTTAGTAATTGCGATTGCTTACAGCGATGACACAGTGGCTTGAATATCAGTAATGATTTAACGGCATCTCATTATTAGTTTACATACGTAAACACAAAATGTTGGATTTACTTTTATAATGAAGATGAAAGCTTAGAGAATTTATTCCACTCTACCCGCTCATTTACTGATAACAATAAAGGATGATCACTATGTCAAACCCTACAGATAAAACTACGAAAATGGCACGCACTGATATCAATCAAGATCATTTAGAGAAAAAAGATCAGCAGCGTACTGATGATTCAGCTCTAGACATGATGCAAGGTATGCACGATCATGAAGAGCATGATACTCCAGAAGAAAAATAATCTCTTATGATTAACTGCTTTTACTATTAGTTAGTTCCTTATTTCATAAGAGAGATTATTTCTAGTATAAAACACGACCTGTTTATAACCCATAAAAAAGACGCTTAAATTAAGCGTCTTTTTTTATTTAAGCGGATAATTGGTTAAACTGTCACCGTTCATCTTACCTATAACTATAGTGAAAGAACTTATAAACTGTTACAAAGCCAAAGAAAATAAAAGAACAAAGTATCGATACACTGCAGACGCCAGTCTTTACGTTTACGCTTGATCCAAGCCCAGGCTTTTTCGATGGGATTTAAATCTGGGCTATAAGGTGGTAGCCATAAAATACAGTGTCCTGCATCATTAATAAGCTCTTGAATATCAAGTCTTTTATGAAAGGTGGCGTTGTCCATAACAACAACGCTGTTCTTAGGGAGGTTTGGCAGTAGCAATTGTGTCACCCAGCTATAGAAGACGTCGGCATTGACATTACAATCATAAAGGCCAATAGCGAATAGTTGATTATTGTGAATAGCACCGATAGCATTGGTTTGATTCTTTAGTTGCCAGTTATAACTGCCAAAGCACGGTTTGCCTTTATAGGAATAGCCGTGTGGTCGGTTCTCATGAGACTTAAAACCACTTTCGTCTAAATAAATAATAGCTCTATCGCTTTCTTTAAACTCAGACAGTTGTTCAAGAAACAGACGCCTTAGATCGTCATCTGCTTTAGGGTGATTTAGTGTCTTTTTTTTGAGTAATGCCGAGACGCTTGAGAGCTTTTCCTATGCCTCTGTCGCTACAGTTAAATCGCCTTGCTCGTTCATAATGATAGTCATCAGGATAGGCTTTGACATCTGCTATAAGGGCATCGTTGTCTATCTTACTGGGGATTCGTTTGCATTGTTTGCGCTCAAGCCGTTTCTTCCAGTTTTGTATACTGGTTGGGCTAATTTGATACTCTTCGGCTAACTCTCGAAAGCTGTAGCCTTCGTCAAGTTTGCTAAGAATCATTTGTCGGTAGTCTTTTGAATATGCCATAAGTTTTAGTGTACCACTTTATTCGTTCTTTGACTATATAAGTCTATTCTTCTTCACCTAAATGTAACAGCTGCTCGCTGATACCCACAGTATTAAATCCCGCATCTACGAATAAGATTTCCCCAGTGATACCAGAAGCCCACGGAGACAATAAAAATAAAGCAGCATTGCCCACTTCCATTTGATCAACATTACGCTGTAGGGGCGCAATCTTGGCATTAACGTCGAGCATTCTACGAAATGACTTAATGCCACTGGCTGCTAATGTGCGAATTGGGCCTGCCGAGATGGCATTGACTCTGATACCTTCACCCCCTAAAGAGGATGCCAAATAACGTACGCTGGCTTCTAGACTCGCCTTTGCCATGCCCATAACGTTATAGTTCGGAATAACGGCAGTGCTGCCTTGATAGGTTAGGGTTAATAAAGACCCTTGGCGTTTTGCCAGTAATTCACGTGAAGCGCGTGCCAAAGCGACGAAACTATAGGCCGAAATATCATGCGCGATGGCACTGCCTTCTCTACTCGTGACCTCGGTAAAGTCGCCGCTGAGCTCTTCGGCAGGCGCAAAGCCAATGGCATGCACCACCCCATCAATGCCATCTTCCCAGTGTTCAGCAACGGCAGCAAAGCAAGCTTCAATTTCTGCGTCAGAAGCAACATCACATGGCAATACTAAGTCTGCAGAAAACTGTTCAGCAGCCATATCTACCCGTTTTTTCATCTTTTCGTTAGGATACGTTAAAATCAATGAGGCCCCTTCCCTGTGCAGTGCTTCTGCAATGGCCCAAGCGATAGACAGCTTACTAGCAATGCCTGTCACTACAAATCTTTTACCTTGTAATAATTTCACAAACTACTCCCTTACTTTAATTTTTAATCCTCAAAACTAAAACATTTTTGAGGGGTGCCGTATTTTAACTCAATACTGGAAATAAACTAGTAAGCCAAAAACCAAATGTTATGCTCAATTATGAGGTTTTTTAACGCTTAACTGAAAAATACTCAGCAATTTTTTGACAAAGACCTTTACAATTTATTTGTAGCCGTTAAGCTATAGCATTCTTCTAATTTGCTACTTATAACTATGTGTGATTCTAATTCAAACGCTTCAAATTCAAATCTAGATCCTAGACTACCCAGTCCTGATTTATATGCCAATCTTATCGCTTCTACCGGTGAAGATTTAAGTCGACCTGGTTTACTTGATACGCCTACCCGTGCCGCTAAAGCATTTGGTTATTTAACTCAAGGCTACCATCAGACGCTCGAAGAAGTAACCAACAATGCGGTGTTCCCAACGGATAACCCTGAATTGGTGCTTATCCATAATATTGAGTTTTACTCATTATGTGAGCACCATCTTCTGCCATTTCATGGGGTAGCTCATGTGGGCTACCTACCTGATGGTAAAGTGATAGGTTTATCAAAAGTGGCCCGTATTATCGATATGTACGCGCGTCGTTTACAAATCCAAGAAAACTTAAGTCACCAAGTTGCTAGTGCCATTATGGAAGTGACAGGTTGCCGTGGTGTGGCTGTAGTGATGGATGCCTCGCATATGTGTATGATGATGCGTGGGGTCAACAAACAGCTTTCTAGCACTCGTACAACTGCTATGTTAGGGGACTTCAAAACAGACATGCAAGCCCGTAATGAGTTCTTAGCTGCCGTTCCTGCTTCTAAAATTTAAAACGGCTATAAAGGCCGATAGTTTATTAGATATTGGTCTATTGTTTAGAAATAACCTTATCAGTCTAGATAAACTGAGCAAAATCCTTACTCCGCACACTCGTTTCAATTAACAATTTTGAATACGGGTGCTGCGGCGCTCTAAATAAATCCTCAGTCGCCGCATATTCCACACACTCGCCCGCCTTAATGACCATAATGTTCTGGCATAGTGCCTGCACCACGTTTAAATCATGACTAATAAAAATATAACTTATGCCATACTGCTGCTGAATATCGCGCAGTAATTGCACTACGGCCACTTGATTACTGCTGTCTAATGCTGAGGTCGGCTCATCCAGGATAATGACTTTAGGGCGCATAATTAAAGCTCTTGCCAGTGCCACTCTTTGGCGCTGACCTCCAGACAATTCATGCGGATAGCGGTAGGCAAAACTCTCTGGCAAATGAACTGTCTTTAGAGCCTCCAAAACCGCCTTTTGTCGTTTAGGCTTTGACTCCCCTCTAATCAACAACCCCTCTTCGATAATCTGCATGATGCTAAATCGAGGGTTAATGCTAGCGAATGGATCTTGAAATACCATTTGGATGTTTGATCGAAATTGGCGAAGATTTTTATTGCTTAGGCTATTTATATCAACACCATCAACAATAATCTCCCCTTTTATTTCAGCTTGATTACTCAACAAGCGGCTCAAAGCTAAGGCAATGGTGGTTTTTCCAGATCCCGATTCGCCCACAATGCCCAATGAAGTGCCTTTTTGTAAGCTGAAACTTAAGGCCTTTACGGCTGTCATCCATTCGCTTACCCCGCCTAAGAGAGATTTCTTTTGAGGAAAAGCAATATTTAGCTGATTGACTGTAATGACAGGTGAGGTACTGATATCGTTATTAACTTTTAGAGGATCGCCAAAATCTTGGCTTATTAATGATTGAGTATAAGTGCTTTTAGGGTTGGTAAATATAGCGTTACTTGCCCCAGCTTCGACAACCTGTCCTTGCTGCATCACGATAATATTATTGCTATAACGGCGAACCAAGTTTAAGTCATGGCTAATCAGCAGCATTGCCATACCATGCTGCTGTTTTAGCCTATTCAGCAGCTCTAATATCTCATGTTGCAAGCTAACATCTAAAGCAGTGGTAGGCTCATCAGCAATTAGTACATCTGGATTTTGAGCCAATGCCATGGCAATCATGACCCGCTGCCGCTGTCCCCCTGATAGCTCGTGAGGATATCGATTTAGCTTGGTATCAGGCGCTTTGATATTAACGTCATTTAACAGTTGAATGATTTTTTGTTTAATTTGTGATTTTGGGGTGCCTGCCAGACGCAAACTCTCGGCTATCTGCTTCCCCACTGTATGTAGCGGATTCAAAGCAGTCATCGGCTCTTGAAACACGATGGCTATTTTAGCCCCTCTTATCTGTTTTAGCTGCTTGTCAAATTTGGCGGTGTTATTGCGACTGTCAAAATCTTGACCGATAGGCAGTACGCCTACCCCTCGCAATTCGACTTTACCTTGAACGCTTAGACTATCAGGCAACAATCCTAACAATGCTAGACTGGAAATAGATTTGCCAGATCCGGACTCACCCACTATGGCCAGCGTTTCACCTTGATACAGTTGATACGAAAGGTTATGCACCAAAGTCTGCTGTTTGTTGGCAATGTTAAGATTAGAGACAGTCAATACAGGTTCCATAATTTCCTGCTGCTTCAATTTTTGGACGGCAGAGTCTGATAAACGGTGTCCCACTGAATTGCTTTTATTATGACTGTTCAGCATAAAGTCTGTCTCAAAAATAGTCTTAACCGTAATTTACCTCAAATTGGCTTTATTTAATACCCGTAACAACCTAACTTATTTCAATCACGGCTTTGGTACCTGCCCAAACCATTGTCTTACTATGGGCTAAGACTGAGTTTCCATAATACGCTGTGAAGATAGAAAGGTGTCTACCACTTTATATTGGCCTGACGTGGTTTCCTCTCCATACATCGCTTGCCTAAAGGCATTTGAGTCTTCAATTCCTGAGGTATACCAAGCAATGTGTTTGCGTGCAATACGACACCCTGAATATTCACCATAAAAGTCATACAACTCTTCTAAATGAGTCAATACAATTTCTTTAAGCTGCTCTATATTTGGGCTTGGTAGCACCTCACCCGTTTGCAAATAATGAGCAATATCACGAAATAACCAAGGCTGACCTTGCGCTGCTCGTCCTATCATGATGGCATCGCAGCCCGTTTGGTTATACACTTCGATCGATTTTTGTGGACTGTCGATATCACCATTGGCTATCACTGGAATATTAACCAGCTGTTTTACCTCTCGTATCAAATCATATCGGGCGTTACCGCCATACTTATCTTCACGGGTACGACCATGAATGGCAATGGCTGCAATACCTGCTTCTTCGGCACGTTTAGCCACACGTAAAATATTCTCTTGTCCATTCTCATAACCCAGACGTGTTTTTAAAGTCACTGGGGCATCGACGGCAGCAACCGTCGCATCCAAAAGCCTAGCCACTAAGTCTTCGTCTTTTAGTAAAGCAGAGCCTGCCAGCTTACGACATACTTTTTTGGCCGGACAACCCATATTAATATCAATAATCTGTGCGCCGTTGTTGACTTGATACTGAGCTGCTTCTGCCAGTTTATCCACATCAGCCCCAGCAATTTGAGCGGATATAGGGGCAATCTCCCCATCAAAGTTGGCTCTAAACAATGACTTTTTATGCGCATACAAAGTGGCATCTGCGGTCATCATTTCACTCACAGCATGCCCTGCCCCAAATGACTTGCATAGGCGTCGAAACGGATTGTCGGTCACGCCCGCCATGGGAGCAACCATCAAGCGGTTTTTAATCTCTAATCCACCGATATAGAGCGGCTGTAATAAAGGATGGGTATTAGTTTCGGTATTCAAAGTCATTTTAGAGGCCATTTAACAGCTTGAGATAATGAGAGCTATCACCTGACATGCTGGTGATAAGCATAATTGCCAGTGATAAGTCTCAAAAAGGGCTTACTCTTATTCAGAGCAAGCCCGTATTGTAAAGATTCACCATTAAAACTCAAGTTTTAAAAGGTTAATCGACGCACGCTATGTTAGTCTTTATCAAATTCACTGGTAGACTCAACTATCAATCCTTCATCATGTTGCTCCATACGCCAAGGCAAGCTGTCAGGAGACACGTCAAGGAAGTGCAAGTATTTTTCAAACTGATCAATAATGTCATTGATAACTGCATCTGGCTGATAGCCATACAAGTCGTAAGTTTGACCCCCACGGCGAAGATAAACTTCAGCACGATAACGGTGAGACTGCGTCACTTTGTTATCAGTGTCGTCATAGTAACCTGGTATTTCGTGTTGCCCTAGGCGTACTTCATACCAGAAATCGACTTCATCACCACGTTTTAGCTCTAAATTAGCCCGGCTATTTACCTCATCAAACTCTGCACTTGCCTCCCAGCCTGAGTCCATAAACTTACTGGCCACTTCTTGCATAGCGGGTTCGACAGTATTTTTAATATAGACTAATACCTCTTCTTTAGTAGGCTGCTTCGTTAAATAATCGATGCGATCACGCCAAGAGCTGGGGGCCAACAAATGAGGAGGTACCCGATTATCCTGAGCCAAGCTATCCGTACGGTGCTCTTCGATAATAAGGGCTCGCCACATGCCGCCCATTGAAATGAGTAAGATAATGGCAAACGGTAAAGCACTGACGATAGCCACTGTTTGAAGTGCTGTCAGACCACCGGCTAATAATAACACCGAGGCCACAACACCTTGAATCACTACCCAGAAAGTACGTTGCCATGGCGGCGTAGGACGACCACCTGAAGCAATAGAATCAATAACCAATGACCCAGAGTCCGAGGAAGTTACGAAGAACGTCATGATCAACAGTACCGTCAAATAAGACGCCACTTGGGTAAACGGCAATGCTTCAAATAGCTTAAATAACGCCACTGATTTATCAGCTTGAACATCACCAATCAAGGTGTCTAGCCCTTCAACCATGATTAGATTAAGTGCGGTGTCACCAAAGACAGCAAACCAGAAGAAGGTAAAGATAACCGGAACAAATAACACCCCAAGCACAAACTGACGGATGGTACGTCCACGGCTAATATTAGCAATAAAGGTACCCACAAAAGGTGACCACGCAATGGTCCACGCAAAAATAAATAAAGTCCAACTGGCTATCCAATCACTATGAACATAAGCCTGTAAACTAAAAGTACGTTCGACAATATTACTTAAATAACTGCCCGTATTTTCCATAAAGGCATTTAAGATAAAAACACTGGGTCCAGCGATAAACACAAATAGCATTAATGCCGTCGCCAATAAGACGTTAAGCATGGACAACCGCTTAATGCCCTTATCCATACCTGCCAGTACTGAAAACAAAGCGGCCATCGTAATAATAGCAATTGTGATTATTTGTACTGTGGTACTAATGGGGATTGTATCAGGTAATAAATAATTTAATCCTGAGTTAATCTGTGATACCGATAGCCCAAGCGTAGTCGCGACCCCGAATATGGTGGCCAATAACGCAATGACATCGACGCCATGACCAATAGGCCCATAAATTTTATCGCCTATCAGCGGATATAAAGTAGATCGCATTGACAAGGGTAACCCATGTCTAAAACCAAAGTAAGCCAATACCAGACCGGCAAAGGTGTAAATTGCCCAAGTATGTAGCCCCCAGTGGAAATAAGCGATTTGCATCGCCTCTTTGGCAGCCGCCACAGTTTCAGGCGGCGAGTTTGGCGGTTGAGCAAAATGCATGACGGGCTCGGCAACCCCATAAAACAGCAAAGCAATACCATAGCCTGCCGAAAACAACATCGCAAACCACTCACTGAACTTATAGTCAGGTTCTGAATGGTCAGGACCAAGTTTAATATTGCCGTAAGACGAGAATGCAAGAACTAAAATAAAGATTAGAAACAGGGCCACCGCCAACATATAAAACCAACCAAAAGTAGTGGTAGTATAGTTGAGAACTTGGCCAAACAGCTCGTCCGCTGCTTCAGGATTAGAAATAGTACCAATGACCAATAGTACGAGTACAATGACAGCCGGTGCAAACACCGGCATTAGAATGGTTGATTTCCAGGATTTAGACATAGTGACTTATATTTTCTATTTTCTAAATTAAAATTACTGGATAAACCCTGATAGCAGTAAAAGGCCCAAAGTCCACCGTTAACCGAATGTTTAAACGGTGTCTTGGTTTTAATAATTAGACCCCTATTCAACTACACAGAACTCTATCTTAGTAATGAATGGTGGTAAGTGTGTATCGCTTTTAGTATGGCCTATTGAGACATGTTGAGACCGTCACTCAAAAGCGATACCTGAAAGAATGCAAGCAATAGTAACTACCACTACTTGCAAATATTGATGACAATGACACTAAGCCTGTTCAATAGCCTCAGCAAGCTGCTTCGCTTGTTGGACAAGCTCAGCCATGTCTGCTTGCTTCGCAGCATGCTTACCGAGTTCATGAATATTAGTAGGTATAAGATGCACATGATAATGGAAAACAGTTTGACCTGCCTCTGCCCCATTTAACTGCATCTGAATAATGCCTTCTCGATCAAACACTTTACGCTGCGCTTGCATTACTTTTTTGGCAGTCATTAATACTGCACTGGCATACTCAGGCTCTAGCTGCGACAATTCAACAGCTTTTTGTTTAGGAATAACCAATACATGGCCTTTGGCTTGTGGCATGATGTCCATAAAGGCCAAAGTTTTATCGTCCTCATAGACCTTATGACAAGGAATCTCTCCCAATAGCATCTTGGCAAAAATATTGTCTTCCTGATACGCTTTTACAGTCATGCTTAAGTCCTTATATTATTTTGATGGTTTAACCATTTAATAGTTTAGTGCTTCAATTCAATAAGTTAAGTTCAATTGTTATCTATTCAGTATGACACTGGACCAATAATTAATTTAGCTTAACTTATTTGCTTTTATTCAACACTAACTGCCGATAAGTTGCAACTTCAGTATCGGATTAACATAGAAATCTATATCATAAAAAAAGAGACCGCAATGCAGTCTCTTCTTATTTTGACAAGCCCCTGTTTTTAACGAGCTACAGTTTTAAAGGTCTCGTTTATACAGCTTGTTTGAGCTTGTCTAAAACACTCGGTTCAAGCCATTTAAGGCTGCAACACGATAAGCTTCCGCCATAGTCGGATAGTTGAAAGTAGTATTCACGAAGTAGTCAAGTGTACCGTGAAGTTTCATTACCGCCTGACCAATATGAATAATCTCTGAAGCATGGTTACCGTAACAATGGATGCCCAAGATTTCTAATGTCTCGCGGTGGAATAAGATCTTCAATACCCCTGAGCGCTCTCCAATGATTTGAGCACGGGCCAAATGTTTAAAGAAAGCTTGTCCGACTTCATAAGGCACTTTCTCATCGGTAAGCTCTTGCTCAGTTTTACCAATACTCGAAATCTCAGGAATGGTATAAATACCCGTTGGTACACTCGATACCGGCTCAGCATCTTTATCGCCTACCATGAATGCCGCCGCACAACGGCCTTGGTCATAAGCGGCTGAAGCCAATGACGGCCAGCCAATAACATCCCCTGCTGCATAAATGTTATCGATTTCGGTGCAGTAAGTGTCATCAACCTTCAATTGACCACGATTATTCGCTTTAAGACCAATGGCTTCAAGATTCAAGCTTTCTGTATTTCCTGAACGGCCGTTCGACCATAAGATAGCGTCAGACTTGATTTTCTTACCACTCTTCAAGTGCAGCACCACATAATCGTCATAGGTTTCTAGCTTCTCAATTTCTTCGTTATGTCTGACTAATACACCAAACTGTCTAAAGTCATGTGCTAAAGCATCACTAATCTCTTTATCTAAGTAGCTTAATAACTCATCATGGTTATTGATTAAATCCACTTTGTAACCAAGACCTGTAAAGATTGATGCATATTCACAGCCAATGACACCGGCGCCATAAATAATAATCTTTCTGACCACATAATCCATTTGCAAGATTTTGTCAGAATCGAAAACACGAGGATGATCAAAATCTAGTAAATCAGGACGATAAGGACGGCTACCGACGGTGATAATGGCTTTGTTAAAGGAGATGGTTTCATAGCCTGTACCATCCCCTAATTCAATATGAAGCGTGTGCTTATCTACGAAACTTGCCCAACCATGACGAACCTCAATTTGATTACGCTCATAAAAGCGGGTATGGGTATCAACCTGAGTACGAATCACTTTACGCGCATTGGTTAATACCTTATTCAAAGGCACTTGATAATAATCTAAGCCCTGTGAAAATAGAGGATCACGGCGATAGTTGATAAGGTTAAACACAGACTGACGTAATGCTTTACTTGGGATTGTTCCTACGTGAGCTGAGTTACCACCCACTTGGTTGCGCGGGTCAACCACCACTACTTTTTTACCAGATTTTGCTAGCTTCATCGCGGCGGCTTCACCGGCTGGACCAGCACCAATAACGACGGCATCATATTCATATTCATGTTGGTCGGTTTTGATGCGTTCAGAGCCACTAATAAGGGTAGACTTGACACGAATACGGTCATTGTCTAAAGGACTAATTAAGTTAGGATGAAACAAATGATCGTCTTCTAGTGAAGCAGTACTTTGTCTAACCATAGATTGGTTCAGTGAAGGACCTACGCTTGGCGCACTACCACTGTCTTGATTAGATACTTCAATATCTTGTTTGTCGTCATTAATATCGTTGGTTTCATCACCTTTATGCTTCTTTGACATATCATCCTCTTTAATTTTGTATTGCTTAAGTTTTTCACGGGGTATTACAATGGCCAAGCCACGAAACATAATATTTTCGCGCTTGGCTTAAGGTATTTCAAAAGTTTGGCGCTATTATAGCAACTTCAGCGCTTAAGGTCATTGCGAAAGTCATTATCCAATACGACGTTTTAACCCTGTTATCTGTAAAATTCGCGTCGCAATCTCTTCCACTGACATTTCTGATACATTTAGACTAGGGATATTTTGAGTCATATAAATGGCCTGAATAGCACGCTGCTCTTCCTCACACTGTTTGTAACTGGCATATCGACTGCCTGCTCTACGCTCTTGACGGATTTTTTGTAGTCGCTCTGTGTCAATAATTAGACCAAATAACTTACCGCGGTACGGTTGTAACGCTTTAGGCAATTGGTTATCAAATAAATCGTCTTCGGTTAATGGATAGTTTGCAGCACGAATACCGAACTGTAGCGCCAGATATAAAGAGGTCGGTGTTTTACCCGAGCGAGACACCCCAATTAAGATAATATCCGCCATATCGTAGTGACGTGTACGCGCGCCATCATCGTTGTCTAGTGCAAAGTGCACCGCATCGATACGAGATTTATAAGTCTCTGAATCCACATCATCATGGGCATGACCTGAGTGGCCGTCAGGTTCCACCCCAATTTCATCAGTAATGCGGCCGATTAGGCCTTCATACATATCGAGATTACACGCCTGTGCTGAATTAACAATCTCACGGATATCAGGGTCAACGATGGTATCGAATACCAACGGTAAAATACCGGTGTTTTGATAAGCTTTATTAATATGCTCGACCGCAGCTTGCGCAGTCTCTATAGTATCTACATAAGGAATGACACGGGTCTCAAACGGAACACTGGCGAATTGACTTAATATAGAACGCCCCAAAGTTTCAGCAGTAATGGCCGTGCCATCAGATATGAAAAAAGCCACACGGATAACTTGTGGCTTATCTACGGCTAAAGCACTGCGGTTTTGGATGGTGGGTTTTGCAGATAACGTGTTAATTAGGTTTTCCATAAATTTCCTTAACTGAATCATAAAGATTGATAACTAAAGTTTGAGCAGATAATATCTATGTATTGTTAGTTGTCATGTTATCAAAAAACACCGTACTAAGCTGTGTTATAACTTTAACAATGCTTAAATAATGCGTACTTTTAAACAATCGTTACTTTTTTAACCGCCTCTTTACTTGAGCAAATAGTTATTGTTACAATCAAGTTTACTATAACAATATTAACTATCGACTGTGTCTAGATAATATTGAGCGTCAGCATTGTCGACTGTCGGTAAGTAGAACGTCACTACGGTTTATTAAAGTTTATAGCCCCCTAAGAACCGAACATTAAAACAGGTCTGCTATATTTATTTGGTGGTGGTTCAAAAAGTAGGCTGATTAAAATTTGAACAATTTTTGAAGCTTTGAAAGCCATATAGAACCTGAGAACTTAGCATAGACTTCCTATTGACTTTTAGCACCAGCCTAATTTTTTTTAGAACACCACCATTTATTTTACTAACAATATTCTATTTTTTCTTATAAAAAACCAATCAACAACTCACCATAGATATATAAAATACGATATATTTAATAAATAAATAGTCTTTTAGAATTATGGTGCCACCCCTCCTAAAACATCACTTCTGTATTTTGCCTCATGGACTCCTAATTGAGTTAAATGTTATAGTCGCCTCACACCCGATTACCGTAGATAGCAATCATTAAAGTTTTGCCATTTTTAATACTTTCAAAGGCCTGTAATAAAGCACCCTATGAAAGCTTAAATGGGCATTTCTTTACTCATACAATCGAATCGTATAATTCGTGCTTACCTATACACAAATTAGATGAATAGCGGTATAATTTAAAAAAATAACCTTATTTCCTGGAGTTATCATGACAGCACCGCAAGTTATTACCCTAGACAAGTTAGGCAAAAACGACGTCGATATCGTGGGCGGTAAAAACGCTTCACTAGGCGAAATGATTAGCCACTTATCAGACCTTGGGGTTAGCGTACCTGGCGGCTTTGCAACCACTGCCGATGCATTTAATAACTTTCTGACTGAAACTGGTCTTTTGGACAAAATCAACAACGAACTAAAAGCGTTAGACGTTGATGATGTTAAAAAGTTAACTGAAACTGGTGAGAAGATTCGTAACTGGATCATCGAGCAAGAACTGCCTAAATCACTTGAGCAAGAAATCCGTGATGCTTTTGAAGTGATGAGTGAAGGTGAAGATATTGCGGTTGCTGTTCGTTCATCTGCTACTGCAGAAGACTTACCAGACGCCTCATTCGCAGGTCAGCAAGAGACTTATCTAAACATCCGTGGTATTGAGAACGTTTTAATTGCGATTAAAGAAGTATTCTCTTCTTTATATAATGACCGCGCTATCGCATATCGTGTACACCAAGGCTTTGAACATGCTGGTGTTGCTTTATCAGCAGGTATCCAGCGTATGGTTCGCTCAGAAACCGGTGCAGCGGGCGTTATGTTTACTCTAGACACTGAGAGTGGCTTTGATGAAGTAGTATTCATCACTTCAAGCTATGGTCTTGGTGAAATGGTTGTACAGGGTGCTGTTAACCCAGACGAATTCTATCTATCTAAAGCGTTATTAGCAGACAATAAGCCTGCGGTTATTCGCCGTAACTTAG
Organism: Psychrobacter sanguinis; assembly: GCF_020736705.1. Lineage (NCBI taxonomy): Bacteria > Pseudomonadati > Pseudomonadota > Gammaproteobacteria > Moraxellales > Moraxellaceae > Psychrobacter > Psychrobacter sanguinis. Next base: position 2,951,349 of record NZ_CP085990.1, read on the forward strand.
GTAGTAAGCACCAGAAAATGATTTATGGTGACGAAGGCAGTACTACCCGCTCTGTTAAAACAGTGGAAGTTGAAAAAGAAGATCGTAACCAGTTCTCTTTAACCACTGAAGAGTTAACAGAACTTGCTAAGCAAGCATTGACTATTGAGAAGCACTACGGTCAGCCAATGGATATCGAGTGGGCCAAAGACGGTGACTCAGGTAAACTATTTATCGTTCAAGCACGTCCAGAGACTGTTAAGAGTCGTCAAGACCGTAACGTGATGGAACGCTATATTATTCAAAGTAAAGATGCCAAAGTTCTTTGTGAAGGTCGTTCAATCGGTCAACGCGTAGGCTCAGGTAAAGTACGTGTTGTGAACAGTATTCATGAAATGGATAAAGTTCAAGTAGGTGACGTTCTTGTTTCTGATATGACTGACCCAGATTGGGAACCAGTTATGAAGCGTGCTTCAGCTATTATTACCAACCGTGGTGGTCGTACTTGTCACGCTGCAATTATCGCTCGTGAGCTAGGCGTACCAGCAATCGTTGGCTGTGGTAATGCTACTGAAGTATTGTCTGATGGCCAAGAAGTAACCGCATCATGTGCGGAAGGTGATACAGGCTTTATCTACGAAGGCATGCTAGATTTTGAAGTTCAAAGCAATTCTATTGATGCCATGCCAGAACTTCCTTTCAAAGTTATGATGAACGTGGGTAACCCAGACCGTGCTTTCTCATTTGCACAAATTCCAAACGCAGGTGTGGGTCTAGCCCGTTTAGAATTCATCATCAACCGTATGATTGGTGTGCATCCTAAAGCCCTATTAAACATGAATTCTTTACCACGTGAAGTGTCTCAAGCCATTAAAGAACGTATTTCAGGCTATGCTTCACCGGTTGATTTCTACGTTGATAAATTGGTTGAAGGTATTGCTACACTAGCCGTTGCTTTCAGAAAGCAGCCAGTTATCGTTCGTATGTCTGACTTTAAGTCTAACGAATACGCTAACTTGATTGGTGGTAAACTATACGAGCCTTCAGAAGAAAACCCAATGCTTGGTTTCCGTGGTGCGAGCCGCTATGTTTCTGATAACTTCCGTGACTGCTTTGAATTAGAGTGTCGTGCTCTAAAACGTGTTCGTGACGATATGGGCTTAACCAATGTTAAGATTATGATTCCATTCGTACGTACCACTAAAGAGGCTACTGAAGTAGTAGAAATCCTAGGTAAAAACGGCTTGAAGCGTGGCGAAAACGGTCTTGAGTTAATCATGATGTGTGAGCTACCAACTAACGCCCTATTGGCTGAAGAGTTCTTAGAGCACTTCGATGGTTTCTCAATCGGTTCAAACGACTTAACTCAGTTAACACTAGGTCTAGACCGTGACTCAGGTATCGTATCTCACTTATTTGATGAGCGTGATGCTGCAGTTAAGAAACTATTGTCAATGGCTATCACTGAATGTCGTAAACAAGGCAAATATGTGGGTATCTGTGGCCAAGGCCCATCAGACCATCCAGATTTAGCTTACTGGTTAATGGAAAAGGGCATTAGCTCAGTATCATTAAACCCAGATTCAGTACTAGATACTTGGATGTTCTTAGCAAATGACGCCAACGCTAATGCCAACGTTGTTGCTAAATAACCTCTAAAGACTTACTTTACTGTCTAAAATGAGGGTTATTGGTTATCAATAGCTCCTATAGCGGCCACAATTATCAACTTTCATTGATTATTGTGGTCGTTTTCATTTAATATTCTAAATAAATATTAAAATTCATAATATTAAAATCTTTCTTTTTAGCTCAGTGTCATCAATTACTAATTAGCCTTAATTACTGTTTGATTTTTTAGCTATGATTAGCTTTATGATATTTATTATTTTGTGATAATTATTGTTTCATAAAAATCGTTCACTTTGCTTTTAAGTACAGATTTTAATTTTATAAAAGGTTGTTATACAAATGCAGATTTATTTGGCTAGAAATCAGGTTCAAGCAGGCCCTTACACCCTTGCCGAGCTTAATAATATGCTTGCTACCGGACAGGTAGAATTGGGTGATCTTATGTGGCATGCTGGTATGGAACAATGGAAGCCAGTGGGTGAAATGACCCAAGGTCAGTTTCACTATAATCCGAATGCTTCAGCCTCACCTAATACCCCGCCTAGAAGAGTCTCGGTTGCTGAGCTTTATGGCAAAAAAGAGCCCCAATCTGATCTAAAGCAAGTCACAGATCTTTCTAAATCCCCACCCGCCTCTGCCCATAATAAAACTATTAAGGCACGGCCCTTTAATAATACAACAGATGAATTGGCCACCATTAGCAATCGAGTACTGGCTGTAATTATTGACTCTCTATTATTGATGGCCTGCTATTTACCTTTCTTATCAGGATTAAATTACGATTTTGATAAAATAACTGCTACTGCGGGTGATATGGATAAAATGACCCAATTGGCACAGTCCGTACCTGAACATTTAAGTTCAATGAGCTCGCTTATGTTTTTGGCTCTATTTGCGGTTCAATTGGTTCTGCTATTAAGAAAAGGACAAACCATTGGCAAGCTAGTGATGGGTATTAGAATTGTCGATGTGCAAAGCAGAAGACTGGCCTCTGCTACCAATATTATTTTATGGCGTAGTCTTGTGACTTCTGCTTTATATGTTCTACCTATGGTTGGCCCTATCATACTTATCGCTGATTTTGTCATAATGGTAACCAACAAACAGCGTCGTAGTCTTCATGATAAGTTTGCCAAAACGATGGTAGTTAAAGCAAAGCCCGATCAGCTTAAAAAATAAGATACTTCGATAATAAAACCATGAAGGATTAATTTTAGCCATTGTTTACTGTTTAAATTATCTATTATTTGAATTATGTACTGCCTATAGTGTGTTTTTAACAATAGTAAGTCCTTTATCTGTCTAATACCGCTTGTTTCCAGTACTTTGTATTGTAATCTTGGCTTAAGTTTGTTAAAATTGTCCGCTTTAATTTGCACACAAATATAATATTCCAAATTTGTGTTGATGACGTTATTTAATGCCAGAGTATGCGTTTAAACTGTTCTTAGAACAAGTTTAATCACCATACTCCTCTTGTTGAACTGGCTGCTTTAACAGGGCATAAATAACGTTACTATAGCTAACTTAAGCTAGCCAATGGATAGTCTCAGATCCATAATGGCTAAAGTAGGCAAACTTATTATCCTCTAGCGTTAGATGGATTGATAAGTTTTGTGTAAATTTATAAATATAATTTTGAGTCGATCAGTTTTTACTATAAACTATTGATTTTTATATTCATCAGTATTTATTACTGAGTCCTAATTTAGTAATTAAACTCTACCAAGGAGACATCCGTGGCTAACTCAGCACAAGCTCGTAAACGCGCTCGTCAAAACAACACTCGTCGTCAGCACGCTGCATCACAGCGTTCAATGATCCGTACATACATCAAAAAAGTAGATGCCGCTATTCTTGCTGGTGACTACGAAGCAGCTACTGCCGCTTATAACAAAGCAGTACCTGTTATTGACCGTATGGCTGACAAAGGCGTTATCCATAAGAACAAAGCTGCTCGTCATAAGAGCCGTTACAACAAAGCAATTAAAGCACTTAAAGCTTAATTGATTCGTTGTAAATAAAAAGAAGCCCCTAACTCAGTGAGAGTTAGGGGCTTCTTTTTTATGTAGTGTTTTGAGTCTATATGATGTCTTGAGTTTATATAATGTTTTAAGGCAAGATTAAACGTTGTGTCGGCACCTCAAACTTTTCACCCCGCCATATAAAGTTTGCAGTAGACTCTTCAAAAGGTTTGTCATCAAACCACAAAAACATCCCTTCCATCATCTTTGGCCAATCATCCCAAGTGATTTGTTTGTGTTGTCGCATTACCCCCAAAAAGGCGGCCAGCAAAGTATCATGGCTAACTGCCAATGATAAGTGCCCAGGCTCTGGCTGAGACTGATATAGTAACGATAGTAAATCTAAGCCACCTTGCTTGGCAGGCTTGGTACTGCTCGACGTATCTTGCAAAAATGTATTGATGAAGTTTAAGGCCCCTATTCTCTTAAACTCCTCATTGGCTTGCTTGGCATCTGTGACCAAACTCCCTGGTTCTACCAATAATGGCTCATGGGAAATGGGCTGTCTAACTCCTGCGCCCTCTTGCATTAACTTTGCAGTATCGACACACCGCCAAATGGGGCTGGCAATACTTTGCGTATCTAAAGAATAAGGAAGATATTCTGCAAGCCAGCGTCCCCATGACTTGGCTAGTACTCGACCTTGTGGGGTTAACGGTAAATCGTAACTGGCAAAACCCTGCCCATTAGAGCGTTCACGCAATGAATGTCTAGTAAATAAAATCAGCCTTTCATTATTATTGGGCAAATGCTTAACCGAATGCATCATACTAGGTGGTAAATGTGCCGGCATTGGGGCACGCAAGCGGGCCGCCTGACCTGTAGTATTGGAAACAGTACCTGCTGTAAGCGGTGCGTCACCAAACTCAGGCTGCATTATTGCCTTGCCTGAAGTGGCAGGCACTATCAGGCTATCAGAGCTTGAATGAGTCTGATTTGTTGGACTGCCTATTGTATTGGCTGCCGTATTATTTGTTTTTTTAGTCATGAGTCAACCGTATCAAACTTCCACCACCTTTGACCAGTGAAATTCTAATTTTGTGCTGCTAATCTCACCGGGATAAGCACGAGGATTGACCACAACTCGCGTCTTGCCTTCGACATAATCAAACGCTTCATGAGTATGCCCATGTAACCAAAACTTAGGCGCCCAAGATTCATGCATCCAAGCGCTCAGGTCTGAGACAAAGGCGGCATTACTGGGTTTATCTGCGTACTGTTCAGACACTGACCGTGGTGTCACACTGTGATGAGTCATCACCACTACGGTCTTTTGTTGACTGTGCGCCTCAATCAAAGCTTGCCTTAGCCAAGCTCGGTGCTGATTATGAATCTCTATCGATATCTCAGGTGAGAATAAGTAATCACCGGCCATAATCTGACGATAATCGCGCATAAAAGACATCACCGACTCTCGGGTATCACTGGTGGCTTGAAACTGATAATCGGTCCAAAGCGTACAGCCTAAAATCCGAATATCACCCACGTCTATCTGCTGACACTGCAAAAACTTTAAGCCACTAAATGAATCCGCATCAAAGGTATCCCATTGACTAAGCTGATTATCAAACGACAGTATGTCTTCAGAAAAATACTCATGATTGCCAGCTATGGTAATTAATGGTTTATTGTTCAACTCAGCTTGCTGCTGTAGCCAGGCCATACCTTTATCGCTATTTGCGGTATCTCCCGCTACTAGTATAACGTCTGCGTCTGTATACGGAATACAGCCTATTAGCTGTTGCCGCTTGGCATAACTATCAATATGAAGATCACTTAATACTTGAAGTTTCATAAGTTTTAACAAAACAATCCGGTTGAAGAAAATTTCAATTAACCATCTTTTGGTTAACGGCTTGTGGGTTAACAGCTATTGGATTAACTGTCCCTACCAATGACTCATAGCCTTGGTAGCACCTGTTATTTTAGTTTCCACTATTTTTACAGCTTACTGCTCTATAGTCTAATGTGATTAGGACTGCTATGTTCAAACAGCGCTACTTTAACGTCTCTAAGATTTGCGTCATTTTCTTGATAGGATTCTCAGCATGAGTGATTGAGCGTCCAATAACCAAATAGTCTGAGCCATTTTGTATGGCTTGGCTTGGGGTACAGATACGCTTCTGATCATCTGCTGAATCTTCTGCCATCCGAATACCGGGAGTGATTAACTGAAAGGATTGACCACAAAGCTGTTTTAGACGACTGGCTTCTTGTGCAGAACATACCACGCCGTCCAGACCCGCCTCTTTGGTCAATAAGGCCAAACGCTCGACCTGTTCACTCACTGGAACGTTAATGCCCAAGCCTTGTAAGCCCTCTTCTGTCATTGAGGTCAATACAGTCACAGCAATAAGTAATGTCTCATGACCAGCATCTAGCAAACGCTTTTTGGACTCTTGCATCGCCACCAATCCAGCACTGGCATGTACATTGACCATCCATACGCCCATGTCCGCAGCTGCCAATACGGCTTGCGCAGTTGTATTTGGAATATCGTGGAATTTTAAATCTAAAAACACCTCAAAGCCGCGGCTATGTAGTTCATGAATGATTTGTGGACCACAACGTGTAAACAGCTCTTTACCTACTTTAACCCGACATAATTTGGGGTCTAATTGATCTGCTAACGTTAACGCTTCCTTGATTGATGCTTTATCAAGTGCAACAACAATGGGAGAATTAGGACGGATTAATTGCTGTTTATGCGGTTGGTTGGTTTGCTGAAGGTCAGTCACATTGTCTCCTAAAAATAAAGGCTTCATTAGTAAGGGTAATGGAATAAGTAAAACAGATGAAAGAAAATAGATTTGGCTCAGTGTTATTGCATTGACGCCATTATATTTTATATATCGGTTATGGTTTATTGGCCTACTGTATTTACTTTATTTTATTAGCCAACAATCGTTTATTAACCGACAGTAGTTCATCAAATAGCTATTTATCGAACAACCGTTCATCGAATAACCGTTCATCAAATAGCTGTTGATCAAATAGTATATAGGAGCGCCCTTAAAAGCGCTAAATTTAAAATTGCTAGATTTAACATTGCTCAAATTCAAAAGGCTACATTAATAGGTCATTAATTTTAGCATCAAGCATAAAAAAACGACCCTAAAGTCGTTTTTCATCTACTGCTAACAGCAACTCATATCACAAGCGTACAAAGGCAATACCCGTACTAAATAAAGTTATCTCACTACCGTTGTGTCGATTGGATCAATATGAGGCTGTGAGTCACCGTATATTGTCTGATCAGCTGGGGTACCTTGAGACAGTCTTTGAATTTCGATATTAGATTGTGCCAACTCTTCTTGCAAACGTCTATTTTCTTTAGACAGTCGGCCAATCTCCCATTTGTTTTGGAAGACTTTGAACAATAGTAATGCCAATAAAATACCAATAAGCACCCCAAGGAAAATAGATAGGATTAACAGTAGTCCTAAACTCATTGCTGGCGCTTGGGTGAATAATAAATTAACGGCAACCTCATTGTTATTAGCCACAACCAAGCCTAATGAGTAGCCAAAAATTAAAAACAATAAGACAAGAATAACAAAGCGCATAGTCACCTCTAAATAATGAAAGTAGAATTAAGGTAAGTATATTTTTATATAAGGTTTTATTAAATATACTAATGAACCAGATTATAACGTTATATTAGTGACTGTCGCTAGCTTTCATTTTGGCTAAAAAACGGTTTTTAACGATTAAAAGCCTTAATAGCCCCTATTCACTGTCTGTATTACAAGTAATAGTTATCAATGGCCCATTTTTTTGATACTATGCGTGTTAATTTATGATAACTATACCCATATAGCTCAATACTTGGGTGCTCACTTATGACAGGGTCGTTAATTGATTGGTCCTTTGTGTCTAATCAAAGGCGTTAAGCCCATGTTATAGTGCCCTATTTGTGAATGTTATATAGCAATTTAAGGATTAAATATGAATTTATTCATCCAAGCAGCTCATGCTGCTCCAGAAGCTGCTGGCGGCACTGCTATGATTATGCAGTGGATTTTCCCATTGGCTATTTTTGCCATCTTTTACTTCTTAGTCATTAGACCTCAGTCTAAGCGTGCTAAAGAGCACCGCAATATGGTCAACTCTTTAAGCGTAGGCAACGAAGTTATTTTTGCTGGTGGCTTAATGGGCAAAATCAAATCAATCGAGGGTGACTACGCCGTTGTTGCTCTAAACGATAGAAATGATGTCATGATCCAGCGTGCTTCTGTAATCTCTGTATTGCCAAATGGTACTATTGACGGTTTGTAATAACTTTATTGCATCCGTTTAATAATCCAAAAACTGAACCTATTAAGAGTTAAAGGCTAGTCTTCATCTTCTTAGGGTTTGGTTTTTGGATTATCTGTTTTAATTAAATTAATTAGAGTGCGCTACCCCATAAAGCCCGTTGTATTGACCCGCTTTATGACACGATAGGGCTATTTTCAGATATCTTAATCGCGAAAGTTAGTATTCAATTTTGCGTAACTGTATTCAACTTTGTTAAGTTCTAAGGTCTTTATTATTGCCATAAATCGCAATAAATAAGGGCTAAAAAGACTTATCATGTCGTTTTATAGGTTCCTATCTATCGAAGATCGTCCATAGCGTAGCGTTCTACTGTTACCTTCCCTCAAGTGAAGAAGCTACTATGCATTACCCTGCCTGGAAATATTTCTTAATAGTCACCGTGCTCATCATCGCTGGGCTTTATGCTCTGCCCAATTTATATCCTGATGAGCCAGCGGTACAAATAACCAGTGCCTCAGCAGGTACCGAGCTTACTGATGATGTACTGACTCAATCGAAAAAACTTCTTGAAGAAGCGGGTATCGCTTATCACGACCCTACCTTCTCAGAAAACAGTGCGCTGTTGCGAGTGGAAGATGGTGCTGCGCAGCGTAAAGCTCAAGAAGTACTACGCCAACAACTTGGTAATGACTATGTTGTGGCTTTAAACCTGGCTCAGACTACCCCTGATTGGTTACGTAGTATCGGTGCTAAGCCACTGAAACTGGGTCTAGACTTACGTGGTGGTGTGCGTTTTGTGCTTGAAGTGGACATGAATAAAGCCCTTGAGCAACGTTTAAAAACCACAAGTAATGATGTACGTAGCAGCTTACGCGGTGAGCGCATACCTGTAAAAGGCATCAATGTTATTGACCAAGGTTTACTGCTTCATTTTAAAGACACTGACTTACGTGATAAAGCACAGCGCATTATCCAACGTGACCAGGGTACGCAATTTGAAATGCAAGCACTAATGGATGATAACGGTCCAGCGCTACGTCTAAACTATAACGAAGCTACCCTAAAAGAAATCAACGAATATGCCGTGGGTCAGAACTTAACCACACTGCGTAATCGTATTTCAGAATTAGGGGTTACTGAAGCGCTGGTTCAGTCTCAAGGTAGTAACCGTATTGTCGTGGAATTACCCGGTGTTCAAGATACCGCTGAAGCTAAGCGTGTTCTAGGTCGTACCGCTAACCTTGAGTTCCGTCTAGTGGCCGATGAGAATGCTAGTTATGCAGGCGGTGTGCCTCCTGCAGGTACTGAAGCTTTCCCTTATATGGCACTTGACGGTCCTCCATCACTTCTGAATCGTCAGCCTATTTTAACGGGTGAAAAAGTTCAGGGCGCTACTTCTGGTTTAGATGAAAATGGTTCTCCTGAAGTAAATATTACCCTTGATACTGCTGGTGGTAAGCTGATGCAAAACGCTACCAAAAATGCAGTGGGCAAACAAATGGCGGTTCTGTTTATTGAAAATAAACAGAAAGTGACTTACGACAAGGATCCAAAAACTGGAGAGACTGTCGAAACTCGTACGCCTTATGCCGAAACTAAGATTATTAGTCAGGCGAACATTCAAGCAGTATTAGGCTCTTCTTTCCGTATTACTGGTTTAAACAGTAATGCAGAAGCTGCCGAATTGGCTTTATTGCTTCGCTCTGGTGCCCTTGCAGCGCCAATGTACTTCGTTGAAGAGCGTACCATTGGTCCTTCATTGGGTCAGAAAAATATTGATGACGGCTTGTTCTCTACCAAGGTAGGTTACTTACTGGTCTTCTTATTTATGATTGTTTTCTACCGTCTGTTTGGGGTAATTGCGAACATTGCTTTGGCCTTTAACTTAGTTATTATGGTGGCCGTACTCTCTATCCTAGGGGCTTCATTAACGTTACCTGGTATTGCCGGTATTGTATTAACAATCGGTATGGCAGTAGATGCCAACGTACTGATTTTCGAGCGGATACGAGAAGAGATTGCCGAAGGTGTGAGACCCAAAACAGCTATTGTGGCTGGTTTTGATCGTGCCTTTAGTAGTATTTTTGATGGTAACATTACCACGTTATTGGTGGCCATCATCCTATTCTCTATTGGTTCTGGCCCAATCAAAGGGTTTGCTGTTACCCTTGCCATTGGTATTTTAAGCTCATTGTTTACCGCCATTGTGGTAACCCGTGCTTTGGTACATCTGGTTTATGGCAATCGTAAATCTGTCGATAAATTGAGCATAGGCTAGGAGAGAATAATGTCTACTAATAATCAGAATGACAATCAAAATACAAACTCAGGAACGCCGCAAAGCTCAACACCTGCTTATGTTGAAGGAGGCCGTCGTCGCAGACGTGGGCCTCGCCGTGATGGCAAAGGCAACAATACCGCTTTAAAAGCACCAAACGAAAAAACAGATCTTGATAATACAGAGTTAATGAACCCTGTAGAGTTAGATTCTGATATTTATGAAGATGAAGCTGCTTTGGCAGAAGGTGGTATTAAGGCAGTAGGTTCTAAGCGAATCATTCCATTTATGAAGCTTGAGAAGCCCATGGCAATTTTCTCAGCTATCATGATATTGGTTAGTATTGCTGCTATATTCATCAATGGTCTTAACTTAGGTCTCGACTTTACCGGTGGTGTTTCTGCCGATGTAAAGTATGAAAAATCTGTTGAACAGGCTGAAGTTATTCAGTCTCTAGAAAAAGCAGGCTTTGAAGATGCGGTTGTACAGTATCTAGGAGGTACGACAGAGCTGTTGGTTCGCCTCCCTCCTCAGTCTGATAACGTTGAAGGCTTGAATGAAAGTTTGGGCAAAGCGTTAGATTTACCCAATAACCATGCCAGTATTAGTAACGTTAATATTATTGGGAGTCAGGTAGGTGGCGAGGTTTATTTAAGCTCAATGCTTGCCATTTTGACCGCACTGGGCATGATGATGCTATATGTGGCAGTCCGCTTCCAGTTTAAGTTGGCGGTAGGCGCATTATTGGCTTTGGTCCATGATGCTGTTGTTACTGTGGGTATCTTCGCCCTATTTCAGTTCCCATTTGACCTAACAGTATTGGCGGCTATCCTAGCCTTAATCGGTTACTCATTAAACGATACCATTGTTGTCTTTGACCGTATTCGTGAGAACTTTAGAAGGGTACGTGATGCCACGCCAAGACAGATTGTTGACTTGTCGTTAACTGAGACATTGCGTCGTACCATTATGACCGTGTCTACTGTATTGGTAGTGGTTTTAGCGATGTTATTCTTAGGAGGTGATGGCTTATTCTGGTTCTCAGTTGCCTTCTTCATCGGTCTAATTGCAGGTACTTATTCTTCTACTTACATCTCAAGTTCAATTCCTTTAGCAATGGGCTTGTCTCGTGACGATTTTGTGGTGAAGATTAAACCTGAATTCCAAGAAGAAGTGGTGACATTTAACGATCCTAAATCTTTTGAAGACTAAGGGTATAAGTTAGTTTTTATTGATGGTTTGTTAAACCAAACACTGCTATATACTTGTGGTAGGATATGAAACAATAAAAAGCACCTTAGGGTGCTTTTTATTGTTTGAGCCTTTTATTTATTTTGAGCCATTTAACGTTATAAAAGTATTGAGTCTATGAGTCATATTAAACCTGCCCCATTAGATTTAAGCTATCGTCATATTATTGCGATTGCTGCCCCTGTTCTAATTGCCAATTTGGCCATGCCCTTGCAAGGCGCTATTGATGTGGGTGTGGTGGGACACTTCCCTCAATCCTATCATTTGGCGGGGCTGGGTATCGCCTCCCAACTGTGGTTGTTGATACTGGTTAGTTTCAACTTTCTGCAGTATGCCTCATCTGGATTAGCGGCACAGGCTTTGGGAAGACAGGCAACAGGGAAAACTCATGCCACCGAGCTTGCTGATATTTTATACCGCTCACTGGGCCTCGCACTGATATTGGCAACAATACTGTGGTTATTTAAACCTCTCATTATAAGTTTAGGCTTGCAGCTATTAGGGGCGCAACCTGCCAGCAGTGAAGCGGCCCATACTTATTTAAGTGTACGCTACTATGGCATCGTTTTTGAGCTGATGAATTACGCTTTCATCGGCTGGTTCGCCGGACAAGGCAAGACCAATCAAATGATGATGGTGCAACTGCTTATCTCTATTATTAACATTATTTTGACACTCACCTTTGTTTATCTCTTTGACATGGGATTACAGGGGGTGGCTCTAGGCACGGTGATTGGATACGCTATCGGCTGCTTGACTGCCATTACTTTAGCCAAAAAGACACTTGCTATTGATTCAAGTGAGGCCACTGAGACTGTCATAAAAAATACTTTTTCAAAGCAAAGACTGTCAGAAATATATGCTTTTGACAAAATGCTCAGTCTTTTTTCTCTTAATAAAGACATTTTTATTCGGACTATTTTATTGACGCTCAGCTTTGCCTGGATTACTCGTTTATCGGCCCAACAAGGCGATTTGGTAATGGCGACCAACGCTGTGTTGCTACAAGTATTAAGTATCTCAGCCTTTGCATTAGATGGTGTCGCCGTGGCCGCTGAGAGCCTATCTGGTCAAGCGGCTGCCCGTCAGTCACGACCGCAGTTTATGACCGCTGTGAAGCGTACAGGGGTGATTACTTTCGTACTGGCATTAAGTCTAACAATTATTTGGGCCTTTGCCCTACCTAGCTTTTTAGCACTTATGACCGATTTACCATCGGTTAATGAACTGGCACTAGATTATCGTTATATCGCTACCTTACTGCCCTTAGTAGGTGCAGGCGCTTACTGGCTAGATGGCATAATGTTTGGCTTAACAGCAGGTGCTAAAATTCGTCAGGTAGCTATTATTGTATCTAGCATATTCTTCCCATTGACATATGTGGTCTATGAATTATATGGTGCACAGTATGCAATGCCCGTTGTTTGGTTTGCTGTTTATTGGTTACTGATATCTCGTTTCATAATCGCCGCTACTGTTCTATGGCGTAATCAACAAAGTCTTATTTATCATAAATAGCCATAAGCAACTTAATAAAAGTATAAAAGTAAGTATAAATATAAAAGTAAATAACACTTCGAATTTTTCTTTTGAATAATTAACTAAAAAGGCTTTTTATGTCAGAACTCTCTGAAAAACTCCCTTTTAAGCCAATACCTACTCTATTGGCCATAGCCATTGGCTTTATTATTTGGTTTGTGATTCCCACCCCTGAGGGTGTGACTGACAACGCTTGGCACTTATTAGCACTATTTGTGGCTACCATCGTGGCAATTATTGGTAAAGCTCTACCTATCGGGGCATTGGCTATTATAGCCATCTCTTTAGTGGCTTTAACCGGTGTCACGGCCGACACCCCAAAGCAGGCCATGCAGGACGCTTTGTCTAGTTTCTCTAGTCCTTTAATCTGGTTAATCGGTATAGCAGTAATGATATCACGTGGCCTAATCAAAACAGGGCTAGGTTCGAGAATTGCTTATTACTTCATTTCAATATTTGGTAAAAAGACGCTAGGCATTGGCTATTCCTTGGCTGCAGCAGAATTAATGATTGCGCCTATTACGCCCTCAAATACTGCCCGAGGTGGCGGTATTATTCACCCTATCATGCGCTCAATCGCCTTAAGCTTTCACTCCACTCCTGAAGAAGGCACACAGAATAAAATAGGTCGTTATTTGGCGATGGTCAACTACCATGCCAACCCTATTACTTCTGGTATGTTTATTACCGCTACTGCCCCTAACCCTTTGGTGGTAGACCTAGTCAATAAGGCAACAGGCAGTCAAATACACCTATCTTGGACTACTTGGGCAGTGGCGATGTTCATTCCAGGGCTGCTTTGTCTTTTAGTTATGCCGTTGGTTATATATTTGGTATATCCGCCAGAAATTAAGCAAACCCCTGATGCTAAAGAGTATGCCACGGATAACCTAGCAAAATTAGGATCAGTAACCAATCATGAAAAAATCATGTTGGCAGTGTTTACTTTAATGTTATTGCTTTGGGCCAACATTCCGGCGTTAATCTTTGGTGATCAATTTAGTGTCGATGCGACTGCGACTGCTTTCTTAGGTCTGTCAGTTTTGCTAATTGCTGGGGTATTAACGTGGGAAGATGTGCTTAAAGAGAAGTCTGCTTGGGACACTATTGTTTGGTTTGGTGCTTTAGTAATGATGGCAGACTTCCTCAATAAATTGGGACTGATTTCTTGGTTCTCGTCTAGTATTGAAAACGCCATTGGGTTAACTGGCGTAGGTTGGGTTGGCGCTGTTGTCATCCTGACACTGGTATATTTGTATATGCATTATTTATTTGCCAGTACTACCGCCCACATTACTGCTATGTTTGCTGCTTTTTATGCGGTAGGTTTGACCTTGGGTGCACCACCTATGTTATATGCCTTAATCCTAGCAGCCGCAGGCAATATTATGATGACTTTAACCCATTACGCCACAGGGACTGCGCCTGTTATCTTCAACTCAGGCTATACCACGTTGCGTGAATGGTGGACTATTGGGGCTATTATGAGTGTGGTTAACCTTGTTATTTGGATTGGCTCTGGGTTAATCTGGTGGAAAGTACTGGGTTACTACTAAACCTACTGATTACCCTAATTGCCCTTATTATTATGAATGTTGGGCAACGTTATAACCTCAAAAATAAAAAAGTCGATAACTTTAATCCGTTATCGACTTTTTTTTAGGTTTGGCACCATGTTCTGATCTCGGAAAATAACGAAACCTTATTTAACTGCCATACATTCAATTTCAACTTTCGCCCCCATTGCGAGATCTGCCACACCAAATGCCGAACGTACCGGATAAGGTTTGCTTAGTTTGGCCTTATAACCTTCGTTAAACGCTTCAAAATCCTTCATATCGGTTAGCATTACCATACATTTGACCAAATCTGATGATTGATAACCATAGCTCATCAATGTCTTATTGATATTGTCCAAAGCCTGTTCGGTCTCTTTTCGTACCCCACCTTCTACTAATTTGCCGTCTTTAAGACCTAGCTCACCTGAAATATATAAAGTATTACCTGCCCTTACGGCTTTAGAGAAAGGCAGTTGTCCCTCAGTGCTATAAAAGATAGGTGTGGTTTTAGACTGGGTAGCAACACTCTTAACCGGTGTGGTATCAACTGTATTATCTTGATCGCTACTATATTGAGCACTTTGAACACTTTCATGTTGCTCAGCCTGTGCTATAGTCATAGCCCTTAAAAACAGTCACACAGCCAAAGAAAATAGAAGAATAACGTATCGATACAATCTATTCCCCAATCTTGACGCTTTTTCTTAACCCAAGCCCAAGTTTGCTCAATAGGGTTTAAGTCAGGACTATAAGGCGGTAACCATAGAATAGTGTGTCCTGAATCTTCAATGGTTTTTTGAATATCAAGGCCCTTATGGAAAGTTGCATTATCCATAACGATCACACTATTAAGGGGAAGTTGTGGTAATAACAGTTGCTGAGCCCAGCTATGGAATACATCACTATTAACACTACAGTCGTAAAGACCTACTGCGAATAACTGATTATTGTAAATAGCACCTATAGCATTGGTTTGGTTTTTTAGTTGCCAGTTATGCTCGCCAAAGCACTTCTCACCTTTTTTGGCATAGCCGTAAGGTCTGTAATCATGTGCCTTGAAGCCACTTTCATCTAAGTAAACGACAGGACGGTTATCTTTTTCATACCAGGCTAACTGCTCAGCGAATAACTGACGTTTTTCTTCATCTGATTTAGGATGATGCAGTGTCTTTTTTTTGAGTAATACCAAGTCGCTTCAGTGCACGACTGATGCTTCTTTGGCTACAGTTAAGACGTCTTGCTCGTTCTATTTGATAAGCATCTGGATAAAGCTCAACATCTGCTTTAAGACTATCGCTATCCACCTTGTAAACAGTATAGACGTAAGCTTTACGCTCAATGTTCTTTTTCCAACGCTGAATTGTCGTTGTACTGATTTGATATTCTTCGGCAAGCTCTCGATAACTGTAACCTTCGTCAAGCTTGTCTAATATCATTTGTCTGTAGTCTTTTGAATATGCCATCTTATCAGTGTATCTTATTTATGGGGCTATGACTATATAGAAGCGCTTAGCAAACCCAAACCTAAAATCATAGAAGGTACAATTGTTTGCAGTATTGGCAGTTTCATAATATCTCCTGATAACTAGCTTATTAAAGCAATAAACACATTTCGTGCCAAAGCTTTCCAAGTTTTCTTATCTTCAAAAAAAAGGCAGGTCATGAGCCATTACTGCTCACAACCTGCCTTCATAGTACCAATAATAACCTTTGGGCTCTCTGTTAAAGTGTATAAGATACTTTAAGCCGTTAAAGCGGTATTATTGAGCCCTATTAATTCTCTTGAACGCCAGTCATATCCACGGGGGTGTCGGGCGTACTACCGATAACTTCAACGCCACCGGCTTTGGCTTTATCATTGCGCTGTTCTTGTAAGTAATTTAAGTACTCTTCAGTGATAGTACCTGTAATGTACTTACCATCAAATACCGCACAGTCGAAACCTTCCACTTTACTGTGCTTGGTATCTTGAACCGCATCAATTAAATCATCTAAGTCTTGGAAAATCAGACGATCAGCACCGATAATTTGACGTACTTCTTCTACAGTATGTCCAGCAGCAATTAACTCATGGCGGACTGGCATATCAATACCATACACGTTAGGGTATTTCACTGGTGGCGCTGCGCTAGCAAAAAATACTTTATTGGCCCCAGCATCTCGTGCCATTTGGATAATCTCATGGCAGGTTGTACCACGTACAATTGAGTCATCAACCAACAGTACATTTTTATTTTTGAACTCTAAAGGTACCGCGTTTAGTTTTTGACGTACTGATTTTTTACGCTGCTGTTGACCTGGCATAATAAAAGTACGGCCGATATAACGGTTCTTCATAAAGCCTTCGCGGTACTTAACATTTAAGTTAAGCGCCAATTCCATCGCTGAGGTTCTTGACGTATCAGGAATAGGAATAACCACATCGATGCCATGATCCTCACCCCATTCATTGCGAATCTTCTGTGCCAACTTCTCACCCATACGTAAACGGGCTTTATAGACAGAGATGTTGTCCATGATAGAGTCTGGACGGGCAAAATAAACGTACTCAAACATACAAGGCGTATATTCTTTAGGCGGTGTGCATTGACGGGTGTGAAGCTGATTATTTAAATCAACAAAAATAGCTTCACCAGGTTTAACGTCACGCACCACTTTAAAGCCAGAGCCAGTTAATGCTACAGATTCTGACGCTACCATATATTCAGTGCGACCATCTGCTGACAAACGCTCGCCATAAATTAAAGGACGAATGCCGTTTGGATCTCTAAAAGCAATAAGGCCTTGACCTGTAATTAAGGCAACGACTGCATAAGCGCCCTCAATGCGGTTATACATTGAGCTAATAGCATCAAAAATATCTTCAGGCGTGGGTTGAGTCTTACGTAATGCTTGAATTTCGTGCGCTAACACGTTCAATAACACTTCAGAATCCGAGTTAGTATTTAGATGACGTAAGTCATCTTGATACAGCTCTTTAGCCAATTTTTCAGCATTGGTTAAATTACCATTATGCGCAAGAGTGATACCATAAGGAGAGTTCACATAAAATGGCTGCGCTTCTGCACTACTTGAGGTGCCAGCGGTTGGGTATCTCACATGCCCCACACCAAACTCCCCTACTAGTCGCATCATATGACGTGTCATAAACACATCACGCACCATGCCATTGTCTTTACGCAAGAAGAAGCGCCCATCTTTCATAGTCACGATACCAGCGGCATCTTGACCACGGTGTTGAAGCACAGTTAATGCGTCATACAACACTTGGTTGACTGGTTCATGTGCTGCAACACCTACAACTCCACACATACTCTATCCTTTTAAAATAGTCTTTACTGGTTGAAAGATTCATTTAGTAGTGGCTAAATTACACTTATTCGCTGAATAATCAGCTTTTTACTTACCAACCTTTCAGCCGTTGTCTCAATATTATTGAGCAATGGCCTCTTGGTCCGTCTGTTGCGAATCAGGCACGTCAATTTGTTGCCATGCCTCTCCTAATACGTTTGTTGCAAATTCCTTAGCGAACGGCGCATAAGGAAGTAATTCTGGGGCAATAACAGAGGACTGCCATAAAGAAGTATTTATAATAACCGGTGCAGACACGCTCAACATTACTAAGACCACCAGTACGTTTTTAGCGGCCCCTAAGACGCCACCTGCCAGCTGGTCAATCAAGCCTAACTTCAGACCTTTTACAATGCCAGAGACCAGTACCGTCAATAGCTGAATAACAATCAGCACCATAAGCACAATGACTAAAAATCCTGCCCCCATCTGTAATACAGGGGAGCTCACGTAATTGGCCAAATAGGGAGCAACATCATCCGCTAAGCGAGTGGCGGCCAAAAGCGCAATAAACCAGCCCACTAATGAGATTGAACTACGGATAAACCCTACGTTAAATCCTCGCCACAACCCTGCTAGCACCATGACTGCAATAATAATGTCTAAGAAGCCCATGCTGTAACCTTAGCTTGTATTCGATATCGAGTTTTAATAAAGAAGGCCTACTTTTTTGTTTTAAACGTTTGGTATTAAAGACTGCTTATTCGAAGATAGTAAGGCAGTAGAAGATAGTAGCGTAATAAACGCCACTACTTATCTAACAAACCAACTCATTTAATAACCAACCTTATTAGTCGATAAACAGCGCATCACGATGACTGGTAATCGCTTCTACACACTGTTGAACCAGTCCAGGCCCTTTATAAATCATACCGCTATACAGCTGCACCATGCTTGCACCGGCTTCTAATTTACGTACCGCCTTCTCGCCACTGTCAATGCCACCGACACCTATGATAGGCAGTTTGCCTTCTAAGCGCTCATAGAATTGCTGAACGATCTCAGTGCTCAAGTGACCTACTGGACGACCTGATAGCCCACCTGCTTCATCCCCAAAGGGTAAGTCTTCTACCCCCGTTCTACTCAAGGTAGTATTGGTTGCAATCAGACCATCAATTTCAAATTCTATAAGCTGTTTTGCGATGTAATCGACTTGATCCTCTGATAAATCAGGGGCTACTTTAAGCACCATAGGCACATAAAAGCCATAGTCTGTCGCTAATTGGTTATGACGATTTTTAATGTTGTCTAATAGCTCGGTCAACGCCTCTCCACTTTGTAAATCACGTAAATTTTTGGTGTTGGGAGAGGAGATATTTACAGTGATATAAGAAGCATGTGGATACACGCGGTCTAAGCAATATATGTAGTCATCCGCTGCATTTTCAACGGGCGTTGACGCATTTTTTCCGATATTAATACCGATATTGCCCTGATATTTGCAGTTTTTGACATTCTTAATTAGATTGTCAACGCCTAGGTTATTAAACCCCATACGGTTAATAATAGCGTCTGCCTCTTTTATTCTAAACAGCCTCGGCTTATCATTACCCGGCTGAGGTCTAGGCGTCACGGTCCCTACTTCGATAAACCCGAAACCTAGCTCTGCTAAGGCATCAATATATCGGCCGTTTTTATCTAACCCTGCCGCCAAACCGACCGGATTTGAAAACTGCAATCCCATACACTCCGTTGGCAAGGACTGCTGAGAATAAATAAAACCTAGGGTATGTGTTTTATGCGCTTTTTCTAAAAGCTTAAGGGTCAAATCGTGAGCTTGCTCAGGGTCTAAATTAAATAAGAAAGGACGTAATAAGGCGTAGGACATAACGCTAGATAACCTGCTATGAAGTAAGTAAATTTAGAGAATTGCGGTCAGGCACGACTCTTAGATAAAAACGATAATTCTATTCAAGATTAAGCTGTGTTCTACTCAGAAGCTGTTGATTATAACAGTATAATCATTGTAAATCATCGATTAGTGTCAACTAATAAATGACTTATAAACACCCTGAGTATCACTCTAATCCATTATTGAACCGGTCGTTTGTCACTTAGTGCTATCCAGCCTTTAACGATGCGATAAATGTGCCAAATAAATGAAAATAAAATCATGATACCACCAAATGCGGCCAGTCCAGTCGAACCTAATGCCACATTTGAGCTGTCTGCAAATACACCAAGACCCAGCCCGCCTAGACCGATGACCGCCAAAACAACACCGATAAAACCAAACACAATACTGTACCAAAAGGTTTTGATTTGCCAATCAAAATGAGTAGCAAGCCAAGTATGATTGGCCTGTTGACGACGGGCATAGTTCATTATGATAGGCACAATCCATAACAAACCTGCTGTAAAATAACTCAGCACATACAATAAATAAGTGATGTGATTATAGCGAACCAAAGACTCTTCCTGTTCCTTACTGATAACAGGCGCATGGTTATAATCTGGCGTTTTAATAAGTTGGGAATATTGCAAATTGGCATCACCCATACCGCCCACAGGTATCTTTAAATCAGGCTTTTCAAGCTCCGTGGTTCGCTGCATATCGCGATCATCCTGCATAATATTCCCCTTTATCATTATTAGAGCAGTTATTATTGTTAGAGCAGTTACTATTATATCTCTATGCTACTGCCACATAATTTTGTCATAGTCATAGCACTCACTATTGTGTTAATACTGGCTTAGCGTTATACATTGTCTTAGCGCTGCTCTACCAATTGATAGCCGTAGCAGTACTGTAAATAGTAGCATTATAAATAGCCGTGATCTAAATAGAGTACTACAAACTTAGCTCAGGCACATAACGGTCTACTTCATCACCCATGTCAGGCGCAATGAGCGATGCTTCAAAGACACGCGCTTCAGCCAAATGATAGGACTCAGGCATATCCGCAGTCAGTAAGCCAGCCATTTTCGCCACAATTGGCATATGACATACCACCACCACACACTCCCCTTCGACGTCCATTAGACCGTGCAACCCCTGCATAGCGTCATCATCTGGCGTGATATTTGAATGCACTTTCACCGGCACATCAGGCTTAAGAGTGGTTAATGCTTGCAATGTCTGCTGCGCTCTAACATACGGGCTGACCACAAACATATCAGGCTTATAGTTCGCCATAATATATTCGGCAGTGGCCTCAGCTTGTTGCACGCCTAACGGAGTTAAATGACGTTCAGAATCTTGCTGAGTCTGACGCTCAGCTTCTCCATGACGCATTAAAATAATTTTCATAATTTTATCAGTCCTGTTTATTTGAGGCAGCATCCATTTGCGCTTTTAAGGCCTCATTACTATATTCATGGGGCATAACAAATTCAACATCGCTTCTGAAACCTGACTCCATTAGATTCAGAGCAACCCCTAATGTGGCTTGATCATCAAAGATAACCGCATGTAGTGCATGGGTAATAGGCATATAGATACCAAGCTTGGTCGCTTTTTCATGCACCTGCTGAATGGTATTTACCCCTTCTGCAGTTTGACCCAACTTCTTAATAGCGGCCTCCAAGCTCATGCCTTTACCTAACATATTCCCTATACGGTAGTTACGACTTAACTCTGAGCTACAGGTTGCATACAAATCTCCCACGCCCGATAAGCCTAAGAAGGTTAAAGGATTGGCACCTGAAGCCACGCCAAAGCGGCTCATCTCAGCCAACGCACGGGTCAACAGCATCGCTTTGGTGTTTTCGCCCACATTATATGAGGCAGCCATACCCATAGCGATGGCATAAATATTCTTTAACGCACCGCCAAGCTCAACGCCCTTGATGTCATCTGAGGCAAATATTCTAAAAAAGGCACTGTGTAATGCAGATTGCACAGCATGACGTAATAACTCTGAGTCACTGGCAATCACCGAAGCAGATGGCATATTCTGCATAATTTCAACTGCCAAGTTAGGCCCTGACATTACGCCAAAATTTACCTCAGGTAACTCTTCTTTAATGATGTCACTCATCAAGCTAAATGTGTCTTTTTCCATACCTTTGGTCAATGACACAATAGACTGACCGCTCAGATACGGACGAATATTTTTTAGCGTTTCTCTAAATGCTGAGCTCGGAACCGCCACAAAAATAACATCTTTATTTTGCACCGCCTCTTTTAAATCATGCTCATATTTTAAACGCTCATCTAAGGTATAGCCTGGCAAATATTTTTTATTAATACGCGTTTTTTGCAGCGACTTTACAGTGCGTTTATTACGAACCCATAAGGTAGAGTCGCACCCATTACGCGCCGCTAAATTAGACATAGCGGTACCGAAGCTACCACCGCCTAAGAAAGCCAGACGCAATTTATGAGGTGCTGCTATCCCTTGAGGTTTGTTCATGTTATTTAAGACTGCTTTTTCAATCTCATCAGAGTCTAGCGGTGGGTTTTCACGCTTAGCTTTGGCACTCACTTTGGCCGCTCTGTCAAATAAGCTGGCCAAAAGTCCAGAGGTAAATACGGACTTCTCTTCGTTAGAAGATGGATCTATAGGGGCTTCTGTCTGCTCCATGTCTTTATCTTCAACGTCCTTGTTCTTTTGTTCATCTGACATAAGAATGCTCTCTATTTTTTAATAGGGTTAAATTTAACAGGTTAAATGAGTGGTCATAATTTTATTATAAACGGTTGGCTATCTTAATTCATGCTCCATACTCAACCAGTCATTTATTCTGAGTCGTAGTGGATGAAATCAGCAGTCTCAATATCGCCACGACTCGGCATCACACAATGGCTAGTGCCCACATAGACAAATGCTGTAACATAGTCCTCTGCACCGACATTAAAATAAGTCTTAACCGCAGGCTCATTTGCCAAAGGGCCCGTACGCCATACTGTACTAAATCCTTGTGCTTTTAACGCCAAAATTAAATTCTGTACCGCAGCACCTGCACTCAATAACTGCTCAAATTCAGGCACTTTTTCATGGTACTGCATGTTGGTAACCACCGTGATAATCATCGGCGCTCTTAACGGCATCTTTAAGGTCTTTTCTGCACTACGCTCATCAAGCTCTGTCCCTTCACGTAAGGCTTTTGCTTCTGCTGCTGCCAATAAAGCACGACCTAAAGCATGCCTTTGCTGACCTTCTGTCACAATAAATCGCCAAGGTTGCAGTTTCTTATGATCAGGTGCGGTCATCGCACATCCTATAGCCACTTCAAGCTGATTTTTCTTTGGCGCAGGTATGGTCAAATTACCAATACTACGGCGTGATTTAATCCAGTTAATCACTTGTTCATCAGTGACTTTCACTGATTGGGTCGAATTTGAGTCTAGAACATCCTGTTCACTGTCATTATTATGGTCTAAATTATTAGGGTTTAAATTATCGGTCAAATTTTGTTCAGTCATAATATCCTCTATTATAAATGGTGTTTGTCCTTAAATAGTGTTTGTTCCTAGCTTAGATAGTATTTGCCTTTAAGCAGGGTGCGTCTTTATTATGTTTATCCTAATTATGAATTACGTCTTAATAAACAGGTCTTACTATCATATTTACTAGGCAACCTTTTAGACATCTGCCAATCTACTAAAATTATTGCTTAAAATAATTTATCTATGCGCTTAAGCTAGCAGGCTATTAAACTAATATTGGTACCCAAAGTATTTTTTACAATACTTATTACCAAACTGCTACTCAGCAGACAGTTTGAAAAGAGTTATCGAATGAAAGGAGGTAGGTTAGAGTGTTTTAGATTAATAGTGGATCAGCTATCAGGCGAGGTATTTCAAAATCTACCATCCGCCACAATTGCTGCCGTTAAGCAGCAATTGTGGTTTTAACACCTTATTAACTATTTTATAAAATTGACACTTATAAACTTGGAGGTGTCTAGGCTATGGCAGAGACAGGAGGCCGAACATCCGCATTCTGACCACGATGACGCAAATAATGATCAAGCAAAACGATGGCCAACATTGCTTCGGCAATAGGCGTTGCTCTCACACCCACACAGGGATCATGGCGACCCTTAGTCAGCATATCTATAGAGTTTCCAGCCACATCAATACTTTTACCTGGCGTGGTGATACTAGAGGTAGGCTTTAAAGCAATGCTTACCTTAATATCTTGACCTGATGAAATGCCGCCTAAAATACCGCCTGAATGGTTGGCAGTGAAACCTTCTGGTGTCAACTCATCCCGTGAGGTATGACCGAATTGCTCAGCCACACTCATTCCGTCACCAATCTCCACCCCTTTAACCGCATTAATACTCATCATTGCATGGGCTATATCAGCATCAAGACGATCAAAAACAGGCTCACCCAAACCGACAGGAACGCCTGAAGCAATCACTTCAAGCTTAGCGCCACAACTGGTACCCTCTCTTCTTAAGCGTTCAATTAAGGCTTCAAATCTGGGAATGGCTTCAGCGTCCGCACAAAAGAAAGGATTGCTGTTGACAAACTGCCAATCAATTGCAGCCGAGTCTTGCAACGCAGCTTTCTCATTACCCATCTGCACCACATGACCGTGAATACTAACGCCTAGACGCTGCTTTAGGTATTTCTTTGCAATAGCACCTGCCGCCACTCGCATCGCCGTTTCACGCGCAGAAGAACGGCCACCGCCACGATAGTCGCGAAATCCGTACTTCATGCTATAGGTATAATCGGCATGGCCCGGTCTAAACGTATCTTTGATATCGCTATAGTCTTTCGACTTTTGATTGGTATTTCGAATTAACAAACCGATAGAGGTACCCGTGGTTTTGCCTTCGAACACCCCTGAAATAATTTCTACTTCATCAGGCTCTCGGCGCTGAGTGGCAAATTTGGAAGTACCTGGCTTACGGCGGTCTAAATCTACCTGTAAGTCCTCACTACTCAAAGCCACACCTGGCGGAATACCATCTACTATGGCCAATAATCCTTCACCATGTGATTCGCCACATGTGGTGACCCTAAACACCTGTCCAATACTATTCCCTGCCATAACTCTTGCTCAATCTTATTTTGGTTTATTTTGCTAAATGCTTGGGGCAACTTTAATTGCCCCATTTATAGCACTTTGCTGACTATCACTCACGGTTAGTTGCTATAGGCTTATGACTCTAATTGTGCCACTTGAGCGGCAAATAGATGACGGTTAGCGACCAGTTCATCACGATCTATAGCGAATACCCCATTGCCGCCTCGGGCAAAGCTTAACCAATTAAACTGAATTTCAGGATAGGCTTGACGTAAAGCCCAATCACTGTCACCCACCTCACAAACTAATAATCCTTCTGGAGAAAGATAATCGGCTGCTTCATTTAATATCTTATGAACCAAATCTAAGCCATCTTGACCCGCTGCCAAAGCATGCTCAGGCTCATGAATAAATTCAGGAGGTAATTCAGCCATTGCAGCAGCATCGACATAAGGAGGATTGGTCACAATCAATTCGTATTGATTTTCAGCCGGAATCTTATCAAATAAGTCTGATTCTATTAGATTTAATTGATGCTCCATACCGTGATGCTCAACGTTCACTGCCGCTACTTCTAAAGCAGAGGTGTCAATGTCGGCTGCATCTACCAAAGCATCTCTAAATCTGCTGGCTAGCGCTATAGCAATACAGGCAGAACCAGTGCATAAATCTAGGATACGTTCTGGTTGGTAAAGCTGTTTGTTCTCAAGACCATGTAGATAAAAAGAAGGTAAGTCTGGGGTAGAGTCCGCACCCAATGGCTGTGCAACGCCATTGGTCTCGAAATAAGGATAAAATTGCTGACGAATCAGTTCGGCAATAGGCGATCTTGGAATAAGCACCCGCTCATCGACATAAAAAGGTAGGTCGCAGAAATAGGCCAAATTAACTAGGTAGCTTAAAGGCTTACGGTACACAATACGTGACTGTAATAAAGCCAGCACTTCGCCCTTCTCTGAAGGCGTCAAGCGACAGTCTAAAATTTGCTCATCAGCAGACCAATCCAACGATAAAGTATGCAATACAATAGCGGCGGCTTCTGCAAAGACATCATTGGTACCTTGTGCCACTACTACCTCATAGTTACGCAGCTGAGTCACACAAAAACGAATGAAGTCACGGATACTATAAAGCGACTGAGCGGCTTCCTCACAATCGGCTAACAAGCCATCAAATTCACCATCTAAGGGGCTAGCCATGACATCATCTGCTATGCCTGTGCCTTCTGAACCTTGGATTTGGGCAAGAATGGCTTGGGCATCTAAAGAAGCCAACGAAGTACTTTGATTGGTCATTTCGTCTAAACTTGAACTGTCTATTGAGCTTGAGTTATCTGTTGACATAGTTAATCTGCTATTCCCATTACTGAGTTAAATGCTAAAGTTAAATTGCTAATAAAACATTCTATATGATATTAATAAAAAAAATCAGGTTAGTTTTATGCACTTACCCATTATAACCAACATTTCGCACTTGGCACTATCACCACCATAAATATCCCCCTCTATTTTTAACTGACTTAAATAGCACAATTGTTACGGTTACTTTAGAATTTGTGGTAAACATTTGCCAGTTGATACTTTTCGTCGCATAATAGCGACACCTCTTTTTATTGTGAATAACTGTATGACTATGAACGCTAAACCTATCACTACACAGATAACCGCTAAATTTGCTCCTAAATTACTTGCAGCGACTGTTGCGGCTACCTTATTTGCTTTTAGCAGCACAGCTATGGCAGAAACAGCACCTAAAAAGCCCACTAAATCAGTGGATAGCCTTCAGCAGCTTATTAAAGATAAAAATACTGAGAGCGAGCAACAACGAGTTGCGGCTGAAAAAGCCCAGCAAGCTGATGTAAGTGGTGAACTGGCCTCTGACGATGCCCAAGACGTCGCTATTCAGACCCAGGTCAATAAAGAGATTGCCGAACAAACTAATGATGATGTTGGCACCGGTCAAGCCGTCGCTATGAGTAACTCAGCCACGGATGATGACTCTATTAAGAGCATCGAAAACAAAGATGGTAAGGTCTATAAAACCACCAACCTATCTAACTATGCTCGTGCTGTAAATAGTGCTGTTTGGACCCCAAATATGCGTAAAAACACAGCCATGACTGTAAAAATGCAAGCGTTGCTAGATTGGAACCATGCTTCACCAGGTCCTATTGATGGTGGATGGGGTATGAACAGTACCAAAGCACTGTCTAACTTCCAAACCATGAAAGGATTGCCAAGCACGGGTAAAATGGACACCGCCACTTGGAATGCTTTAACCAAGAATATTGATCCCAATCAGCCAGTACTGGTTCAATATACGTTAACCAAAGAAGATGTTAATACTAATTTTCAGGACACCCCTTCTGGATCAGAAGCCAAGTCCAAAATGAAAGGCTTGTATTATCAGAACATCAAAGAGATGTTGGGTGAACGCTTCCATATGGACGTGCGCTACCTTGAGAAGTTAAACAAGGGTAAAAGCTTTACTGAAGGTGAAACACTGACTGTTATTAATGTTGGCGAGCCCTTAAAAGAGAAGATTAACCGTGTTATTGCTGATAAAGCGACCAAGACTTTATATGCTTATAACGGTGATAAGCTAGTGGCTACTTATCCTACTACTGTAGGCAGCACCAGCACCCCTTCTCCATCAGGTACTTTCAAAATTGTTAATAAAGTTAAGATGCCATGGTACAAATCAACCGTCAAAAATGGTGACAAGTCACAGGTATTCATGTTGCCACCAGGACCAAATAACCCTGTAGGTGTGGTCTGGATGGGTCTATCTAAACCTTCTTACGGTATTCACGGTTCACCAGTTCCTGAAGGTATCAGCCGTCAAGCTTCTGCAGGTTGTGTGCGTTTAACCAACTGGGACGTGCTTGAAGTATATGCGAACGTTGAAAATGGCGCTTCAGTAGAGCTTAAATAATAAACCCTGTTTTGGATTATAGATTTAGTTCTGTTTTATTGCAAATCGCATCGAACATTAATGACAGCAAAGACTATTCAGCAAATACTATTAGTGTAATGGCCGTAAGTTAATAACTGTAAATATATAGGGGCAAGTTATGACAAAAAGTTTGAGTATTATTGACCGCGCTATTGTTGGCTTTGATAGCAGCCTGCGTTCAGTCATTCCCCATTCGAATCAGACCGCTCGCCCCTTACCTGTTAGCTCCGATACCCTTCCTGAATTATCGATCAATGAGTCTCGCCATGTGGCGGGGCTTATGCGTATTAATCATACTGGTGAAGTATGCGCTCAAGGCCTTTACCATGGTCAAGCCTTTACCGCCAAAGATCAACAGGTAAAACAGGCAATGCAACACTCTGCCGATGAAGAGATTGATCACTTAGTTTGGTGTGAGACTCGCCTTGACGAGTTAGGTAGCCATCCTAGTGTATTTACCCCGGTTTGGTATGGCTTGTCTTTTGGACTTGGCGCTGTTGCCGGTCTTATTTCTGACGAGTTTAGTTTAGGCTTTGTGGCAGAGACTGAAGCACAGGTGAGTGAGCATTTACAAGATCATATTGACCAATTACCCAAGCAAGACACTCGAAGTAAAGAGATTTTGGCTCAAATGAACATCGAAGAACTGCAACACCGTGAGGCGGCGCTAAATCACGGTGGCAAAGCATTATCCGCTCCCGTCAGAGTCTCCATGCGTTGGATGGCTAACCGTATGAAAAACTTGGCTTATCATCTATAGCTTTTGGTTTAATGGCTATTGTCCTTGGTTTAAAAAATAACTTCTTGGACCAAATCATAATCAAAGTTTACATCTGGCCTCTTTAATGCCTTTTGTAAAATTGATATGTTATACAACTTATTATATTCAAAAATCCAATTTTCCTTAAAACAGCTATATATAGAAAAACCTATATCTAGAAATTTAGCAGGTGAAAACATTGAATGTCAGACAGCGTTTGGCTGTTTAACGGCTTAAATTACCTCTATTTTTTTGGCCTCTAAATTATTTTAGATAGTCACTTACTCCCGCTAGTTTTCAATTTTGGATACATAATTTTTATCAGTAATTACCATTGATTATAAGGACCTAATAATGAATAAATCGGTATCTGTAAAACTTCTTTCAAGTGCACTTTTAGTGAGCTTGGTGGCCACAGGCTGTGAGTCACTACCAAACTCTGGCAGCAGAACAACAGGCTCAACTACTGCTGTGGTTACAGATGATTCTGTTGATGATACAGCAGCTATTAACGCAGACACGTCAAATGGTAGAGTGTACAAAGTTAAGTACGATGCCAACGAATTAAAAAACAATCCTTTGGTCAATGCTACTGACATCACTACAACTAGATTACCTGGTATTCCAACCCCAATGGTTCAAGTATCTGATGCAAGCTATGTGACTACGGTATTAATTCCTAAAACGCGCATCAATCCAAATGACTTACTAGATGTAAGCTTATTAGATGATTTCATTAATGAAATTAGCTCTAATGCACGTCATTATCCGCCGCGCTTCGATAGCAAATCTGATCTTTACTACGCTAAAGAAAAATTAAAAGAGTTAGAAGCTTGGATTCGTCCGTTTGCAGAAAACGAAAATGCTTCTTATGATGTACTTCTAAGAGCGGCTAAACTAAATGGTATGGGTCGTAACCTAGACTTAGGTTCTGACTATGCCATTCGTGGCAGTACTTTTATCGCCAAAGCGATCGATAGACAGCCTGAGAGTGCTGAAGCTAACTTTATTTATGGCATGATGCTGTCTGAAGGCGGCGGTTTTAAAGAAGGTAAAAAATACCTAGTGAAAGCGGCTTCTCAAAACTATAAAGAAGCAGAGCAAAGTTTGGCTCAAGCTGACTTATTAAACGACAACCGCGCCGCTGCCCTATCTCGTTTACAAGCGCTTCAGCAAAAGCATCCTGAAGATGCCACCATCGCTAAGCAAATTGAAATCATTGAAGCCGGTAAATACTATATTTGGGATTTACGCTAATCAATAACAGATAAAAAACTATCTATCGATAACAGTAAAGCCACTTAATTGTGGCTTTATTGCTTTTACTCTATCTCTCGTCACTTACAGTTCTTAGTGACTTATCTCCAAATTTCAACCCTATTTTTGACCTGACCTCTCTCACTATTGTCATACTAATGCTCTAAAAATAGAGTATTATAATTTATCTTAACTGTATAAAATTTCGTTATCTGATCTATTTAATTTCAAAAATAAAATGCAATTATTTCTTCTAAGTCATTGATTACGGCCATATTTATGCATAATAAACCTAGTTTCTCAAAACTGACTACCGCCCTTGCGTTAGCGTCAAGTATGGTTTTAACCACGTCGTGTAGTACGGTCTCTTTTAAAAAACAAAAATCTAGCCAAACCATTGCCAATAACCGAGGCAATATCGTGACTAGGCCCACTTTAAGTAATAAAAGTGCTTCTCAGCTACTTTCTATTGGTATGCCTGACAACGAATGCTTAGATGACTTTAATAAGTGTCTTGTCCAAATTGACAAAGGTTTTTTGAAAAAAGACAGTCGAGAGTATTTGGCGTTACTGGCAGAACTGCATCTAGCAAAGGCAAAGTCTATCGCAGAATCTGAACAATGCGTTGAAAGAGTTGTGCGGCCTCCCATTGACCCTTACTATGCAAATGCGCCTTTGACCGAGGAACAGCAAGCCGAAGCATTGATTTATTTAAAGCAATGTAATGCCGCTTATCGCGACAATCTATTAAGTGCTATCAAGTACAGTTACGCTTATTTATTTTATTCACAATTAAACCCTAATACCAGGGATAATGACAACACGCTCAGTAAGCCGAAGACTTTATTATCAAGTTTGGATATTCAAACACAAGATGTCTATGAAGCTGCTTCTGATGCGCTCATCAAGCAACTTTATGCTAATAAAGACAGTTCGCAACAATCCAGCAAAGTCACCTCTTTTATTAGCTCAAAGCTGGTGCGTGATAGTGGGTTGTCCAGCCGTAATGGTTCAAATTATGCTAATGGGCCCAAATATGGAGAACAGATAAAGGTCTTAAATTTTACCTTCCCTTCAATCCAAGACGACAAATATCTCGCAAGCCTTACGCGCGACAACTTGTCTAGCACTGACCTTGCTAAAGAAGGTGCTGATATAAATGACCGCATCGATGGAAATAGTATTACCAAAGACAGTATTGTTGAAGACAGTATTGTTGAAGACAGTATTGTTGAAGACAGTATTGTTGAAGACAGTGCTGTTGAAGTCAGTAGTGCCAAACAAAATTTCGATAGCAATGATTCAAATCCTGTAGATGATAAAGAGCAGGCAATTAAAGAGTTTGAAGCTTTAAATCAGAACCAAGACATCGTTTCTATTGATCTTTACTTGCCCAATGAGCCTGAGTACTTACAAAATACTGAGACCTATAATAAAAGCATTGATAAGTTATACGCCAGTCATGATATAAGTTTCTCAGGACTTAATACTATTAGTGAGCGAGAAGGTGTCGGTATCAGCTACGTGACCTTATTTGATGATCGCCCTAATACGTCCGTCAAAGCATTGTTAACCTCTGACAACAAGCAACTTAACTCAGAAGACCCCCGTGATAGAATACACCTAACCGGTAATTTATTACTCACCGGGGTGGTTATTCCAGAAGGCGAGCAATTGCAAGAGGTGTTAGCCACCAATAACTTTGATATTAAACTTTATAACCCGCATCACACCGAAGCGATTGATATGCTTGGTAAACCCTATTATTTGGCCGCCAACTTCTCTGCAAGTTATGGTATGTGGCTGGCCGAGAACAATCTGGATAATGTGGGCTACTTTAACTTATTGGCCCGCCAGCAAAGCTTGATAATGCCTCAGTTATTCATGCTTGAACCTTACGATCCTAATAAACGCATTATTATTATGCTACACGGTTTGGCATCAAGCCCTGCGACTTGGATTAGTATTACCAACGATATTTCACACGATGATGAATTGCGTGAAAACTACCAAGTATGGCAAATTTTCTACCCCACAAATATTCCAATTTTAGAGAACCGTTATAGAATTCAAGAACTGATTGAAACGGCTTATAAAATTAATGACCCAAATTCTGAACACATAGCAAGTCATAATTCAGTATTAATTGGTCATAGCATGGGTGCCATCATTGCCCGTATGATGGTCTCTAATGATAATCTACAGGATCAGTTTCATAAATTAGCGCAAGAAGAAAATACCCCTCGTCTCAGTGATATATTGAACAATGAATTTGATCAACAAAAAGTACTTAATAGGTTACATTTAAAGCAACTTGACAGTGTAGACACTGCAGTATTTATCTCAGCCCCCTTTAGAGGTACCGACTTTGCCGACAGATGGTTTACTCAGCTATTAAGACGCGTGGTACAGCTACCGATTGGGTTTGTCCAAACCGTTACCGGTAACTTAGCGAGTCTTGCCAGTGAAGATGAGCTTGCCAGCAACCCATTGGGTGCCCTATATTTCCAAAATGGGGCCAGTCAATTAAGTGATAAATCCTCATTCATGAAACTGACGGCGGACTTAAAAATTGCTGATAATGTGACTTATCATTCTATTATCGCCAATAGAGACTCCGATCTATATAACGGTTTGATACGCTTAAATCTTACCACAGCACCAGATACTGCTTTGTCCAGTAACCCTGCGCCTAAAGTCCTTAAAGCTGGGGTGAGTCCGGAGATTTTGGGAGAAAACAGCACGGCAACATCAGATGGCATACAAGGTAAGGCAGCAGAAAAAGTCCAAGATGTGGCCCAATCTATTACCAATCCTACCTCTGACGGTATTGTACCTTATAAGAGCTCTCATTTAGAAGGTGCAGCCAGTGAGACCATTATTAAAGGTAGGCATGGTATTCAGGATACACCAGAAGCAGTACTAACTTTACGTAAGATTCTACATCAACATCTAAAAGACCATCCGACTTATGAACAGGGAACGCAAAAAGAGGAAATAGAACCATAATATATGCTAGGCAGTAGCC
The DNA here is from genome assembly GCF_020736705.1 of Psychrobacter sanguinis. NCBI lineage: Bacteria > Pseudomonadati > Pseudomonadota > Gammaproteobacteria > Moraxellales > Moraxellaceae > Psychrobacter > Psychrobacter sanguinis. The sequence goes on from NZ_CP085990.1 coordinate 2,984,151, forward strand.
CTTGATAGACGCTACGCATAGATGTTTTTTTGTTATGCAGTTATGGGTATGCCTTATTATAGGTAGTCTTGCTATGTGTCTTTAATAGATCATTTAGGCTTACAGTTTTGACTATTCAGCTTTGATTTTCCAGCCTTGATAACCGCTAACCATTCACTATTATAATTGTTGTAGGCTAAGCGCTTCTTGAACTGGCTTAAAGCTGCGTCTATGTTGTGGCAATACACCCAATTTTTGAATGGCCTCAATATGGGCCTTTGTGGGATAACCTTTATGGCCTTCTAAACCATAACCTGGATGAGCAGCGCCATCCTTAATCAGTTGTCTATCACGACTTACTTTTGCCAGTACACTAGCTGCAGCTATGGCACTGTGACGCGCATCGCCTTTTACCCAGGCTTCAGCATTGACACTGTGCTTTAATTCAGGACCAATATTATAGTGTTGCAGTAGTTGACTGTCTAAATCCGGTACTTTATTACCATCAATTAATAGGTTGAAGGCAATGTGATTTTGTGACGAACTGTGTATGTCTAAAAAGCCTTCTACCTCTAAAGACTTGTCTAAATTCGATTGCAAAGCTTGTACCATCTCAATCATTATCTGCTCACACGCCAAACGCATTCCCATCAAAGTCGCTTGTAGAATATTGACCTCATCAATTACTGAAGCAGGGATTTCGACAATCATGTAAGCCAAAGCCTGCTGCTTAATAGGCTCAAAAAGACGCTCGCGCTTTGCCTCTGTCAACTTTTTTGAGTCTGTAAGGATAGCTAAAGGTGTGTCTTGTAATGGATTTTGCTCTATTTCCGCAGACCACTGGCAGGGCAATATAGCCCCTGATACCACTACGCTGCCATATAAAGGACCACGGCCTACTTCATCGATACCAATATCAAACTGTAGCGTAGGCTTCTTATCTCTTAACTCAGCCGATAGTGTATCTCTATTATTAAGCTCAGCAGTCAAACCCTCATGATTGATATTTCCTTCGATAATAATCGTTGTGGCAAGAGGTAACGGCAAGCTATTTTGCAAAGAAGAAATAGCCGGTAATTCGGTAATGGTTTTATAAAACGAAGTCATTAAATAGCTGCTTAGTATTGAGTGTTTACGGTTTGACATACTCCCACCACCAAACCTAACGGTTATGGTGGGGGAATCTTTGCGACCCATAACAACCCCAACCTAGATTGAGTTGTTACCTTTCGCCAGTACACTTACGCTGATAAGTCACGTACTGGGGGAACTCTTTACACAGTAGCAAGTCCTGCTACATCAGCTAACGCCTGAGAGCGTATATTGCTTGCTGCATTGGTATCACGGTCATGGTGTGTTTGACAGCTAGGACACGTCCAATTTCTGACTGACAACGGCACAGTATCTAATTTGTGATGACAATGCGAACAAATTTTACTACTGGCAAAGAACCGACTCACTTTTAGAATGTTTTTACCATACCAATTCGCCTTGTAGGTAAGCAGGGTAACAAACTGCCCCCAACCCACGTCATTAATCGCTTTGGCAAGTTTTCGGTTCTTTACCATGTTTTTTACACCTAAATCTTCAATCGCATAACTGGTAGCTTGGTTTTCGCAAATCAGTTTATGCGTGACTTTATGGTGTAAGTCTAAGCGCTGGTTGCGTACTTTTTCATGAATACGAGCAACAGCTAACTTTTGTTTTTGATAGTTTTTACTTTGTTTGTGTTTACGAGCAAAGATTTTTTGCTGTATAGCAAGTCTTTGACTGGCTTTGGCTAAATGCTTTGGGTTATCAAATTTGCTACCATCTGATAGATTGAGTAAGTGACTAATACCTAAGTCAATGCCAACCGTTAATCTAGGTTCAATGGTCGTAGGCGTTGGCAATATATCAGCATTATCAACCAGTACGCTTGCATAGTATTTGCCTGTTGCTGTCTTACTAATCGTTACTGTTTTCACCTTGCCGACAAATTCACGGCTAAACACCGCTTTAATGCCCTTGAGTTTGGGTAGATTGATAATACCTTGCTCAAAGTTTACGGTGCAATGTTGAGGGCATTGATAACTACGCTGTGGGATTTTTTTAGATTTGAAACGTGGAAATTTGGCATGACCTTTGAAGAAGTTAGTAAAAGCGGTATAGACATTTAGTAAGGCATTTAGTAGTGATTGGCTATTGACCTCGTTTAGCCATGCAAACTGAGCTTTCTTTTTCTTTTTTACTAAATGGCTTTGGATTTTGCTACGTGATAATGATTTGCCAAACATAGCATAGTAGCGTTTTTGCAATGCCAACGCCCAATTGAACACAAACCGACTACAGCCAAAATGCTTTTCGATTAGCACTCGCTGTTCGTAGTTTGGGTAAATTCTGTATTTATAGGCTTTAAGCATGGTTTGTCAGTCAACTTGAATATAGGTATAACCTAGCATTATTTGCATTTAGCATCAATTATCAGCAATAAACCTAAATACTTAGAATAGGTCGCCCCGCCCGTGCTTACATCTCCACCTAAATCAAAGATTATAGGTGGAGAATTACGCACGATAAGTTAAATATTAAATAAATAACAGTGTCGACCTTGTGCCCTATTCATCAAATTATGTTTTATTAAGTATTATGTTTTATCAGTTATATTGTTGCTTAAATAGGACTTACGCAAAACGCATAAATTTTTGCATAAACCTGAAGAACTATAGTAGCATAAAGGCATGAAGAAAAAAGTTATCACCCGCTTAGACTACTGTCAATACTTACTGGTAAGCCAAATAAACTACACTCTTACCAACTATGCCGAGCATCATCCAGAATAGATCAGCTATGACCGCATCAATCGCTACCTGCGTCATGAAAAACTAAAACCCAGGCTCGTATGGGAAAAAGCCAAAGACGACATTGTGATGGATGAAGATGGCTGTCTCATCTTTGACGACAGCATCTTAGACAAAAACCACAGCCACAAAATTGAACTCGTCAACCGTCAATACAGTGGCAACGTTCATCGCATTATTAAAGGCATCTGTATCGTCAACTGTATCTACGTCAACCCAAAAACCCAGCAGTATTGGCTTATCGACTACCGCATCTACGATAGAGCCACTGACGGCAAAAGCAAACTTGACCATTTAAAAGACATGCTTAAACACAGCATCGAACACAAAAAGCTGTCATTTAAATATGTTCTCATGGATACCTGGTATGCCACCAAAGACATCATGCTATACATTGATGGCTTACAAAAAATCTTTTACTGCCCATTAAAATCCAATCGCAAAGTTGATGACTCAAAAGGCATAAACCCTTATAAAGCCGTCAGTGATTTAACTTGGACTGACACAGAACAACAAAACGGCAAACGCATTAAAATACACGGCTTTCCCAAAGATTATAAAGTGCAACTGTTCCGAGTAGCGGTGAATGACAACCGCACGGACTGGATTGTCACCAATGACACCACTCAAGATTCATCGATTGGTACACGATTGGTGTGTGCCATTCGCTGGAAAATTGAGCAGTTTCACCGAGAAATCAAACAATTAACTGGCATTGAATCCAATCAGTGTCGTAAGGCTCGTATTCAGCGTAATCATATTTGTTGTTCAATGCTCGTTTGGGTGCAGTTAGCTAAGCAAGCTAGAGTGCTAAAACAAACACTCTATCAGGTTAAAAAAGGCTTGCTTAGTGGTTATTTAAGGGAGCAGTTGCGCTCGCCTTCAGTTAAATTTGCGTAAGTCCTATTAAAGTATCGGTTGGTGGTTCAAAAAGTAGGCTGATTAAAATTTGAACAATTTTTAAAGCTTTGAAGGCCATATGGAATCAGAGAACTTAGCATAGACTTCCTATTGACTTTTAGCGCCAGCCTACTTTTTAGAACACCACCAAGTATCGTTTAAGCTGTTTAGATTATTGCTCAGATAATCATGCCAAGTGTTGATAACCGCTGATACCGCACTTTGACTGCTTTGCTGCTTCAACCAATTTGAGGTTTCATTCAAACGAACTAACTGCTGCTCATATTCTCTTGGTATCATTAAACGGGTCACTGCTCGGCAAATACTGTCGCCTGTTGCCTTCTCCTGAATGAGCTCAGGTACAATCTCCTCTCCTGCCAAGATATTGGGCAAGGACACATAAGGAACTTTGACCAATCGCTTAGCAATGGCATAGGTTAGTTTTTTCATTTGATACACCACCACCATAGGTCGATTCAGTAGCATTGCCTCTAGTGTTGCGGTGCCTGACGCTAAGACAATCATATCGGACATGGCCATAATAGATTGACTGAAGTCTTTTTGTTCCTGGCTTTCGTCATAGGCCACCGCCACTGCTCTTCTTAAAGACTCATCCTGACGCTCAATTAAATCTTGAACAATGTACTGATGGTTTTTATCTATGGTAGGAATCACAAAACACAGCTTTTCATCTACCATTAATAGTCGATTCACCGCATTGAGCATCAGTGGCAATATGGCATTAATCTCTGAACGCCTTGAGCCTGGCATCAAGCAAATCATCTGACTGATGTCCTCTTTACGATTGGCAAAGAAATTATGTAGCTCTGAGTTATTCCAAATTAGCTCACGTCGCTGCTCATGAGTGGCTATCTCTACCAACTCCTTGGGAAGATTGTGTAATAAGGGATGACCAACACAGACCGCAGGGTGATTGTGGCGTTGATAAACCTCAAGCTCAAAAGGAAATAGGCACAACACCAAATGAGTGGCTTTTTTGATAGATTCGATACGCGATTCACGCCATGCCCATATTGAGGGACTGACGTATTGAACACAGAAGATATCTTTTGGTTTGAGTTTTTTGGCAACCCGTAAGTTAAAGTCAGGGGCATCAATGCCAATGAACCAATCTATTTTAACCTCAGTAAAAGCAGATACCAGCTCGGAACGGGCTTTTAGCAAGTCTGGCAATTGCGACATAACCTCGACCAAACCCATAACCGCTAAGCGGTCTAAAGGAAATAAAGACTGTAGTCCTTGTGCTTTCATCTTAGGCCCACCTACCCCTATCCATACCACCTCTTCGATAAGGTCATTTACTTGTGCCATAAAGTCTGCACCCAGAGAATCTCCCGACGCCTCTCCTGCCACAATACCAATGACTAATGGTTTATTGGGATTCCGAGATTTATTGATGAGTTCAGAATTGCCTGAAGCACTTGCTAACATAGTTAACTCTACTTTAATATCAAAGGATTAGAAGAAACTTAGACCATAACGAGGGTGATGTGTTTTACAAAGCATCAAATTAGGACGACAGTATAACAAATATTTGTAATACCCATTCCCTATATGAAGCAATAAGCAAAGCTTAACACTTGTCAATCTTAGAATAACCCTCCATAATAAAGTTAACCCTAAAAAATGTCATGACTTATCCGTTATACACTTATAAGATATAAATAAAGGTATGACATTTAAACCTATAAGTGATAAATATAATGAAACCCACTTATCCTATAACGATATACCAAAAATTAATTTCCCAACGTTTTTAACAGTATTTTAAACTAGGCACTATAAATATGACTATGAACTCGACTACCCACACAGCAGATATTGATGACGTGAATATTGAAAAGTTTATCCCCTTGATTACCCCTGCCAGCCTAAAAGCCGAGTATCCTTTGTCAGAGAAGGCCTATAACACAGTGCTAACAGGTCGTACTACCATCCAAAATATTTTAGATGGTACTGATAAGCGTCTATTGGTTGTGGTAGGTCCTTGCTCAATCCATGACATTAAAGCGGCTCATGAATACGCTGATAAACTGGTTAAACTTGCCGATGAGCTAAAAGACAGCATTTATATTGTTATGCGTGTCTACTTTGAAAAGCCGCGTACCACAGTGGGCTGGAAAGGGTTAATTAACGACCCTGACATGAATGACAGCTTTGATATTGAAAAAGGCCTACGTATGGCGCGTAAGCTGTTACTTGACTTAAATGAAAAGGGTTTGCCGTGTGCTACAGAAGCATTGGACCCGAATACCCCGCAGTATATGCAAGACTTAATCAGTTGGTCAGCTATTGGCGCGCGTACTACTGAAAGTCAAACTCACCGTGAAATGAGCTCAGGTCTGTCTTGTCCTGTTGGTTTCAAGAATGGTACTGATGGCGGTATGACTGTAGCGGTTAATGCGATGAATGCGGTTAAATCGGGTCATAACTTCTTAGGGCTATCTAGTGATGGTCAGGTCTGTATCATCAAATCTAAAGGCAACCCTTATGCTCACGTGGTCTTGCGTGGCGGTAATGGCAAACCTAACTATGACCAGTCCTCAGTTGAACAGGCTGAAAATGAGTTAGAAAAAGGTAATGCCATGGTTAAGATTATGATTGACTCAAGTCATGCCAACTCTGGTAAAGACCCTTACCTACAGCCTATGGTAATCCAAAACGTGGCCGAGCAAATCAAAAATGGCAACAAGTCAATTATGGGTCTTATGATTGAAAGTCACTTAAAAGGTGGTAATCAGAAACTAACCAGCGATCCTTCACAGCTTGAGTATGGTAAATCAATTACTGATGGCTGCTTAGACTGGGACAGCACTGTTGCCTCTTTACACAACTTAAGAAACACTATTAAAGACGTGCTTCCTAACCGATAGTGATTAGACAATAATGCTTAGTTAATAGTAGAGCTTAACTGATAGTAGCTTCTAGCTAAAAGCCACTAACTAGCACTTATTAACAACTACTTCTCTGCACACGACAAAAAAAACAAAAAAGTCTGTTAAAGCAAAGGCATAATAGTAATTTTCAAGACGAATCAGACCATGCCAAACCTTAACAGACTTAGTGAAACTTTAACCCAAAACCTGAGCATGAACAAGGCAAGAATCACATGTTTGAGCCTAATGATAATAGCCCTGATTACTGCTCAAAGCAGTAATCTTAAAAAAAATAGCAAGACACCTTCCTAAGGGTGGCAAGACCGACAGTCACTATCGCAGACTACAGCGATTTTTTGCCGAAGCGAGGATAGACTACGATCAACTGGCTTTAATGATATATCGACTATTTGGGCTAGGCAAAGTCACCTTAACCATTGACCGCACCAACTGGAAATGGGGTAAAAGTAACCTCAACATCTTTATGCTAGGGGTGGTATATAAAGGGATAGCCATCCCCTTATACTGGCAAATGCTAGATAAGCGAGGTAATACAAACCATCTTGAACGCTGTGAACTTATTGAGCGGTTTATCAAACAATTTGGCAAAGATAACCTTGAGATGATAGTAGCAGACAGAGAGTTTGTTGGCGAAAAATGGTTTAACTGGCTCACCAATAATCACATACCCTTTGCCATACGGATTAAGAAGAACAGTAAAGTTAGGAATCATCATGGCAAGTTGGTACAGATTAAAGAGTTATTACGCCATGTTAGCCATCAAGAAACATATCGACATGGGCGAATACTGACTGTCGATGGTTGTTTGGTTCGAGTATTTGCCAAGCGTGATAAAGACTACGGTTTAGTGATTGTCGCAACCAATCAACTAGAAACAGTGGATGCGATGACAAGCTATGCTAAGCGTTGGGAAATTGAGACTTTATTTGCTTGTCTAAAGGGCCGTGGCTTTAATCTTGAAGATACCCACTTAACCCATCTTGATCGAGTCAGTAAATTAGTCGCAGTGAACGCCTTAGCATTTTGTTGGGCTTATCATGTCGGTATTTATAAAGACAAAGATAAGCCGTTAAAACGCAAGTTGAAGTCAAACGCTCGACCTCAAGCCAGTTTGTTTGCGCTTGGCCTGGATGTGTTGATTGAGGGCCTTCGTTTGGTGTTTTTTAACAATGATCAGACTGTCTTTCGACAGTTAGTTAGCTTTTTAACCCCTAAACCTATGAAAATCGGGTGGGGATGATTTTTTTGTCGTGTGCAGAGCAACTACTTATAAAAAAATGCCTAACTTAACGTTAGGCATTTTTTATTGCTAAATTTAACTATCATCCTACTAACATACAACTAACTACTAAAGCACAACTAGCTTGCTTTTAATATCGTATGCAAGCTCTCAGTGACGTTCTTCGATTTAACCACCTGACTAAGCTGCTGTAACTGCTGCTTAGCAATACTACGCACTGGCTCTGCTAAAGTATACCAGCGCGATAGAGTCTGCAGTAAACGTGATGCTAAGACAGGGTTTGTCTCATCTAGCTTTTGTACCACACCAACATAAAGCGCTAACCCTTCTTCGGTCCAAAGCTTAGTCGGCTGAGCGGCAAAGCTACCCACAACCGCACGAATTCTATTGGGGGTACCCCAATCAAAGTCTTTGCGCTCAATTAATGCCTGAACATCTGAAACAGTGGCAGTATCATCACCAGCTCGTACACTAAACCATAAATCCATCACTAGGGCTTCTTTATTAAAGCGCTGATAGAAGTCAGCCAATACCGCTTGTTTTTGTGAGTGATCATGATTGACCATAGCACTTAATGCCCCTAAGCGTTCAGTCATGCAGCTGGCATTTTGATACTGCTGATAGGCCCAATCATGAGCAGCTTCAATACCTGCGGTGAGGGCCATATCCAGTACCACATTACGTAGGGCCCGCTTACCTCTAGCTTCTGGTGTGTCCTCATAGCTTTCGATAGGTAGGCTATTATAGACTTGTTGCCAATCACTAGCCATTACCTGAGCTAGGCTATTTTTTAGCGCGTCTCGTTTGTCTTTCATGACAAGCGGCTGATAATCACTACTGAGCGCTGACGCAAGTTCACGCTCGGCAGGAATATCTAAAATTCTTGCCGCCAACATCGCATCTTCTTCAATTAGGCTTAAAAACGCTTTTTTGACGGCTTGCAAATAAACATCTGGTTCATTATTTTGCAATAAAATTTGATTTACCAACGCTTGGGCACTTTGCCACTGATTAAAGCCATTGGTCTCATGAGCCAACAAGAAGGCCAAGTCAGCCTCACTATATTGATATTTCATTTGTACCGGCGCACTAAAGTCACGTAGTACAGATACGATGGGCGCAATGCCATCTACTGTGCTCACATTATCAAACACAAAGTCTTGCGTCTCTTTTTCTAACATCAACAAGCGTTCTTCGATTAGTTCGCCAGTACTTCTGTCAAATAAGGCAGTCGCTACAGGGATGGGTAAGGGTTTGGGTGCGTCATACCCCTCTACTTGACGTGTTTTTTGAGATAAAGTGACTGTCAACTTGCCCGCCTTGTCATCACCTTGCTCAAAATGCTGATGACCTAGGACCTCTGGTGTTCCAGGCTGAGTATACCAATCGATAAAATGTTCAACTGATTTGCCTTCAGCACTTAACGCTGATAGCCAATCCTCTACGGTCACCGCTTGACCATCATAACGCTCAAAATAAGTGTCGGTACCTTGACGGTATTCGTCACCCAAGGTATTGGCCAACATACGCACTACCTCGGCCCCTTTTTCATAGACAGTGGTGGTATAAAAGTTATTAATTTCCACAAAACTGTTAGGGCGTGGTGGATGGGCCAACGGACCTGCATCTTCCGTAAACTGATAAGCACGTAGCATCGATACGTCATCAATACGCTGTACTGCCGGAGACTGATGATCTGCAGAGAAGGATTGATCGCGATACACTGTCAAGCCCTCTTTTAAACACAACTGGAACCAGTCGCGACAGGTGACGCGGTTTCCAGTCCAGTTATGGAAGTATTCATGGGCAATAATAGACTTCACACTGAAGCTGCGTGCATCTGTGGTGGTCTCAGGACTAGACAAGACACACGAGGTATTGAAAATATTTAAGCCTTTATTTTCCATCGCCCCCATATTAAATTGACTTACCGCCACAATCATATAACGGTCTAAGTCATAGGCTCTGCCATAATTGACCTCATCCCAGTGCATGGAGTCTTTCAAGGCTTGCATCGCGACATGGCACTTATCGATATCATAAGCTTTTGCGTAAATCTGCAATTTAACCTCACGACCCTCAATAGTGGTATAGCTGTCTTCCAATACCGCTAAATCGGCGAAAACACAAGCGAATAGGTAGCTTGGCTTTTTGCTCACGTCATGCCACACCGCATAGTGACGGCTGCTGTCCCCTGCCACTTCACCTGATTCGATTAAATCTCCGTTGGCCAATAAGGTAGGAAATTTCTTATCTGCTTCCAAGCGAGTGGTAAATACCGACAATACGTCAGGACGATCTGGATAATAAGTTATCTTGCGAAAGCCTTCTGGCTCACATTGAGTAACGAACATAACGTCATCGCCTTCTCCAGCGATATATAACCCTTCAAGCTCGGTATTTTTCTGTGGTTGATGATGTACGCTAATCTTTACGATTGCCTCATCGGGTGCATTTGAGATGACCAGCTTTTCTTTATCAAGCTGATAGTCTCCCTCTTGCAGCGTTTTATCATTAACACTGATTGTTGTTAAGGTCATGTTTTGACCTAACAACACCAAGTCACCTGGGTGCTGTCGTTTCATCATCAATACGCTATCGACAGTGGCATGATCTTCAAATAATTTAATATCAAGATCCACCTTGTCTACAGAGTAGCTTGGTGGGGTATAATCTTTTAAATAAATTTTTTGTATGTCATTGTTATTATCAGTATTCTCAGTAGTTGCCTCGACTGCTTCAGGATTATGGGCTGGCGCGTCTGGCGTCAGACTATCGACAATCATTGCATCGTCTTTGGCATCAGTATTGGTTAAATCTGTCATATTATTTCTCTTTATTAACTAATTATCGTTAAGTAGCTATCATTAGATGACCGTCATTCATTTCATCGTGAGTGGTCTTTATTAGGCGGTGTTTACTAAGTGGCTATTATTGGGTAAACAGTATTGAGTAGTCAGCAAGATATTTATGGTCTCTGAGCCTTATATTTACGCAGTATTATTTATTGCTGATTGATGCTAATTTTTATAATACTGTTTTTAGAATACTAAGTCCTATATTGTAACATTCTGCCTTTTTTAAACCTATGTTTGGCAAAATATGTTATCAATATGCCTCATTAATTATCGTACTTTTATTAAGCATAAACTATGTCATTAACTACCTCACCCACTTTATTAAAGTTAGACCTGATTTGCGCCCATATTATTGAAGTGGTTGATCACCTTTATAGTGACGCTATCAAAGAAACTGAAAGAAATAATGACAGCATTAAACCTGTGGCCATGTCTATATTACTGGTCAGTGATTCTGAAATTCAGGCTTATCTCTTAAATTATTGTGCAGATAAAGGGCAACAAGTCGAGCTGACTTCACTGTCTATTTCTGAGTTTCTAGGCACTGGCTTCAACAAGCGTTATAGCTTAGGCTGCTTTATTGATGCTACAAATTCTACTTTAAATGCGTCTGATTTAGATACGGTTAGCAATACACAACTTAATCAACAAAGTTATCAAAATATTGCCATTAGATTGCGTGATCTATTTGCTGAACAAAGTCTACTATTAACTACGACACCGACTGCTCAGCTTAATTTTAGTAGCTTAGGCTATACAACATTGCCTCTTAACACCGATGACAACACTGCCGATTTAATCATTTGGCAGTTCAATCTATACGACTATAAGCAGCGTCCCAATTGGTTAAATGCCAAATACTGGGCCAATCCTGAAAATTTCGACAAATATCGTTGGTAACTTATTTTATGTTCCTCTTTATATTTAGCTAATTACTATAATTTTAAAGTCACCGTAATTTGAAGGTGTCAGTATTCTAGATTCCTTTTATTGATTAAGTTTTTAGTGTAAAAACTGATGTCAAAGACAATAATGGTAGTCAATAATCAAGCAGTGATTTGACCTCCTCCCCTCGCTAAACCGAGGGGATTCCTACCGCTAGACGGTCAAGCCCGACCGCGAGGATGTTCTTAGCAGCATTGATATCTCTATCATGCCATGTGCCACACTCAGCACAAGCCCATCCTCTTATTCGCAAGCCTGCTCTACCTTTCGGACTACTGTCACTTATTTTAAGGCAGTACGAGCAGGTCTGGGTAGTGTAACTCTCATTTACGATCTCAAGCTGACAACCTGCATACTTGCATTTATATTCCAGTTGTCGTTTAAGTTCAAACCATCCTGCATCATATGTCGATTTAGCCAGATTGGTTTTTTTAGTTGTAAATGAGCATGATTTCACATCACCAACTACAATTAAGGCATTATCCTTAACTAATTGGGTGGTGAACTTATGAATTAAGTCTAATCTTGTGTTTTTGATTTTGGCGTGGATTGCTTTAACACGATTTTTATTGCTAGCACGTTGAGCGACAGCAAGCTTTTTAGCCCATCTTTGAGTCTTCTTAATAGTGAGTTTATCACCCATTGAGGTAGTAGCAGACTCTTTTAAGCCCAAATCAATACCAACGCTGCCCTTACCACTTACCTGCTTAGGAAAGTCTTTAACGGTAATACACGCATACCAACGATTACGACTATCTTGTACTATCTCTAAGGTGTTAATTTGATATAGGCTTAGGTTGTAGCTATCGAATACATCGATGATGAGCTTTTGACCTTTAGATAAGGATAGCTGTATGGTTGATTTAAGTGCCTTCTTAGTAAGCATCCGACCAACCCCCTATTGCGGTGGCACCCAGCGATGAGGTAACAACTCATCCAGACCCTCTTGAGTAGGCAGGCGTCTTAGCACGTCTGTCAAATAAGCAGACACATCCAAACCATTTAAGCGAGCTGACTGAATGATTGACATAATATTCGCAGCCCGCTGCCCACTTCGCAGCGAACCGGCAAACAACCAGTTTTTACGCCCAAGTGCCCACGGACGCATCTGATTCTCCGCCCAATTATTATCAATCGGCAGCCTGCCATCATCTAGATACTGAGTCAGCGCCTGCCAACGTTTCAGGCAATAATCCATCGCCTTACTAATACTGGCATTTTTAGTGGTTAACTGCCTTTTTTCTTGTAACCATTGGTGCAGCTTATCGGCAATCGGTTTGGCTTTTTCTTGCCTGATTTGCCGAACTATTTGGGGATCTCTTGGCATTGGGGGTGTATTTTTTTCAAATCGCTCGTCAATCTCACGTTCAACAGCATACAACTGCCTAAATAACGTTAATGCCTCAATGCTCACGATACTTTGGCCAGTGATATGCAGTTCATGAAACTTACGCCGTGCATGGGCCAGACAACCGATTTCTGTCACACCTTGATGAAATAAGAACTTATACCCGCTGTAATCATCGCAAACCAGCTTACCGCGCCACTTATCTAAAAAGGCTTTAGGATGCTCATTACGACGGCTTTCAGCAAAGTCATAGACCACCGCTTTTAAGGAGCTGTGCTGTGGCGTAAGATACGCCCAGACATAGCCTTTTTTTAATGATTTACCACCTACCTTTACATGGTTCTTCATGATAGATACCGGGGTTTCATCGGCATGTAAGATAGGCTCAGACAGTAATAGTTCATGCAAGCGACTGACTAAAGGCTCAAGGGCAACGCCGCAGCGTCCTACCCAGTCTGCCATAGTAGCATCGGGGATATTTACCCCACTTCGCTGATAGATAATATTCTGCCGATATAACGGCTGATGGTCTGCATATTTGCTAATAAGGATGTGTGCAAGCAGCTCTGGGGTGGCGATGCTTTTGTTAATAATCTGCTTGGGGGTAGCCGCTTGATGAATGATGTCACACTCACGGCATACCCATTTAGGGTAGATGTGACGCTCAATATAAAACTGCTTAGGGATAATGCCAAGTTTGTCTTGTTTATCCTCCCCAATTCGCTTCATTTGACAGCCGCAGTCACAGACGGTGGTAAGTGGTTCATGAACCCAGGTTTTCACCTCAAGGTTGTCAGGAATCACTGTGTATTTGGCACGCTTTGTTTTTCTAGGCTGATCAGTGGCTGAAGCTGGCAGCTCATCTGTGTTCTCTTTGCCGGCTTTAAGCTCACCCTCATTAATGAGGGTTTCTGCCTCAGTACGATCAATCGCAGGCAGCTTGGCAAGCTCATCTTGGCTTAAGCCGCTAAGGTAGTCATCTCGGATTTGTTCAAGCTGCGCTAAGTCCTCTTGCGCGGCCTCATAGTTTAAGTGGGTTTGTCTGGCAGTGATGCCTTCGCTTTTTTGTCCATAGAGCCGGTGAATAAGCTGCTTTTGTTTTTCGATGAGTTCAAGCACTTGTTCATATAGCTTGTGGTTTTCCTCAACCACTTGGTTAAAAAGCTGCTGTAGTTGATCGTGACTTGTGTTCGTTTGAACAAGCTGTTGCTGCAGGTGCTCATTACGCTGTTCAAGCAGGTGGATTTTCACCAGAAGCTCGGCGTAAATGGGGTCTTTTGATAAGTCGGATAAGTTAGCAACAGTCATGGCGATATGTTGCCAGAGTTTTATTTGCCTGTCATCTGCTATTTATAGGATGGGGGTTAATTTATCTTTGCCCATGTTACGCCAAGGCAGTCCACTGATTAAGGCGTTAAATTGTTCACGGTTGATGCTGATACCAGTCTGAGTGGTGGTGAGCGGCTTGGTTAAGCCATGAAATTTATTGTCATCGAGCTGACGGCTACAAAGCCATACGCCAAGCCCATCATGAATGAATACTTTTAGGCGTGTGCCTGCTTTGTTGTAAAACAGGTAGGCACAGTGAGGGCGAATGCTTTGGTGCTCGGTGAGGATGTAGGCCATTAGTTTGCCACTACCACATCGCATGTCCATAGGCGTGGTGGATAGCCAGATGTGAGTGATGGGTATCATTGCAGCCCTCGTAGTAGGTCAATCAAGCTTTGAGTGTCTATTTGGCTAATGTTGAGGTTTATCGTCCCAGATGCTCGAGCTGTGATTTGCAGTTTGATGTTCTTTATGACGGATGCTGAGCGTAGATGCGCACCTTCAGGCTCAAGATGGATTGGGATAAAGTGCGGGTTTGGATCATGAGACCTGTTTATAGCACCAGGTAATGTGTCAGCTTGAGCATGTGCCCGCTGATACTGGCGTTTCCAGTTATGTAGAAGGTTTTGGTTAATGCCATGCTCTCGGGCAATGCTGGCAATTGATCGACCTGAGTCTGTCGCTTCTTTTACTAAAAGCGCTTTAAACTCAGCGCTGTAAGTTCTTCGTTTGGGTTTATTAGGGGGTTGTGTTGTCATGTTAGTGTCCACGATTATTTGTTCATGGACACTATCTCGCATTTTTTAATAGAAAAAAAGATGGGATGGTCGGATGCTTACCCTTCTTACCTGTCTGCCTTGTTTGCAAATACTTGATAGCAGATTTCTTAAAGGGGATCCATCCCAATGATTTACGCTTGGCATCAGGTCTATTAGTACGCCAGTTAAGTTTCGCTTTTTTAAACTGCTTGCGAGATTTAGCATGAGTCTCGTTAATGGCTTGTAAGGTTTGGCTGTGTAGACCTAAATACTCACCGCTACCTTTGGTGTATTGGCTTAAATCATAGGCTGAAAAGTACTTACCTGTGCGTCTTAAATGCTCAAAGCTTAATGCATTAACATAGTTCCACGCATAGTTAACACTCCCAGCTAGTTTGTTTAGCTGGTTTGCATGTTTGTCTTTGATGCGTAGTTTGAGTGTTTTCATATGCTTAGTATGGCCAGGTTAATTTTAACTTACAACCCTTTAACGACTTCTGACGACAGTGTGTGTCGCCGTAAAACCACCCCCTGAAGTGGGTGGTTTACGGCGAATGGTGATAAAATGCTTGTTTAATTTTTCAAATTTTGTCATTATCTCGATATGAATTTACAGTAAGACTACTTACATAAAGTAACATCTGCTTTTAAATGTGGTATATTTACCATCAAAGTATCTAGCCATTAATGTAGTGTTGGTTATCGAGCGATATACAACAACATAAGTAACCGCATAAGCTCGCAACACTTTTTAGAAATCTGAGGATCTAATATGTATTCATCATTAAAAATTTCGGCAATTACCCTAGTTTCTGCAGCGCTTTTAAGTACAGTGGGTTGTGCCACTAAGCCTAAAAACTCTGAGTTTGTGGTAGCTCCTATGGCTGTACCTGGTAATGCAGCTTACCAAACAGGTCCTTTGGTGAATAATTCAGCAGAAGTACAAGCCGCTGCTCAAAATGTGCGTAGCATTGTTCGCTTCCCATTTGATAGCAGTGAGATTGAAGCTGAAGCAGCTAGCATTTTGAATGATCAAGTGGCTTTTTTAGCCAGCCACCCAGATGCTAGAGTATTAGTAGCTGGTCATACTGATGAACGCGGTAGCCGTGAATACAACCATGCATTAGGTGAGCGCCGTGCACAAGCAGTTAGAAACTATTTGGCTAGCCAAGGTGTGACTGATGCTCGAGTTGAAACTATCAGCTATGGTGAAGACCGTCCGGTTGCCGCTGGTACTGATGAAGCCTCTCACACTCAAAACCGTCGTGCAGAATTATCTTATTAATCTATTTATGTTAAGAAATACCTTGTTAAGATAAACCGAATTTAAACACATAAATTAATAAAGTAAATTTGAAATGACCGTTTAAAGACCTAGCTTAGGCTGTAATGCCAGTCAGTTAAGGCAAAAACTCCCTAAAAGTAATAAAATAGCCCATCTAATAAGTAGATGGGCTATTTTACTATAAGACTACAAGACGCTATTAATGAGACGCATAAAAGGATCCCAGACACCCTAGAACAATTTAGTGAATTAATAGACCCTGAGTGGATACAGCAGGCTTTAGAATATACGGGCAAAGCGAGCATTAGAAGACGTAAGCTACCTGCCGAACACGTTGTTTGGATAGTCATCGGCACAGCTTTATATCGAAACCGTTCCATCTGGTATATCACAGAGCAAATGCGGCTTAATATAGACTCCCAGGCCTGTGTGCCCAGCGCTGGGGTACAAGCAAGACAACGCCTCGGGCATGAGCCTCTAAAGCAGCTATTTCATCAACTAAGTACTCACTACCAAACAGAATCACGAGCCCAGCAGCAAGACTTCATGGGACTTAGCGTCCAAGCTGTAGACGGCGTCGTATACTCACTCCCATACACTGATGAGAACCTTCAGCACTTTAGCTCAAGCAAAGGCAGAACTAAAGAGGCGCCCTATCCCCAAATGCGTTCGGTATGTCTGATCAATACTGACACGCATGAGATCATTGACACAACCCTTGCAGATATGGGTCAAGGAGAGATCACCTTAGCCCGTCAGCTAAATGTTCAAGACAACAGCATTACGCTCTTTGATAGAGCCTATTTCTCAGCAGACCTACTGATTAGTTGGCAACAAGCCCATCCAAACAGCCACTGGCTCATGCGGGCTAAAGATAATCTGCGTTACACTGTGATTGAAACCTTTAGTGAAGGGGACTACTTAATACAAATGCCCGTCTCTCCCCAAGCTCAAAAGAAAAATCAAAACCTACCTGCTACTTGGCAAGCTCGATTAATTGAGTGTCGTTATGAGGGTAAGACAAGACGATACATCACCTCTTTAATAGATGATAAACGATTTACTAAGGATAAAGTGGCACAGTTTTACTTGCAGCGCTGGGAGATCGAGATGGCTTTTAGGGAAATTAAGTCTGATTTACAGCAGGGGCTGTTGTTAAGAAGTAAGCTGCCACAGCTTGTGTTACAAGAGTTCTGGGGGCTTATGATTGCTTATAATCTGATAAGACGTTTGATGCGATATATGGCTCTTAGAGCTAAGGTTAGCCCTCTACGAATCAGCTTTCATATGGCGTCTATTACGATTGTCGATCTGTTACGGTTTGCACCTTTACAGGCTGCAGGACTCTTCCCTAAGTTGTTAGATGCACTTTTAGAGGAAGGAAAATTGTTTGTTATTCCTGAACGCAGAAAGCGATCTTGCCCGAGGGTGGTTAAGGGCAAACCACAGAAATATCCAAAAAAAATACCAGTCAGCCTTAACTGACTGGCATTACAGCTTAGGCTGGGTCTTTTGCATTTAAGAGTTAGTATTATTGTGGATATCACTATGAGTAATATAATATTAAAAGACGTACACTATTTCAGCTTTGATGATAAAGGTAATGATTTACCCCTATCTTCACCGCTCATTACTACTTGGATCGCTGTCGCCACCTTAGAGTATGGAGACAATGATGGTAGAGATCTGGCTAAACCTTTAAGCACTATACCGGTTAGTAACCAACTTCAGAAATATGCCGTAAGAAAGCTACTTTACCAATTGGCATTTAAACGGTTTGAAGCAGCTGGCTTCCAGTATGTTGATGATTATAGAGAAATCTATAGTGAAAACAATAAAGCTACTGAACCTTATGATTTATTAAGTCAACAACATCTAGCCCTTATTGATACCAATTTCCCTTATCGCTTACTGCCTTTTAATTATTACGTTTGCTTTAGTCATTCAAGTAATCAAGTCACTTGCGCTATTAATAAATACTGCCCTATTGGCATTGATACCGAAATAAATACTATATCACTACAGGTAGCACAACGTTTTTACAGTAGTAAAGAAATTCAATGGTTACAGCAGCTAAGCCCCGATCAGCGATCAGAGGCCATAAGCGTATTATGGATGTTAAAAGAAACTTTAATAAAGAAAACCATGGCAAATGAAGCCAAATTATTGTCTGGGCTTAAAAAAAATATGCTGCTTGCTGCAAAGGACCTATTGCCTTCATATCAAAATAAAAAGCGCAGCTCTTTTAATACCATTAGGACTGTTTCCTCTCAAACTATAAGCAAACCTTCAAAGAATACCATTTATGTTTATCTACCTAAATATAATTTAATTGCTATGTGGTAAAGCAATCTTTACTACAAAATGAATTAAGTGTAATCCTATCTTTATTAGTTACTATTTCTTAGTAAAATCAAATTATTCTTAATTAAAATAGATAAATAGCTGAGTAAGCCATAGGTCAAAGATAACAAAAAATTTCTAGCACAAAAAAGCACCCCCGAAGGAGTAATGCCAGTCAGTTAAGGCAAAAACTCAATAAAAGTAATAAAATAGCCCATCTAATAAGTAGATGGGCTATTTTACTATAAGACTACAAGACGCTATTAATGAGACGCATAAAAGGATCCCAGACACCCTAGAACAATTTAGTGAATTAATAGACCCTGAGTGGATACAGCAAGCTTTAGAGTATACCGGCAAAGCGAGCATTAGAAGACGTAAGCTACCTGCCGAACACGTTGTTTGGATAGTCATCGGCACAGCTTTATATCGAAACCGTTCAATTTGGTATATCACAGAGCAGATGCGGCTTAATATAGACTCACAGGCCTGCGTACCCAGCCAGCGCTGTGGTAAAAGCAAGACAACGCCTCGGGCATGAGCCTCTAAAGCAGCTATTTCATGCTCACTACCAAACAGAATCACGAGCCCAGCAGCAAGACTTCATGGGACTTAGCGTCCAAGCTGTAGACGGTGTCGTATACTCACTCCCATACACTGATGAGAACCTTCAGCACTTTAGCTCAAGCAAAGGCAGAACTAAAGAGGCGCCCTATCCCCAAATGCGTTCGGTATGTCTGATCAATACTGACACGCATGAGATCATTCACACAACCCTTGGAGATATGGGTCAGATCACCTTAGCCCGTCAGCTAAATATTCAAGACAATAGCATTACGCTCTTTGATAGAGCCTATTTCTCAGCAGACCTACTGATTAGTTGGCAACAAGCCTATCCAAACAGTCACTGGCTCATGCGGGCTAAAGATAATCTGCGTTACACTGTGATTGAAACCTTCAGCGAAGGGGACTACTTAATACAAATGCCCGTCTCTTTTCAGGCTCAAAAGAAAAATCCAAACCTACCCGATACTTGGCAAGCTCGATTAATTGAGTGTCGTTATGAGGGTAAGACAAGACGATACATCACCTCTTTAATAGATGATAAACGCTTTACTAAGGATAAAGTGGCACAGTTTTACTTGCAGCGCTGGGAGATTGAGATGGCGTCTCGAGAGATTAAGTCTGATTTATAGCAGGGGCTGTTGCTAAGAAGTAAGCTGCCACAGCTTGTGTTACAAGAGTTCTGGGGGCTTATGATTGCTTATAATCTAATAAGACGTTTGATGCGATATATGGCAATTAGAGCTAACGTTAGCCCTCTACGAATTAGCTTTCATATGCCGTCTATTACGATTGTTGATCTGTTACGGTTTGCTCCTTTACAGGCTGCAGGACTCTTTCCTAAGTTGTTAGATGCACTATTAGAGGAAGGAAAGTTGTTTGTTATTCCTGAACGCAGAAAGCGATCTTGCCCAAGGGTGGTTAAGGGGAAACCACCGAAATATCCAAAAAAAATACCAGTCAGCCTTAACTGACTGGCATTACCCCGAAGGAGTGCTTTTTTACAATCTTGGCTTAACCAATAAAATAATTAGAAGCGGTAAGTTAAACCAGCTTTAACGATTGGGTACCAAACATCATTATCTTCGATGTCTTTACGAGCTTCTTCTTTGAATTTCTCAGTAGCATCAACGCCATTTACAGTTACATTTTTCGCATCAATGTTGGCATCCATTTTGCCCATATAGGCTGCACCGATTTCACCAAATAGACCCCATTTCTGATCAATATTTGGATGATAACCGATAGTTAAGTAAGGAGCTAGTGTGTTTCTGTTTTCTACTTTAGCATCAACATAACCACCTGCTTGTGCATTAGCTACAGTATATTTAGTGCCATTAATCTTAATGTCAGCACCATTTGCATTATCGGTAGTTAGACGAGCTTTAAGCTCGTTATCTGGAACGATAATACCAGTACCAACAGTGAAGTTAGTTGCCCATGGACGTAAGTTAACACCAAGGTATGGGTTGCTGAAGTCAGCGTCATATTTCATGTCGCCTTGGAAGTTACCGTAACCATCACCTAGTGCTTTACCCCAGTTGATCCAAGAATCGCTAGCATCTAAATCTTTAGTACCGTCGTCGCTGAAACCGTTCCAACCAGCAGTTAGTTCAGTAGTATCGTTTAAGCCCCAAGCAATGTTAGCACCATAACCTAAAGTACCAATCTCAGCACTTACTGCAGCTGGGTGAACAACTGTGTCAAAGATAGTTCTAGTAGTACCAACAACAGCACCAGTAGTGTTAGCGATAACGCCAGCATTTTGGTCATATTGGTAAGCAACTGGTTGAGCATCAACAACAACTACTTGGTTAGCTGGTTGAACGTCTGTTACTACTACTGCTGGTTGTGTTTCATATACAACAGCTTGGTTAGCAGCCATAGCAGCTACTGATGAACCTAATACTGCAGTAGCAACTGCGGTTAATTTAAAAAGTTTCATAACATCTCCAAAATATATAACTTAATGAACCATGATTAAGTGTCTAATAAACAAAAGAGCAATTCAAGCAATCTATCATAGTCATGTACGCAATCTCTCTGCGATACACGAGCTTATAAAAAGGTAGCTCGAATTGCTCATCCATGAGACACCCTATTGAGGTTTCCCGTATCCATATGTGTATTAAACACTTTTTTACAATTAATGTCATCCCCTAAAAGTAACCTTTTAATAGAGATTCTGTAATTTTTACTTACAATTTGTAAGTTGGGTTGCATTATACCCTATCATCAGGTTTAAAACCTAATAATTTAATTACAAATATAAGTATTGGTCCAAACTGAAAAACTGAACACACCAGATGACATCAGTAGCTGCATCTATTACAATAGGCACCTGCCGAGAGGTGTTGCGCCAGTAGTTTTAATGGATGACTGTATTATAGCATTTAATACGTCTATAGTTAAATCTTACTGTCAGGCTCGGTTGGCCTTTTATTACAATAGCTTAGATATTAAAAATGGTATTTATCTAATTCGTTCTGTATTCGCTAAATAAGTGTTAGATATATAAGCAATATAGAATTGAGTTATGTTAACCAAATTTATACCCCTCTGTTGCTAATGGCAAACAACGACACCTGCGTTTCTTTCACCTTATCTTTCATTAATACCAAGGAGCTCGAGATGGACGCAGTGTCTAATATCGATTCAAGAACCAATTCGAAAAACTTCAATGACTATAAAGTAGCTGACATTAGCTTAGCAGACTATGGTCGCCGTGAAATCTCATTAGCTGAAGCTGAAATGCCAGCCTTAATGGGCTTACGTAAACGCTATAGCGAAACACAGCCTTTAGCGGGTGCTAAAATTCTGGGTTGTATTCATATGACTATCCAGACCGCTGTACTGATTGAAACCCTAGTAGCTCTAGGTGCTGAAGTACGCTGGACCTCATGTAATATCTTCTCTACCCAAGATCATGCTGCTGCTGCTATTGCTGCTAGCGGTGTTCCAGTGTTTGCATGGAAAGGCGAAACTGAAGAAGAGTATGAGTGGTGCTTACGTCAACAGTTGTTTGTCGGTGGCGAAGGAAATGGTCAACTTTGGGACGCCAACTTAATTTTAGATGACGGCGGTGATTTAACCGCTCTTATCCATAATGACTACCCACAAATGTTAGAAACCATTAATGGTATTTCAGAAGAAACTACCACCGGTGTTCATCGCTTAATCGATATGCTTAATAAAGGGACTCTAAAAGTACCTGCTATTAACGTAAATGATGCCGTTACTAAATCTAAAAACGACAACAAGTATGGTTGCCGTCACAGCTTAAACGATGCCATCAAACGTGCTACTGACATGCTACTTGCTGGCCGCCGTGCGCTAGTAATCGGTTATGGTGATGTGGGTAAAGGCTCAGCACAAAGCTTACGTCAAGAAGGTATGATTGTTCGCGTATCAGAAGTTGATCCAATTTGTGCTATGCAAGCCTGTATGGATGGCTACGAGCTAGTATCTCCTTATATCGATGGCAAAAATGCTAACTCAGCAGAAGGTATCAACACTCGCCTATTACAAGATACTGACTTAATCGTTACTACTACTGGTAACTACCATGTTTGTGACAAACATATGCTTGCTGCCTTAAAGTCAGGTGCTGTAGTTTGTAACATTGGTCACTTCGATACTGAAATCGATACACAGTTTATGCGTGATACTTGGAAATGGGTAGAAATCAAACCACAAGTTCATCAAGTATATCGTTCAGAAAATGAAGGCGATTATCTAATCTTATTGGCCGAAGGCCGTTTGGTAAACCTAGGCAATGCCACAGGTCATCCGTCACGCGTTATGGATGGTTCATTTGCTAACCAAGTGTTGGCACAAATGTACCTTCATGAAGAAAAATTCTCAGAATTACCTTCTGATGAACGTGCTAATGGTCTATATGTCAAAGTACTACCGAAGAAACTTGATGAAGAAGTAGCCGCAGCAATGGTTGCCG
This sequence comes from Psychrobacter sanguinis, assembly GCF_020736705.1. Taxonomy (NCBI): domain Bacteria; kingdom Pseudomonadati; phylum Pseudomonadota; class Gammaproteobacteria; order Moraxellales; family Moraxellaceae; genus Psychrobacter; species Psychrobacter sanguinis. The sequence continues at coordinate 3,007,413 of NZ_CP085990.1, forward strand.
GCTTCAGCGGTGTTATGACCCAACTAACGCCAGAACAAGCAGAATATCTAGGCGTTCCTGTTGAAGGTCCATTCAAGCCTGATGACTATAAGTATTAATTAATAAATATGAATTAATAAGTACTAGGTTATAAACAAGTACTAAAGTTCATAGCGTACTAAAGTTAATACTTTTTAGTATTTAACTTTAGCGGTTAAACTTATTATAGTATCTGCTGATTATATTAAAGGCTGAGGAATCAATTTGATTTCTCAGCCTCTTATTAGGGCCGTATATATTTTTCATCAAGGAACGAATATGAATAAACCCAATTTCTCATTTGAGTTTTTCCCTACCAAAACTGATGACGGCGTGACCAAATTATGCCAAACCTTTGATACCTTAAATGAGCTGTCACCTGCTTACTTTTCGGTAACTTATGGCGCTGGTGGTACGACTCGTCAACGCACGATAGGTATTGTTGAAACGTTGCACAATCGTGCCAACACCCCGATTGCTCCCCATATCTCTTGTATTGGGGATGATAAATCAGTAATCGGAGAGCTATTGGAACACTACAAATCAATCGGTATTAATCGCATTGTGGCATTGCGTGGTGATCTACCTTCCGGCCAAGTGGGCATGGGTGAATTACCCTTCGCCGTAGATTTAGTGCGTTTTATTCGTGAGCACACTGGCGACCACTTCCATATTGAAGTTGCGGCTTATCCTGAGATGCACCCTCAAGCGCGTAGCTTTGATGCTGATATCCAAAACTTAATTAATAAGTTTCAAGCCGGCGCCAACTCTGCCATTACTCAGTTTTTCTATAATGCTGAAAGCTATTTATATTTACGTGATGCATTGGAGAAACGCGGGATTGACACCACTGAACATCGCTTAATTGCGGGCATTATGCCGATTATCAATTCAAGCAACTTGATTCGCTTCGCTGACAGTTGTGGGGCTGATATCCCCCGCTATATTCGTAAGCAGTTGGCAGATTATGGCGATGACAGCAAATCAATTCGTGAATTTGGCTTTGAAGTAGTACATCGTCTATGTGAAATATTAATTGCTGAAGGCGTACCAGCGCTTCATTTCTATAGCATGAACCGTGTCGAACCCAATAAGCGCCTAGTTGAATCTTTAGGACTTACCTCTCACAGCACACAGGCTTAATCGCATGCGTCGTTTTTTCTTTAATCCGAACTCAAGTGTATTGAGTTCGGACTCTATTAATTACTCAAATACAACCCACAGCACTGGCAATGAAGGACTGATGACCCTGAGCCAACAGCCGCTAGGTAGCATCCTTACCCTAACCGAGGATATTTATCATCATTGGTGCCGTGTGCTACGTGCCAAAGTAGGCGAACAAAGTCTAATCTTTGATGGTTTAGGCGGTCAGAGCATCGTAGAGCTTGAGTCAATTGACAAAAAATCCGCTCAAGTCCGTATCGTTGCTCATGATACTGACGATAATACGACAGCTTATTACAGTGCCATTGCTATCGTCATGAGTCGCGGTGATAGAATGGACTATGCCATTCAGAAAGCTACCGAATTAGGCGCTACAGCCATTCAGTTACTCACTAGCCAGCACGGTGAGGTAAGATTAAAAGCCAATCAAGTCGACAAAAAGCTCAATCACTGGCAACAAGTGGCCCTATCTGCTTGTGAACAATGTGGGCTTAATCGTCCCCCTTTGGTAATGTCACCGGTGTCTATTGAACAGTGCATACAACAACAAGGCGGTGAACCGCACAGTGACGTAAGCTATTTGGCAAATGACACTTATTATCAACAGTATTTTAATCAGCCCACCCTGCCCTTAGTGTTGGCCGTGCCCAGCCAACAAGAAAAACAGCAATTGGACATTAATGCCTCGATTAAGCGACATTTTGCTCAAGCGTTACAGACCCCATCTAAACCTAGATTTGATATCCTAATCGGCGCAGAAGGTGGATTGTCAGAATCAGAATATAGTCAAGCACGTGACAGCGACTATCTGCCTTGGCAACTGGGCAACCGAGTATTACGTACCGAGACAGCACCCGTGGTTGCTTTAGCCACTCTCATGTATATTAGCGAAAATTTCTAACCCGTTATTCACCCATAAATCTTCTGTACTGAATCTGTTTTTTGGTTCTCTATTATCTAACTTATATTGAATTATAATTGGCCGGCACGAGATAAATTTGTGCCGGCTTTTTGACTTTCAGAAGACGATAGTAAAAATATAAAAAACGATTTTTTGATAATTAAAAATATTTTTTGTGACCCGTAAGTCTTTGCAAGTGCTTGTAAAATAACGGCTTAGCCTCTATCTTTTCACTTAGAAATTTTTATTTGCGATATCTATACTTAATATAAGTCGTTATTAACTATGACTTTATGTGTTATTAAGCCCTCTCATCGCCATATAAAAATAGATAACTATCAAATTTATCTAATTTTCTTTATCTAATTTACTGTCAAATTATTTATAAGCATCGATACAGCACCTTGCTGACTGGTGCCTTCTAACTAATAAAATAATTTGTACAGTCTAAAACCCTAAGTAGTCAACTCAAACCATTCTTTAAAGGATAACAACATGCAATACAAAGCGCCCCTTCGTGATATGCAATTTGTTCTACATGAGCTTTTAGACAGTACTTCTCACTACAAAAGCATTCCTGAGTACGAAGAAGTTGAAAGAGATATTGTTGACAGCTACATTGAAGCTGCTGCCAGCTTTGCGGAAAATGAAATTGCCCCTCTAAACCGTAGTGGTGACGAAGAAGGTTGTACCTTCGATAATGGTAAAGTGACCACACCTAAAGGCTTTAAAGAAGCTTATAAACAATACTGCGAACTAGGTTTTGCAGCGCTTGCAGCCGATGAAGAGTTCGGTGGCCAAGGCATGCCCTTCTCATTAAGTACCGTAGTTAACGAAATTATGGGCTCGGCTAACTGGTCATTCTCAATGTATCCTGGTCTGTCTCACGGTGCTATTCAAACTCTTGAGCATCATGGTACAGAGGAACAAAAATCAATTTACCTAGAGAAAATGGTTACTGGTGAATGGTCTGGCACTATGTGCTTGACGGAAGCGCATGCCGGTTCTGACTTAGGTATTATCCGCACTAAAGCTGAGCCTAATGATGATGGTTCTTACAGCATCACTGGTCAAAAAATCTTCATCTCGGCCGGTGAACATGATATGACGGACAACATTGTTCATATCGTTCTAGCACGCCTACCAGGTGCTCCAGCTGGTACTAAAGGCATTTCGCTATTTATCGTACCTAAAATAAATGTTAACGCAGATGGCAGCCTAGCAGAACCTAACCAAGTTACTTGTGGCTCTATCGAACACAAAATGGGTATTAAAGCGTCTGCCACTTGTGTGATGAACTTTGACGGTGCTAAAGGTTTCTTAATTGGCCCAGAAAACCGTGGTCTACAGTGTATGTTCACCTTTATGAACGTAGCCCGTATCGGTACCGCTATTCAAGGTTTAACTGCCTCTGAAATTGCTTTCCAAGGCTCACTTGAGTATGCCAAAGACCGTCTAGCAATGCGCTCAATGTCAGGGGCTAAAGCACCAGATAAAGTAGCGGATCCAATCATTTTTCACCCAGCGGTTCGCAACATGCTATTAACGGAAAAAGCATTTGCTGAAGGTGGCCGTGCTCTAGCCTATTACTTATCATTCTTTGCCGATGTTGTGGTAAAAGGTACAGGTGAAGAACAAGAATATGCTGACCAAATGTTGTCACTATTAACCCCAATCGCTAAAGCGTTCTTAACAGAGACCGGCTACGAATCTGCCAACCATGGTGTACAGGTTTATGGGGGTCATGGCTTTATTCGTGAGTGGGGCATGGAACAAAACGTACGTGATACCCGTATTGCCTGCCTATATGAAGGTACTACTGAAATTCAATCATTAGACCTTCTAGGCCGTAAAGTATTAGGCTCACAAGGCAAAATGCTAGCCAACTTCACCAAAGTCATTAACGACTTCTGTAAAGAGCAGGAAAGTGATGAGTCAATGGGTGAATTCATCCGTCCTCTTGCTGAGTTGAATACTGAGTGGGCTGAATTGACTGCGCGTATTGGCAAACAAGCCACTGAAAACCCAGATTCAGTAGGCGCAGCAGCAGTAGATTACATGTACTTCAGTGGTTATGTAACTTTAGCCTACCTATGGGCACGTATGGTTGCTGTTTCTAAACAAGCGCTTGCAAACGGTACGACTGAAACAGGCTTCTATGAGGCGAAGATTAAAACGGCTCATTTCTACTTCAGCAAATTACTACCTCGTACACGTACTTATGTTGCTCGCATTGATACCGGCGTAGAGCCTTACATGAGCATGGATGTTGACCAATTTGCATTCTAAACGCTACTATTAACTACTATTTAGTGTTTTGGATTGGTGCTATTATTTATGGGTAGCACTAATCATTTTAAAACAATAACTTAATAAATTAATTCTAAATATATCAAAGGACTTTTATGGCTATTTATAATCCACCTTTAGATGAAATGCGCTTCATGCTAAATGACGTTTTTGATGTTGAAAAATTTTGGCAAGCTAACGAAAAGCTAGCTCATGTTGATATGGATACCGTCAACATGGTGCTTGAAGAGATGGCTAAGCTGTCTAAAAACGTACTACTTCCTCTTAACCGCACGGGTGATGAAGAAGGCGCAACTTACCAAGGTGACGGCGTTGTTACTACACCTGCTGGATTCAAAGAGGCTTTCAAACAGTATGCTGAAGCAGGTTGGATTGGCCTAGGTGGTGATCCTGAGTACGGCGGGCAAGGTTTCCCTAAAATGGTAACTATGTTAAGTGAAGAAATGGTTTTCACTACGAACCAAGCTTTCGCCCTATACCCTAACTTATCTGTTGGTGCGACGCTTTGTTTATTGGCTTCTGCTTCTGAAGAACAAAAGCAGCTTTACCTTGAGAAAATGTACTCAGGTGAATGGTCGGGTACCATGTGCTTAACTGAGCCACATGCCGGTACTGACTTAGGTATCATCAAAACCAAAGCAAACCCTAACGATGATGGCAGCTACAGCATTTCTGGTACCAAAATCTTCATTACCGGTGGTGAACATGATCTTACTGAAAACATTATCCATTTAGTATTGGCCAAAACACCGAATGCCCCAGAAGGTTCTAAAGGTATTTCTTTATTCGTAGTGCCTAAATTCATAGTCAATGAAGACGGTAGCTTAGGTGAGCGTAACTCATTAGCAGCCGGTTCTATCGAACACAAGATGGGTATCAAAGGTTCAGCAACCTGTGTTATGAACTTTGATGGCGCTAAAGGTTGGATGATTGGTGAAGAAAACACCGGTCTAGCGTCTATGTTCGTTATGATGAACTATGAGCGTGTGACTATGGGCTTACAAGGCCTAGGTGGTACTGAACTTGCTTATCAAAATGCGGCAGCTTATGCCCTAGACCGTGCACAAGGTCGTAGCGACACTCAAATCCAAAGCCCAGAGAAACCTGCTGACCAAATCATTCACCATGCAGACGTTCGTCGTATGCTGTTAAATGCACGTGCTAACGCTGAAGCATCACGCTGCTTTGCAATGTATGTGGCAAAACAGTTAGATGAGTCTAAGTTCAGTGTTGACCCTGAAAACGCCAAAGCAGCTGCAGCTCGTGTTGCGTTATTAACGCCAATTGCTAAAGCTTTCTTAACTGACAAAGCCTTAGAAGCGACGGTAGATTGCCAACAAGTATTTGGTGGTCATGGTTATATTCGTGAATGGGGTATGGAGCAGATCGTTCGTGATACGCGTATTGCTCAGATTTATGAGGGCGCTAACGGCATTCAAGCACTAGACTTACTAGGTCGTAAGATTGCTCGTAACCAAGGTCAATACCTTGAAAACTTCCTAGCTGAAATCCGTGACTTTGTTGCTAACATGAAAGCGGATCATGAGATTAAACAAGCTACTTTAGATGCAGCAAGCACAATTGAAGAATTAACGACCACTGTATTGACTAACATTAGCAATCGTAAGAGCGAGATCAATGGCTGCGCGGTAGATTATTTACACGCAATGGGCTATCTATGCTACGCGTTTATGTTCGCTATGATGGTAGAAGCAGCCCATGATAAAGAAGGTGAGTTCTATGCTAATAAGCTAAAACTTGCTACCTATTTCGTAGGCCGTATCTTACCTCGTATCAAAGCACATGCTGAGATGGTTAAGACAGGTAGTGATCCAATTATGAACTTTGACTTAGACTATTTTGCTCAAAATATTAGCTAATTAAAAGCCGACTTGAATCTCGGAAATAGTTTATAATTCATCTTAACTTTACAAGAAGACAGCTCTCGTAGCTGTTTTTTTTGTCATTATATGACTGTCTTGCCTTCCGCTAATTATAGGTATCTATCTTCGTTATAACTATAAATATGCTATTAAATTAATTGAAATTAATAGCACTTTAAGATACCTTCTCAATATCTGATCGAATAAGGGTAATTAAGTGGCAGAATTAAAAGATATTTTGCATAAAATCAATGCATTGTGCGATAGCCCTGAGCCTTATGTGCTCAAAAGATTAATTGATACTTTACGGGTGTCAGAAGCTGAATTTAAGACCAACTCCGACCTTCCTAATGAGAGAATACGGGAATTAAATTCACTTCTAAGACAATATCCTCAGTATGCTAATGGTCTGGCCGTCTTTGTTCTAACCTTACTCAATAAATACCATAGAATGTCGCTATATACCGACACCGGTATCTTATCAGACCAAACCTTTTCCAATAGCTTGATGCGACTAATTGGACATCGCTTTGTGCCCTTATTGCCAGAAGATGATTCTATTGTAGAACTCGTTGCTTACTTATTTGACGGCAAGGATGATGAGCGCTGGTTGGCGTCTATTAACGACGAACTATGGGATGAGCTAGTAGACCTCATCATGGTAGATGATGCGCACTCTAACCTAGTAGCGACTGCTAAAAACAATATTCTAAATGCGTTAGTTATTTTATCTTACCGCGTGAGTGGTATCGGCCTGCATCCTGATTTGATGAAAGCCTATCCGCAAATGCTCGATTACTCAGCCGCTTTTGTGGCTCAAAACCAAGAAGCCGTACTTTTTGCTAACGAATACCGAGAAATACATCAATTAGACAATTATGAAGATGCCGTTCCTGGTCGTGAGATTGACCCAGGTCCTTTATTGGTAATGCTTGAGCAGTGTGACAATATTGTGAACACGGTACGTAAGCGTATTTACAAGACTGGGATTTCGATTCGTTCGACCAATATGCTACTGCGCCTTGAGCAAAGCTTAAACCGTATGCACATTTTAAGTGAGCTGCTAGCAAAGAATGATAAAAATCGTGATAAAGCCATCGTTGAGCTAACCCAAGCCATTATTGTCAGTGTTAAACGTCGCTATAGTATTAGCTATTTGATTGATAATAATACCAAGCTACTGTCTAGAAAAATTACTGAAAACTCAGGGCGTGTTGGTGAGCATTACATTAGTACCGATAAGGCCGGCTATAAAAAAATGTTCAAAATGGCGGCGGTCGGTGGTTTTATGATCGCCTTTATGGCCACTACCAAAATTTTATCTTACGACTTAGAGCTCGCGCCAATGAGTCGGGCTTTTGTTAACAGTATGATTTATGGCTTAGGCTTCGTATTTATTCATATTATCCACGGGACAGTTGCGACCAAACAGCCAGCGATGACTGCTGCCGCTATTGCCTCTACTATCTCAGACAGCTCAGGTAAGAAATCACATCAACTTGCCAAGCTTTCAGAGCTGATGGTAGATATCATACGTACTCAGTTTATTGCGATTATGGGTAACGTAATGGTTGCCATGCCTTTGGCCTTGATCATATCCATCGTATGGCTACAAGTGAGTGGCGCGCCAATGATTGATACTGACCAAGCGGATCATCTATTACACGACTTAGATCCTTTTCACTCATTGGCGATCTTCCATGCGGCCATTGCTGGTGTGTTCTTATTCTTGTCCGGCTTGATTGCGGGTTACTATGATAACTTAGCCTTATTTAACAATATTGGTGAGCGTATTTCCCGTCATAAGTTTTTATTAAGATTTGTTTCCGAATCTGGGTTACGACGCTTCGGCATCTTTGTTGAGAACAACTTAGGCGCCATCATGGGTAACTTCTTATTTGGTGTGTTCCTAGGCAGTACTGCAACAGTGGGCTTTATCTTTGGTATGCCGTTGGATATTCGCCATATTGCCTTTGCCTCTGCCAACTTCTCACACGGTATATTCAACATCGCTGCAGAAGACTTTGGTTTTGGTATTGTGTTGATATCTTTATTGGGGGTAGCTCTAATTGGTATAGTCAACTTGTTGGTAAGTTTTTCTCTAGCAATGATAGTGGCCTTACGTTCTAAAGGGGTTGAGGTTGTTGAGTGGAAGACGTTAGCTAAGCTCATGTACACTCACCTATTTACTCAGCCTAGAGATTTTTTCTTACCACGTCCAGAACCTATGAAATATGCCAAGATTGACAGTCAAGGCTATATGATTCATGAAGAAACCAATAAAACTCAGAAAAATAAGCTCTTTCCAAAACACTTTGCAGTACGACGATTATCCAGTGTCAGGGTTATCCCAGAAGGCACCTCTATTGATACTAAGCGTATTGATGAAATGAACGAGAAAAACGAGTTTAATAAAAAATTAAGCAGTGACCAACCCTTAGAAACTGTCGAAAAGAAAGTAGTTAACTTAGATGACAAAGAGTTTGAGTTACTCACGCCAGAGGTCTTTGAAAGTATTTCCGATGAAGGAATAACCATAGTAAGTACTGAGGAAGATAAAACGAAAAATGCCAAAACGCCTCTACCGAAGCCGAAAAATCCTCCTAAGCTACCTGAGTAGATTTTTCTAGCTTCGTGGTTGCTATTAATAATTCAAATTAAGAAATTATTTTAATAGCTTACTTAATACTTTATTTGAACAATGAATCCCAGTGATTTAACTTAGCGATTAGGTTTAGTCACTGGGATTTATTATTGAGCGACTCTAAATGAGGGATATATCACCCTTTGTCTATATAAATTATTCATGCTGTCTATAAATAAAAAGCGCCCCTTATTTTTTAACACAATTCCCTACTATCAAGCCAATATGTAACCAATAGATAATATTTTCATATAATAATTTTAAGTATAATTAGAATAATAAATACTATAAATTTTAGATCGTTTAAATAGTTTATTTAAATAACTCATTTAACTCATTCATTTGAATAATTTGTGCTGTTTAAAATGACTTCAGCGGTTTAATCATAAAATCTTCTTCAACGTCTTAGAATAATAAGGAGAACAGAATGGGACGATTACAAGATAAAGTTATTGTTATTACTGGTGCTGCGCAAGGTATGGGCGAAACCCACGCACGCAAATGTTTAGAACATGGCGCAAAAGTAGTGTTAACTGATGTCAATGTTGAAAAAGGAGAGGACTTGGCTGCCTCTCTTGGTGAGAATGCTTTATTCATCAAACATGATGTCACTAATGAGCAGAACTGGGCCAATGTGGTTGAACAAACAGAAGCCAAATTCGGGCCTATTAATGTCTTAGTGAATAATGCCGGTATCACCATGGCAAAATCCTTGTTAGAGACGTCCTTAGAGGATTATCGCCGAATTCTTGAGATTAACCAAGTCTCTGTATTCTTAGGTATGAAGGCAGTTACACCTTCTATGAAAAAGACTAAGAATGGTTCTATTATTAATATCTCGTCTATCAATGGTTTGGTAGGTGGCGCTATTGGCTACACCGATTCTAAATTTGCAGTACGTGGGATGACCAAAGCCGCCGCTTTAGAGTTGGCCAATTATGGCATACGGGTTAACTCCGTGCATCCTGGTGTCATTGCTACACCTATGATTATGCAGGGCGATACCAAAGATGCGGTTGAGCAGTTCGCTAAGACTATTCCATTGAAGCGTGTGGCGCAACCTGAAGAAATCAGTGGCTTAATTCTATTTTTAGCTTCAGACGACTCCAGCTATTCGACAGGTTCAGAGTTTATCGCAGATGGTGGTATAACTGCACAATAGCGATTAACCAGATAGTAATGATAATAACTGTTTAAAGGGCTAATGTTTTTGTCCTTGATCCATCACAGATAGATATTATTAAATTAACCGCTATTAAAAAGCGCGAGCCATTCGATGACTCGCGCTTTTTATTTAATGTGTTTTCTAAGTCTGTTTTAATTGGCAGGACATTTATCTGATGAGGTGGTTATTTGGCCATCCTCAAGACGATAAGCGACTAAGCAGCTACCCCAAACACAGCCCCCATCCAACGCCCTTGCAGAAGGTAAATCCACATCAGCTTTTAAAGCGGCCCAGTGTCCAAATAAAATTTTACGACTGCGTGGCACTTGCCACTCAAACCAAGGGCGGAACTCATCCGGCATTTCATCGGTTAGACTCGACTTAAAGCTGAATTCAAGTGAACCATCTTTTTTGCACAAGCGCATCCGAGTGAAATAGTTAGTAATGGCCCGAATACGGGTAAATCCATTGAGACTATCCGACCATTCATCAGCTTCACCGCTATAGAGGTGAGGTAATACCCTATCCAATTGAAATAAGCTGCTTGAAAGCTGTACTTCAACGTCACGGGCATACCTTTTGGCATCGCTTATTTTCCAGTGTGGTGGAATGCCAGCATGAACCAATACCGTGTGCTCATTAGGAAAAGCCATTAAAGGCTGACGTCGCAACCAATTAAGTAGCTCATCGCAGTCAGGTGCATTGATAATATCTTCGGTTTGATCTTTCTTCTTTAGAGGAGCGAAACCGCGCCATACTGCAATTAGATTAATATCATGGTTACCCAGCACGGTGGCTGCTGCCCCTTGCTCACATAAATTCTTTACATGACGCAAAGTAGATAAGGAGTCCTCACCTCGTGCGACTATATCTCCCACAAACCATAGCTTATCTTGCTTAGGATCAAAATTTATTTTATCCAGGAGATCAACATAGGCTGCATAACATCCTTGTAGGTCTCCGATTACATATTCGGCTCGGTAAGTCATATATTCCACTCAGTTTTATTTATAGTATTTACTCTTTAGGCTTCTTAATTGAATTCGTCTTTAGCGACTTATTTATCTCTATTACTTAATAAAGTATACCCCTACTCTTAAGTATGAGTATATAGTACTCAACTCCATAGTAGTCTTTATAATTGCGGACTCTGTAGTTTGCTATTCACCAAATTACTTAGAGCCACAAAATCCTTAACATCTAATGTTTCAGGGCGTGCTGTACCTTCAATACCAATAGAAGCAAAGTCTTCATCAGTCAACGTCGCCATTAAAGAGGACTGTTTAAAAATAGCCCGTAACGTTTTTCGGCGATGGTTAAAGGTCTCACGAACCACCAAAGCAAATAGCTTTTCATCTTCTGCTTGTACCGGCTTGGTAAGATGCGGACGCAAACGAAACACAGCACTGGTCACTTTTGGTGGCGGATTAAAAGCGCCTCTTGGAACTGTTAACAAATATTCAGTTTCACAGTGATATTGCATAATAACTGATAGACGGCCATAAATTTTACTGCCCACATCCGCGGTAATACGTTCTACCACTTCTTTTTGCAGCATAAAATGCATGTCTTCAATAATATCCGAATAGTCTAGCAAGGTGAATAATAACGGGGTAGAAATGTTATAAGGTAAGTTACCCACAATGCGCAGCTTCTTAGTTTCAGCGCCCTCACCTTCTTTGTTATATAACGTCGAATAATCGAACTGCATCGCATTGGTATTGACGATATGGAAGTTAGGATGACTATTAGCGCCAATACGAATTCTAAGACTGCTTGCCAAATCACGATCCAATTCAATCACCGTCATGGCATCGACTTGCTCAAGTAAAGGCTCAGTCAAGGCACCCATGCCCGGCCCAATCTCAACCAAATTATCATCACGGTTAAGGCCAATAGAGTCGACAATTTGACTGATGATACTGTCATCATGCAAAAAGTTTTGACCAAACCTTTTTCTAGGTTGGTGCTTAGCAGCCTTCTGTAAGGTACTGTGTAAAGGATGTTTTGAAGCGTCTGAATGAGTCATAAGTCGATAGATATCAATTAAAAAAGGGGTCTAGTTTAGCATATTTAGCGGTCGTACTTGTTTAAGATATTTCCAAAAAGGTGCTTAGCTGAGAGCACTTTTTGATTGGGCCATATCATTGGCCATCTTCAGGGCTTGCCATAAGCTGCTACTGCTTGCCAGCGTTAAACCCGCCTCAGTAGCTACTTGACTGTTACCAGCTAAATCTAGAGCCGTACCATGGTCTACTGAAGTACGGATATAAGGCAAACCTAAAGTCAAATTTACCGTGTCACCAAAGCCATGCGATTTAAGCACAGGCAACCCTTGGTCATGATACATCGCGATAACCGCATCGCAATGCTGCAAATGTCGCTGAGTGAATAGAGTATCTGCTGGCATAGCAGAAGAGATATCCATTCCTTTATCCTGAAATTCTTGTAAAACTGGGTTAATAATCTCAATCTCTTCACGACCCAGATGACCATCTTCGCCAGCATGGGGGTTAAGACCACAGACTAAGACTTTAGGCTGTGTTAAGCCAAATTTTTGTTGTAAGTCATCCATCACAATCTGTACCGTTTGACGAACATTGTCCGCAGTAATGGCATTGGCTACCTCTCTAAGCGGCAAATGAATGGTCACTAGTGCCACTTTCATTGCTTGATTGGCAAGCATCATCACCACTTTATCGCGGCCACTTTTTTGCATAAAGAATTCAGTATGACCGGTGAACATGGACCCATCCTCCAAAGTAATACCCGCCTCAATCAATACTGACTTTTGTAGAGGTCCAGTGACGATAGCACTGGCCATTCCTGAGTAAGCCAGCCTATGGGCCAACTCTAGCTGCCTGACAACCATAGCGGCATTGTCTATACATAACTTGCCCGCAGTAACCTGTTCATCACAGCTGACGTTTATTAAATAAAAACAAGGCAAAGAATCATCCTCTGCGCTAGCTTGTTTTCCCTCCTGCTGTTGTTGGATATTTTGAATGGGTTGAATAGCTTGCCAAAAACTTTCAGAATCAGTATTACCCTCTAAGTTATCCAATAAATCAGTAGCTTCTGCAATGTGTCGCCATAATGGCTTTACTAAGCCGTCAGTCTGAGCACCATAAATTTGTTCAAAGCGTTGTTTGAGAGCATTTTCATCGGCCAATACCACCACAGGATAATCTAGCTTGCTAAGCTCTCCTGCTACTGCTAACTGCAGTACGATATCCATACCTATTCCAGCCGGCTCTCCGGTAGTGACGATAAGCGGCCGGTTATTGTTACTATTATTAGTATTAGAAAATTGGGCTGTCATTAGTAGCACCTTTTTAGTAATGAGTAGGAGGTTAGAAGATATAGTTATTAAAAGGCATAACTAATAAAGTTTGAGCCAAATGTTTTTATTCAATTTTATTGATTATAACAAACCGTTTATCCTGCTTGATAAGTCTCCATTCTACCCTCATAAATAAAGTAAGCCACCCCAATTACAAGAAAATAAGCGTCTAAATTTTAATTAAAACTCGAGAATTATAAAAATAAAATCATCTTAATTTCGACTTATGACGGGTGCCAATGTGCTAAACTTCGCAGACCAAATCGTAAAACTTAACTCAGGCTTTATACGTAATTAGCAGAAGCATATTAGATAATACCTAACCGGTAGTGCTTAACCTTAATGCCTAATAAACTTGGTTTCAAACTTTATTAAACCAACTCCCTAAATTAATAAAACTCCGATAGCACTCTAATTAGAACAACTCTATTTAAAGTGCTTTTTTAGTCGCATCATAAATATCGATACTCGATTTTCGTCAGTGATTTAGATTAACTGCGCCTATTAACCTCATTGCAATTTAATAACGACAGTAGAATTATGGCCGAAAGTAAAAAGAAAACCGAAAAAAATGACAACAATGATGTTGGTTTAACCGACTTATTGAGTCAACAACCTCCGCATAACGTAGACATTGAAAAAGCTTTATTAGCGACATTAATGAGCATTGAGGAGTCTTATGACAAAATATCTGATATCGTGTCAAAAGATGACTTTTATGCCGGCCGTCACCAACATATCTTCGCCGCTATCTCTTATCTGGCGCAAGTAGGCGAGCCTTATGACACCGTCATGGTACATGACTGGCTAAGCTCACAGAAGCTGCTTAAACAAGCCGGTGGCGAAAGCTATCTTGCTGACATTGTTACCCAAAGTCCCAGTACCATGTTCAACATTGTCTCTTATGCAGAACGGGTACGGGAGTTGTCGACTTTGCGTCAGCTCATTACCACAGGTAATGAGATGCTAGCTTTGGCTTATGACCCAAGAGAGCGCGGCGTTAGCGATATTTTAGATAACATTGAATCAAAGATCTTCGCGATTAATGAGCAGCATAACAAACGAGCCAAACAAAGAGGCCCTGTTGATGTCGGCGCCGTATTGGTCAACGTTATCGATCAAATGGATGAGCTGAAAAATAACCCCGACGGGATGATTGGTCTAAGAACGCCCTTCACTGAGCTCAATAATAAAACTCAAGGTTTGCAGCCTGGTGATTTGATCATTGTTGCTGCCCGTCCTTCTATGGGTAAAACCACCTTTGCTATGAACTTAGCCGAAGGGGTGTTATTTCACGAAAATTTACCAGTGATTGTGTTCTCAATGGAAATGCCGGCTGAATCGATTGTGATGCGTTTATTGTCATCATGGGGTCAGATTAACCAAACCAGTTTGCGTTCGGCCCAGATGAATGAGGATGAATGGGCACGTATGATGACTGCTGTCGCCCATTTACAAGACAAACATTTGTATATTGATGACAGTACTGCCCTCCCCCCCTCTGAAGTACGTTCACGGTGTCGCCGTATCGCCAAAAATCATGATGGTAAAATTGGTATGGTCATTGTGGATTACCTACAGTTGATGAAAGTGCCGAGCTTAAGTGGCAACCGTGTTGAGGAGATTTCTGAGATTTCACGTAGCTTAAAAGCGTTAGCACGCGAGCTAAACTGCCCGGTTATTGCTTTATCGCAGTTAAACCGAAGCCTAGAGAACCGTCCTAACAAGCGCCCTATCATGTCTGACTTACGTGAGTCTGGCGCTATTGAACAGGATGCTGACTTAATTACCTTTATTTACCGTGATGAGGTTTATAACGAGAACTCAGACCTAAAAGGGGTGGCTGAAATTATTATTGGTAAGCAGCGTAACGGACCTATTGGCACCGTGCGTCTGGCTTTCGAAGGCCAATACACCCGCTTTATTAACTTAACGCCTGATCATTATATGGCAGATGCCAGTTTTGAGAATGATGAATAATACTGACTCAGTACAAACTGACCTAGTATAAATTGCTATCGTTAACTGGCATTCTCATTCGCTGATGACTTATAACTTATAACTTATAACTGACGACTGGCAAATTTATATAAAAAACCGATTAACTAATTATTTAATTGAGCTACTTAACCTGAGGGTTAGTAGCTCCTTTTTGTTTAATTCACCCGGCCTCGGCCCATATTCTGTTCAACCTTATAGAGAGTTTAAAACCAAGCTATGTTTCACTTTTTAAACGACTACAGCGAAAGTGCTCACCCTGACATTATCACTGCCATGCAAAACGCCCATTTACAACAACATAAAGGCTATGGCTTCGATGAGTACTCTGAGCGGGTACGTGATCAAATAAAATCTCAATTAAACAACAAAGATATTGCCATTCATTTTGGCATTACCGGCACTCAAGCCAACTTAGTATGTATTGATGCTATGTTGTCTCCTATCGATGGTATCGTTGCTTGTGATACCGGTCATATTGCCGTAAATGAAGCCGGCGCTATTGAGGCTACAGGTCATAAAGTTATCTTGGCGGAGTCGAAACAGGGCAAGCTGACCATTGAGGCTTTGGAGAAAGTGCGAGTACGCCATAGTTTTACACCTCATGTGGTGAGAGCAAAAGCAGTCTATATCTCTAATACCACCGAGCTGGGTACGGTCTATACCTATGAGGAACTAAAAGCCTTATCAGATTATTGCCGTAAAAACGACATGTACTTATTTATGGATGGTGCAAGACTTGGCGCGGCCATTGCCCACACTCATAGCAATCCTAATGAACGCACGTTAACTTTTGCTAATTTTGCGGAGCTCACCGATATATTTTGGTTTGGTGGGACTAAAATGGGGGCTATGTTTGGTGAAATCTTAATTATTCCCAATGAGAAAATTGCCACTGATTTTAATATCTATTTAAAACGTCATGGCGGTCTGATGGCCAAAGGTTATTTGCTTGGCCTGCAGTTTGAAGTGTTATTAAAAGACGATAAATATTTAGAGCTTTGTTTACATGCCAATGCTATGGCGCAAAAGCTATCTCAAGGTTTACAGCAATGTGGTATTGAGTTGTTTGTACCGACCCAAAGCAACCAAGTATTTGCCATATTGCCACAAGGTCTTATCCAAATATTAAAAAATGAGTTTGATTTTTATGAGTGGGAACAATTAGACAATGGCTTTAGCATTAGCCGTTTAGTAACCTCATGGGCTACCCCTGAAAGCCAGGTAGATCGTTTTATTGAAAAGGTAAAAGAAAACACATCTAATAACTAAGTGTTTCTTTCGCCTTCAATAATTCTTTTTGTATCCTTCGCTATAAAAGTGTATAACTGATAATTAGGATACAACTGGCAGTTTTGCCGCTACCTATATGTGACGCCCTCTTAAATTCATTAGGATATTGATTATGACCCAATCCCAAGATGTTGTAATTTATAATGTTGAAAATCATATTGCGACCATTACTTTAAATGACCCTAAAAGTTTAAATGCTTTTAGTACCCCCTTAAAAAATGCAGTAATGACAGCGTTACAAGACGCTGAAGCAGATGACCAAGTTCGTGTCATCATTCTACAAGGTGCCGGAGGTAACTTCTCTAGTGGCGGCGATATCAAAGAAATGCTGTCTGATGGTATTGAGAAAGAAGTGCTTTCAGAAAAGTTGAAAGCGATGGTTACTGGCGCTGGAGAGGTGAGCTTACAATTACGTAAGATCCACAAGCCTATTATTGCCAAACTTGAAGGGGCCGTTGCTGGTGCAGGCATGAACCTAGCTTTAACCTGTGATTTCCGTATTACTGCAGATAACGCTAAGTTTGTTCAAGCATTTGTCCATATTGGCTTAGTCCCAGATGCGGGTGGCATATATTTACTTAATGAGCTAATTGGGCCGGCGAAGACCACAGAGCTGGTTATGTTAGGTGATAAGATTAGTGCTCAAGACATGGCAGACTTAAACCTAGTGAACCAAGTGGTTAGCGCTGATGAACTTGATGCCGCTGTTATGACGTTGGCAAATCGCTTATGTCAGTTACCTAGTACTGCCTTGGCTACCATGAAGCATTTGATAAATACACATGCTTATATGGGACTTAATGAAGCATTGGATATGGAAGTACATCAGCAAGCCAGATTGGCTAAGACTGATGACTTTATTGAAGGCATTACCGCTTTTATCGAAAAGCGTAAGCCGGTTTATAATAAGTAATTCGTAAGCATCCGACCACCCCCTATTGCGGTGGCACCCAGCGATGAGGTAACAACTCATCCAGATCCTCTTGAGTAGGCAGGCGTCTTAGCACGTCTGTCAAATAAGCAGACACATCCAAACCATTTAAGCGAGCTGACTGAATGATTGACATAATATTCGCAGCCCGCTGCCCACTTCGCAGCGAACCGGCAAACAACCAGTTTTTACGCCCAAGTGCCCACGGACGCATCTGATTCTCCGCCCAATTATTATCAATCGGCAGCCTGCCATCATCTAGATACTGAGTCAGCGCCTGCCAACGTTTCAGGCAATAATCCATCGCCTTACTAATACTGGCATTTTTAGTGGTTAACTGCCTTTTTTCTTGTAACCATTGGTGCAGCTTATCGGCAATCGGTTTGGCTTTTTCTTGCCTGATTTGCCGAACTATTTGGGGATCTCTTGGTATTGGAGGTGTATTTTTTTCAAATCGCTCATCAATCTCACGTTCAACAGCATACAACTGCCTAAATAACGTTAATGCCTCAATGCTCACGATACTTTGCCCAGTGACATGCAGTTCATGAAACTTACGCCGTGCATGAGCCAGACAACCGATTTCAGTCACACCTTGATGAAATAAGAACTTATACCCGCTGTAATCATCGCAAACCAGCTTACCGCGCCACTTATCTAAAAAGGCTTTAGGGTGCTCATTACGACGACTTTCGGCAAAGTCATAGACCACCGCTTTTAATGAGTTGTGCTGTGGCGTAAGATACGCCCAGACATAGCCTTTTTTTAATGATTTACCACCTACCTTTACATGGTTCTTCATGATAGATACCGGGGTTTCATCGGCATGTAAGATAGGCTCAGACAGTAATAGTTCATGCAAGCGACTGACTAAAGGCTCAAGGGCGACGCCGCAGCGTCCTACCCAATCTGCCATAGTAGCATCGGGGATATTTACCCCACTTCGCTGATAGATAATATTCTGCCGATATAGCGGCTGATGGTCTGCATATTTGCTAATAAGGATGTGTGCAAGCAGCTCTGGGGTGGCGATGCTTTTGTTAATAATCTGCTTGGGGGTAGCCGCTTGATGAATGATGTCACACTCACGGCATACCCATTTAGGGTAGATGTGACGCTCAATATAAAACTGCTTAGGGATAATGCCAAGTTTGTCTTGTTTATCCTCCCCAATTCGCTTCATTTGACAGCCGCAGTCACAGACGGTGGTAAGTGGTTCATGAACCTGGGTTTTCACCTCAAGGTTGTCAGGAATCACTGTGTATTTAGCACGCTTTGTTTTTTTAGGCTGATCAGTAGCTGAAGCTGGCAGCTCATCTGTGCTCTCTTTGACGGCTTTAAGCTCACCCTGATCAATGAGGGTTTCTGCCTGAGTAAGTTCAATAGCAGGCAGCTTGGCAAGCTCATCTTGGCTTAAGCCGCTAAGGTATTCATCTCGGATTTGTTCAAGCTGCGCTAAGTCCTCTTGCGCCGCCTCATAGTTTAAGTGGGTTTGTCTGTCAGTGATGCCTTCGCTTTTTTGTCCATAGAGCCGGTGAATAAGCCGCTTTTGTTTTTCGATGAGTTCAAGCACTTGTTCATACAGCTTGTGGTTTTCTTCAACCACTTGGTTAAAAAGCTGCTGTAGTTGATCGTGACTTGTATTTGTTTGATCAATTTGTTGCTGCAGGTGCTCATTACGCTGTTCAAGCAGGTGGATTTTCACCAGAAGCTCGGCGTAAGTGGGGTCTTTTGATAAGTCGGATAAGTTGGCAACAGTCATGGCGATATGTTGCCAGAGTTTTATTTGCCTGTCATCTGCTATTTATAGGATGGGGGTTAATTTATCTTTGCCCATGTTACGCCAAGGCAGTCCACTGATTAAGGCATTAAATTGTTCACGGTTGATGCTGATGCCAGTTTGAGTGGTGGTAAGCTGTTTGGTTAAGCCATGAAATTTATTGTCATCGAGCTGACGGCTACAAAGCCATACGCCAAGCCCATCATGAATGAATACTTTTAGGCGTGTGCCTGCTTTGTTGTAAAACAGGTAGGCACAGTGAGGGCGAATGCTTTGGTGTTCGGTGATGATGTGGGCCAGTAGTTTGCCACTACCACATCGCATGTCCATAGGTGCGGTGGATAGCCAGATGTGAGTGATGGGTATCATTGCAGTCCTCGTAGTAGGTCAATCAAACTTTGAGTGTCTATTTGGCTAATGTTGAGGCTTATCGCCCCAGATGCTCGAGCTGTGATTTGCAGTTTGATGTTCTTTATGACGGAGGCTGAGCCTAGATGCGTGATTCCAGGCTCAAGATGAATTGGAATAAAGTGCGGGTTTGGATCATGAGGACTGTTTATAGCACCAGGTAATGTGTCAGCTTGAGTCTGCGTGCGCTGATACTGGCGTTTCCAGTTATGTAGAAGGTTTTGGTTAATGCCATGCTCTCGGGCAATGCTGGCAATTGATCGACCTGAGTCTGTCGCTTCTTTTACTAAAAGTGCTTTAAACTCGCCGCTGTAAGTTCTGCGTTTGGGCTTATTAGGGGGTTGTGTTGTCATGTTAGTGTCCACGATTATTTGTTCGTGGACACTATCTCGCATTTTTTAATAGAAAAAAAGATGGGATGGTCGGATGCTTACGTTTTAAACAAAAGGGTTGCCATTAATGATGACAACCCTTTTTTCTACGTTAAAAATTTTAGCTTCGAAACTAAAGTTACCAACTGCTTATTCTAGCGTAGTAACTGCTCAGTCTGCCACCATTGTGCTAATTTAAAAGAGGTGGGCTCGTTTAAATTTATAATTCCTTTTCCTGGAGCTAACTGATCAATGGCTTCTTGCATCTGCATACTACTCTTAGGAGTACCTAAGAAATGCTCTATTGTTCTGTAATCCTTGTTTTGAATATTCAAACATATAGGAATCTTAACTTGAGACACAAAATCGAAGTTCTTAGTTTTATAATCTTCAGCACCTTGAGAAAGCATTATAATTACTACTCCTTTGGATCGAAGCAGCCTCAACATTTCCTCTAAAGCAGTACTAGCACTCCTATTTTTAAGATAAATATGCGCCTCATCTATAACTACAACATGTCGCAAAGGAAATATATTGTCCTCTGGAATACAGTCATTTGTAGAACTATAATAAGTTACTATATATCTCAATATTAAAAATACTATTAATTGTCTTAAACTATCAGAAAGCATAGGGGGTAAATTTAAATAGATGCTTTCATTCAAAAGCACGCTTTCTGAGTGGCTACAATTAAATAAATTACTACTTAAATTATCGATACCTGCAAATAGGCTATCTGGCTTTTTATTGTTTTTCTTATAATACTCTTTCAAAGACTCGAATAATTCACTGACTGTAGGTATTCTATCTCCTAGCTTATCAATTAAACCATTAAGAACATCAGCTAATATACTTTTCTGATTAACACCTATATCAGGTGTAAAAGTAGCAATTGTCTCAACGAAAGATTTGATGCTAAAAGTTCTTTGATTGGGTTCAGTTTGAATTGCTGATAAGGGATTGAAGTCTATGCCACCATCATTGATTATGTCAACAAACTTGCAATTAGTTGAATCTAAGAAAGTAGTTAAAGACTTTGAGTCACCTTCACCTTTATAATCGAAAAAAGTAAACTTCAATTCATGGTTCGTATTTTGTGAAATTTGATATAGCACATCTTTTATTAGCTGTGTTTTACCTGAACCAGCCATGCCTGCTATAGCCATATTTCTATTATCAAACTCTCTTAAGTCATTTAATCTAATTTCAACCTTACTACCATCTTTATATTCACCTAGATTAAACTTTAACAGCGCTTTATATTCTGGAATATCAATTTTTGGCTTGCTTGAAGCGGTATTGACAGCATTTGGTTTAAGTGCCAAACCTTTATTAAATATCTTTGCTAGATACTTCACATGCCCACCTGAAATTGTATCAGTTAATCTCAGTTGATCTGACCAATACTGAAGCCCATCAGATAAATGTAATTTATATAAACGAGTAAAATCTGTATTTGTTAACGCTCTATCGTAATGCTGACATAATACAGCATAATATATAGACTCATTATCTTCATCATTTATATAACGACCAAATACGTTACTTGTTGGAGAAAATTCTTTTCCATCTTTGCCATTATCCTGCTCTTCATCCGAAAACCTTTTGTCATTTGCTAAGCTGATAGCAAATGCAATCCTCATAGTCACTGTTTCATATTTAAAATCATACAGTTTAGTAAGTTTTTCAAGATGCTCAGTTGTTCTTTGACTCAGCTTAAACCTAATCATTCTTAACCCCTTTAAAATAACCTTCTATAAACTTCGAATTCCCACCATCATGTTCAATTAAGTAAGATTTTGCGACAAATTGTTCTATATTATGGTAGCGAGCGGGGGTAATCTCGTTATTCGTAGAGAGGAGAACAACTTGATCGGATAAGGTAGGATAATAGTGCTCTAATATATTAGAAATATGCTCATCATCCAAACGACCAAGAGGTGTGTCAATAAATATTGGTAGAGGATATATTGATTCTTTCAAGATCGCTTTAATCAAGCTTGAAACATATAATTGCTTTTCACCTTGTGATAATGACTCTTTTTTCAACTCTTCATCATTATCATCATATAAGAACACTTTCATACCATGACCATCGGGCAAGATAGTAACTAACACCTCACTTATAAAGCTATTATTAGAGGTGTTTAGTTTGTGCATAAGTTTCTGTAACTCTTTCAAAATACTACTTTCAAGACGTGATTTTTTAGATTGCTTTTGACTATTAATAAATTCTTTCAAAACATCTATAAATTTTTCTGCTTTATCTATTTTTACTTGATTCTCATTTGATACTTCGATCCTTTTTAAAAGATTATCTCGTTGTTTTTCCTTTCTATCAAGCTCAAAGGTCTCTCGGTTAATACTTTCTGTATTACTTCCTATCTTTAAAATAGTATCTTTAATTTCTTGTTCTAATCGCTGACGTTTATTGATAAGTTCAGATATATACTCATCTACTTGATCTGCATCAATCCTACTTAATATTGAGTTAATTTCTGAAACTCTATTTTCAAAGGTATTTAACTGAATCAAGATATTTTCTAAAGTTTTTTCACTATATAAATTTATAACAGATAGTGCATCATCTATTAACTTTCTATCAGCGTTGGTAAAATCATGCTCAAAGTTTATAGAAGTATTTAACTTTACATCACCAAAAATCTCTTGTCCTAAGTGCCTAGCTTTATCATAAAAAAACACTTTGTCTTTGAATGATAACGTTGAACCTTCTGGCTGTGGTGGTTCATTGAAAAGAGCCTCTATAAAACTATCAATTTTTTTCATATTTGTAGATGCAGTAATCTCGATAAGCTCGTTCTCATCCTGCGCAATTAAATGCTCTTTTACTTCGTGCAACTTACCTGAGAGGATTACTAAAGGTATTACTTCACCTAAAACATTGAACTCATTCTCTAGATTAGAAATCTTATCTTGCAATGAGTTTTTTTCTTTAACTAGTTCGTCCCTGTTAAAATTAGACACTTGCGGCGCTGACTGATCGATCATTCTGTTATATTCGACCACCTTATCTTCTTTAAGCTTAACCTGTTTATTTAAACTAGCATTTAAATCTTCTAATTCTTCAATAACTTTGTTTTTATCTTTAATTGTTGTTTCAATATCATTAACTTGGTCTTCAGCCCTACCAGAAAGACTATGTTTTTTTCTCTGCACACGACAAAAAAATCATCCCCACCCGATTTTCATAGGTTTAGGGGTTAAAAAGCTAACTAACTGTCGAAATACAGTCTTATCATTGTTAAAAAACACCAAGCGAAGACCTTCGATCAATAAATCCAGGCCAAGCGCAAACAAACTGGCTTGAGGTCGAGCGTTTGACTTTAACTTGCGTTTTAACGGCTTATCTTTGTCTTTATAAATACCGACATGATAAGCCCAACAAAATGCTAAGGCGTTCACTGCGACTAATTTACTGACCCGATCAAGATGGGTTAAGTGGGTATCTTCAAGATTAAAGCCACGCCCCTTTAGACAAGCAAATAAAGTCTCAATTTCCCAACGCTTAGCATAGCTTGTCATCGCATCCACTGTTTCTAGTTGATTGGTTGCCACAATCACTAAATCATAGTCTTTATCACGCTTGGCAAATACTCGAACCAAACAACCATCGACAGTCAGTATTCGCCCATGTCGATATGTTTCTTGATGGCTAACATGGCGAAATAATTCTTTAATCTGTACCAACTTGCCATGATGATTCTTAACTTTACTGTTCTTCTTAATCCGTATGGCAAAGGGTATGTGATTATTGGTGAGCCAGTTAAACCATTTTTCGCCAACAAACTCTCTGTCCGCTACTATCATCTCAAGGTTATCTTTGCCAAATTGTTTGATAAACCGCTCAATAAGTTCACAGCGTTCAAGATGGTTTGTATTACCTCGCTTATCTAGCATTTGCCAGTATAAGGGGATGGCTATCCCTTTATATACCACCCCTAGCATAAAGATGTTGAGGTTACTTTTACCCCATTTCCAGTTGGTACGGTCAATGGTTAAGGTGACTTTGCCTAGCCTAAATAGTCGATATATCATTAAAGCCAGTTGATCGTAGTCTGTCCTCGCTTCGGCAAAAAATCGCTGTAGTCTGCGATAGTGACTGTCGGTTTTACCACCCTTAGGAAGGTGTCTTGCTATTTTTTTAAGATTACTGCTTTGAGCAGTAATCAGGGCTATTATCATTAGGCTCAAACATGTGATTCTTGCCTTGTTCATACTCAGGTTTTGGGTTAAAGTTTCACTAAGTCTGTTAAAGTTTGGCATGGTCTGATTCGTCTTGAAAATTACTATTATGCCTTTGCTTTAACAGACTTTTTTGTTTTTTTGTCGTGTGCAGAGAACTAATAATTAGATTTTAATTCCATGACTCATTGATAGTGCTGCGGCAAAGTAAAAATCTTATCAAATATCAAAGTAAAGACAAAGGTATATACCAAGAAGAAAAGTAGCAATGCTACCTCCATCATAAATGCTTCATACACACCTACTCCATACCATAGCATATACAGTGGCAAGCAGATCAATACTAGACCGCCCTCGAATCCTATAGCATGAGCACTGCGTATCAAGACCGTACGTTCTTCAATCTTTTTATGGCGTTCCCAAGCTTCAAAGCCAGTGTTATAAATAAAGTTCCAGATGACTGCAGCCAATGACACCATAACGGCGACGGGCAAAGACTGCAAAGCATCACTACCACTTAGCCACATTAATATAAAAGTCGATAGAATAATAGCAATGCCTTCAAAAACAACCACATAGATTAAACGGCGTTTCAGCGGTGATAAAGTGATCAACAACAACCCCAAAGCACACCTATTGTGCGCACTTAAAGTATCGGTCCGTCCCGAAATTTTGATGAGTTTACAAAGACAGTGCCACGGTTTCCGCCTGTATTCCTATTATACCTAATCTTCAGTGCTTATTTTAGCCACAAAAAAGACCCCCGTATTCTAAAATACGAGGGTCTTTTTGACCGCTTAAATTAAGCGTTCAACTATCGAAATTAAGACAATTGAGCAACGTTAATTTTATCTGCTTCTTCAGAGTAAGTTTCCATCTGATCGAAGTTCATGTAACGGTATACTTCTTCACCCATGCTGTTTAGCATGCCAGCATACTGCTGATATTCTTCGTTAGTAGGTAGCTTACCAAGTACAGCAGCAACAGCAGCTAATTCAGCTGAAGCTAGATATACGTTAGCACCTTGACCTAGACGGTTAGGGAAGTTACGGGTAGAGGTAGATACCGCAGTAGAGCCTGGAGCAATACGTGCTTGGTTACCCATACATAGTGAACAACCTGGCATTTCAGTACGTGCGCCCGCTTGTGCGTATACGTTGTAGTAGCCTTCTTCCATCAACTGGCGAGCATCCATCTTAGTTGGTGGTGCAATCCATAGACGAGTTTTCAAGCTACCGGCAGGTACTTCTTGTAATAATTTACCAGCGGCACGGAAGTGACCGATGTTAGTCATACAAGAACCGATGAATACTTCATCAATCTTATCACCCGCTACATCAGATAAAGTTTTGGCGTCATCTGGGTCGTTCGGGCAGCACAATACTGGCTCGTTGATTTGACTCATATCGATAGTCATGTCAATGGCGTATTCTGCATCTTCGTCAGCACGCATCAAGCTTGGGTTTTTCAACCACTCTTGCATAGCTTCGATACGACGGCTTAGAGTACGAGCATCGCCATAACCTTCAGAGATCATCCATTTAAGAAGTGTGATGTTTGAGTTTAAGTACTCAGTCACAGACTCTTCAGATAGAGTGATGGTACAACCGGCAGCACTACGCTCAGCTGACGCGTCTGATAATTCGAACGCTTGCTCAACTGTTAAGTCTTCTAGACCTTCAATTTCTAAGATACGGCCGTTAAACTCGTTGATTTTACCTTTCTTATCAACAGTTAAGTAACCTTCTTTGATCGCTTGTAATGGGATAGCGTGTACTAGGTCACGTAGAGTGATACCAGGCTGACGCTCACCTACGAAACGAACACGTACAGATTCAGGCATATCTAGTGGCATAACACCAGTCGCTGCGGCAAAAGCAACCAGACCAGAACCTGCTGGGAATGAAATACCCATTGGGAAACGAGTGTGCGAGTCACCACCAGTACCAACAGTATCTGGAAGAAGCATACGGTTTAACCAGCTGTGGATAATACCATCACCTGGACGTAAGCTTACACCGCCACGGTTCATGATAAAGTCAGGTAGTGTGTGCTGAGTTTCAACGTCAACTGGCTTTGGATAAGCAGCAGTGTGACAGAAAGACTGCATCACTAGGTCAGCTTGGAAACCAAGACAAGCCAAATCTTTAAGTTCGTCACGAGTCATAGGACCAGTGGTATCTTGAGAACCAACAGTAGTCATCTTAGGTTCACAGTACATACCTGGACGTACGCCTTCCATACCACAAGCTTTACCAACCATCTTCTGAGCTAACGTATAGCCTTTGTCTGAAGATGCTGGTTGTTCTGGCTTAGCAAATACGTCTGAATGCTCTAGACCTAAGTAATCACGAGCACGATTGGTTAAAGCACGACCAACGATTAATGGAATACGACCACCAGCACGTACTTCATCAAGAAGAGTTGCTGAGTTTAATTTGAAGGTAGATAGAACTTCGTCAGAATCATGCTTAGTGATTTTGCCTTCGTATGGGTAGATATCAAATACATCACCCATTTCAATGTTATCTACTTTTACATCTTCAATTGGTAGCGCACCTGAATCTTCCATAGTGTTATAGAAGATAGGAGCGATTTTGCCACCTAATACTAGACCACCGCCACGTTTGTTAGGTACGTTAGGAATATCGTCGCCCATTAACCAAAGTACAGAGTTAGTCGCTGACTTACGGCTAGAGCCAGTACCTACTACGTCACCAACATAGGCTAAAGGGAAGCCTTTTTCTTTTAGTGCTTCGATTTGCTTCATTGGGCCACGTACGCCCTCTTCGTCAGCTTGGATGCCATCACGAGAGTTTTTGTGCATAGCTAATGAATGTAATGGGATGTCTGGACGGCTCCATGCGTCTTGTGCTGGAGATAGGTCGTCTGTGTTGGTCTCGCCCGTTACTTTGAACGCAGTATAAGTTGATTTTTGTGGTACTTCTGGGCGCTGTAAGAACCATTCTGCATCAGCCCATGACTGAACTACTTCTTTCGCTTTCTCGTTACCCGCTTCTGCTTTTTCAGTAACGTCATTGAATGCGTCGAATACTAATAGGGTCTTTTTCAGTGCTGCTGCTGCGTTTTCAGCTACTTCAGCATCATCTAACGCTTCTACTAAAGGTAATACGTTATAACCACCTTGCATAGTACCTAGGATATCGACTGCTTTTTTCTTATCGATAAGTGGTGATACTGCTTCGCCTTTTACGATAGCAGCTAAGAAAGCGGCTTTCACGTAAGCTGCTTGGTCAACACCTGCTGGTACACGGTTAACCAATAAGTCCATTAAGAACTCTTCTTCACCTGCTGGTGGATTTTTTAATAATTCAACCAAATCAGCAGTCTGGTGCTCAGATAGTGGTAGGGGTACTGTACCAAGTTGGGCACGTTCTTCGACATGTTTACGATATGCGTCTAACACAATAAGCGTCCTCTTTCATTATTTTACGCAGGTTAGGTAGCTGCCACGAGGGTAAATTACCGTCCTAACTGGATAATAACAGTCAGATTTTGTGGTGGCTTCCAGTACCTTGCAGGTGGGTTTAACTCTGGTCACTAATATAGCCTAAAATGCTCAAAAAGTTAATCACCAAACTGTAAACCCTATGTTTTTTAAGGCCATATCGAACATTTATTTAGGAAATACAAACTATAACTCAAAGGCTTATAGTAATATTTTATGATGGTACTAGATTAAGCTTAGAAGTTTCCTTAAAAATGGCTATGATTGTTCAATAAGCCAAGTACTATAATTTAAGTACCATAATTTAAGTACAATGATTTGAATGCAATTATTTCAGTACGGCAAATATTTCAGGACAACAAAGTCAGTTTAAAAATGTCAATACAATAAATTAACAGCGTTCATTTTATTAAAATTATTATGGATGTCTCTACTCTACTAAATTTTAATTAGTTCTCATCTTCATTCCGTTCATTCTCTACCAACACGTTATTTGTAAGGAAAATTATTATGGCAGACCCTAAAACTGATACTTATCAAAATGGATTAAAAGTACGTACTGAAGTGATGGGAGAAGCTCATGTTAAGCGCTCTCTTGATTCTGCGACACCGTTTACTCAGCCTTTACAAGATTGGATTATTGAACATGCGTGGGGCAGTACTTGGCAAGATGAAGAAATATTGCCTCGTAAATATCGCTCCTTAATTACCTTGGCTTTTTTAATTGCTCAAAAAAGTCCTAATGAATTAAAAGGGCATGTGAGAGGTGCCATTAATAACGGTGCAACTGTGGAAGAGATTCGTGAAGTGTTGATGCATAGCTTGCCTTACTGCGGTGCTCCAGCTACCCAAGACGCATTCCGTGCGGCGATAGAGGCTTTAACAGATTTAGGTATAGATTTACAACAACCTTAAATTTATAAAAGTTTTGACAAGGATACGGTTGTCTTAATCAGTTTAGGCTCGGCTTTTTTCGTTTCAATTAATTTAGAGCCCATTCATTTGGGTTAAGTTAATGGGTTGAATTATCCGCCTATAGCCTAATATCTGATATAATAAATGCATTCATTTTTATACTTTGAACAATTAATAAACCCTAATACTATCAAGGGTTAGGACAGAAGCTGATTATGACAACTACAGTACAAACCTTCGTACCGGAAGCGCAACCTAAACCCAAAAAAGCGGTGAAAGGTGAAAAACTACGCGGCTATGACAAAGTCGCTCGTATCCCAATTAAAGTGATTCCAACGATTGAAGCCCCTAAGAAGCCGGATTGGATTCGGGTTAAAATGTCGTCTCCTGCTGAAGTAGACCGTATCAAAAAGACCCTTCGTAAACAGAAGCTTTATACCGTTTGTGAAGAAGCGGCCTGCCCTAATCTACCTCAGTGCTTTGGTGATGGTACCGCAACCTTCATGATTATGGGTGATATTTGTACCCGTCGCTGCCCGTTCTGCGACGTAGCACATGGTCGTCCTAATGAGCTTGATAAGGATGAACCACGTCATACAGCAGAGACTATTCAAGGTCTTGGTCTCAAATATGCGGTGATTACTTCGGTAGACCGTGATGATCTAAAAGATGGCGGTGCTCAACATTTTGTTGATGTGATCAATGAATCAAAAGCATTGAGCCCAAATTGCCTAATTGAAATCTTAGTGCCCGACTTCCGTGGCCGTATGGAAGTGGCGTTGGACTTACTGACTGAAACTGCGCCTGACGTATTTAACCATAACATTGAGACGGTGCCTCGCTTATATAAAGCTTTCCGTCCAGGTTCAGACTATCAGCATTCACTAGACTTGCTTAAACAGTACAAAGCTCGTCGTCCTGACATTGCTACTAAGTGCGGCTTTATGGTGGGTTTAGGCGAAACGGAAGAAGAAGTTTACGCCTTATTAGATGATTTAAAAGCCCATGATGTGGATATGATTACCATCGGTCAGTATTTACAGCCCAGTAAAAACCATGCCCCCGTTGATCGTTATGTCCATCCAGATGAGTTTCAACGTTATATGGATTATGGCAAAAAGATTGGTTTCTTCAGTATTTGGGCCGGCCCTATGGTTCGCTCAAGCTATTTTGCAGACCGTCAATTCTATGGGGAAGACTGCCCTGCTCCTGTTCGCAGTAAGAAAGCGTTGGCTGCCGAAGCAGAAGGCAAGAAGTTAGGCTGTTAGTAACTATCTTTAGCCTATAATGTGTTTTAAGACAAAAAAGGAGACCTATTTAGATAGGTCTCCTTTTTTATTTATTGACTGTCTAGACGAGTCC
Organism: Psychrobacter sanguinis; assembly: GCF_020736705.1. Classification (NCBI taxonomy): domain Bacteria; kingdom Pseudomonadati; phylum Pseudomonadota; class Gammaproteobacteria; order Moraxellales; family Moraxellaceae; genus Psychrobacter; species Psychrobacter sanguinis. The sequence continues at coordinate 3,037,571 of NZ_CP085990.1, forward strand.
ATATTAGACGGCTATATATATTTAGACAAATATATTTATCAGACGATTGTATTATTCTGGACAATACTATAGTGAAAGAACTTATAAACTGTCACAAAGCCAAAGAAAATAAAAGAACAAAGTATCGATACACTGCAGACGCCAGTCTTTACGTTTACGCTTGATCCAAGCCCAGGCTTTTTCGATGGGATTTAAATCTGGGCTATAAGGTGGTAGCCATAAAATACAGTGTCCTGCATCATTAATAAGCTCTTGAAAATCAAGTCTTTTATGGAAGGTGGCGTTGTCCTTAACAACAACGCTGTTCTTAGGTAGGTTTGGCAGTAGCAATTGTGTCACCCAGCTATAGAAGACGTCGGCATTGACATTACAATCATAAAGGCCAATGGCGAATAGTTGATTATTGTGAATAGCACCGATAGCATTGGTTTGATTCTTTAGTTGCCAGTTATAACTGCCAAAGCACGGTTTGCCTTTATAGGAATAGCCGTGTGGTCGGTTCTCATGAGACTTAAAACCACTTTCGTCTAAATAAATAATAGCTCTATCGCTTTCTTCAAACTCAGACAGTTGTTCAAGAAATAGACGCCTTAGATCGTCATCTGCTTTAGGGTGATTTAGTGTCTTTTTTTTGAGTAATGCCGAGACGCTTGAGAGCTTTTCCTATGCCTCTGTCGCTACAGTTAAATCGCCTTGCTCGTTCATAATGATAGTCATCAGGATAGGCTTTGACATCTGCTATAAGGGCATCGTTGTCTATCTTACTGGGGATTCGTTTGCATTGTTTTCGCTCAAGCCGTTTCTTCCAGTTTTGTATACTGGTTGGGCTAATTTGATACTCTTCGGCTAACTCTCGAAAGCTGTAGCCTTCGTCAAGTTTGCTAAGAATCATTTGTCGGTAGTCTTTTGAATATGCCATAAGTTTTAGTGTCCCACTTTATTCGTTCTTTGACTATATTAAGCAGTTACTCATTCTAACTATCAAACTCAATAGTTTGGCTTGCCGATTATTCCCTACTTAGCTTTATAATATTCTATGTCATTGCTATTGTTATAATTTTTAACTGCTAAGGTAATCTAATAGTCCATATTTGAATTTAAATGTAACTATGGGTAATTCCTGTTTTAAAGTTCGCTATAATCTAAAGGCTCAAGACACTTCATAATTAAAGATCTTAATGGTTCAACTTATAAAAACTCTAAATTAATAATTCTAAATAAAGCCTATGTATTGAGATAGTTAGACTTTTAAAACTCATTATTCTTTAAATGATTGTTTAGATAAGAACTTAACCCGTTACTTGACTGACTATTTATACTATGTCTACTTAAATTACTTCTATTTTAACTGTTGGTTCTATTTAAGCCGTTAACCATATTATTTTTCATTGTTTCAAGGACTGTTTCATGGCTAAGACCATTCTTTCTTCGGATAAAATTCATACCTTACATCACACTTTTTACGAGCCAAAAAATGACGCCAAAGCCACTTTGCTAATTGTGCACGGTATGACTGAGCACAGCGGACGCTATCATCAATTTGCGGAATTTTTAACTGAGCATGATATTGCGGTACTTACTTACGATCAATTGGGTCATGGTCGCACCATCAGTAATGCTGAAGAACTCGGCTATTTCGCCAAGTCGCATCCTGTGCAAAAGCTGTTAAAAGACGTAGTGATAATGGCAGACCAGCTAAAAGCAAAACATCCTGACGTACCGCACTTCATAATGGGTCACTCGATGGGCTCATTTGTAGTAAGAAATGTACTGCAAGTTCATAGCGATCAATTTGAGGGTGCTATCATCATGGGTAGCAGTGATTATAATCCTCTGCTTAAACCTATGATGCCGGTTATGGAGATACTTAATAAAGTACAGCCTAAACGTCATAACTCTGTTATATCTAGTGCCATGAACATCATGTTTAATGCTCAATTAAAAGATAAAGAAATGGACTCTGATCATGCTTGGCTATGTAATAATCCAGAGGCCATTGCTGAGTATGAAAAAGACCCTTTATGTGGTTTTGATTTTACCAACAATGGTTATTGGACCCTATTAAAATTGATGGAAGGCGGTTTGGCTAAAGACTGGGCAGAAACCATCGAGCATGACTTCCCTATGTTGTTTATGAGTGGGAAAAACGATCCAGTAGGCTATATGGGTAAAGCCATACCCAAAGTAACCAAACGCTTGAAAAAGCAGGGCTTTAAGCATGTCGAAAAGCAACTATACCCTTCAATGCGTCATGAGCCATTACATGAAGTTGAAAATAAAAAAGTCTATCAGGACCTTTTAAATTGGCTTGAAGGTCAATTGGAAAAGTCAGCTTAATTACCTACTGATTCTACTCAACAAACAGGTTTAAAAATTGGGACAGATTTGATATTGGCACGTCCATAACTCAGATCTGTCCCCTTAATTTTATGCAGACTTAGTTTGCTAAATGACCTGAAATTAGAGACAATATAGAGCGTGTAAGCCTGTCATTATCATGGGTTCATTGTCACTTAAATTTATTATGGATAAACATATGTCATTAGAACAGATTATCGAACAAGCTTTTGAAAAACGTGCTGAATATAGTCCAAAGACTATGCCTCAAGATGTAAAAGATGCGGTCAATGACGTTTTAGAACAATTAGACAATGGTAGCCTACGTGTTGCTGAGAAAAAAGACGGCGAATGGGTAGTTAACCAGTGGGCCAAAAAAGCGGTGTTACTGTCTTTTCGTATGAATGATAATTATCAAATGCCTAGCTGTGAACACCTACAGTTCTATGACAAAGTGCCGACTAAATTTGCAGATTGGACTGAGCAGCAGTTTATTGAATCTGGTGTACGTGTGGTACCTCCTGCCGTTGCCCGTCGTGGTTCTTTTATTGCTAAAGGCGTGGTATTGATGCCAAGCTATACCAATATCGGTGCTTACATTGATGAAGGAACCATGGTAGATACTTGGGCAACAGTTGGCTCATGTGCTCAAATTGGTAAAAATGTTCATCTATCAGGTGGCGTAGGTATCGGTGGGGTATTAGAGCCGCTACAAGCCAATCCGACTATTATTGAAGACAACTGCTTCATCGGTGCTCGTTCTGAGATTGTGGAAGGCGTTATCGTTGAAGAAGGTTCAGTTATTTCGATGGGTGTTTATATCGGTCAGTCTACCAAGATTTATGACCGTGAAACTGGCGAAATCCATTATGGACGTGTCCCAGCGGGCTCAGTAGTGGTTTCTGGCAACCTACCTTCAAAAGATGGGTCACATAGCTTATATTGTGCCGTTATCGTTAAGAAAGTGGATGCCCAAACTCGCTCCAAAACTAGCATTAACGAGTTACTGCGTCTAGCTTAATTTAGAATAGTTTTTTTATAACACTAATTTAGTCTAAAAAAGTAAGGTGCTTAGAGTCATTCTAAGCACCTTTATTCTTTATATCATCACCCCTATATAACCCTCATATTTAGCTTACTTACAAAGGTTCATATTCATGACTCAAGCCACACCCTTACGTAGCCAATCTATTCCTGTTACGGATCCTGAAGCCGGCTTGCGTATGACTGAGATTTTCTATTCACTACAAGGTGAAGCCTTAACTTCGGGATTACCTACTGTTTTCGTTCGCTTGACTGGCTGTCCATTACGCTGTGTTTACTGTGATACCACCTACTCTTTTACAGGCGGAGAACGCCTGTCTTTAGAGGCCATAATGGCAGATATTGCTCAATATCCTTGTAAACGAGTTTGCATAACCGGCGGTGAACCTTTAGCACAGCCTAACTGCATAGCACTTATTAACAGGCTACTTGAAGCAGGTTATGAGATATCTCTAGAGACAGCAGGTGCTCTATCAGTGGCCGACGTTCCAGAAGCTGTCAGTAAGGTAATGGATGTTAAAACGCCAAGTAGCGGGGAATCAGATAAAAACTTATGGTCAAATCTTGACTACCTGACCCAGCATGATCAGCTAAAATTTGTGATTATGAACCGCAGTGATTATGAATGGTCAAAACAACAACTCATTGATTATAAGTTGGATCAAAAAGTAGGTACTGTCTGGTTTTCTCCCATGTTCAATGTCCATGACAACAAAGATTCAGCGGTTGAGGTACCAAATTTAGCTCGTGAATTGGCAGAATGGATTTTGGAAGATGCTATCCCCGTTAGATTACAGCTACAATTGCATAAAATAATCTGGGCAGATGCCAAAGGTAAATAGTATTTTAGTTTAGCCCGATAATTAGACTCAGTGGGACGCTTATTTTTAAGCGTCCTTTCTATTGATTGATGGTCTAATAATGCTAATAATATACGGCTAAATAAATGTTTTTAACTTGATATTGCTAATAATCTGCTGTTAATCCTTATTGACTAAAGTCTATTAATCGACATTTATAATCAAAATGAATGCACACAGCCGAACTAGAAGGAGCTCCCCATGGTCAGGCTGATTTTAATTACCTTAATTGCCAGTGCTTTTTTTAGCTCAACTTATATTTTAAATGAACTGATGAGCAACTCAGGGGGGCATTGGTTTTGGTCAGCAAGCCTGCGTTACTTATTCACGCTTATTATCCTTACTGTAGTCATTGCCCTACAAAATGGCGGCAAGCGTATTGAACAACTTTGGGTTATTTTTAAAGAGCATTGGGGGTTTTGGACAGTAACTGGCAGTATTGGCTTTGGTATTTTTTATGCTGGTCTCTGCTACGCTGCAGATCATGTCAGTGGCTGGGTAGTTGCCGCCACTTTTATGTTTACTGTGGTGGCAAGCTTAATAGTATTAATAGCCTTTGGTCACCGGTTTGATAAAAAATTCGTGCTTTATGCCATTTTGGTACTTCTCGGTGTCATTCTAGTGAATGTCAGTGAAGCTATAGGTGCTTCTTCTAATAACTTAATGACTGATATCCCATTATCGACTGTCTTGCTATACGGCGCCCTGCCCTGCATTATTGCTTCTTTTAGTTTTCCCATTGGCAGCCAGCTGGTATGGCAAGCATCTTATAATGCTCGACAATTAAATGTAGAAGAAATCGTAGACACTAAAAGAGTGAAAATCTCTGTGGGCCAGACCGACTGCGACAATCAAGGGCTTAACACCTTCGAAGCCTTGACCACGATTTCACCGAGAATTGTGTCTCTTGAAATGGATGATTATATCGATACAGAAGGTCCACAGGCTAAAGTACAACCCCTGCCTCAATCTAAGTTAGCCATATTGATAGCAAGGATACCGACTATCGATACTGACTTACTGAGTAGCTCTTTTAATAAAGTGTGGTTAATGACCGTCGGCAGCCTTCCTTTTTGGCTGGTTTTAGGGCTTTTTATTCAGCCTAAATCACCAGATTTGAGCCAAATTACCAATAGCTTATTAGTGGCTCTTTTATCAGGAGTGATAGCCACCAGTATTTTCTTATATGCACGGGAAAGGGCTGAAACCTCAAGCGAAGTAGCGGGAGTCGATGCGACTCAGGCCAGCGAGGTTATTTTTGCTTTACTCGGTGGCATGCTGTTTTTAGGTAATGCTATGCCTTCTACAATAGGGCTTATTGGCATCGCCCTTATTCTGATTGGTTTGGTTCTTTTTGCAAAAAATGGCGGTGGTGGTTCAAAAAGTAGGCTGAAAAAAAACAGGCTGAGAAATTGATAAAATAGTGAAATGCAAATCACACTATACATCAAATGCCCAGCCTGTCTAAGTGACAGTATAAAGAAAAATGGCTTCAAAAGCTATGGTAAACAAAACTATAAATGCAAAGACTGCAAACGGCAGTTTATTGGCGACCATGCCTTAACGTACCAAGGCTGTCACTCCCAAAAAGATAGCAAAATACGCCATCTTATGGTTCGAGGCAGTGGCATAAAAGACATCGCTTGCGTTGAGAGAATCAGCAAAGGCAAAGTACTGGCCACCCTAAAAAAGTGTCACTACCAAATAACCCCCAAGCAAAGGCAATACGACTGTCTTGAAGTCGATGAGCTTTGGACATTCGTAGGCAAGAAGACCAACAAACAATGGCTAATTTATGCCTATCACCGTGACACAGGTGAAATTGTTGCCTATGTGTGGGGAAAACGAGACCTTAACACTGTCAAAAAGCTTAAAGCTAAACTGCAAGCCTTAGGCGTAAGTTGTGCTAGAATCGCTAGTGATACCTGGGATAGCTTTGTTACCGGTTTTAAGGGCTTTACCCAAGTCATTGGCAAGTTTTTCACGGTCGGTATTGAAGGTAATAATTGCACTATCAGACATCGAGTAAGGCGAGCATTTAGGCGAAGTTGTAACTTTTCTAAAAAGCTGGAAAATCACTTTAAAGCCTTTGATTTAGCTTTCTTTTACATCAATCATGGATATGTCTAATGTCAGCCTACTTTTTGAACCACCACCCATTTTCTATCTTGTTATTTAGCAAAGATTCTAAAGATATAATCAATATGCTGCTCTACTACTTCCTTTGAAAAAGGATCCGTACCTGACAACCGCTTAAATTGCGGGGCAAAAGTGAAAATAGAGGTGACTGCACCCATAAACAAATAACGAATGTGTAAGCTATCCTCTTCAGGCATAAGCCCCAACTTCTGTGCCTGTTTCAGAAGATCAAGCTCAGAATCTGAATAAGGACTAATATATTGATCAGTAAACCAATTCAGTAGCTCTGAATCACCTCGATTGGCCTGAATCATAAAGCGATGAAAATCAGGAAACTCTGCACTAAAATTAATATAATGTCTGAGCAACTCACGTACTACCTGCTCCTGCTCTAAATCGCCTAAACTCTGTAAATATTTTTCAGACTGCTCAGTATAGGTATCAAAAATAGCTTCAGCTGCCGCCTTCCAAAGGTCTTCTTTGGTGCCAAAGTGATGGGTAATCAAAGTATGATTAACCCCTGCAGTATGAGCAATTGCCCGAGTCGATACCCCTTCAAATCCTGCAGAGGAAAATTCGGTTAATGCGGCATTCAAAATCTTGCACTTCGTCTCACGTGAACGCTTTTGCTCTGAGCGTTTGGGGGCTGATTTTATTGCTTTAACGGTCATTTTATCCTCAAATCTAATCGATGAGCCACAAAAAACTCTCATCAGCTAAATATACATTAAAAAGATAGATAACTATGCTCTGGGAATATTGAGTCTACCATATCTTCTTATTAATTATACTTTCTACAATATATTATAAACCCAAAAGACCCAAGCATAAGCTTGGGCCCCTATTCATTCCACTACACAGTTTTAATATTAACCTTGGTACTGAAGTACTACTACATAAACAGCTACTCAGGCATTACTACAAAGCTAACACTGAAATAACAATTACTGATTAATTACGTCAACACCTTTAGGTGGTGTGAATTTAAATTGGCTGCTTGGAATGCTAGTATTTGTTTTCACATTACTAAATTTAATAGAAGTGACTTGGCCTAACGAATCGTTTAATACCATCATTACTGGTTTACCACCATTAAAGCTCACTGCTAAACTATTAAAGTTACTGCCGCTGTTTTTTGGGTATAAAACATAGTAGTTCTTAGTAGCATTAGGCTGAGTGATTTTAAAGTTTTTAGCAATTTTACTTGGATCACCTGACAATAATAAGGCAGGTGTATTACCCACTTGCTGATCTGTGCTTTGACGGGTAACTTGCTCTAAATCTTTGTCATATACCCAAAGTGCACTACCATCAGTAACAATCAATTGCTCAGAGGGAGAAGTAATGTTCCAACGGAAATTATTAGGACGCTGTAAGCTAACATTACCTGAAAAAGTACCATTTTTCGCACTTAGACCACTTTTGCCCCCATTTGCCCCTTTGGTAGTTTGGGTGAAATTAGCGGTCATACTCTTAGTATTGCTTAATAAAGTATTTAAACGTTTTGCGGCGGTTAAGTTATCTGCTGCAGTAGCTGCTTGAGCCGCTTGTGATACCGCCATAATTGGCATACCAAAAATTAGTGCCCCTGATAATGCCGTGCCCATTACTTTTTTCATCATTGATTTTGTTTTGTTATTCTCTAATTGCGTTTGCATGATTTCATAATCCTTAAAAGGTTAAGTACAGTACTTATCGTTTTCAAAAGTGTCTTGCCCAAAGCTATCAAATCTCGTATCTATTAAAGACACACTTTTGAGCCGTTAAAAATACTCTATAGGGTTAAAACAATAAATAATATTAAAACAATAATTATTAATATAAATTGGTTATATCCAACATGCTGAGTAGTGTGCCATTTCTTTTATTACGTGACTAGACGATAATTGCAAAAAAAACTTCTGGCTTGTTACAATGTTATGATTTAAATCGTTATAAGTGCAAGTTTGTGACACGTATCTAATTTGTGTAATCCCGCTTCACAGTGCAAAAACATTAAAAAAAGCCCTGATAAAAATATCAGGGCTTTTTTTGGGTTATCTATATAGAATCAAATAACCAAAATTCAGTTAATCAAACCATAATTCACAGATTAAGATTCGATTGTCCGTAAATTAGGCTTCTTGAACAGAAACGTAACGACGGTTGAATTTACCTTTAGTATCGAACTTAACAACACCATCAGTTAAAGCAAATAGAGTATGGTCACGACCCATGCCTACGCCTTCGCCTGCGTGGAATTCTGTACCACGTTGACGTACGATGATATTACCAGCCACAACATCTTGACCACCAAATACTTTTACGCCAAGCATTTTAGGGTTAGAGTCACGACCGTTACGAGTTGAACCTGCGGCTTTTTTATGTGCCATGAGAAATCTCCTTACTGAGACTAATTTATAAAAACTTTATACAATATAGATAGCTAATATTAGAACAGCAAACCATCACTGTAAAATGTTTAATGTAAAAACAAGCTATCTACATACTTGTAAAGGGGAAAACCAGCTATTAAACATTAATCGCTTTGATTTTAAGAAGCGTGTACCACTGACGGTGACCTTGCTCTTTATGATAATGCTTACGACGCTTGTGCTTAACGATACGGATTTTCTTACCACGTCCGTGCTCTACTACTTCAGCTTCAACGCTTGCGCCTTCAACAACTGGCTGACCAATTTTATAATCATCGCCATCAACAACCATTAATACATCTTCAATTTTAATGGTTTCGCCTTTTTCAGCTTTAAGTAGCTCAACTTTTAGTAGTTCATCAACGTTTACACGATGCTGTTTACCACCACTTTTAATAACTGCGTACATCTTATGACTCCGTTTAACCCGTGTGCCGTGGTTATCCAAATACCTGAAAGTATCTCAAATAACACTTCAGCTTTTGCCTGATCTACGTACACGACAGGGAAAGTTACAGAAAATAGCTTTAAAACAATTCCGAGTACCCAATAAATAAAAGAAAGCTTTTATTATCAGTTATTGCGTTATTGCCATAAGCTTTGAATATGAAGACGGAATTTTACGCACTTATGGGCTAAATTGCAATAGATGATTGCAAATTAAGCCTATGTTATTATGCGCTATACGGTTAATTAGGCAGCTTATATTGAGTGGCAGTTAAGTGTTATATGTGTATAGGTAAGGGTATGTTTCAAATACTTTATTTGTGGCATTATTTTTAACAATGCTGAAACGATAGTTTAACTCTTAAAAACCTTAAACTGTATTAGAATGACCACTACTACTTTTTAATAGTGGATGTTTTTTCTTTATAGTGAATGTTTTATACGAAATGAGTTTTTATAGCACAGGATTTTTTATAGTTAGTGATATCATTAGCTAATTTTGCAGCCTTTCTCTCTAATCTCTAAATAAATAACTGTACTAAAAACAGCCGTACCAAAAAAATATAAAGCATAGTGGTGTAAATACTATAATCTGACTTTTTATACGCTATATTTATACTTTAAAGTGACTATAATCACTACACCCTATTTATTTTTATAATTTTAATGCATAAATTTTTTAATTAGCTTCAGTGATTTAAGTTTAATGATAAGACAACTGTTTTAATTGGGCTGTCGTAGATTGAATCATTGTTATAATAATCTCCTTCATTATTCTAATTTTAGTTGACCATAAATATGAGCACATCAAATAACACTTCATCATCTTCTATTACCAACACCTCCCCGCTTGTGGACTATGCCGACATTCAACAAATTATTGCTGATGATTTTGCCATTATGGACAAGCAAGTCTTTGGCAGTTTGAACTCTAAAGTACAATTAGTCATGAGTGTCTCTCAGCATGTTATTAATGCCGGTGGTAAGAGAATGCGACCTCTTATTACGCTACTGTGCTCACGTCTGTGTCGTGATGAGCAATCAGAAGATGCCATGCACCTTGCTGCTATTACTGAAATGCTGCACACCGCCACTTTGGTACATGATGATGTTATCGATGAGTCAGGTTTACGTCGCGGTCGTCCTACTGCCAATGCTACTTGGGACAACCCTACTGCTGTTTTAGTAGGTGACTATCTTATCGCTCGTGCATTTAACCTGTTGGTAGGATTTCAAAGCTTGCCTCTATTAAAGCTATTTTCAGATGGCACTTGTGACATTGCTGAAGGTGAAGTATTACAGTTACAGCATCAGCATAACCCTCAGGCTACTGAAGATGATTATATGAGAATCATTGATGGTAAAACTTCACGTTTATTTATGATGGCTACCTGTGGGGTCGCTATCTTACAAGACAAACCCGAATTCATGCAGCCTTTCAGTGACTTTGGTCAGCACTTCGGAAATGCCTTCCAGATCATTGATGACGTTTTAGACTATACGGGTGACAGTGAAGTGATGGGTAAAAACTTGGGTGATGATTTGGCAGAAGGAAAGCCTACTTTACCAACTATTGTTGCCCTACGTTTATTAAAACAAAGCGATGAAGCCAACTACAATAAACTACGTATTGCGGTTCAAACCGGTAAAGTAGATGATGCTCAAGGCCTTATTAAATTGGTTCAAGAGTCTGGTGCCTTAGAATATTGCCGTGAACGTGCTTTGGAAGAAACACGATTGGCACAGCAGGCATTATCGCAACTACCAGACAACCAATATCGCCAAGGATTATGGCAACTTACTGAGCTTGCCAGCGCACGCTTGGCTTAATAGCTTTAGTTTATTGAGATTGTTCTATTGAGTTTCAGTTAGTTGACTTGGCATAGGCAGTGTCAATGACCGAGTCAACTTACTTTAGATGAATACCTACTTCTTATTTAAATTTTAAATGAAGCGTTAAAGTATTTTGGCTATAAGGTACTTGGGCCATATAAGATACTTTAGCCCTATAAAAGCTCTCTTTTATTGTCAGTTTCATGCTATTTAATTTGAGCTCAGCCATTAAATTGTATTCTATTAACACAGCATTATTTATTAACACAGCACTAATTGCTATGGAACGAAAAGTATAGTTTGATAGAGTCTTAGCTTACTCTTTTTATGCCTACTTTTTTATCATTACCTTATTTTCCTTGCTCTCTGACAACCTTACCCTTTAGCTTATTCTACTTTATAGTATTTAGTTTTATTACTTCCCTTACTGTCACTTCATTTATTACTTCAACTTTTTACATTGCCGTAATTGGCTGAATCTTGAATACTTTACTTTCTAAATAAGTATTTCTCTTTCTAAAGACGTTATTTAAACATCAATGATGGCTGTTGAATATCTTCATTCTTAACCATTCTTAACCTTTTTTGGGATAGGTTACCTGCTATCTATCACGTACAATTTGTGTTGAATTATTTGTACCCAATAAGGGGTAAAAGAGGGTAATTCTCATTTAATGATTGTTATATTTTACATCTGTAATATATAATAGCCGTTTTATCAAAAAAAATATCGTCTCTTATCGGTTGATTTAAAAACAGTTTTTATCTCCTAAAGCCTTTGCTTATGTAGTATTAAGCTATCATAGTGACTTCTAAAAATAGAATACTTACGCCTTTGGTATATTAAATATAACAGTTGTATTATTACTAAAGGGGTTTATAAGTTACTTATTTATTTATAAACTGTCGTAGATAAACAATTAGCCACCACGATATTTACAAATTTAAAACAAGCACTAGCCTTTTCATTGCTACAGTACGTGTAATTTGTAACCACACATTATTCTCTTGCGTAACAAGCTAGTAAATATTTGCTTGTAATGACCCACTATTAAGGTTTTGTACATGAAACATTCGCACCTTTTCATTGCTATTAGTTTAGCGGTATCCGGCCTATTCATTGCAGGCTGCGATAAAAAAGAAGACCAAGCAGATGCTGCAGCCGCCCAGCAACAAATGCCGCCTGCCGTTGTTAATGTGATGCCAGTTCAATTCCAAACGGTACCTTTAGTACATGAATTCTCTGGCCGTACAGCAGCGTATGAGGTAGCAGATATTAGACCGCAGGTCACGGGCGTTATCGATGAGATTCTCTATCCTCAAGGACGTATGGTCCAAAAAGGCCAACCGCTTTATAGACTAAGTGTTGAGAACTACCAATCAAGTCAAAGTGCAGGTCAAGCAGCGGTACAACAAGCCGAGGCCAACGTACAGACAGCCAAAGCGAGCTATAACAATGCATTAGCGAATATTGAGTCTCAAAAAGCATTGTTACAACAAGCTGAAGCCGATGTGCAAAGACTAAGACCTTTGGTTTCTCAACAAGCTATCTCAGCACAGCAATACGAGCAGGCGATTACTCAGCTTAAAACCGCTCAAGCAGGTTTAAACAGTGCTCAAGCAGCAGCTCAACAGGCTCAAGCCAATATTGCCAGCTCACAAGCGGCTGTAAATACCGCCAAGGCTCAACTATCAGGCACACAATTAGACATTAGCCGCACCATTGTACGTGCCCCAATCTCTGGCATGACCGAGCGCTCGAATGTTACTGCTGGTGCTTTAGTCAATGCCAACCAAGCCAATCCTTTGGTCACAATTTCTAAGATTAACCCTATTTATGTGGACATCAGTCAGTCTTCATCTGAATTATTGAAACTAAAACAACAACAAGCCAGTGGTGCCCTACAAGCAGGTAACAGCACAGTTGAATTGGTGTTAGAAGATGGCAGTACCTATCCAGTACGTGGTCAATTGTCTTTGGCAGAAGCTAAAGTAGAAGAAGATACGGGTGCAGTTACCTTACGCGCAATCTTCAATAATGATAACTATATGTTATTACCGGGTATGTATGTAAAAGCACGTCTTGTTCAGGGCTTAATTAACAATGCGGTTTTATTACCACAAAGCGCCTTAACTCGCACGCCAAAGGGTGAAACTCAAGTTTATATTGTCGACAACAACAATAAGATTCAAGTTCGTCCGGTTAAAGTTCAAGGAACTTACAATGGCAACTGGATTGTCACTGATGGTCTAAAGGCAGGTGAAAACATAGTAGTAATAGGTGGCTCGAAAGTTAAGCCTGAGCAAGAAGTGGTCAGCAAGCCCTATCAACCTGCTTCAGCAGAAGGTAATGCCGCGCCACAACAAGGTGCAGCCCAACCAAAAGGCCCGGTAGCAAACCAATCTGGAATGCCAAAAGGCCCTGTAGCGCCTCAGAAGAAAGAAACTCCTGAGACTGGCGCTGCCAAATAACTCAAAAATAGGCTGACTAGGGAAATATCATGTCAAGATTTTTTATTAACCGCCCTATTTTTGCATGGGTAATTTCAATTTTAATCATGCTACTGGGTGTCATTTCGGTAATTAACTTACCGATTGAGCAATATCCACGTATTGCTCCACCAACGATTAACGTTAGCGCCTCATATCCTGGTGCCAACGCGCAAACCGTTGAGGACTCAGTTGTTCAGGTCATTGAGCAACGTATGAAAGGGCTTGATGGCTTAATGTATATGTCCTCATCAAGTTCTTCTAACGGTAGTGGCTCTGTTACGCTTACTTTCGAAAACGGAACCGATCCTGATACCGCTCAAGTACAGGTTCAGAACAAACTACAAGCGGCTATGAGTGCGCTTCCTGAATCCGTACAGCGCCAAGGGGTTAACGTTACCAAATCATCAAGTAGTTTCTTGATGGTTCAAGGTTTTATCTCTGAAGATGGTTCGATGGATAGAGTCGACATCGCTGACTATGTGGCTTCAAATATTGTTGACCAAATCAGCCGTGTTGAAGGTGTGGGTGAAGTTCAATTATTTGGTTCATCATATGCCATGCGTGTCTGGCTAGACCCTGCACGTCTGCGTAGTTATAACTTAGTACCAAGCGATGTGGTCGATGCTATTCGTGCTCAAAACGCTCAAGTTTCTGCAGGTCAGTTAGGTCAGGCACCTGCTGACGTAGAGAATCAAGTTATTAACGCTACTGTTACGGTTCAAAGCTATCTAAAAACACCTGAAGAGTTTAGCAATATCCTATTAAAAACAGACAACTCAGGTGCTCAAGTTCGTCTACGTGATGTGGCGAAAGTTGAAGTAGGTAGTGAAAACTATGGTATAAAAGCGTTATATAACGGCAAAGAAGCCTCAGGTATTGGTATCTCATTAGCGCCAGGTTCAAACGCGCTTGATACCAGACAACTTGTGGAAGATCGTATGGCACAGCTTGAAGCCAACTTCCCACCAGGCTTAACCTCTGTTGTACCTTATGACACCACACCTTTTGTTAAGTTATCCATTGAACAAGTAGTGCACACGCTAGTTGAAGCCATTATTTTGGTATTCCTAGTGATGTTCTTATTCTTACAGAACTGGCGTGCTACTATTATTCCAACCCTTGCGGTTCCTGTTGTCTTGTTAGGTACTTTTGCGGTTCTGTACGTGGCTGGATTTAGTATTAACGTATTGACCATGTTCGCTATGGTATTGTCCATTGGTCTACTGGTGGATGACGCGATTGTTGTTGTTGAAAACGTAGAGCGTCTGTTAGAAGAGCATCCGGACTTAACCGTTAAAGAAGCCACTATCCAATCAATGGGTGAGATTAGTAAAGTGGTTATTGGTATTGCTCTGATCTTATCAGCGGTATTCGTACCAATGGCCTTCTTTGGTGGATCAACGGGTGTTATTTATCGTCAGTTCTCAATTACCTTGATTACCAGTATGGTACTGTCTGCCATTGTGGCCTTGGTTTTCACCCCTGCCCTATGTGTGACCCTGTTAAAACGTTCTAAAAATCATGGTGAAGAAAAGAAAGGCTTCTTTGGTTGGTTTAACCGTAGCTTTGAAAAGACCAGTAGAAATTATGAGCGCTTTATCGGTAAGAGTATTAATGTAAAATGGTTATACGCTCTAGCCTATGCCGCTATCATTGGTATTATGGCCGTCTTATTCTTGCGTATTCCTGGTTCATTCTTACCAGAAGAAGACCAAGGTATTATGGTCACCTTGGTACAGCTACCTGCGGGTTCTAATATAGAAGAGACTCAGGCAGTATTGGATAAGGTAGATGCCTATTATCATACTCAAGAAGGTAAGAATATTGAGTCAGTGTTTACGGTTGCTGGATTCAGTTTTGCCGGTCAAGGTCAAAACATGGGTCTTGCCTTCGTCCGTCTTTCTGACTGGGAAAACCGTTCAGGTGAAGAGAACAGTGCTCAAGCTGTCGCGGAACGAGCAATGGGCTATTTCTTCACTCAGTTAAATGAAGCACAGGTTTATGCTATTGTTCCACCTGCTATTACTGAATTGGGTAACGCGAGTGGTTTCGACTTAATGATTCAAGACGTAGGTAACGTAGGCCATCAAGGTCTGCTTGATGCTCGTAACCAGCTATTGGGTATGGCTGCGCAGAGTGATCAAGTGGCAGGCGTTCGTCCTAACGGGCAAGAAGATGCCCCTCAGCTAAAAGTTAATATCAATCAAGAGCAAGCTGCTGCTTATGGATTGCCTTTGTCTGCTATTAACAGCGTATTATCAACCGCATGGGGTTCAGCGTATGTTAATGACTTCGTTGACAGAGGACGTGTGAAACGTGTCTTTGTACAAGGCGATGCGGACAGTCGTACCAACCCTGACGATATTCAAAAATGGTATGTTCGTAATAACAATGGTGAGATGATTTCTTTTGACGCTTTCTCTGATAGTGAATGGCAGTATGCTTCTCCACGATTAACGCGTTATAACAGTTTCCCATCTATGAACATCCAAGGTAGTGCGGCACCTGGTCTAAGTACTGGTGAAGCAATGACGGCTATGGAACAAATGGTCGGACAATTACCTGAAGGCATTGGTTTTGAATGGACAGGTATGTCTCTTGAAGAGAAAAAATCAGGGGCTCAAGCACCTATGCTATATGCCCTATCGATTTTAGTTGTTTTCTTATGTTTAGCGGCTTTATATGAAAGCTGGTCAATCCCATTTGCAGTACTATTAGTGGTACCATTAGGGGTACTAGGTGCTGTATTATTCACTTGGTTTAGGGACTTTGCGAACGATATTTATCTGCAGGTTGGTCTACTCACTGTGGTCGGCCTGTCTGCAAAGAACGCGATTTTAATTATCGAATTCGCCAAGGAACACCAAGAGGCTGGCAACTCTCTACGAGATGCGGTAATGTTGGCAGCTAGACAGCGTTTACGTCCTATTATTATGACTTCATTAGCCTTTGGTCTTGGTGTATTGCCCTTATTCTTGGCAACAGGTCCAGGTGCGGGAAGCCAGAACGCCATCGGTACGAGTGTTGTAGGTGGTGTTGTGACCGCAACCTTATTGGGTATTTTCTTTATCCCTATGTTCTATGTATGGGTTCGTACTATCTTTAAATATAAGGGTAATGGTACCAATAATGATTCTGATAATGGCACACCAACTGAGCCTAAGACAGTGTTAGTGACCAATGAGACGAGTACTGCCTCTACCCCCGCTAATTTTGGAGACAACACTCAATGACGACATCTGTAAAATCAACTATTAACCTAAAAAGTCGAGCCGTGAGTGCACTTGCTATGAATACATCTACTAAATGGGCACGTTTGTTTGGTCTATCTGCTTTGACAGTCGCTATTAGTGCTTGTCAAAGCGTACCTTTGGCCGATACCAATCCTGTGGTCGCTCGCCCTAACATTCCTTTAATGCCAGGCGAGAACTACGAGATTTATGGCAACAACCAAGTGCCTTCAAGTCTTGCTGCCGTACGTTGGCAGAGCTTCTATACTGACCCTAAGCTTAAAGCGCTTATTCAGATGGGACTTGATAACAATAAAGATGTTAAGCAAGCAGTGTTAGCTATCCAAAAAGCTCAGGCTCAATACCGCATTACTGACAGTAATGATGCGCCTAATATAGGGTTGAATGGTGATTATTCCCGTGGTGCAAACAATGCAAGAGATCGTAATCCTAGCGATAGCTATAGTGTCGGCCTTGGTATGGCTGCCTATGAACTCGATTTCTGGGGTAAGATAGCTAGCTTAAAAGACCAAGCGCTACAAAACTATTTAAGCACCACTGCTGCTCGCGATACTGCTCAAGTCAGTTTGATTGCTAATATTGCCAAAAGCTATGTCAACCTAAGCTATCAGCAAAAGCAATTAGAGTTGGCAATTAGTACCTTGCAAACTCGTGAAGAGTCGCTGCGTATTACCAGAGCTCGTTTAGAGGCAGGTATTGACTCTAAAGCCCCCTCTTTACAAGCGGCAGCTTCTGCTGAGACAGCTCGTATTGCGGCGCTAAATGCTCAAAGTGGGGTATTAAGAGCTAGAAATGCCCTTAAATTCTTAGTGGGGGCCCCCATTAGCGATGACATGATGCCAGAGCCAGCGGTTCCTTCTATTGCGTCAAGCACAGTATTAAGTGCAGGTTTGCCTAGTGATCTACTACGCTACCGTCCTGACGTACTTCAAGCGGAATACAATTTAAAAGCCGCCGGTGCCAATATTGAAGTGGCCCGAGCTGCTTATTATCCGTCAATTAGCTTGACGGGTAATCTTGGTTACTCAAGTGACGATCTATCAGGTTTGTTCAGAAGCAATGGCTCAAGTTGGTCATTTGGTCCTTCTATCAAATTGCCTTTGTTTGATGCCGGTCAACGTGATGCCAACTATGAAGTGGCTCAGATTGAACGTGATCAAGCAGTTGCTAATTACGAAAGCACTGTAGAAGCGGCCTTCAAAGAAGTGAACGATGTTCTAGCGGACCGTGCTACTTTGGATCAAAGAACACAAGCTGAGTATCGTCTACAAGAGAACTATCAAGGTTTATTTGATATTTCAGAAGCTCGATTTAAAGCACAGGTCGATGACTATTTAGCGGTATTGGACGCTCAACGTTCGTTGTTCTCAACCCAACAGTCTATTTTGAACTTAGAGCAAGAACGTTTAAATAACCAAATTGAGCTATATCAAGTATTGGGTGGCGGCGCGAACTTAGGGACTATCGCTGTACCTACTTCTAAATACCGTAACTTAGTTAATGTGTTTGATGGTCAAAGTGACAAGCAAAAAGCGGTCCAAGCTGTTGAATCCAGTCGCGGTCCAGCTATTGTGACACCTGCTCAAGCTTACGCTATTGAAGCCAACCAACCGGTTAAAGTGGTAGAACAAAAGCAGATGAGACCGGTAGATGTTAACAATGACAATAGTACAGATGCTTATATCTCTGTTGTGGAAACTACCACTCAGCCTGCAGGCTCTAAAGTAGTAGAAACCAAAGAAGGTATGAAGGTTGTAAAACCTTAAAACCTGTATCTGAACTCTAAAAAAAGGCGCTAATATTAGCGCCTTTTTTTGTTGATAAAATAAGCTTTCTAACTAGTCTTGCTAATCACGACATTTCATTGGTCCGACTATTTTGCTTACCTATCCTATTATCAGGCTATGATAGCCAATCGTTAATCTGGCAAATCATGTCGAATATGATCAGGGCTTAAACCGAAAGAGAAGACAAAAGTAGCCACTAAACTGTTAACAATAACAAACGCTATATCAAGACCGTTATGCCCTAATACAAAGCGTCCTAATAAAGCGGATATGATCAACATAATGACAAAGAAGATCGCCAAGTAGATTCTAATCTTAGGATGAGACAGGCTGTATGGCTGCTCAGGCTTAGGCCCTTTTTCTAACACATATAAGCGAATTGCCCATCCTGCCGCATAAGCCAATGTTCCCATTAATAAATAATTTAGAAAACCCATTTTTATTCCTATTAAACCAATAACTTAAGCGTTAACTCACTCAATGAATGGTATAACGAGTTAATAATCTAAGCTAAGCGGTGGTTATTGAGTGGCCACATTACCTGCAGGCTTAATGGTAATATTACCCACACTGTCTTTATTTTGGGCAGCACTCTCAGATAGCTCTTCAGCTGGCGTGTCATCACACTCAACTTTATAAATAGTATTTGCACCCTGCAAAATGTACCCTAAGTACTGACTGTCTAAGGTAGGATCGATATTAACATACGCTTGCTTAACTTGGGCCATGACCAAAACTCGGTCGGGACGCCCTATAATGCCTTCTACGTTTTTCGGATCTACTGAGAAGTATTTTGATACTTTATCCATTGGCATGACTTCAAGCGGTTCAGGATCATCCCAGACTCTATTCGCTGATTTAGGTTCTTTCATTTGCATGACCAAACCCTGCTGCTGCTGACTTACTTTTATTTGTGCAGGCTCGTCATGACTGACGGTATAACAGCCAGAAAACATAGCCGCATGTTGTTTAATTAGCGCTTCAGAATCTTGCTGCTTTGCTCCCGCCTCGGTATTAACAACTGTGTCGGTGGTTTCAGACTTATCACAGGCGTTCAACATAAGTGCAGCACCGGTGAGAAACAAAGCCGAAGAAATTTTTGATAAATTAAGTGGTTTCAAAAGACAGTTCCAGTAGATAAGTATAAATGGGATTTAGATTGAGCTAAGGTTAATAACAACAACAGGTTAAGACGACTTAGGTCTAAATTATAGAGATGTCAAAAAATGACAGCTGTAAGAATACTGTATTTTAGCAAACTTGTTATCTATATGGTTGCTATTGTGCAATATATTAAGCCATCTCGCTCAAACAGAGGCACTATATTTGCTATACTAGTCGCTCTATTTCTCTATCATAATCTAAGTCCTATCATAATCTAAGTAATGTGAGTCGCCATGTCTGTTCTTAATCCAAAGCCCAATACCACAATCGCATTTACCGATGGTGCCTGTAAAGGTAATCCCGGTCCTGGTGGTTGGGGGGCTTTTTTGGTACTGAGTGATGGCCAACAAATAGAATACTTTGGTGGGGATGCTCATACCACTAATAATAAAATGGAGTTGATGGGTGCCATTATAGCGCTTGAAAAAAGTCCTCACGATCAACATTTAGAGATTTGGACCGACTCAAGCTATGTCAAGAATGGCATTACCTCATGGATTCAAGGTTGGAAAAATAAAGGCTGGAAAACCTCTGGCAATAAACCGGTCAAGAATCAAGAGTTATGGCAACGTTTAGATGCCTTACAAGCCAGCCGTGATGTCAGTTGGCACTGGGTAAAAGGCCATGCCGGTCATGAAGGTAACGAAAAAGCTGATGAGCTTGCCAACCGTGGCATCTTATCTTCTTCTGAGTCTACCGACGCCTTAACTAATGACCGTGCTAGTAATGACAACTTTACGAATGATGATGAGCTTAAAAAAAAACTAAATAGCCCCTTAAATCACCCCTTTAATCCAATAGACTCTAACGTTGCCATGAATTCTCCCCAAGATAACATTGATTGGATTATGGATGATCCTTTAGGCTTTTATGAAAGCGGCCCAGAAGTAGCCTTTGAAGAAGAAACGGCTTCTGTGCCACAGTCTAGTAGTCATCAACCATCCGCTTCCATCTCAGACCCTATATCGCCTATGCCTATGTCAAACCCAGAAGTTCCAAGTAGCGAACAAGCCTCACCTACCCTAGCAGCAGCTGAACCACAAGTGTCACAGCAAACTGAAGAAATTGAGTTCGATGGAGATACCAGTCGTGCCAACCCGCACTTCAGACCTCTCTTGCCTGAACCGATCAACAGAGGAAAAACGGGTCGTCAATTGATTATGGATACGGAAACCACCGGACTTGACGCTTTAAAAGGCGATCGGGTTATTGAGGTAGGTATTATCGAATTGGTTAACCGCAAATTTACCGGTGAGAAACTACACGTCTATATCAACCCTGAACGTGGTATGGATGATGAAGTTATCAGAGTCCACGGTATTACAGAAGCGTTTTTAGCAGACAAACCTAAGTTCAAAGAGGTGGCGAAACCCCTTTACGAATTTATGCTGGGTGCTGAGTTGATTGCCCATAACGCTCCATTCGATATGAGCTTCTTATCGATGGAATTTGATAGAGTGGGCCTGAGCGATTTTGCAGAAAAAGTGACGGTTACCGACTCTTTGGTCATGGCCAAACAGCAATATCCTGGTCAAAAGAACACGCTAGATGCTTTAGTACGTCGTCTAAACGTTGGTAAGATGGACCGTACCTTCCACGGCGCTTTATTGGACTCAGAGATTCTAGCAGAAGTTTATCTGGCCATGACGGGTGGTCAGGTAGCGCTGGCGATTGACGAAGACACCCAGTCCGAAGGCGAAGGCTCTCATGCAGATTTTAGCCATTTAGCTTCTCAAATTTTGAAGGCTAATACCTCGTTAGATAATCATGTTAGTTGGGTCAGCAAGTTGCTAAAGAAATATCCTGATTTGGCAGAGACTCAAGGCGTGAGCTGCTTTTATAAGATTGACGACGCTTCTAAAGCTGCGCATTTGTTGTATCAAAAGTCTATCGTAAGCCAGCACTCTCTAGCGGCAACTACCTCTATAGCGCCTAATTTAGCCAATAACTTGTTTATTGCCTCTTAGTCTTTGTCTATATGCCTAAATTGTTAACTAATCTGTCTTAACGTATTACAATACATCCTTGGCCAGCACTCATTCGGTACTGGCTTTAAAGCTATTTATTCATTATTTGTTATGAGGTACTTGTGAGCACTGAACGATTAAACGCCCTGCCTATTTTATTTAATCGCTTTGGACTTGAGCGCCTGACAGAAGATCAACGCCAGAAAATTGCTACTGTTGACGCCACCTTACCTCAAACTCAATGTGGATTATGCGACCATCCCGATGGTTGCCTACCCTACGCCATCGCTATGGTGGTAGACAATGAGCCGCATAATAAATGTGTGCCTGGTGGTCAGCCCGTTAGTGATACTATCGCTGAAATACTAGACAGAGAACCCTTAATCGTTCGTGAGTCTCAGTGGCCGGTTGACCCCAACACCCATCGTCCTACAGAAGTCAGAGCCATTATCCGTGAAGACGATTGCATTGGCTGTACTAAATGCATTCCTGCCTGCCCAGTAGATGCTATTGTCGGCACTGGCAAGCACATGCACACCATCATCAGCGATTTATGTACGGGTTGCGAGCTTTGTCTACCACCCTGCCCGGTCGATTGTATCGACTTGATTGAAGTGCCTCGTGATCCTGCTATTGAAACAGCAGAATATAGAGCCAAAGAACAAGCTCATCTAAGATACCGCTATCACACTCATTTAAACCGAGTGGCGGAACAAATGGTCGACAATACTCATTCTAAGCCTGTTACTAGTGTGATAGAAACCATGATTGGCAATGCCTCTCATCAAAGCTTAGATATTGATGAGTCTAAAGCCAAAGCCACTATTGCGGCCGCAAAACTACGCACTAAAATTAAAAAGCTAGAGAAGCAGTTGACCGCACGCCCTAACGAAAGTAAACAGGCGGAGCTAGAAGCTTTAAAGCAGGAGTTGGCACAACTTGCTGATTAGTGAGACTTGATCCTTTTGCTTACAGCTTTGCCTCTGATCTATAAACAATTTAAACGGATTAAAACCTGAATCGATATGAGTAAAGTGGTTAAACATAAGACAGCAGAAACGCCCCCTTCAAGACGCCTGCCCAACCGCAATGTGCGACCCTTTTTTGAGAAACTTGCTGCTGCCATTGATGAGCCGGTTACTGAGCTTGAATATAACAGTAACTTTGAGCTACTCATTGCGGTCATTCTCTCCGCTCAAGCGACTGATGTCAGTGTTAACCTAGCCACCCGTAAGCTTTATGCGGTAGCCAATACGCCTGAAGCCATTTATGCGTTAGGCGAGGAAGGCTTAAAAGACTATATTAAAACCATAGGTTTGTATAACTCAAAAGCCAAAAACGTCATTAAAGCTTGTAAAGACTTAATTGAGAAGCATAACAGTCAGGTACCTGATAATCGTAAAGACTTAGAAGCCCTGGCCGGAGTGGGTCGTAAAACAGCCAATGTGGTGTTAAACACTGCTTTTGGTCAACCGACCATGGCAGTCGATACCCATATCTTTCGGGTCAGTAACCGCACCGGACTGGCCACGGGCAAAACAGTGCTCGCCGTTGAACAAAAACTAGTTGAGCGAATCCCTGAAGACTATATTTTAGACGCCCATCATTATCTTATTTTACATGGACGTTATACTTGCCAAGCACGGACTCCCAAATGCGGAGCATGTCCAGTTTATGAAGAATGTATGTTTAAAGACAAACAGGTGTTTGCTGAGCTATAATTTTCTAAAGTAAGTTTTATAACTGTCAATAACCCATATAATTTTCAGTAGCCTTAATAATTTTCAGCAAAATTTAGTTACTTTTATTACTTAAAGACCCGCTTATCTGCTAAGAGCTTGTTCCCTCATAGGGTTACCTATTTTTAATAGGGCTAATCAAAGTTAAACGCCTTTAAAACCGCTGAATAGTGACCAAGTGACTAGAGTTTTAAGTGAGTAAAGGGTAAAATAGGCTATTTACATCTTACGTTTGTCTTTTTCAGATTTTGCCAACATACTACACTATTGTTTCCTATAATTTGTATCCTATAATAGTGTAGAGCTAAAATCTCGAATTTGTGAAGTCAAGCCCCGAATATAAGTGACTCTCCTACTATGCATGACTATCAACTTTTTACCTCAGAATCTGTAAGTGAAGGCCATCCTGATAAAATGGCAGATCAAATTTCAGATGCCTTGCTTGATGCAATTATGCGTGAAGATTTACATGCCCGTGTGGCCTGTGAAACCTTAGTTAAAACAGGGGCAGTTGTTTTAGCAGGTGAAATCTCAACTACTGCCAATATTGATATCGAGCGCATTGTTCGCGATACCGTTAATGAGATTGGTTATAACCATTCTGATTTAGGCTTCGATGGCAGCACTTGTGCGGTTATCAATATGATTGGTAAACAGTCTCCTGAGATTGCTCAAGGGGTTGATCGTCAAAATCCAGAAGATCAAGGTGCTGGTGACCAAGGACTAATGTTTGGCTATGCCAGCAATGAAACCGAAGTATTAATGCCAGCGCCTATTGAATATGCGCACCGCTTAATGGAACGTCAGTCTAAATTGCGTCGTTCAGGCGAGTTACCTTGGTTACGTCCTGATGCCAAAGCTCAAGTGACCCTAAAATATGCCAACGGTATCCCTTCTGCCATCGATGCTGTCGTGTTATCAACCCAACATGATCCAGATGTTTCGCAAGCAGATTTACAAGAAGCGGTCATGGAAAGCATCATCAAACAGGTTATTCCTGCTGAGCTGCTACACAAAGACACGCGTTATCATATTAACCCAACCGGTAAGTTCGTTATCGGCGGTCCTGTAGGTGATGCAGGTCTAACAGGTCGTAAAATCATTGTAGATACTTACGGCGGTATGGCGCGTCATGGTGGTGGTGCCTTTAGTGGTAAAGATCCTTCTAAAGTTGACCGTAGTGCCGCTTATGCCGGTCGTTATGTGGCAAAAAATATCGTGGCTGCGGGCCTTGCAGAGCGCTGTGAAGTTCAAATTAGTTATGCCATTGGTGTGGCTGAGCCGACCTCTATTGCGGTGAATACTTTTGGCACGTCAAAAGTAAGCCATGAGGTGATTATTGAGCTTATCCGTACTCACTTTGACCTACGTCCTTATGGCATTACTCATATGTTGAATCTTCTACAACCTATGTATCAGCAAACGGCCACTTATGGTCACTTCGGCCGCGAAGGCAGTGAAACTGCTTTCACATGGGAAAAAACGGATAAGGCAGATATCTTAAGAGCAGACGCCAATATCTAGTTATTGATTCTTTCAAGCTGCACTTTAGTTTATGTGATAAACAGTGCAGCATTGTCCCCATAAATTTAAAAATTGAAGTTAAAAATTATGACCGACATTCCAAATAGCAACGAAAAACCTGAGCTTTCAAAAGATATTGAAGCCTTTTACAAACGTGCTGATGCCATTATTGAACTGGCTAACAGTCAATTAGGTCCAGACTCTCATTCAGGCCAAGTGGGTGCTTCATTGTTATATGCAGCCGCCCGTTATAGTGCATCAGTCGCCTCTATTGGCTTCGTCAAAGGTAGCGATTTGGCTTCAGAAAAAAATGAAATCATTGAGTTTTATGCCAAACAATATCGTCAAATGTTAAGTGATAACTTAGATGATTACGCTGATAACTTTGATAAATATGTGCCAACTGACTCAGTAGAAAAGTAGACTTTTTTAGATGGCTATCTAACTAGTTTATTTAAAAACAAGCAATATTTTGAATACAATACAGATAAATAGCTCACCTTTGGTGGGCTATTTTTTTTGTTAAGATATAAGAATCTGGAAATCACTCAATAAGGATGAGGTATTATTATGATGACATTTATTCTTAACAGACAGCACAAGCGATTTACTGTTTCTAAAATCATGGCTTTGTCGCTTACCACAGGTTTACTGATGACAGGCTGTGTGACAGCAGAAGAGTCTAATTCAGTCCCTAACACTAACACGCCTACTCCTGACAATAGCATCATGATAACGCAATGTGGTGCTTTTACGCCCGATAAAGAACAAGTTATGTGTACCATGCAATATGATCCCGTATGTGTCAAACACAAAGCAACTAATGGTCAAATCAGTTATAAGACAGCAGGCAATGCTTGCTCAGCCTGCACTACTGCAACTGCTATCAGCTATACCCCGGGCGAATGCGGTACAGGACTGCCCACCCAATAGTTTATCAAACGTAAGGCGCAGTTATAAGTTACCCTTTATAAATAACTAAACTATAAAAAAGGCCAATTCGATGGAATTGGCCTTTTTTATATAAATCAAAACTTATTCTCTTATTGAGACTTAGTCCCCAGAAACAATCTTTGGCGGACCTTTTAACAACTCTTCATCGACAAATTCATCGGCAGTGTTGTGCTCAGCAGATTCTTCAGTAATAAACTTCTGTTGGGCACGGTATAAAATGAGTCTATCACGGCTTAGACCTCGCATTAACGAATACATCATTACCACCACCACCACGGCAAAGGGGAAACCGGCCACAATAGCGGCTGCTTGCAGTGCACCTAGTCCACCTGCGGCCAATAATATTGCAGCTACCACGCCTTGTGTTAGTGCCCAAAATAAACGCTGAATCTTAGGCGGGTTGGTATCACCGCCTGAGGTTAGCATATCAATAACGAAGCTGGCAGAATCTGAAGAGGTCACAAACCAAAGCACAATCATGATAACAATGAGTAGCGTTGTCGCTTGCGTAAACGGATAGAATTCTATCAGTTTAAAAATAGCATTACCATAATCATTCTGCACCACTTCAATAAAGCCTGGGTTACCCATTAACTCCATATTCACTGCCACACCACCAAAAGTTGTGAACCAGAAGAACAGAATGGTCATAGGGACAAACAGTACTCCCAATAAGAACTCACGAATGGTACGGCCACGACTAATACGCGCGATAAACACCCCAACAAATGGCGACCAACTTACCCACCATGCCCAATAGAAAATCGTCCAAGATGACTGCCAATCGGTTTTAGAATAAGCTTCATTCCAAAATGCCAGTTGCACTATATTTTGAACATAGTTACCAATATTTTCGACAAAACTGTCCATAATATATTGGGTTGGGCCTAACAAGAAGGCGAAAGTTAGTAGCACAAAAGTAAGAAATATGTTTAAGTCACTTAAGCGCTTAATTCCTTTATCCAGACCTAGCATCAATGAACCACATGCCAATAAAGTAATCAAAGCGATTAAAACAATCTGTATGGTGATATTGTTAGGTAGAGCAAACAGTCCCTCTAGTCCTGAATTAATCTGTAGCACACCCAAGCCTAAGGTAGTCACTACCTCAAACATAGTACCAAACACTGCTAGCGTGTCTACTGTATGGCCCCAACGCCCATTCACTCTCTTGCCCAAAATAGGATATAAAGCTGAGCGTATCGCTAATGGTAAACCTCGGCGAAAGTGAAAATAAGCCAATGATAAAGCGACAACCGCATAAATAGCCCACGCATGAATCCCATAGTGTAAGAAGGAGATATTCATCGCTTGCTTAGCGGCTTCAACGGTCTCTTTTTCACCCAATGGCGGCGCCATGAAATGATAAACCGGTTCAGCTGTTCCCCAGTACATGATGCCGATACCAATACCGGCTGAAAACAGCATCCCTATCCAAGAAGGCAAACTATATTGAGGCGCTTCTGTCTGATGCCCAAGCCTAATATCGCCATATTTACTAAAGATTAAATACAGACAAACTAAGACGGCGGCATTCATTACGAGGATGAAAAACCAACCAAATCGGTGGGTGATAAAGCTTTGCATTTCACCGAAAACAGCATTTGCCATTTCCTGAAACAAAGCACCAAATACAATAAACCCAAGAATCAATACAACTGAGGCTATAAATACTGGTTTATTGACCCGAGGAAAGGGTCCTAAACGCCCAATCTTTAAATCACTCATTTGTTTGTGTCCTGTCAAAAAAGAGGCCACTGTATCAACTGGCTTAATAATTAGCAATTTTTGAAACAGGTTAATTGTAATAAAACAACAAAAAATAATTGACTGTTTTGATTTCTTTAGAATAAAAGATTAATGATTTATACTATTTTTGATCAATAAAAGCGTTTAAATGAGACTATTTCAGATTTATTTAGACGGTAATTAAAAAAAGAGGCCCAGTTATTAACCGAGCCTCTTTTTATGACTAATTTAGTAAATACAATTTTTGTTTAGATAAGCTTAACTACATTGCTTATTAACCTCAGATAAGAACCATTTACCATTCTTCTCATTAAAGAAAGGGTTTAAGCTGGCAGGATTCAGTTTAGGTAACTGACAAATTTCAGTGGCTATATCATTATGAGCAAAGGCTTTGTCTAACCAACGTTTACTAGACTCTTGATCGCCTATTTTTGCATAGTCCATTGCCCCAAGCAGCTCACTTATTGCTAGATCTTCTACTTCTTCAGTTAAGAAAGTTTTGGCACTTTCAAGTGATTTATCTTCATTAAAGTCTTGATATCTAATGGCAGTTAACTTTAATAACTGAGTAAAGTATAGACTCTCATCACGCTGAAGCACCTCAGATAAGGCCTTTTCTGTCTGGTTAACCGTCAACTCTTGTGATGTGTTTTTGGCTTTTTTATCGGTTTGCTGATGGTCAGAGAGTTGCTCTGTCATTTGTTTCAGCCACGGTAAAGACTCGGTAGACTTACTGAGTGACTGTCTAACTTCTCTGTTATTGGTTTCAGATTGTGCTAGGAAAATCAGCGTTTGGTTAAATAGCAATTCTTTTTTCTTAGGATGCTGCTTTAACTCAACTGAAGATTTTTGCAAATAATCAGTCAATTGTTTAACCGTAGAAATTAAGGCTTTATTAGTCATTAACGTGGTCACCATGGCGTCCGCATCGGTAAAAGCTACCGGCTCATTTAACCATTGTTTCCATATATCATTTGCTTTCAACCATAACTGTACATCTTGTTGTTCATCAGAGAGTACACCATGACGGACATAGCTGAAAAACAGAGCTTGTTGAGCATATAGTAAGTTTGATAAAGCATCTCTTTTGTCGGCTTCTGATAAGTTTGCTTTTTGAAGTTGTTGTTGGGCTGCCTCAATTTTAGCCAGATTCATCTGCTCTACAATGGTCAAAGACTCATTCTTACACAGCAGTGATTCAGTTTCTGACAGCTGATTGGCTAAGTCGATGTTACTATTTTTCTGGTCAAACAACTTATCGTACGTTAACGTTTGGTTGGCAAACTTTTTAATCTCTGGCTCGATTAACTTTTTGTAGTCGGCACTACATGAGCTTAACTTCTGGGCCCATTGAGTGGTATCTAGTGTTGCCATTTTTGAAGCTTTAACGTCTGTAATCTCGCTATTGGCTACGGTAGACTGTTGACCATTCAAGCTTTGGGTTTGGCTTTGGGTTTCTGAATTTAATGTGCTGCAAGAAGAAGCGGCGAAGAGACTCACCAGTAACAGGGCAATAAGTTTGGTCTTTTTGAATGGTGTGGCTAAAGTCATCGTATTTTCCTTACGGATGGAGGTTAGTAAATGAGGAGAAAGTGTACAGACAGATAAGCCAATATATATTTACTTATCAAAAGATTGCTAGAAACATTACATGATAAACAAAGCGCACAGGGTAAGCAATATCCTTACTAATATAAGGGCAATTTTTAATATTTTATGATTAATTAATATCCGAACAATCTGCTATTTACAGCACTGTCACCTATCGAAATCACCTATCGAAACACTCATTACTTATTAACCCAAAAAACCCCTTACCTATTAGATAGATAAGGGGTCATTTTGAAATCACTGCTAAGGATTAATAACGTTTCCGTTATTAATTAGCCTTTATGCTTTGGAGAAGGTTAAGTTATCTTCTTCATCAACATCAACCTTGATGGTGTCACCGGCAACAAACTCACCAGACAACAGTTTCAATGATAGTGGGTTCTCAATCTGTTGCTGGATAGCACGTTTTAAAGGACGTGCCCCATAAACAGGGTCATAACCCACTGCCACTAGCATATGCATCGCATCTGGAGACAATTTGATGTCCATTTCACGCTCTTTGAGACGATCACGCAGACGATTTAACTGAATGTCAGCGATACCTGCCATCTGTGACATGCCAAGCGGATGGAATACCACAATCTCATCGATACGGTTCACAAACTCAGGACGGAAGTGCTGACCCACAGATTCCATCACCGCAGATTTGATTTCTTCATAGTCATCCCCTGCCATCTCTTGAATCTTATGCGATCCTAAGTTACTGGTCATGATGATAACCGTATTTTTGAAATCAACCACTCGGCCTTGTGAGTCTGTTAAGCGGCCATCATCCAATACCTGTAGCAGAATATTGAATACATCAGGGTGCGCCTTCTCCACCTCATCAAACAAGATCACACTATAAGGCTTACGACGTACCGCTTCTGTCAATACCCCACCTTCTTCATAACCAACATACCCTGGAGGCGCACCCACTAAACGACTCACACTGTGTTTTTCCATGAATTCACTCATATCGATACGAACCATAGCATCTTCTGAGTCAAACAAGAAATTGGCCAGTGATTTAGTCAATTCAGTTTTACCTACCCCTGTTGGGCCTAAGAATAGGAATGAACCTGAAGGACGGTTTGGATCAGACAGACCCGCACGGCTACGACGTACCGCATTGGCCACTGATTGTACGGCTTCATCCTGACCGACTACCCGCTCATGCAAACGTTCTTCCATAGCCAACATTTTCTCACGCTCACCTTGAAGCATTCTGTTGACTGGAATACCTGTCGCTGCAGCCACCACTTCGGCAATCTCATTATCCGTCACTTTATTACGTAATAACTTGATACGGTCGCCTTCGCCTGCCTGCTCTTTCTGTTCAGCAAGGTCAGATTCAGTGATACGCTTCTCTAACTGCGGAATGGTCTCATACTGCAGTTTACTCATGGTTTCATAGTCACCTTCACGGCTCGCTTTGTCATAAGCAATACGTGCTTTATCCAACTCGTCTTTTAGTTGTTGGCTGCCTTTCACCAGAGCTTTTTCAGCCTGCCAAATCTCATTAAGATCAGCGTATTCTTTTTCAAGCTCTTCGATTTGCTCATCAAGAACTTTGCGCTCAGCTTGAGCCCCTGCGTCCTCTTCATTTTTAAGCACTTCGCGTTGCATTTTTAATTGAATGAGACGGCTATCAAGCTTGCCCAATGCTTCAGGCTTACTGTCCATCTCCATACGCAAGCGGCTGGCTGCTTCATCCACTAAGTCAATGGCTTTATCCGGTAGCTTACGGTCAGTGATATAACGATGACTCATACGCGCCGCAGCAATAATAGCGCTATCCTGGATGTCGACACCATGGTGTAGCTCATAACGCTCTTTAAGGCCACGCAAAATAGCAATGGTATCTTCAACGGTAGGCTCATCAACCAATACTTTTTGGAAACGACGCTCTAAGGCCGCATCCTTTTCAATATACTGACGATATTCATCTAGAGTGGTGGCGCCCACACAGTGTAGCTCACCTCGTGCCAGTGCAGGTTTCAACATGTTACCTGCATCCATTGCACCGTCACTCTTACCCGCCCCAACCATAGTGTGCAGCTCGTCAATAAACAAGATAACGTTGCCTTCTTGTTTTGCTAAGTCATTAAGAACGTTTTTTAGACGCTCCTCAAACTCACCACGGTATTTAGCACCGGCAATCAACGCCCCTAAATCTAATGACAAAACTTCTTTACGACGCAGACCTTCAGGTACATCACCATTGACGATTTTTTGAGCCAAACCTTCAACGATAGCCGTTTTACCCACACCTGGCTCACCAATTAGCACTGGGTTGTTTTTGGTACGGCGTGATAACACTTGAATCGTTCTACGAATCTCTTCATCACGACCAATCACTGGGTCAAGTTTACCCATTTCTGCACGTTCAGTAAGGTTGATGGTGTATTTATTTAAGGCATCACGTTGATCTTCAGCGTTTTGACTGTCCACGGTTTGTTCTCCACGAAGTTGCTCAATAACGGCTTTTAATTTCTCTGAAGTAACCCCTGCTTCTTTAAAAATCTTTTTAGTGTCGCCTTGCTCTGCTAATACCAACATGACCCATTCTGTGGCGATATAATCATCTCCCGCTTTTTGGGCTTGACGATCGGCTAAATTAAGTACGCGTACCGACTCTGGGTTAAGGTTAACTTCGCCCGTAGGGTTGGCAATCACGGCTTCATTTTCAAGGGCTTTAGCTACTCCGTTTTTAAGGCCTGGAATACTGGCACCCGCCTGTTGGCATATTGAAATATTAGACTCGTCTTCTAACAGCGCCGCCATAATATGAATCGGGCTAATACTGGTATGGTCTCGACCAATAGCCAGACTTTGCGCTTGCTGTAAAGCAGCCTGTAATTTTTGAGTGAACTTTTCAAATCTCATCGATTAATCCTTATAATAATTTATACTTTTTATATCTATTTAAATGCAGTAATTTTCAAGCTCTGCTTACCTAAAAAATTCACGGTAGACAGCGCTCTCAAATCACTTGGTTCTGAGTTATATATGCTATCTGCGCTGATTAATTTCAAGTAAAAAATTATAATTGTTAACCCTGTCAATGTTTTTAGGTGACTATCAAGTGGCTACCCTTATGTGAGTCCTCTTTTGATTTGTTAATGCTAAGCCCATCTTAAGGTCTTTATTAACCATGATAAACCAGTTAATGCCATTAACTATACCTAATGAACTCCCCAAAAAAAACCCGTATCCAATGCTTATACATTGGATACGGGTTCAAAAAATAGAACACAGTGGAGAACGAGATTAATTAATTAGTTAATTAATTAATAGCACTCTAAATCTAGCGGCAGTCTAACTAGCATCAATCTAGCAACCCAAATCAGTCATACTAATGTTATTGAGGCATATCACAAATCACCATCCGATTCTCTACTGTGACTTGAGCGCCTGCCAATTGACATTCTTTTACCATATGAGAGCGGCTTGCTTGCCAACCAGCAAAAAAACTAACCCCACACAGTAGTAAAACTAACAGTTTCATTTTCCAGTTTTTTAATACTTCAGGTTTGGCAACTATAGAATCGTCTTTGACCTGATTTGACGGATTAGAACTCAAGCTTACCCCCTTTTTTGACAGCGGCTTGATAAGCAGGTCTGCTTTGGCAACGTTTCAACCAATTAAGTGTGTTGGTATATCTGACAGTATCGAAACCTTCGCGTGAATTTGCCGCTTCAATAACAAAACACATTTGCACATCTGCTGCACTGAATTCACTGCCGGCGAACCATTGATCAGAGGACAATTTTGCTTCAACTAAGTCCAAAGCGATACTGATATTTTTACTAATCATAAGCGCTTCAACTTGCTTACGAATGCCTTTAGCAATGGGTTTAATTAATGTAGGAGAACGCTCAACCACTTTGCTAAACACCAAACGCATCACCAAAGGAGGCATCGCTGACGCTTCTGAATAATGCATCCAAAAATCATAATCACGCCAAGTTTTACTGTCTGCCTCTACTTCAGGGTGTAGCTTAAATTCTGTGTCATATTTGGCCATCAAGTAGTCGATAATGTGACCCGACTCTATCAGCGGTGTTTTTTGTTCAGGGTCCTTTGGATTGAGGCCTGTCACTTCTAATATAGGTGCTTTGCCTGAAGGATGAACCCGCTCTAAAGCCTTGGGTGCCAAATAAGACTTCGTACGCTCATAGGTGGTTAAGTCATACGCCACACCAAGCTCTTCTAAGAGCCAAAGAATACGAAATGATCGTGAATTTTGTAAATGATGTAAATGTAAATCAGACATAAACCTTCCTTAATTTATAGGCAATAAAAATGCCAACATATTATGTCGGCATTTTATAGATTATCGTCAATGGCTGATAGAGGTAATTTGTTAACCCATACTGTATAAAGCCTTATACAATAAGGTTAATCCTCATCGATTTACTCATCTTCATCTAAGCCCTTATCAGCACTCGCCTCAGTATCACTGTCTAGTGACTCATCAAAAGATTCATTGTCGATGTCACTGTCAATATTGCTATCAGATAACAAGCCATCTTCATTCATGGCCTCAACAAGTTCATCTTCTTCACCACTGTCCTCGACGCGTGCCATAGCAACTAACGCTTCATCAGCACCCAAACGAATTAAAGTAACGCCTTGCGTGTTTCGACCTGAAGTCGCAACTTGTGCTACTGGAGTACGAACCAGCGTGCCTTTATTAGATATTAAGATAATATCATCTTCAGGTTGAACTTTAGTAGCGCGTACCAGTGCCCCATTACGCTCACTGGTCTTGATAGCGATAACACCACCACCACCACGATTCTGAGCGTTGAACTCATCAACTGGCGTACGCTTACCATAGCCGTTTTCACAAGCAATCAAGATCTCTTTAACATCATCTTCGATGACAACTAATGACTTAATGGACTCATCTTTGGCGATGCGCATACCACGGACACCTTTGGCGGTACGTCCCATCACACGAGCATCATTTTCATCAAAACGAATCGCTTTACCACTTGAAGCAAACAGCATAACTTCCTGCTCACCATTGGTAATACGGGCCGATACCAGCTTATCGCCTTCTTCTAGTCCGATAGCGATGAGGCCATTAGAACGGATATTGGCAAATTGTGATAGTTCAACACGTTTTACCGTACCGTTGGCAGTAGCAAAGAACACAAAACGGCTGTCAATTTCTTCCGATAAATTTGGAATCGGTAGAATAGTAGTAACAATTTCATCGGCATCTAGACCGATGATGTTGACCAATGGACGACCACGAGCACCACGACTGGCGATTGGCACTTCAAAGCCTCTTAAGCTAAACACACGGCCATTATCGGTAAAACACAATACAGTCGCATGGGTCGACGTCACTACTAGATGGTCAATCACATCATCTTCTTTCATAGCAGTAGCAGATTTACCTTTACCACCGCGTTTTTGGGCCACATAATCACTGATTGGCTGAGTTTTAGCATAACCTGTACGCGAGACGGTCAATACCACGCTTTGCTCAGGAATTAAATCTTCACGGCTAAAGTCAGTACGAGAGTCAACGATATCTGTGCGACGCTCATCACCAAAGTTCTCTAAAATCTCAAGCATTTCGTTTTTGATAACCAGCATTAGCTTATCAAAGTCCGCCAAAATAGATTCTAGCTCAGCGATTTGACGCAATAAATCTTGATACTCTTCGGTTAGCTTGTCATGCTCTAAACCCGTTAGACGATGTAACTGCATCTCTAAGATGGCATTAACTTGCTCAACTGATAAGCGATAATTATTGCCATTATCAATTAGGCCAAATGGGTTTTTAAAATCCTCACCTTCGATATATTCAGGACGTACAGAGCGTAAATCGCCTGCCTCTAAAGTACCACGGCCAGCTGCCTGTAGCATCGCTACTACAGTACCTGAATCCCAAATTTGACCCAATAGCTTTTCACGTGCTTCACCACGGTTGGCCGACTCTTTAATGGTAGCAATGATATCATCGATGTTGGCTAAGGCTACGGTTAAACCTTCTAATAGGTGACCACGGGCTTTGGCTTTATTTAATTCAAAAATAGTACGGCGAGTCACCACTTCTTGACGGTGACGCACAAACGCAGCAATTAACTGACGTAGGGTCATCAACTTTGGTTGGCCATTATCAAGCGCAACCATATTAATACTAAAGCTAGATTCTAGTGGCGTCTGTAAGAACAGGTTATTAACAATAACCTCAGCCACTTCGCCGCGGCGTAAATCAATGGCGATACGCATACCGTCTTTGTCAGACTCATCACGAATCTCTGAAATACCTTCAATCTTCTTATCACGTACCAATTCAGCGATACGCTCAATCAGCTTAGCTTTGTTCGACTGATAAGGAATCTCAGTAAAGACGATACGTTCACGATCACGGTTAACACCGGTGTCACTCATCGGCTCGATATGGTAACGGCCACGAATATGCACACGGCCTTTACCGGTGCGATATGCATCCACGATACCAGCACGGCCATAGATAATACCGCCAGTAGGGAAATCTGGACCAGAAATATAATTGGTCAACTCTTCACTAGAGATATTAGGATTGTCAGCATACGCCAAACAAGCATTGAGCACTTCGGTTAAGTTGTGTGGCGCCATATTGGTCGCCATACCCACTGCAATACCTGTCGCTCCGTTAACCAATAAGTTCGGAATACGGGCAGGTAAGACACTGGGCATGCGCTCAGAGCCATCGTAGTTGTCTTCCCAATCGACCGTATCTTTATCAAGATCGGCCAGCATTTGGTGCGTCAGCTTAGTCATACGTACTTCGGTATAACGCATCGCTGCTGCAGGGTCATCATCGATAGAACCGAAGTTACCTTGACCATCTACCATTGGATAACGCAGGCTGAAATCTTGAGCCATACGCACAATGGCGTCATACACTGCAGTATCACCGTGAGGGTGATATTTACCGATTACGTCACCGACCACACGGGCAGATTTTTTGTAAGGCTTATTGTAATCATTTGACAGCTGATGCATGGCATACATGATACGGCGATGCACAGGTTTTAGACCATCCCGTACATCAGGTAAGGCTCTAGATACAATAACGCTCATGGCGTAATCTAGGTAGGATTGCTTCATCTCATCAATGATGGCAATAGGACTGACCGAATCACTCATACATACATCTCCATGTTAGCAGCTGGCTTGCTTTGAAACGGTTATGAATAAACTATCAAAGGCAAAAAACTGCAAACTATTTTTTAATTTTTTATGCTAATAATAACCTGCCGTATTCTAGCATAAATTACGCTTAAACGGGCGGTTTTACTGACATTAACTGTGAAACACTGCACGAAATTAGCGTTTTTTTGGTGATTAAAAATCTGATGCAACTGTTGACCTTAAGGTTACTTTAATATTACTTGGTAAAAATGGATTAGTTGGTTACAATTGCAACTTTTTTAGCATACATACCGCTATAATTTAGCGAGTATTTCTCCTATTTAATCAAGCAGGTATGACCCCCATGACTATCACAGAAGACCGTAACTTTGATCCCATCACTAAGCACTTCGTCAAAAAAGTGTATGGCGGACTAAAAGGCGATATAAGACTGGCCGTGTTAAAGCGTGATCTTGGCACGACAGTATCAGAACTGTCTGCCCAACTGGGTCGTCCGTTAAAAATATTGGACGTGGGGGCGGGTCTGGCACAACTGTCGATTGAACTGGCGACGCACGGTCACAGCGTCACTATCAATGACATTTCTCACAACATGCTTACTGAAGCCAAAGCCCAAGCTCAGCAGTTGGGTGTATTAGAAAGTATTAACTGGCTTGTCTGCCCCTATCAAGAGCTCGAAGAATTATTGCCGTCAGAGCAAATAGCTGGTTATGATTTGATTTTGTGTCATGCCCTTCTTGAATGGTTGGGTGAGCCTCAGCAAATAATGCCCTTTTTTAATAAATGGTTGGCCCCTACTGGGATACTTTCCTTGTGCTTTTATAACCCCGCTAGTTTCGTTTATCGCAACCTAATTATGGGCAACTTTAATCTATTAAATAATCCAGAATTTAAATCAGATAATAAAAAAAGCCTTACCCCTAATAATCCAGTAAGCTACGAAGAAGTAGAAAACTGGCTTATAGAGCAAGGCTTTAAGATAAACAAGGTCAGCGGTTTAAGAGTATTTCATGATTATGCGCCGTTAAAACGTGGTGGCCACACCAATCCTGAAGCAGTGATAGATATGGAGCTACGTTACTCAGGCCAAGCCCCTTATAAATGGCTAGGACGTTACCTTCACGTGTTGGCTCAAAAATGCGAATGAACCTTGATTCAATAGATCGACAAAATTAAATACGCTGCCAAGTGGTAACGTCTAAGTCATTGCCTTGGAACAGTACCACATGGGCCATTAACGGACGGAAGCCTATCATAGACCCTACTGGATGGTCATGATGACTCGATATGAGAGACAGTACATCCTCTCCATTGTCTAAACGTAAGCGGTATAAAAAGTTTGCCCCTCGAAACACCCGCTCAACTACCATGGCTTGCTGTGGACTGTTATCGTCATGAACAATATCATCGGGTCGAATCAAAACTTTAATCTTGGTGCCGTTAGGGAAGTCATACTCACACACCTCTCCTTGGCTAAAGTAGGTCTCATAATCTAAAGGTTGCTGAGCGGAGTGAATTGGTTCAGGATAACGCTTAATATCGCCCAAAGCCGTCTTGATTATGCCTTGTTCGATGATGCCATTTATCATGGCCCCTTCCCCAATGAATTCTGCAATGAAAGGACTGTTTGGCTCATGATACAACTCATCTGGAGTTGCCCATTGTGCCAGCTTGCCCTTATGCATTACCCCTATCTTGTCAGCAATGGCAAAGGCTTCGTGCTGATCATGAGTCACTAAAATTGCGGTCGTATTAGTACGCTTTAAAATATCGCGTACTTTAGCCGCTAATGACTCACGAAGCATCATATCTAAGTTAGAAAAAGGCTCATCTAACAGCAATAGCTCAGGCTTTGGTGCTAAGGCACGCGCCAAGGCAATACGCTGCTGTTGCCCGCCAGAAAGCTGATTAATACGTTTATCAGCATGGGCAGTCAGCTCAACAAGCTCTAGCATTTCTTTAATACGAGCAACCTTATCTGCTTTACTCCAGCGGTGCAGCCCAAAACCAATATTTTCACTAACTGTTAAATGACTGAATAAGGCGTAATCCTGAAACACCATACCCATGTCACGCTTGGCAGGCATGATCTGAACTTTCACTTTGCCTTGATTGATGTCGGTTAAGGTTTTGCCATTAAGAATCACTCTACCACTTTGCGGCTGTTCAAGACCTGCAATGGCACGTAATGCCGTAGTCTTACCACAGCCACTAAATCCAAGTAGACAGCCAATCTCACCCTGCTCTAAGCGCATAGACAATGATTTGACGACTTCAGTATCCCCAAAGCTAACACTCAGGTTATCCAGAATCAGATAATGTGAATTTGATTGAGACTGTGGCGTTACTATTGACTGCATTAAATTCACCATTTTTTGCTTAGGCTATTATGAAAGATTATCGTTATAAAGTTTTGTGCTCTATGCGAGAATTACATAAAGGCTGATTGATTATAGAGTCTAAGTTTTATCTGACTGGCGTATCAATAAAATAACCGGGATTAAACCTACTAGCACGATGGTTAAACTCGGCAAGGCAGCACGTTCATACATGCCCTCAGAGGTCATCTCAAACACTCGTACCGCCAAAGTATCCCAGCCTTGACGCCGCGTCATCAGTGTAATCGGCATCTCTTTTGTTA
Organism: Psychrobacter sanguinis; assembly: GCF_020736705.1. NCBI lineage: Bacteria > Pseudomonadati > Pseudomonadota > Gammaproteobacteria > Moraxellales > Moraxellaceae > Psychrobacter > Psychrobacter sanguinis. Next base: position 3,076,669 of record NZ_CP085990.1, read on the forward strand.
CTTCCACAAAAACCATAATTAGTGCTGTAAAAACGCCTGGACTAATGACCGGCAAATACACTTGGCGCCAACGTTGCCAACGGTTGGTTGTTAGCAGCTGTGCGGCTTGTTCTTGGCTTGGCGTAAGTCTGTTCAGCTGTCTATCGATAGGCTGAAATCCGACCGTCATAAAGCGAGTTGCCAAGGCGAACAACATCACTATCACGCTGCCACTAAGTACCTGACCGCTTGTAATTTGTTGGGCGATTAACAGATTATCCAACCAAGCAATAGGAATAAATACTCCGACTGCCAATACTGTGCCGGGTACCGCATAGCCCAAATTGGCCATAGACACCAAAAGCTGATTGCTTCGATTCGGATATTGACGTAATAACCAAGCCACTAACAAGGCAACCATAGCAATAACTGCCGCGGTAGAGCCCGCTATTACCACCGTATTTTTGACAAAACCCCAATACCTAGCATCCAAATCAATATGATAGTTTTTAACCACCCAGGTTAGTAGCTGAGCCATGGGCAGCCCAAAGGCTATGATAAAAACAAAACTGCAAAAGACAACTGCCCATACGTTACGCAGGCCCGTTAGCTTTTCCCGTCGACGATTGCCCGCACTGGGTAGATAACTGCGTTTTTTCTGCCAATAACGCTCTAACAACAGAATGATAAAAACCGTGATAATGAGCAGTGCGGCCAATTGAGCAGCCGTGGTCAAACTAAAAAAACCAAACCAAGATTTATAGATGGCGGTGGTAAAGGTATCTAAATTGAAAACCGATACTGCCCCAAAATCAGCAAGTGTTTCCATCCAAGTTAATAATAACCCACCCACGACCCAAGGCATGGCTTGAGGCAATGCCACTTTAAAAAAGGATTGATTGCGAGTCAGACCTAGCATTTGTCCGGCTTCTAAAGCACGACGCCCTTGTGATAAAAACGCTTGTCTGGCTAGCAGATAAACATAGGGATAAAAAACCAAGGAGAGAATAATACCCGCGCCCCAAACACTACGTACTTGGATAAAGGAGCCATTGATGCCCCACTCACGAAGCAGAGATTGAATAAAGCCGCTGTAATCGAAGAGTCCTACGCTGACGAAAGCCAAAACGTAGGCAGGAATGGCAAAGGGAAGCATGAGTGCCCAGACAAAGAACCTTTGTCCGGTGAAGCGATACATACTGGTTAGCCACGCCAAATAAGTCCCGAGGCTGCCGGCCAATACAGTGACTAAAGCTAAAATTAGTAGTGTATTTTTGATGACCTGAGGCAGTACAAATTCAGCCAAATGGGTCCAGACGTCCGCCATGGGTTCAAACCAAGAACGCATGACGATAATGACAGGTATCAACATAAATAGCGAAACCAATCCTAAGACTGATTTCGCCAATACTGACCCTTTAGAAATATTTGCTCTCATAAAACCCTATTGCAAAGCATAAGGGCAACCTGTGACAGATGCCCTTATTTCTAGCATTTATTTATGGTTTTGTTATATAGCATTCATTTATCTTGTTATATATAACCTATTAACTAATCCTAAACGGTTATTCGTAACCCGCACGATCCATTAACTGAACGGCTTCTGCTTGGCGCTGACCGAAGATACTAACGTTAATATTATCTTGGTTGAAGCTGCCCCATGAACGCAGCATATCTGACTCATCGATACCTGCTTTAACAGGATATTCTTTATCACTGCTGGCGTATTTGCCTTGTGCTGTATCTGAAGATAACCATTCAATAAGCTTACGGGCGCCTTCAACATTATCAGAGTTTTTGATGATACCGGCACCAGATACGTTTACATGAGTACCTGTGGCTTCAGCACCTTCACCTTGGTTTGCCCAGAATAGTTTCACTGGGAATTTAGGGTTCTCATCTAAGATGCGACCATAATAATAGCTGTTGGCAATACCTACTTGACACTGACCTGAAGCAATAGCTTCTAACAATTTAGTATCATTGCTAAATACAGGTGCCGCTAAGTTAGCTACCCAACCTTTTACGATTTCTTCTGTTTTTTCAGGACCATAATGCTCAATCATACTGGCCACTAATGACTGGTTATATACCTTTTTAGAGGTGCGTAAACACAGCTTACCTTTCCATTTAGGATCAGCTAAATCAGCATAAGTAGACAAATCTGTTGGCTGAACTTTGGCTGGATCATAGAAGATAGTGCGGGCACGTAAAGACAGACCGGTCCATAGATCGTCTACTGAACGGTATTTTTCAGGAACATTGCTGTTGACCACTTCTGACTTGATTGGTTGTAATAAACCTTGTTGACCCGCTTGCCATAGGTTACCAGCATCAACAGTTAGCAGGACGTCAGCAGGGGTGTTGGTACTTTCTGCTTCTAAGCGAGCCATTAATGGGCCGCTATCATCTGTGACTAATTCAACAGGAATGCCCGTCTCTTTAGTGAACTCATCCAATAAAGGCTGGATAAGCTGCTCATTACGTGATGAGTAAATAGTTACCGTATCATTTGAAGCTTTATCAGTCGCCTGCACTTCTGTTTTCTGTTCGGTCTCTGCTGTGGTTGCGCTCTCTTCAGTAGATTGATTACAACCTACCAATGCCATTGCACCGATAACAGCAGCACTTAACATTGAATATTTAGTGCTAGATTTAACAATTGATTTCGCTTCTCGTGATGTACCCATTTTGGCCTCTTTGAAGAATTAAGCGTATGATTTATTGAGCTATTTTTTATTGTTGTTAAAGTGTTTACTTAAGCAACAGAACGCATTTTAATACAAATGGTAATAATTATCAATAGCAATTGATATTCAATCAATTTAACCCTTTTATCTAGCCTGTTAACTAGGCCATTAATTTAGTCATTGTAGCGGTTTGTTTTTTGCTTATCTTGTAGAATTTACTCTACTTTTAGCTCATTGTTCGCATCTTCTTCCTTAATTTCAGGTTCTTTTTTCGCCGGTTCTATCTTACTGTGATTACTCATAATATCACTTAAAGGGGTCACATCTGCTTCAAACTGTGTCCACTCAGGACGAATGGCATCAAGGTTAACCGTTTCATCTTTAATATCTACCACAGGGAAAGTGCTAGTATAAAAGGCCAATAACGCCTGTCCACGATCGCTGACCAGCCATTCCATAAATCGTAAAGCCTGTCCCACCTCTTCACCCGTATCAACCATACCTATACTAATCGCATTGGTAATCGCCCCTCTGTTAATTTGATTGGGCCACATAAGTCGAATTTGAGTCTGAGGATTGGCTTTGGCATAACCCCAGAACGCATCACTATCTACAATACCCACGTCACAATAGCCTTGCTCCATTCGGCTTAGTACTTCTGCATTGCTGGCCAGAGGGCTGCCCATATTGGTCTGCCAATTGGCAAGAATCTCAGGGGTAAGCTTGGTGCCATTGTAAGACATCATCATTTTAGCTATGGCTTGGTTTTCAGGGCTATAGATATCGGTCATACATAGTCTTCCAAGCCACTTATTTGCCCCTAGACCCGCGTAGTTTACCAATTCGCGTTCATTAACTTTTTCTTTGTTATAAACAATGCTTCGAGCATATTTACCAACACCAAACCACTCCCCATCGGCATCTCGATAGTGCATCGGCACTGCCGAATTAAGGGCTTCTGATCCTATCGGCTGTAAAACATGACTGGCTTTGGCATTAGCTAAGGTGTAGGCACTGTGCATCATTAACATGTCCACACCTTTGGGCAATTTAACATCAAAGTGCAACGGTGGCTCTTCATCAAAGCTAATGGTAAACACACTTTTATCCACGGGTACCCATTCAATCACGATACCTGTTTCTTTGCGATACGCTTCACTAAGCGCGCTTAAGTTTTTGATATCAAGGTCAGTTCCTACCTGAAATCTCTCTTGACTAATTTGCACTTTGTTAGGCGTCTGCTTTTGCTCATCTTTATGGGTATCTGAACACCCCGTTAAGCTTATTGCCGCAAAAACCAATAAAGACAACGTCTTGTTTAAGAAACTGCTATTTAAACTAACCACCTTGAGCATGAAAGGAAACCTATAGGATTTGGATAAGCAAATGAGCTGGGCGAACAGTGACTGTAGAGGATAGAACGAAAATATTATCAGACAAAATTCTGGTTAAAGATAAATCTTGTTAAACACTAAGTATAACCGAAAACGACACTATAAATAACGACCACAAAGCGCATTAACCGCCGCTTCAGTCCGCAAAATTCTTTGACCTATAGTAACCGCCTGACAGCCATGGTCTTGCAATAACCCCACTTCATACTCTATCCAGCCACCTTCTGCCCCTATACATAGGACTTGCGGCAGGCCTGTCTGCTCAATAAATTCATTAAATGATAAGGTGCTATAAGGATGAGTCACCACCATCGTATGACTTGTAGCCCATTGGCTAAGCTCATCTTCAACAAAAGGTTTAAAGCGTTTTTTTAATTGAATTACCGGCGGTATGGTGTCCACGCCTTGTTGTAGACCTTCTTTAATAAACTCGTCAATTCGTGCCAGCATAGGACTTTGCCAATAGCTTTTATCAGTACGATAACTATTTACTAAAATAATCTTACGGACGCCAATAGCAGTCATGTCCATAATCAAACGGCGTAGCACTTTGGGTCTTGGTAAGGCCAAAATCACCGTCAAGTCAAGCTTGATTGGCGGCGGTATATCTAAAGTAATATCGGTCAATTTTAGCTGCGTATCCGACACCGCTTCTATTACCGCTGATCCTAAATTACCTTGCAAACTGCCTACCTTTAAACGATCGCCTGTCTCTAACTCTAACACTTGTTGCACATGTTTAATCTGATTCACTTCAGTAAGAGTTAAACAAGTCTGTCCTTTTTCAATCTCAGGCAGCAGTAAGATATTCACTGTATCTCGCCCTCACCACGTTTACGCACTTTAAAATAATCCAAGTCTACCTCTTCCTCTTTAGGATCGGGAGATGGTGGGGGAAGTTGGCTGGTTTTTAATAGACTCTCTATCATGGCCAACTGCTTTTGCATGGCATCACTTTTGCTGTTAACCAGATCTTGACCCTTTTTACCGGCTTGTTGAGCAAGCTCAGGATGAGTTAACCAATAAATAATACTCTCAGCTAATGTGGTGTTGGCCAAATTTTCAGCAGATTTAGACCCTTTATTTTTGCGACTATTATCTACGGCAGCCACGATGGTCAACGCCCCTACTTCATTTAGGGCTGCCACTACTTCATGACAAGACTGAGTATAGGGTCCCATGATCACAGGTTTGGCCAAACTGGCCACTTCTATCGGATTGTGACCCCCAATATTCACCAAAGAGCCACCCACTAAAGCCACCTGCGCCAATTGATAACAAGCTGTTAGCTCTCCCATAGTGTCCGAAAGATAAACTTGCGTATCCGATTCGATAAGCTGCTCTTGACTCCGTCTGCGATAAATTAAACCCGATTGTTCAAGCAGTGCTGCAACCGCATCAAAGCGTTCGGGATGGCGAGGGACTAAGATCAGTAGCGCATTGGCCAACTTAGACTGTGCTATCAGCTGTTTATGAGCATCAATAGCGGCTTGCTCTTCCCCTTCATGAGTACTGCCCGCTACCCAAATAGGTCTATTTATGGCATCACTATGGGCACTGAATTTGGCTGATAGATTCAAATCATCATCAGTAAGTGCTTCAGAATTTGGCTGAGTTGAACCGGTAGACCACTTTAGAGAATTTGCTCGGCGTATCTTTGCCACTTCAGTGCCCAGATGGCGAAAGCGTTTTGCTGAATCAGCATCTTGCGCAATAATCATACTAATATTGTGCATCATACTTTTGCTGACAGACTCATATTTGGCATAGTTTTCAAATGATTTTTGCGACAGTCTAGCGTTCACTAATACTGAAGGAATGCCTGCCTCCTTCAATACAGACAATATATTGGCCCAAAGTTCAGTTTCTACAAACATGGCTAAATCAGGTTGGGCTTTGTTAACGAACTTTTTAATCACCGCTTTGTCATCGACTGGCACGAAAGTATGAACCATTTGTCTACTAGCGATGGCCTCTGCAAAAATCTGTTCTGTGCGTGCAAAGCCAGTCTGCGTGGTGTTGGTCACCCAAAGCCGTGCCCCTTTCTGTAGCATGACCTTTAACATAGGGGCAATGGTATTGGTCTCTCCCAATGAAACAGCATGACACCATATATTAGCACCGTTCAAAGGCGTCGACTTATCAGATTTTGTAGATTGGGTTAAAGCAAGCTGCGTCACCGGAGGTTCAGGATAGCGGCGCCCATAACGGGCATCTATTTCCTGCTTATAATTAGCAACTGGTATCTCGCCTTTTTTGGCTTTACTATGACGGCGCCACAATACTAGTCTATAGGCAGGCTTTAATAGCTTCATTACCAGTTTATAATACCGAGGTGGCGGTACTACCTCGGTAGATTTTGCAACATTTGATACTGAAGTGTAGGCTGAATTAGAAGCGTTGGCGTCTTTGTTGTCTGGCATAATCAACCTATTGTCACCTTTTAAAGAAAATCAATCTAAAGAAAACCGAGTTAAAGAAAATGACTGCATCCCCTTATTGGGTAAACCATAAAACCCAGCAAGCACATACTTTAAACAGTCCGTATAAAAAATAGCGGCTATTTTACCGCATTTGAATTTTATAAAATAGCAATTGCTATCAATAATTTATCCCCTAAAGTAGGGGGCTGAACAGACGAATGCCCGAATCAAAAAGTCTTTTATAATTCGGCCGGGCCTCCCAATCATTCAACTGTAACATTTCACACTGTGTTAAGTAAGCCTTTTGACAGGCATAGACTTGTTCAACGATACTTGGGGTGTATAAAGCCAAGCTAATTTCCATATTGAGATAAAAGCTACGCATGTCCATATTAACCGTCCCAAACAGACAATAGTCATCATCTATAACAATAGTTTTCGCATGTAATAGTCCCCCTTTAAACAGCGCAATTTTTACCCCCGCCTCCATCAATAAAGCATAGGACGCTTGTGAAGCATGCTGTACAAAAAACGAATCTACTTTTTTGGGCAAAATTAAGGTGACATCTACACCACGTTTGGCGGCCGTGGTTAAAGCTGCCAATAAGGCCTCATCTGGCACAAAATAAGGAGTGGTTATCTGAATGCGACTATCGGCTCTATGAAATATTGTCAGTAACGTGTTGTAAATTACATGCTCGGTGATACGCGGCGCTGAAGGAATAAGCTGTGCCATGACATTGTCAATCACAGGCATGTCTGCAATAGTCTGCAGATAGTGGGGTAAATCATGGTCAACACCCTCTAGGGTTATCTCATAACCAGGGTCTTGTTCTGAGGCTTTAAAGTCATGACCATATTCATCACTAAGATTGAAAGAAGATATCTGTCTGGCCAAATATCCTGATGCTTTACCATTAATATCATTAATTGCGGGCTTAGGACGATAAAGCTTACGGGTATACATGTTTATGTTATTTTCAATACGATAACCTAGCTGTTCTAAGTTACGGGTGCTCTCCGCGCCAATATCAGTCACATTTACCGCAGCCAAAGCGGTGACCACACTGACCGGATTTTCACTTTGAATACGCATGATGAGATCAATCCACTCACCCACTGCTTTGTCTTGTTTAAAAAACTCAGGATCAACTAAGTTAAAGCTACCGGTATAGCCAATATCATCATCTACCACCACAATCTTGCGATGATTACGCAAGTCACTGCGTTTGAATAAGGTTTTAAATAAGCCCACCGGTAACGATTGATGAATAATGACCCCAGCGGCAATTAACCTCTCGTGCCAGTCATCTGTAAAAAAACTAAAACTGCCCACGCTATCGGCCAATATTTGACACTCTACGCCTCTCTCAGCTGCATCAATCAATGCTTGGAACACTTCCTTAACCCGCCCTTTAGGGTAAATAATATAAAACTCCATCAAAATTAAGGTCGAGGCATCATTAATATCCGCTATTAACGAATCAAAAATACTATCGGCAGAAGTTAATAGCTGCATTTGGTGTTTGTCATACACTCCAAAGCCAGTATCAAAGGTACCTATACGGCTTACCCCTTGGTAGCGCTTAGGTAAGGTATCATCTACTTTTGCCAGTTGAATATCTTGACGCTTCGCCACTCCTTGAAGCATTTTCTGAGCTTGGGCGTTACGCAACTTATAACTTTTACCTAGATAAGGCTCTCCGACCAAGATGTAGGCAACTATACTAAAGAAAGGAATGGCAAATAATAAGACCAACCAGGCAATGGCAATGCCAGTGTTGCGCTGTGTCGACAAAATCCGCACAACCATGAACACAGTTAATAACAAGTGAATCGATACCCCCACCCAAGCCCAGTCTCCAGCCGAGATAGATTCTATCGATGCCGTTAACGTCTCTAATTGCTGCATTAGATCGGATTGAGCAGTTAAGACGACTGAAGAGGGAGCAAAGCGACTCATGAGGTATACGACTAATTTGAGGATTAATGTAAAGATAAATAGGAAGGAATAAAAGCTAAACGATAGATTACTCGTTTGCTGTCAAAAATGCCAATAATGCTTTTTCTTTTGGCTGCTGATAACGTTGGGTACGGCCTCGACGTCCTAGTTTATAGCTTTCTATAAACTGCTTATCTAAAAAGCTATTGATGATTTTAGGGTGAATGTATGAGGCACGGCACACACTTGGGGTATTGCCTAGATTTGCTGCCACTTCTTTTACCATATTAACCACCAACTGCTGCCGTTCATTGCTATCGGCTGCGCTATCAAGTACAGTCTGATCTGCATGTTGATACAAATAATCAGCGGCTAAAACTGACGCCATCCACGTTCTAAAGTCTTTCGCACTATATTCCTCACCCGTATGCTCACGTAGATACTCATTGATATCTTCGCTCTCTATAATCTGTTTATTACCCGCCTCATCGATGTATTTAAAAATGCGATAGCCGGGTAAGTCTGAACAGGCTGTGACGATGTCTATCAGACGCTCATCTTGCAACTCTATGTGATGTTCTTTGGCACTTTTTCCCACGAAATCAAAAGCCAACCCCTCCTCAGTTTCAGTCACATGCTTACTTCTTAAGGTGCTCAAACCATAGCTTTTGTTTTCTTTAGCATACCTGTCGTTACCAATACGAATTAGCGTGGTTTCTAGCAATTTAACCACTGCAGCTAACACATTTTCGCGGCTAAGCATCTCGGACTCAAGGTCTTGTTCAATCTGAGCACGCAGGTTGGGTAGCTTTCTACCAAAACCAATCATTGCATCGAACTTGGCCTCATCTCGGACTTTATTCCACTGCTCATGATATAGATACTGCTTACGCCCTTTTTCATCGCGTCCCGTACACTGCAAGTGACCGTTCTCATACTCGCATATCCACACCTCTGACCACATTGGTGGAATGGCCAACGCGTCAAAACGTTGACGCAGCTTTTTGTCTTTAACCGTATTACCTTCAATATCTCGATAACTAAACCCTTTACCACAACGCTTTCGTGAGTAGCCAGGCACATCATCACTGACGTAACGCAATTTAGCTTGCTTAGCGAGTGCTTCATAGTCATGTCGAATATCACTATCACAAACGACAGATTTTGAACGGCTCTTTGATTGATTCATTTGACTCATTACTGCCCCTGTAACTAAAAAATATGACTGAAATATTTATATGCTATGTGATCGTTATTTTAAAGATACTGAGCGTACTAACACAGAGGAACCGCTTAGTAGAACTGTTAATCCATGTAATTTCATTTTTGGTGGGTTGATATTTGCTTAGGCTGTAAAGGTCAAATCAGACGCTAAACAAAAAAGGCCATCCCTTTACTAGGAACAGCCTTCAAAAACTCATCAAAAGTTTTAATCATTAATAAGGTCAATTTAGACAGCAATCTTTGTACTGTCTTCCGCCCCTATTAAATCATTCTGATAGCGCCGTCTAAACGAATGACTTCCGCATTTAGATAAGCATTCTCAATAATATGAGCCACTAATTTCGCAAACTCTGATGGCTCACCTAAACGTTTAGGATAAGGCACACTGGCTTTCAATTCTTCTTGTGCTTTTTCAGGAAGACCTGCCATCATAGGTGTGGCAAAAATACCTGGGGCGATAGTCATAACGCGAATACCATGACGTGTTAGCTCACGGGCAAGTGGTAGCATCATACCAACCACACCTGCCTTAGAGGAACTATAACTGCCTTGACCAACTTGACCATCAAAAGCTGCAATTGAGGCAGTGTTAATAATAATACCGCGGTCTTCATTTTTAGCACCACCATCAGCCGCCACACGCTTAGCGATACTGGCCGCAACCAAGCGAGCCACGTTAAAACTACCCACTAAGTTGATTTGAACCCCTTTACTAAACTTATCTAAATCCGCTGGATTATTGTCACGATCAAGTAGCTTCTGCACAATGGCAACACCGGCACAGTTAATGCTACCTGCCAGACCGCCAAACTCTTTTTCAGCTGTCTCTACCGCAGCTTGTACCTGCTCACCGCTGGTCACATCACAGCGTACAAAACGGACCGCATCACCAAGCTCTTTGGCCAGCGCCTCACCCGTCTCTTCATTTAGATCAGCAATGACCACATTCGCACCACGTGCCACTAATTCTCTTGTGGTTGCTTCACCAAGTCCTGATGCACCGCCGGTAACGATAAAAGTTTGCGATTCGGTTTTCATATAATATCCTTATAATATATTAAGTTAACACATAGACAGCCATTGACTGGCCGCTTTTCTATAGTTTTTACAAACTAAATTTAGTTAAAAAGCTGATTTTAAAATGGGTGACTTTAAAGTTGCTAGCTTTGGAGTTAGTAATTTTGAGTTCAATAACTTTGAATTTGGCAAAACCGTCTTGGATCATGCCGCGTAAGTCTTTGATTCAAATAGACCCTTTTGACCATGCCAGCCTAGCTTTCCTAATAATATACTTTATTGACGCAATAAAAAACGCTGAATTTTACCACTGGGCGTTTTCGGTAACGACTCGACAAATTCGACAAAACGTGGGTAGGCATGGGCAGACAGTCTTTTGTGAACCAATGACTTAATCTCACTGACCAATTCTTCGGTACCAACGACCCCTGGCTTTAGTACCACGAAAGACTTGATCACTTCACCCCGTAGTTCATCGGGCACGCCAACAGCCGCAGACTCGGCAACGGCATCATGTTCCATCACACAGTTTTCAACATCGGTTGGGCCAATACGGTAGCCTGCACTGATAATAATATCGTCATCACGCCCTGCAAACCAGAACGTACCATCTTCATGACGCTCAACCACATCCCCAGTGAGATAGTAATCATCAAAAAACGCTTGTTTTTCATTCCAGCTATAGCCTCTAAAATAAAAGGCGGGGGACTCACTAACCACTACTGCCAATTGACCTTGAATCCCATCCATCACAGGCCGCAAATCTGCATCTAGCACAACTAACTTGTGCCCGGGCATTGGCACACCCATACTACCCGTCGGTACATCATGTGATAGTGCATGGTGCATACAGCAGGTCATGCCGGTCTCTGTCTGTCCATATTGATCAAATACAGCACAGCCTAGATTTTGTTGCACCCAGCTCACGACTTCAGTATTTAGAGTCTCGCCAGCAGAATTGGCAACGCGAAGCGACAACTTATCTGCCACATTATCAAACACCCCGCTCGACTTCATCATTCTAAAGGCAGTGGGCGATGAAGCAAGATTAGTGATTTTATGACGTACTAAAAAGTCAAAAGTATTTTGCGCATCAAACCCTGCTTCGTTGAAGTGTGTTGTCGCACCCATTAATAAAGGACCAGTGATGGCATAATAAAGACCATAGGCCCAGCCAGGATCCGCCATGTTCCAATAATTGTCTGTCTCACGTAAATCAATGGCATAACGCATATACAAATAAAACGTGGACAATGCTGCAAGAGGTACGCTCACTCCCTTTGACTTACCGACAGTGCCTGAAGTAAACATCTGTAAAAAAGGCGCCTCTGCTTCTAAATTAACGGGCTCAAACTCAGTATCGAACTGGCTTGCCTCATTGAAATTCGCGTCTGCATAATCGCTAGTAACGCCCTCTTCTTTAATGATCAATACCATCTGTGGCAAGTTGGCAATATCATCAAACTTTGCCCGATTCTCTAAATTGGTAAATACTACTTTAGTATCCGCTTTGTCCAATCTATATTCGATAGATTCAACGCCAAAGGCAGTGAACAATGGCTGATAAATAGCCCCAATACGCCAAGTAGCCAATACCACGATCAACAACTCTGGTGTGCGCGGTAGCATAGTGGCTACTCTATCACCAGGCTTCACCCCAAAATTGTGCAACATATGCGCCACTTGAGCACTTTTCTCTGTCAGCTCACGGTACGTTAGCTTAGTCACTTGCTGTTGCGTATCTTCATGCACCAAAGCTATCTTGTCACCTAGGCCATTACGTACATGTCGGCCACAGCAAGCATTGTAGGCATTCAGCGCATCTTGAGAATGGTCTTGGTAGATGTCTTGCATCAGCTTGGCTTGAGTAAACTGCTGATAGAAATCGAGATAGTCTGGGATAAGGGTTGGATTATCGATAGTATGTGACATAAGCGCTACTCCTTTAGCGGGCTACAATGATAGATAACAAATTGAGCTATCCTCACAGCCCAATTTTTTCGCATTAACTTCCTGTTAATACTCTCTATTAATAGCTGATTTTTCTCAATATATCAATACATTTTGTATCGATTTATAAAATCCGTACCTAAAAAAAGCAGCAATGAAATAATCACTGCTGCTTTCAACCAAGCATTATTTAAGCCACCAACATATAGAGGGCATATAGAGATTAAATGCTTAGGCTATTTACCATAAGTACAAAGATAGGCGGTTTCGACCTCAACTTTAACTTGGAACTTTTGGTTGGCTTCAATGGTAAAGCTTTGACCCGCCTCGTAAGTTTCAAAGTCATCGCTACCGGGTAGCTTAACCGTTAACGCACCGCTTACCACAGTCATGGTTTCGAACTCACTGGTACCAAATTCATACTCACCAATTTCCATAACGCCAACGGTGGCTGGCTTAGTAGACGTCTGAAAAGCGATTGAAGTTACTTTATTGTCAAAATATTGATTTACACTTGGCATAATATGTTCCTAATGATTTATGTTGTTGATGATTAGAGAGTTAATACCAAACCCCCTGCATTAGCAGTCAAATAGTTTGGAGCGGATTGGCTTTCTATAGTTAACTGGTTTTATAGCAGGCTCATGACTATGATGAGCTCATTATCATACACCAGTTATAATAAGGTATTTATCATAACCAATGGATACTAACACTAAAATTGTCAATAGATAAAGTTGTGATTAATGACCCTATTGTTCTAATTACTGTTGTGTCCAATCCATTTTACGCAGACTTTGCTTGGTCTGACGTCGGCTATTTCTATGTACCGCTTTTACGTTATCCTCTTGGTGTACCCCACCCTTTTTAAGCAAAGGGTTAAAAGCCAACGGATTACGGGGTTTTAGAACTTGAGAGGGCCGATTTAAGCCAGTGGTGTTGTCATCTGCTTGTTTGCGCATCTCAAGCTCACGTTCTAAGCGTTTTGCTTGTTTTAACGTTTGTTTTAAGCTCATTTTATATTCCTAAATTACAGATTATTCTAAGATTTCGGGGGTTGCAGCGTGCCTAAGGTAGGCGTCATCGACCTTAAATAAATCAATAAGGTCTTGCTCTACATTTGTTAGCACTATTAGCCTTTAACGCAAATTACCTGCTTCAGCGTGTGCACCACCTCTACCAAGTCTTTTTGGTTGGCCATGACCTCATCAATGTCTTTATATGCCCCAGGGATTTCATCAATAACCCCTTTATCTATACGGCATTCAACGCCTTGAGTCTGTGCTCTTAAATGCTCAATGGTAAAGGTTTTAGCCGCTTTGGTACGGCTCATCTTACGACCTGCTCCGTGTGAGCAAGAGCAAAAAGATTCCTCATTACCCAAACCGCGTACGATAAAAGACTTAGCCCCCATTGAGCCAGGAATAATACCCAGCTCATCTTTATAAGCACTAATGGCGCCTTTACGGGTCACATAGACACTTTCGCCAAAATGCACCTCTTGTTCCACATAATTATGATGACAGTTAATGGCTTCTTTAGTCAGCGTAAATGGTGGTAAACCTGCTTGCTTAGACTGCATCGCATCTAGCACCAAACGCATCATTTCCCTACGATTTTGTACCGCATAATCCTGTGCCCACTGCACTGCTTCGACATAATCCTCAAAGCTTGTAGATCCTTCAGCAAAATACGATAAGTCTTTATCAGGAACATGACCAAAACGAGACTGATGCTCTTTTTTGGCAAGATTAATAAAGTAGCGACCAATACAGTTACCAATACCGCGACTGCCAGAGTGCAGCATCACCCACACCTCATTATTTTCATCGAGACAAACTTCGATAAAATGGTTACCACCGCCCAGCGTGCCTAACTGCTTGGCCCAGGTTTGGTCGAAACTCTTAAGCATTTTTAGCAGCCCAGGGTGTTTGTCGGTAATCCGCTTTAGTCGTTTACCCAGTGGATCAAGTGTAGAAGCTTTCGCCGTAATTTGGTTGTGCATATTAAACCCAACCGGTACTTGCTGCTCTATCGCTGTACGTACGCGGCGCAAACTGTCTGGCAACTCACTGGCAGTTAGCGACAAACGAACCGCATTCATACCACAGCCGATATCGACCCCTACCGCTGCTGGAATAATGGCTGACTTGGTTGGAATGACACTACCTACCGTAGCACCTTTGCCCAAATGCACATCAGGCATCACCGCAATGTGCGAGTGCACAAATTCAAGCTTTGCCATATTGCGTAACTGCTCAATTGCTTCTGGCGCGATGTCTTTGGTGTATACCTTAACCGGAACACCGTGTTTTTCATTTTCATTCAAAATTAGCTGTATGCCCATTTTGTCTTACCTTAATTTTTATTAGTTTTATTGAGCTTATGCCCGCTTTTTGAGTCATGCATTTATTCATTTGATATAGAAAGTGAAAGCACAAACTTACTTATATTGGTTTGCTTATTGCAAATAGAAAGATGCAAGACAGAGAAATGCAAAATAGAGAAATAGGAGTGAGGACTGTGTTAAATGACAAACGCATAAAAGCCCATTAACCTAAAGTCAATGAGTGTCAAAAATACGAAAGCAGGGGAAGTTTGAAGTGACGCTTAGGGTCAGAACTAGAGGGAAAAGCTTAGTTAAATTGAGCTTGGTCTAACCTGAGCGAAGTCATCATAAACATCGTATTGCTTTGCATTATCTTGAACACAGTCTTTTTAGACAATGACATGTTGAATCCTCCGTAGGTTGTGGCTCATATGCAGTTTGCGCTGCTATAAAGCAAGTGATTGGATAATAAAGTAGACAAATTATACGGGGCTAATAGACAAACATCAACTTTTGCACTATTAACCCTCCATTATCATTAGATTGAGCGGGTTAAATTTAGCTGTTAATTAGTTTTTAATTAGCTTAGCGTGTAGCCAGAATCCTGCTAACATTGCCACCACAAACAGCATAGATTCACTATAACCCGCTAATGCAGTCACTAGGGCTGGAGCAGGACAAAATCCAAGTATCCCCCAACCTACCCCAAATATTAGACTGCCAATGACCAGTTGAGGGGTAATTTTGGTCGCCGTGGGTAGCTCATAGCCCTCATGATTTAAAGCTTTTTTGCCTTCACTTTTGCGAGATTTCACATAGAAAAATACAGGCATAGCCAGTGCAATACCGCCACCCATAACCAAGCCCAATGAGGGGTCCCAATTGTGAAATATACGCAAAAACCCAAGTACTTTTTCAGGGTTGACCATCTGCGAGACAATCAGTCCAATGGCAAAGATAATGCCAGATAAAAAACTGAAAATTAGAGTTAATCGATTGTTAGTCATTATAGTAGGCTCGATGTAAAAATTAGGAATCAAAAGATTAGATTGACCAGTACGGCTTATAGGCAATGTCTATATTGAATGTTCATATTCAATGTTTATGATTGCAGCATCGCAAAAATAGTCGCTGTGGCAATACCACTCGATAAAAATAAAATCGTAGCGATGATGGAACGAGAAGACAGTCGCGAAATACCGCAGATACCATGCCCACTCGTACATCCAGACCCCAATCTAGTACCAAAGCCTACCAACAAACCGGCCACAATAATCTTCCAAATAGGCTGACCCATTTCAATCTCAGGAAAGCCAAACACCAAAGCATAGACCCAAGTTGCTACTGCCATGCCTATCACGAAGACCAACTGCCAACTGAGTTTTGGCAACTGTACAATTGAGCTTTTTAATATCCCGCTCATCCCCATAATATGGCCACTACCCACTATTAATACTGCTGCGGCCAGTCCTATTATTAGACCACCTACTAGGGCGCTCCAAGGGGTGAAACTTGCCACATCAATCCAAGCGTACATAACTACTCCTAACATTTAATATATATTTTTTACGCATCTACGCATCAGGTTGTTGGCATAGGTCTATTAGAATAACCTCTGATAGCTACTACTAAGTTAGTTATCAGGACACCCCTAATCTATCAAAACTTACCGCTAAAGCTATTGGTCGGTGGCACAAAAACGCTGATACAAGACTTGCATAACTGCCAGCGCATCTTCACTGGCGATACTATAAAAAATTTGTCTGCCTTCTCGTCTGGTATTCACTAGCCCATTTTCACGCAATACGCCGAGCTGCTGAGACAAACTTGGCTGTTTAATGCCGGTTGACTGCTCTAAATCACGGACACAAGCTTCAGATTCAACGAGCTGACAAAGCAACAGTAAACGGTCAGCATGGGACAGTGACTTAAGCAGAGCTGATGCTTTAGAGGCAGAGGCCTTTAAAGCCTCTACGTCGATACTTTGTAAATGTAAGGTGTCAGTAGACATTGTTGTAACATCCTTCGTTTTGTTATGGAGGCTTATTATATACAACAAATCTAGCTTACACATAAATATATTATATAATTTTGTATATTATTATTGCATAAGTATATGCCGTTTGGCTATATCTGACATAAAAATAATTTAACAATAAAAAAGACCAATCATTTTTGATTGGTCTTTTTTCGAATCTCTTAAATAATATTATCTGGCTAATACCAGCTCATTAATATTATTTGTCTACAAAGTACCTGCCAGCTGATAGCTATCTCCCGCGTGCCACATATCTACATAGGTCACTACACGCCCCGAAGAGTAGGTTTGCCGACTTAATAATAAAGAAGGGGCACCAACTTTTATCGAGAGTGCTTTTGCCACTTCTTTTGGAGCAGCAATCGCTCTAATAGTATAGTTCCCACCCTGTAAAGGCGCTTGTTCGATTAGATATTCGCTAGTATTAATTTTAGTGAAATCCTTTTCGATAAAGTTTGGAACTAGTGAAGCATCCACCCAGCGCTCTTCAAACTGTATAGGTTTACCATCGGCAATATGAATTATTTTAACCTCATCAATTAGGTCACTTTTTTGACGTTGAAATAAGCTATTTTCTAAAGGTGTACTTTCTTCAATCATTGCACTGGTTAATAGCTGTAAAATTCTTGGGCTAACTTTACTAGCGGCCACTCTACGTTGACTGATTACCTGAGCAACATACTGCTTCCCCATAGCCTTAATGTCAGCAGCAATGTTTCGCACCTCTACTACAGTATGATTATATTTTTGTTGAGCAACAAAAGTACCTGATCCTTGTCTGCGTTGTAACACACGCTCTTCACTGAGCTCCTTTAAAGCTCGATTAACGGTCATGCGTGAAACACCAAATTTATCTGCTAATTCAAACTCAGTCGGAATAGCCTCCCCTGCTTGCCATATTCCAGAATGAATGCTTTCTAAAATACTGTCTTTAATGCGTTGATAGGCTGGCTTGGGCTTCGGTTGATTCGTTTTAATTTTTGACATGGTATGTGACTTATCTATTAGATAGAACAAAATATGAGGAGCAATACAATTGATTTAATAACCTAGCTATCCATTTTGTACTATTACGTTGTGAGCCTAAATAATAGCAAAAACAGTCATTATAGAATATTTGTACTCAATACTATCATCCTTAATTAACATTAAACTAAATCGTAATAACCATAATCCATTCTATCAAAAACAACTAAAAATTTAGTTCATCATATCTATTACTGGAACAAGTTCCAAAAAATATAAGCTTTGAAATAAATACAGAGCATTACAACGCCCACGTTTAAAAAATAAAAAATCCTTGCATCAATATTTTTTTCTTGATAATTTGTATATACAAATAATTTATCGTATTTTGATTTCCTTTCAAATCAAAACTCAAATTCTAAAGGACTAGACATGACAAACTCTAAATTCACTCGCACAGACACCAGTCGCCATATCGCCTCTCCTACAGGAACTGACTTATCCTGCAAAAGTTGGTTAACTGAAGCACCCTTTCGTATGCTACAAAATAACTTACATCCCGACGTGGCAGAGAACCCTCAAAGCTTAGTCGTTTATGGTGGCATCGGTCGTGCCGCCCGTAACTGGGAATGTTACGATCAACTTTTAGAATCATTAAAAGAGTTAGAGGATGATCAAACCTTATTAGTGCAATCAGGGAAACCGGTCGGCGTTTTTCAAACTCATGAAGATGCCCCACGCGTTTTAATTGCGAATTCAAACCTAGTGCCTAAATGGGCGACATGGGAGCATTTTAATGAATTAGACCGTAAAGACTTATTTATGTATGGGCAAATGACTGCTGGTAGTTGGATTTATATAGGTACTCAAGGCATTGTCCAAGGTACCTATGAAACTTTTGCTGAAGCAGGTCGTCAGCATTATGACGGTGACTGGACCGGCCGTTGGATTTTGACAGCAGGCCTAGGAGGTATGGGCGGCGCTCAGCCTCTAGCAGCCACATTTGCCGGTGCAGTCTCTTTAAATATTGAGTGCCAACAAAGTAGCATTGATTTTCGTCTACGTACCGGCTATGTCGATATGCAGGCCAAAGACTTAGATGAGGCATATGATTTAATTAAAAAACACACTGCAGCAGGTGATGCGCTGTCTATCGCCCTATTAGGCAATGCTGCTGAGATTTTGCCAGAAATGGTTAAACGTGCTCAGGCCGGTGAAATTAAACCTGATTTAGTTACTGACCAAACTTCTGCTCATGATCTGATTAACGGATATCTGCCAGCAGGCTGGAGTGTTGATGAGTGGAAAGCAGCTGCTGCCGATGCGACACAACACGAAAAACTGGCTAAAGCCGCTGCAGAGTCTTGTGCCGTACATGTACAAGCCATGT
This sequence comes from Psychrobacter sanguinis, assembly GCF_020736705.1. NCBI lineage: Bacteria > Pseudomonadati > Pseudomonadota > Gammaproteobacteria > Moraxellales > Moraxellaceae > Psychrobacter > Psychrobacter sanguinis. Next base: position 3,096,011 of record NZ_CP085990.1, read on the forward strand.
TGGATTTTCAAGAGATGGGAATTCCAGCAACGGACTACGGTAACAACATTCGTCAAGTGGCCTTTGATGAAGGCGTAAAAGATGCCTTTAACTTCCCAGGCTTCGTGCCTGCCTATGTCCGTCCCCTGTTCTGTCAAGGCAAAGGACCGTTCCGCTGGGTAGCTTTATCAGGTGATCCAGAAGACATCTACAAAACCGATCAAAAAATCAAAGAGCTGTTCCCAGACAATACCCATGTACACAACTGGTTGGATATGGCTAATGAGCGTATCAAATTCCAAGGTCTGCCTGCGCGTATCTGCTGGCTTGGCTTAGGGGAACGCGACAAAGCTGGTCTAGCCTTTAACGAGATGGTGAAAAATGGCGAGTTAAAAGGCCCAATCGTTATTGGCCGTGACCACCTAGATACCGGCTCTGTGGCTAGCCCGAACCGTGAGACTGAAAGTATGAAAGATGGTACGGATGCAGTATCGGACTGGGCACTCTTAAATGGTATGTTAAACGTGGCCGGTGGCGCAACGTGGGTATCGCTGCATCATGGCGGCGGTGTAGGTATGGGTTATTCTCAGCATTCGGGCATGGTGATTGTGGCTGATGGTACCGACGCGGCAGCCAAGCGTCTGGCTCGTGTACTGGTTAATGATTGTGGCTCAGGGGTGATGCGCCATGCCGATGCGGGCTATGAGTTAGCTATTAAGACAGCTAAAGAGTATGGTTTGAACTTGCCTATGATTAAATAGCTTGTTTCACCCCATTATGGAAAGCTCCTTCAAGCAAGCTTAATTTGCCTACCCAAAATAGGCAAGTTAAGCCATTGGTTCAATAACTGGGTCTCATTAGGCATTAATTAACTAACTGACTCTATTCAACAGACCATTTAGTTAGCTCAATAAAGCTTAACCTATTCCCACAGACAAGGATTTGTCATCATGGAAATCGATAACAAGATCGAAATACTTACGGTAGATCAGCAAGAATTACAGCCAAGCGCGTCAATCAACCCCGGTTCACTGTTGTCTCGATCACGCGGCATCTTTCAGCTGGTTATTTTTAGCATTATTGGTATCACCACGTTTTTTATACCGTTTACCATTAATGATAAAAGTACCATTTTATTTGATCATGCCGCCTCTTATTTGGTCAATGACTTACACACTTTGGCAGTTGGACTTTTATTTATTTTGATGGCTTACGGCTCTATTAAGCCGATTGTCACAGGTAAATATAAGGAAAGCTTTACCCATGCCGTTTTAAGCTTTGCTAAGGTAGTTGGATTGATATTGGCAGCTTTATATGTATTTGGTATGGCCCCAGACGTTATCATGGAAAAAGATATGATGCCGTTTTTGTTCGAAAAACTTGCTTTACCCGTGGGTATGATTGTACCCATTGGTGCCTTAATTTTAGCCTCACTCATTGGCTTTGGATTGCTTGAAATGATTGGGGTGCTCATGCAGCCGATTATGAGACCTATTTGGCGCACTCCAGGCACATCAGCCATTGATGCGGTAGCCTCTTTTGTAGGCAGCTACTCTATTGGTCTGCTCATCACTAACCGCGTCTATCTTCAAGGTCATTACTCTACTCGGGAAGCCATTATTATTGCCACTGGCTTTTCCACCGTGTCAGCAGCATTTATGGTAATTGTAGCGAAAACTTTGGGTTTAATGGAGCTTTGGAATTTCTTTTTTTGGTCCACACTAATCATTACTTTTATCGTCACAGCCATTACTGCCCGCATTCCGCCCATTAGCTTGGAACGTAACGATGACGCTGACCCTGCAGCGCAGGCCTTAGCTGATATTAAAGAAAACCGCTTGGGTGCAGCCTTCGAGTTAGGTATTGAAACCTCAAGACGCTCAAATAATTTACCAAAAATATTCTGGTCTAATTTTAAAGATGGCTTAGAGATGGCCGCTGCCATCGTACCCTCTATTATCGCTGTCGGGTTGGCTGGTCTGCTATTGGACAAATATACTCCAGTGTTTGAAATCCTAGGCTTAGTGTTGTATCCATTTACCTTGATTGGCGGCTTAGCCGATCCTCTACTTGCGGCCAAAGGTATGTCGGCCGGATTAGCTGAGATGTTCTTGCCCGCTTTACTGCTTAGCGAGGCCGATTTCGTGACCCGTTATGTGGCTGGTGTGGTATCTATTAGTAGCGTGCTATTTTTCTCCGCTATGATTCCTTGTATTCTAGCGACAAAAATTCCATTGTCTATTCCAAAAATGCTAATTATTTGGCTACAAAGAACCGTTCTAAGTATTTTATTAGCCTCTGCCCTAGCTCATATAGCTATTGCCGCAGGCTGGATAGGTTGAACTTAATAAAACACTAATAACAATAATGGTCTAGGCTCCAAAAAATTACTTAGGCCGAGTTTTAATCTGCTAATAAGCTTAGCTCTGACAATTTAAAAACGATACCAAATAAAACTTCGTATTAAACAAATTATATAAATCATTAATAAAGGACTTTCTCATGTCTTCTAATCAAACCCTTAGTCTTACTCCACGTAAGCTTACCTTTGCTCAGCTACGTCAAGTGTATGACACCCCAGTACAGGTGAGTTTGGTTGACTCTGCTTATCAAGATATCGACGCCTCGCATGACTGTGTAAAAGAGATTATTGCCCGTGACAAAAGTGCTTATGGTATTAACACCGGCTTTGGACTACTGGCAAAGACCCGTATTAGCGATGATCAACTGGGTTTATTGCAATACAACTTAATTGTGTCTCACTCTGTCGGTACTGGCGAACGCTTAGAAGATGGCGTGGTCCGTCTTATTATGGTGATGAAAGTCGCGAGCTTGGCTCAAGGGGTCTCAGGAGTACGCCGTGAAGTAATTGATGGTTTAATTAGCTTAATCAACCACAATATCATCCCACACATTCCTGCCAAAGGCTCTGTGGGAGCGTCTGGCGACTTAGCACCTTTATCGCACATGACATTAACACTACTAGGTCAAGGCACTGCTTATGTTAACGGCCAAGAGCTTGATGCAAAAGAGGCATTGGCACAAGCAGGACTTGAGCCTGTTACTTTAGCTGCCAAAGAAGGCTTAGCCTTAATTAATGGTACTCAAGTGTCAACAGCGCTTACTTTACGTGGTTACTTCTTAGCTCGTGATTTGGTTGCGACAGCGACTGTGGTAGGTGCCTTGTCGGTAGATGCTGCTCGCGGCTCTGACTCTCCTTTTGATGCGCGTATCCATGAAGTGCGCGGTCATCATGGCCAAATTCAAATTGCTAAGGCGCACCGCAGCTTAATTGCCGGCAGTGACATCCGCGCTTCGCACACCGAAAACGATGACCGTGTCCAAGACCCTTACTGCCTACGCTGTCAGCCGCAAGTGGTGGGTGCCTGCCTTGATATTATTAACCAAGCCGGTAACACCTTACTTATTGAGGCCAACGCGGTAACCGACAACCCACTTATCTTTAGAAATGAAGATGGACCTGTTGCTATCTCTGGCGGTAACTTCCATGCTGAGCCAGTTGCTTTTGCTGCAGATACTTTAGCCTTGGCCATTGCTGAGATCGGCTCTATGTCTGAGCGCCGAGTTGCCTTGCTTATCGATGCGACATTAAATGGTGGACTCCCTCCATTCTTAGTTGCTAACCCGGGAGTTAACTCAGGCTTTATGATTGCTCATGTTACTGCAGCTGCTCTAGCGTCAGAGAACAAATCATTGGCGCATCCTGCTAGCGTGGATAGCATTCCCACTTCTGCCAACCAAGAAGATCATGTATCTATGGCCACCTTTGCCGGCCGCCGTCTTTATGATATGGCGCAAAACACAGCTACTATCGTTGGTATTGAGCTGTTGGCTGCTGGGCAAGGTATCGACTTCCATAAACAACTACGCACCTCAAAACCCTTAGTCAAAGCGCACCAGCTATTACGTGAAAAAGTCGCTTTTTATGACAAAGATCGCTATTTGGCCCCAGACATAGAGGCAGCCAAACAGTTGGTACTGACTGCTGCGTTAAATAAACATTGGTCTGAACTTCGAGCGGATTGGTTTTTGCAAGACTAACGCTAACTAGACTAATCCCTATATTGAACCAAACCTTAACCTTTACGAGTGCTAATTATGTCAATGTCATCCTTTTTGATGGATAACCCTAAAATTGGTGTCGAACACATTCCTTTTGATGCCAGCCTCTGGACAGGTCGATACGAGCCGGATGAGTCAGAACGAGCACTATATTGGTATCAGCTGGTTCGAGCGCGCACTCCCTTTAACGCACAAAATGGTTTTATTCAGTCGCACCACCACCATAATCAGCCAAACTCAAAAGTCACCTTAGTGGGTTTTGCCTGCGATCAAGGAGTACGCCGCAACTTGGGTCGTGTCGGTGCTAGGCATGCCCCACCCGCCATTCGTCAAACCTTTGCGAAACTTCCGATTCCCTCTGCGCTACAGAACAATTTTGATAAAGCAGACTATGACAAGTTCTTGGCGGATGTTGGTGATATTGTCTGTTATGACAATGATAGCTTAATACCTGAAATACTTGAGCAAACTCAAGCTCAATATAGTAAACAAGTAGCAGGTATTATCAGTCAAGACAGCTTGGCTATTGGTCTAGGAGGTGGTCATGCCATTGCCTATGCTAGCTATATGGGGCTTTGGCAGGCATTAAATAATAAATCCGACTTAAACGATATCAATGCCACAGTTTCGAGTGCCCCAAAGATTGGTATTATTAATTTCGATGCCCATTTAGACATTCGTAATGCTCCTAAAGGCACTTCTGGCACTCCATTTCGACAGATAGCTGAGCACAACCGATCTCAAGGTCAGCCATTCCATTACTGTGCCATTGGTATCAGTCAATTTTCTAACACCACCGCTTTGTTCGACAGAGCCAATGAGTTGGGAATTACCATTATTACTGATGATTCGTGTGCTCGCAGTAGCTGGGAGTGTATCGTGAGACAGCTACATCAATTTATTGAAGAAGTAGATGTATTGTATGTCACTATGGATATGGATGCCTTCCCAGCCAGCATCGTACCTGGTGTGAGCGCTCCTGCAGCTAAAGGCATTTCTATCGACTTTGCTGAACGCTGTCTTGAAGTTATCTTTGCCAGTGGTAAAGTAAAAATGGCCGATTTTGCTGAAATTAATCCCACATATGATATTGATGGGCGCAGCTGCAAGGTCACTGCCCGCTTTTTAGCACTAATGATTCAACATCATTTATTATTGCAAGCGTAAGAATCTCATTAGTCTGTAAATAGCCCGATAAAATTTATACCAAACTCACCAATAAACTTGGAGTCGGTTATGACATCCTCAATAATCAAAGACTTTCCTGAAGATTTTGACACCCTGATTTTACACGCCAATATTGCGACCTTCTCCGAACAATATGGCTTTGATAGAGCATTGGCTGTGGCCAACTCAAAACCTAAAAACGATACAAAATATCACAGCCCTTACGGTCAAATTATAGACGCAGCATTGACTATTAAGGATGGCAAAATCAGCTGGATTGGCGACACTCAAAGTGCCTTAAATAGTCCGGTCTATCACAATGCTATTATGCAGGCAGATGCCGATGACAAAATTATTTATGCCAATCGTCAATGGTTATTGCCAGGTCTTATCGACTGCCACACTCATCTAGTGTATGGCGGTAATCGTAGTGATGAGTTCGAAGCACGTCTGCAAGGTATTAGCTACAAAGAGATTGCTGAAAACGGTGGTGGTATCGTCGCCACAGTAACGGCAACACGAGAAGCGGATTTTGATGAGCTATATGCACAAACCGAACGCCGTCTGCAAGCGCTATTGGCTGAAGGCGTCACCACTATTGAAATTAAATCTGGCTATGGTTTAGATTTAGAAACTGAACGTAAAATGCTACAAGTGGCTCGCCAACTAGGTAAAGATTACAATATTACGGTAAAAACCACTTATCTTGCTGCCCACGCTCTACCAACCGAGTATAAAGATAAAAAAAATGGCTCAGATGAGTATATCGATGCGGTATGTGAGTGGCTGCCCATTTTGCACAGTGAAGACTTAATTGATGCAGTTGATGGCTTTTGTGAAAACATCGGCTTTAATAAAGAACAAATGACCAAAGTGTTTAATACAGCAAAAGGATTGGGCCTACCAGTGAAACTGCATGCTGAGCAGTTAAGCGATATGGATGGCAGCGGTTTAGTTGCGGACTATAATGGTCTATCCTCTGATCATTTAGAATATCTATCAGAAAAAAACATCATAAAAATGGCCGATCAGGATGTGGTTGCTGTCTTGTTGCCAGGTGCCTTTTATACCTTAAAAGAAACCCAATTACCGCCAATGGAAGCACTCTATAAGCACAATGTGGCCATCGCCTTATCTACTGACTGTAACCCTGGCACCTCACCACTTACCTCTTTATTAATGACGTTAAATATGGGCTGTACTCTATTTAGCCTAACCCCTGAGCAAGCTTTAGCTGGTATTACTACCCATGCGTCTAAAGCATTAGGCATTGAGGATAAAGGCCGTATTGAAGTGGGTCTGCAGGCTGACTTAACCCTCTGGAACATCGAGCGTCCTGCAGATTTAGCCTACCAAATGGGCTTAAACCCACTACAAATGGTTTGGGTTAATGGCCATCTTCGCTCTCAGGTTAGCGTTAACCGTTAGCAATTAACAACTAAATCTAACCGGTTTAAATTTTACCTATAAAAAAATCTCGCTAATTTAGCGAGATTTTTTATGGTCAGCTTTTTATTCTTTATTACTGCTTTTTGCTAACCCATAAATGAACTAAAGCCATTAAGCAACATTTGTACTGAAATTGAGATTAGGATCATCCCCATTAAACGCTCAATCGCTTTTAAGCCACGGTTGCCCAAAATTTTGTAAAGTTTGGTCGAGAAAAATAGAATGATTGCAGAGACCAACCACGCCAATAACAAAGCAATCAAGGCTTTTGGAATACTTTCAGGGTTTTTTTCAGTCAATAAAATTAATGTGGCCAAAATAGAGGGGCCCGCAATCAGCGGAATGGCCAATGGCACAATAAACGGCTCACCATCTCCATCTTCTTCATCACTCATCACCCCACCTCGGGTTGGGAAAATCATACGGATGGCAATAATCATCATCACTAAGCCACCGCCAATAGCAACCGCTTCTGTGCTTAAACCTAAGGTGTGCAGGATACTGCCACCAGCAAATAAAAACAGAATCATTAACAGTAGCGCAATCAGCAACTCTCTGATAATAATGAACCGACGTCTCTCTTCCGGCACTTTATCCAAAACAGACAGGAAAATAGGAATATTTCCCAAAGGATCCATAATTAAAAACAAAGTGAGTGCTGTTGCATAGATTTCCATAAAGCTCCTTAAGATAAGATTTTCATTTATTTTTATTTTTAAAGACAGCGATAATAACAAAAAAATAGCCGCCGATTATAACCGTACTTTTCTAATTTGGTAGAAATAATAACCACATTTCAGTATTGATAACGTTGTAGCATTTATAGCTTTTTAATATTTATAGCTTTTTAATATTTATAGCTTTTTAATATTTATAGCTTTTTAATATTCATAGCTTTTTAGTATTTATAGCATCTCAGTGTTTATAGTGTCTTAGTATTTATGGACGATTAAACAAACTACCTACCGCTAACTTTAATATTCCAATTAAGAATTTTTAACGCTCATTACTTCATATTTCACTGGCTACTGCCCTTAGCACTACCTATGCTAACATCCTTAATCCAACAAATAACACTCAACGAAAATGGATTTAATTGAGTTGAATGACTTTTGTCTCATAAATTTCTTTGCCAAGGAAAGGCAGGTTATCTAGGGGTTTATTAATGCATTTTTTATTTGATAGAGCAGAAAAGCTTCCTGAAAATGCATCACTTGTTGACTTACTACGTTCGCTAATTGGCGGAACGTTGGGGATATTTATCTTATTACTGTTAAGTGAATATAGCGGCAATAAGTTGATTATGGCTCCGTTTGGCGCAACGTGTGTTTTACTGTTTGCTGTTTCTCACTCCCCTTTGGCAAAACCTCGTAATGTTATCTTTGGTCATCTTGTCGCTGCATTCGTTGGCTTGGTTATTTTGAAATATGTGGGGGTTTCAGCTTTTACTACTGCATTGGGGGTTGGCGTGTCTATTTTTTTGATGCATCTGTTCAAATGCATTCATCCCCCTGCTGGGGCAACGACTCTAGTCGTGTTGCTAACTGCCAATGAAATGACCTATGACTGGGATTTTTTGCTAGTACCGGTCCTAGCGGGTTCTTTAGCGTTGATTGCAGTAGCGTTGGTCGTCAACAATATCAAACCTAATGAAAAGTGGCCGGCTTACTGGTTTGCCTTGGTCAAATCTCGTATCGAAGACCACATCGAGCATCATATTGACTCTCACTTTACTGAAAATCAAATACAATCTCAAAACCGAGTCCAAACTGAAGACCGCTCTAACGAGTCGATACAGTCAACACAGTAAGTTGGCCATGTTTTACAGGGCGTGGCCAGTCACGAGCTTGACTAGGTACGTCCTGCCCTTGGGCAATCATTTTCACCGTGGTAATCCAGCCAGCATGACCCACCACTAAAACTGCACTTTCTTTTGCAACATAACTATCGCTTGAAACAGCATTATTGATTAAAGAGCTTTTAATTAAAGAGCTTTTAATTAAAGAGTTATTGATTAAAGAGCTATTAGCTAAAACAGCTTGTTGTTGATTGAGCTCAGACAACCAGTCAGTGGCTCTGGCAAACAACTGAGTCAGACTTTCACCCCCTTCAGGTGCAAATTGGGCAAAGTTATCACACCATGCATCAATCTCAGCTTTGCTAATTTGATGCCAGTATCTTTTCTCCCATACCCCAAAATGCGTTTCCATCAAGCGTCTGTCGACTAAGCATTGAAAGCCCAATTTTTGTAGCTGCTCACCCACATGACGACACCGCGACAAAGGGCTGACCCAAATAACTTTCGGCAACTTATGTAGTTTTACATAATGGTTAATTCGATGGGCCAGACGCTTTATTTTTCTAGCATCAACCGCCACCTCAGTTTGACCAAAGCAAAGCCCTTGCACATTGTTAGGCTTTGGGTGACGCCACAGGTATAGGTCCATAATCTATCAGCTTAATATGACAACTTGTTTTGGTAAGGCATCTTTACTGCTATCGACAGTCATACTGATTATTAAAAAGAGCCAGAAAAGTTAACTGCCAAGCCTGCGTAAATAGCAATTTCAGTCAGTTGCTGAGTGGCTCCTAGCCCATCGCCGGTATAGCCTGCTAAACGTCGTTTCAACAGACGGTACATATAATACACGCCCATCAAAGCGAACGCTGCTACCAAGAGCCATTGCACCATTGTAATCTGCCGCATTGCCTCAGGTAACAGCAATAGTAGCAGTGCCAATACTCCTATTACCCAAAGACTACTGGCCAACCACTCTCGTCCACTCATCTGCTGGGCCATAGGCTTAGCTTTGGCATGTTCAATCTCGCCGCCATAAGGCAGCACCACAATCAAACCTATACATAATAAGCGTGAACTACAATGAGCGACAATCAGTGCTACCACTGCGGTCATCACGGGCATAGAGGACAAAAGACTTATCTTAAGTAGTAGAGCGCAAGCCAAGCCCAATGTACCATAAGTACCAATTCTAGAATCTTTCATGATGGTCAAGGTACGCTCGCGGGTTAAGCCGCCACCCAAACCATCACAGGTATCTGCCAATCCATCTTCATGAAACGCTCCCGTCAGCTTAATACCGAAAGCGGTACTCACCACAGTAGCTACCAAGGGGTTGAAGGCTAGGGTTGCCAACCAATATACCAAAGCACACAGCACACCCACCAATATCCCTACTGCTGGAAAGTGACGACTGCTTTGGTGCAACCACTGCGGCTGATATTGATTTAACTGTATTGGTATCCGAGTTAAAAACTGAGTGGCAACCAATACCAGTCGCAGTTCATGCTTAATCGACATTGAGTGTCCTGCTTATAACTTGTTTCTCTTAATTTAATGGCATTTAACAGCTATTGAAAGGCTTCGCTACAATTGCCTTTTAGCCTATAGTTGAATGCTTCATTGTTAATTGCCTTGGCTGATACCGGCGTCATCAAAGCTGGCCATCTCATTGATAATGGCACAAGCAGACTGTAGTAAGGGATAAGCCAAAGCTGCACCACTGCCCTCACCCAAACGCAAATCGAAATCAAGCAAAGGCTGAGCATCAAGGGCTTGTAACATATGTCTATGACCCGGCTCCATCGAACTATGACCAAATATCGCAAACTGTGATACCCCAGGAACCAAACGCTCAGCGACTAGCAGCGCACTACTAGCAATAAAACCATCAACCAATAAGACACGTCTGTCATGCGCGGCTTGAATATAAGCGCCTGCCATCATTGCAATTTCAAGCCCGCCCACAGCTGCTAAGATTTCAAGTGGCTCGGTAACTGCCTCATAGCGTTTAAGCACTTGGCTTAGCACCTGTAACTTATGCTGTAACCCAGTTTCATCAAGTCCGGTGCCTCGACCAATACATTCTGCAAGAGGCGTATCGGTTAATTTTGCCAACAATAAACTGGCCGCCGAGGTATTACCAATCCCCATTTCACCACAGATAAGTAGGTTGCCTTCTAACGCTTTGGCAATCTCCATACCTGACTGCAAGGCAGAAATACACTCTTCTAAAGTCATCGCTGGCTCAGCCAATGCATCTCGACTGCCTAAACGTACTTTATAATCCAATAATTGCGGGTGTTGATTTACCCCAAATTCTGCAAAATCAGCCGCGACCCCTGCATCGACCACTTTTAACGCAATATCATGTTGACGAGCAATCACATTAATAGCGGCGCCACCGTTTAGAAAGTTAAGCACCATTTGAGCGGTGACTTCACTCGGAAACGCCGAAGTGCCATGTTGTGCCAAACCATGATCTGCAGCAAATACCCTGATTTGTGGACGTTCAATCTTCGGTTGAGTCGTACCTTGAATCAGACCCAATTTTACGGCTAATGATTCTAGTCGACCTAATGAGCCCTGAGGCTTGGTCTTATTGTCCAAGATGGTTTGTAATTGTTGGCGAAGTTCAGCATCTTCAATCGTTGGTATCGTGGGCAAGGTAAATGAATGCAAAGCTGGCTCCTATTGAATGGACTTTTTATAATGACAAAACTTCTAATGGTAAGTAGCCATTTTTAAGTGGCTTTTCTAAATAGCTGCTTTTAAGTGGCTATTTTTAAGTAGCGTTTTTTAAAGTAATAAGTAACCTAAAAAGCAGCCTAAAACATTATTCTGCTAGCAGTGCATTAAGTCGTTCATCTATCTCTGTCTTAAACTCTTTGTCTTCTATTTTATTGGCACTAATCTTGGCGTTCTTCAGGCTCTCAATGGCTTGCTCTTTTTGTCCCAATTCAAGCTGTAGCTCTGCCATAGAGTAAGCAATGGAGGCCATGTGGTCTTTTGAATTAATTTTAACCGCTTTATCGAGTGCTTTTTGATAAATAACCAACGCTTGTTCTAAGTCTACCGTGAAATCTGCCAAAGTTTCCCACTGCTCAGGATGGTCTTTATCGGTCCCTTCATTATCAGTACAAAGCGCTTTTAGTTCAGCATATAAGGCGTCAAACTGCTGCTGATCATCTTGACTGTCAGCCTCTAAAAGATCTTCTGCTAAGTTGTAGATGGCTTTGTATATTTTGGTATTAATCATTGCGGATTACCTTATGGTTATTCTTATTATAAAAAACACCCTAGCCAATAATCTGCTTATTAATTAGGGCATCTCGCGTTTGATTGGGATTATAACGCATATCCTAACTCACCATGATTATAATCGTTAAAGTCATATAGTCGTCTGGTCGTCATGAGCGAAATCAAGAGTGACTGCTTTAATCTCGGTAAGCTTGTTATACGAAGCTGCGTTTAAAGTAGTATTAAAGCAGTATTAAAGCGCTACTTACACTCAATTTCGTTGCCTCTTATTTACTTAGCTATGACTATAACATCTGATAGCCAGGTCCACCCATTGGATTACTAATTAGATAAAAACTAACCGCAAAAAAAGGCAGCGCTATTAAAGATTTTAAAAAAGGAGACCGACATTTTTCCCAACGAGTTATCACATAATACAGATTAGCAAAGGGTACAAACAGGTATATCAAGCCCCAAGCGGTCGATTCTTCAAAGGCTAGCAACGCCAACTTTAGTCCATAAATAACAATAATAATAAAACCTATAATAAAGAAAATCAGGCCAACGGTATCCATTTACCTCTCCAAATATGTTTAAAAATAAACTCAGTTTAAAAGTCTATTGCCGCTTTGTCTGTTGCCCTTGCTTTACCTGAATTGTAGAGACTGAATTTTATAAGCTTAAGCTTAGACAACTATTTAATTGAGGTTTGCGTGGTGAATTGGGCTATGCTTTCGCATTGGTTGCTATACAAAATAACTGTGTCTATACTTAGATAATGCTATTCATTAGTCACCTGCTATAACCTGATACGCAACATCTGATACGCAACGGAATGCGCCCACAAATAATCTTAAGGTAATACTATGTCACTTTGTCTAAATATGATTGTGAAAGATGAAAGCCACATCATAGAAACCACCTTACAAAATATCTGCCAAAACTTTCCCATTACTTATTGGGCAATCTCAGACACAGGCTCTAGTGACAATACCGTTGCCTTGATAGAACAATTTTTTAAAGACCAAGGCATTGAAGGTCATATCCATCATGAGCCTTGGAAAAACTTTAGTCACAATAGAAATGCCGCGCTAAAGCAGTGCGAAGGTAAAAGCGATTATATTTTGATATTCGATGCTGATGATCATGTTCAAGGCAAACTTAATCTACCGCAGCTGAACTCGAAGACGGATGTAGACAGTTACATGATGCAGTTCACTAGTGAGTCAGGCGGTATAAAGTACCTTCGCAAGCTGATTATAAAAAATGACGGCAGCTATAGTTGGCAAGGGGTGCTGCATGAATTTTTAAAATGCAACCGCCCTGAAAATGTTGCAGAGATTAATGGTAACTACGCTATTGTCTCTGGTCGAAAAGGCAATCGCAGTCTGGATAAAAACAAATATCAGAAAGATGCAAAAATTCTAAAAGAGGCTTTCCTTGCTGCTGAAGATACTGAGCTATTGCCCCGTTATGCTTTTTATTGCGCTCAGTCTTATAGAGACGCTGCCATGTCTGAGCAGGCCATTGAATGGTACAAAAAACGAGTTGAGATAAAAGCAGGTTGGGCCGATGAGATCTATTGTAGTTATATCGAGCTGGGACTGTTATACGAAAAACAAAACGACTTTAAACAGGCGCTATATTACTGGCAACAAGGCATAATCCATGACCCTAATCGGGCCGAGTGCTGGTATCACACTGCTCGAAGACACAGTTGGAACAAGCACACTGAGTTGGCCTATATTTTTGGTAAACAAGCCAGTGAAGTGCCTTTTCCTGTGGGCAATCGGCTCTTTATCGTGACCGACATCTATAAATATTGGTCTTATTATGAATGGTGCATCAATGCCTATAAACTACAAAAGTATTCAGAGTCTTATCAGGCTTTTAAAAAGTTAGTGGCTGCTTGCTCTCAAGACTTGTTAGATCGGGTAGCGCATCAACTCACTCATTACGCAGATTTGATATCAGAAGACAGTTTTGCTGAGGTCAGCGAATTATCATTAAACCTAAATCGATTAAATAGAATAAATTTGCTGCATGAGACCCTAGCTAATAACAGATAGCAGCGTTAAATCAAACTCTTAGTAATTTGCTATAGTCAGCCTATAAAACCAAAGCTATAAATACAGTACTATAAAACTAAAACCTAAAACTACAAACATAGCACTATAACTTTACTTCCGCTCTATAGGACCCTCATGACAAAAAATTTAACTTTAGATGACACAATTAATAAGCATAAAACGCCAACAGTGACCGCACAAACCTTTTCTTTCAGACCTAAGATTATATTTTTTGATATCGACGATACTTTAAGCCGTGACGGAATCATCGCGCCTCATAATAAAGCCACCTTAGAGCAGCTATCGAAAACCGATATTAAACTGGTCATTGCCACTGGTCGCTCTAAATCAATCATTCCTGAAGATATTTTAGCGTTATTTGAGTCAGGGGTTTTTGATGCGATTGTCTGTACCAATGGCCAATACAGTTTCGATAAAAAAGGGATCATTAGCCATTATCCATTAACTTTAGAACAAGCCAGCAAGATAGATGAATTGTGTCGTCAAGATCATCTTATTCATAAGTTTGACTCAGACACTCATTTGGCTTGGGCCAATGACAATGAACAAATACGCGCCTTTATCGCTATGACACCAAGCTCAATCATTGATCCAAATTACTATAAAACCAACCCTGTGTATCAGTGTTCCGTATTTTTTAAAGATGAGCAGCAAAAAATGCAGGAAGTAGATTTTGCGAAGTTTGGACTAAAGCTGGTTCATTGGCATCAAATTGGCGGCGATATTTTGCCTATTGATGCGTCTAAAGAACGAGGTGTGCGTGATGTTTGCCAGTACTTTAGTATCGACATTAATGATGCCATGGCCATTGGTGATGGGTTTAATGATTTAGAAATGTTTGACGCAGTAGGCTTTGCTGTGGCAATGGGTGATGGGCAGCCCGCTTTAAAACTTAAGGCAGATTGGATTACTGGGAGTATTGAAGAGTATGGCTTACAGAAAGTCTTGCATCCTTTGCTTGAGGTTGCAAACAGTTAAACCTTCATCAAAGTATAAAATAACCAAATTTCCATTGACAAACTGCCATTCACAAACTGCCATTAAAAAAGACCGTCTGGCTTAAGGTCACTACCTCTTACCCAACGGTCTTTTACATTCAAGCTAAAGCAGTTTATTGAGCCTACAACCCTGCTTTTAAACTGGCTTCAATAAATTGATCCAAATCACCATCTAATACGGCACCGGTATTAAAAGTTTCAACGCCAGTACGTAAGTCTTTAATGCGAGAATCATCTAACACGTAAGAGCGAATTTGACTGCCCCAGCCCACATCAGACTTATTGTCTTCAACGGCTTGCTGTTTCTCCATACGCTTTTGCATTTCAAGCTCATACAGCTTAGCGCGTAGCATTTTCATTGCTGTCGCTTTGTTACCATGTTGACTACGTTCGTTCTGACACTGCACCACGGTATTGGTCGGTTCATGGGTAATACGAACTGCTGAATCTGTGGTGTTCACGTGCTGACCACCGGCACCGCTTGAGCGGTAAGTATCGATGCGCAGATCCGCTGGATTGATATCAATGTCAATATCATCATCAATCTCAGGAGACACAAAAACTGCAGCAAATGACGTGTGGCGGCCATTATTACTATCAAAAGGTGATTTACGAACCAAACGATGCACGCCTGTCTCGGTACGCAGCCAACCAAAGGCATAATCACCGGTCACTTTAAAGGATGCTGATTTAACCCCTGCCACACTACCGGCAGAAACCTCAGTAACATCCACTTTAAAGCCGTGCGACTCGCACCAGCGGGTGTACATGCGCAGTAACATCTCTGCCCAGTCTTGAGCTTCTGTACCACCACTGCCTGACTGAATATCAACGAAACAGTTATTAGGGTCCATCTCCCCGTTAAACATACGCTTAAATTCTAAGTCTTCCACTTGCGCTTGGGCCGCATTTAGCTCTTGCTGTACATCTGAAAGCAAACTTTCATCATCAGCCTCTACCGCCAACTCAAGCATGGCTGCGGCATCTTCTAGCGTCGTTTCAAGTCCGGTAATGGTATTGATAATAGCGTCCAATTGGCTTTTTTCTTTGCTAATTTTGGTCGCTCGCTCAGGATCATTCCAAAGCTCAGGGCTTTCCATCTCAAGGTTAACTTCTTCTAGGCGCTCTGACTTACCCTCGAAGTCAAAGATACCTCCGTAGATCCTGTGAACGTGCTGTTAAATCTTTAATTTGTTCTTGGTACTGGTTGATTTCCATAAATATTCCAAAAGTTTAAAGCGATTGTCTTTCAATGAGACAGATGTCTTGAGTAGACCCTATTAGCTTAGCTCAATTTAATTTAGCCTAACTTAGTTTGGCTTAGGGATAGACCAATCTTCTACTGCCCAGCGATGGGCTAATGCATGAGCATGTAATACCTCGTCTGGGGTGACTGCTACTGGGACATCAGCCCATTCTAATAAAGGTAAGTCATTTTTTGAGTCTGAGTAACCATAGGTTTTACTATAGTGAATACCCTGCTCTTGCTTGGCCTTTAGCCACTTATTAAGGTGGTATATTTTACCTTCTTTAAAGTTGGGTTTGTCTGTTAATTTTCCAGTATAACGATTGTCTTTTACTTCAAGCGGCGTGGCCAGCACATTGGCAGCTTCAATACCAAAGCGCTCGGCAATTGCTGATACTACAAAATCGTTGGTCGCAGAAATAATCACCACATCATGTCCTGCTTCAAGATGTCGTTGAATAGCCTCGATAGCTTGGGGGCGAATGTGCGGTTCAATTTCAGTTTTGATATACGCTTCTCTAATGTCATGAAGTCGTTCTAGCGGCAAAGTGGTTAAAAACTCTGCCACAAACTCATTGTATTCCGTCGCATCTAAGGTGCCCTCGATGTACTCTTCATAAAATCGCTGATTGGCGGTTCTGTATTGCGCCTCATCTACCAAGCCATTTTTGACAATATACTCACCCCATAAATAGTCGCTATCGACATCAAGTAAGGTATGATCCAAATCGAATAATGCCAATTCTTTACCGTTATTTAGCGCCTCTGTCTGGTTATTTAGCGAACTGTTCGCTGCTTGGTTATGCATTTAGCCCCTCACCCTCTTTACCCAAAAAATTAATATAAATTTGTTAATCAAAGCCTATTCTCTACAAGCCCGTTTGTTAAAAATTGCTTACTCAGGTGCCTCTATCTGCTGTAAACCGGTTTTAAATTGCTCTGACTTATGAGCATAATGTAGCGCTGACATTTTGAGCATGGCTGCTTGCTCATCGGTCAAAGTTTTGACTACTTTAGCCGGTGCACCCATAACCAATGAATTGTCTGGAATCTCTTTGCCTTCAGTGACCAACGCTTTGGCCCCAATAATACAGTTTTTACCAATTTTGGCATTATTTAGTACCACGGCACCAATGCCAATCAAGCTATTCTCACCCACTGTGCAACCATGTAGCATCGCCAGATGACCAATGGTAACGTTGTCACCAATATTTACCTCAATCCCAGCATCGGTATGAATAACCGCATTTTCCTGCACATTGGTACAGTTGCCTATATTAATACGCTCATTATCACCCCGTATCACTGCGCCAAACCAAACATTGGCTTTGTGACCTAAATACACATCACCAATAACTCGAGCGCTATCAGCCACCCACCCTTCAAAAGGAACGGCAAATTGTGGGGCTTTGTCTAAATATTTATAAATCATTACTCTGCACACGACAAAAAAACAAAAAAGTCTGTTAAAGCAAAGGCATAATAGTAATTTTTAAGACGAATCAGACTATGCCAAACCTTAACAGACTTAGTGAAACTTTAACCCAAAACCTGAGTATGAACAAGGCAAGAATCAATTGTTTGAGCCTAATGGTAATAGCCCTGATTACTGCTCAAAGCAGTAATCTTAAAAAAAATAGCAAGACACCTTCCTGTGGTAAAACCGACAGCCACTATCGCAGACTACAGCGATTTTTTTCCGAAGCGAGGATAGACTACGATCAACTGGCTTTAATGATATATCGACTATTTGGGCTAGGCAAAGTCACCTTAACCATTGACCGCACCAACTGGAAATGGGGTAAAAGTAACCTCAACATCTTTATGCTAGGAGTGGTATATAAAGGGATAGCCATCCCCTTATACTGGCAAATGCTAGATAAGCGAGGTAATACAAACCATCTTGAACGCTGTGAACTTATTGAGCGGTTTATCAAACAATTTGGCAAAGATAACCTTGAGATGATAGTAGCGGACAGAGAGTTTGTTGGCGAAAAATGGTTTAACTGGCTCACCAATAATCACATACCCTTTGCCATACGGATTAAGAAGAACAGTAAAGTTAAGAATCATCATGGCAAGTTGGTACAGATTAAAGAGTTATTTCGCCATGTTGGCCATCAAGAAACATATCGACATGGGCGAATACTGACTGTCGATGGTTGTTTGGTTCGAGTATTTGCCAAGCGTGATAAAGACTACGGTTTAGTGATTGTGGCAACCAATCAACTAGAAACAGTGGATGCGATGATAAGCTATGGCAAGCGTTGGGAAATTGAGACTTTATTTGCTTGTCTAAAGGGCCGTGGCTTTAATCTTGAAGATACCCACTTAACCCATCTTGATCGGGTCAGTAAATTAGTCGCAGTGAACGCCTTAGCATTTTGTTGGGCTTATCATGTCGGTATTTATAAAGACAAAGATAAGCCGTTAAAACGCAAGTTGAATTCAAACGCTCGACCTCAAGCCAGTTTGTTTGCGCTTGGCCTGGATGTGTTGATTGAAGGCCTGCGCTTGGTGTTTTTTAACAATGATAAGACTGTATTTCGACAGTTAGTTAGCTTTTTAACCCCTAAACCTATGAAAATCCGGTGGGGATGATTTTTTTGTCGTGTGCAGAGAAATCATTATTAACATCCTTTTATATAGTGATTGATTATATAGCGATGGGCTATGGATTAGTGATCTTGGCTATTACCTAGGATTTATTGCGTATAAGTTTTTGCCTATAAATTCTTACCTATGGTCATTAACAATAGAAATATAGGGTACAGAGTTAGCCTCTTTATGGATAGATACTTTTATTATTAGATACTTTATAAGTACGAACAAGGTTGTCTTAAAGTGTTGTTTTTTCAAAAGTATCATTTTTGTTAAAGTGGCTTTTAAAGTCATTAGATTAGCATTAATTTACTTTAAATTTAATAAAATGACTGTATTCTTCTCTTAATTATATCTGGTAACCAATAATTTTCGAGTCAATTCATTTGATGTTAATTTAACCCATGCTATTATCGCATTTTAAATGAGTATGGCTCGGATACTAACCTATATATGACTCAGATAGTCATGAATTAAGTCATAAACAATCATTAACAAATAGCCTTTCTTCTGGACAATTTATGCGTCATTTTTTATTCGATATTATATTTACCATTGTTTGTTTATTGGCCGCTGCCTGGTGGGGATTCTCGCATGGTGGTGTCAGTGGTCTAATATCAGCCCTTGCTATTACCGCTATCTTGGCAGTGATGGAAATCTCATTATCTTTCGACAATGCCGTAGTTAACGCTTCTATCCTAAAAGGATGGAATGATTTTTGGAAAAAGATATTCTTAACTGTCGGTATCTTAGTCGCTGTCTTCGGTATGCGTTTGATATTCCCAATCGTTATTGTGGCCGTGACTGCCAATTTGGGCTTTACTGAAGTCATTAATCTGGCCCTTAATGAGCCTGCTCAATATGCCGCCCACTTGAATGAGCACCATGCTGAAATTTCGGCATTCGGTGGTATGTTCCTCTTACTCGTATTCTTAACCTTTATCTTTGGTGACAAAGAAGTTCACTGGTTTGACTGGTTGGAACGTAAATTAGCTCGTTTTAGCAAAGTAGATGCCATGAGTACTTTTGTGGCCATCGCGGTGTTAATGATTTCATTGAGCTGGGTAGAGGAATCACGCGAGCCAGCAATCTTAATTGCTGGTATTTGGGGTATCTTAATTTATCTTGGCGTCAACGTCTTATCTAGTCTACTTGAAGGCGGTACTGATTCTGATGAAGATGAAGTGCTTACCGATGCAAAAGGCAATGTCATTACCAATACCGCTGGCGTGTCGTCGACTATCTTAAAGGGTGGTATCGCTGGTTTTATTTATCTAGAAGTATTAGATGCCTCTTTCAGTTTTGATGGGGTAATCGGTGCTTTCGCCATTACCAACGACGTAATCATTATTATGTTAGGTCTGGCCATCGGTGCTATGTTTGTACGTTCTATGACTCTTTATCTGGTAGATAAAGGCACCTTAAGTGAATTTGTTTATCTAGAACATGGCGCGCACTATGCTATTGGCGCATTAGCAATTATTATGCTGTTATCGATGAAGTTCCATGTGCCTGAATTGGTCACGGGTTTAATTGGCGTAGCCTTTATCGGTTTGTCTTTATACAACTCTATTCAATATAAAAAACGCACTGAGGCTCAGTAATAATTAGCCAAAGTGCCACAATTAACCGTTAGTAAAGCCAACCTTGTTCATCTAAGTTGTTTTTTGCTTATATATGTGAACACTTATTAGGAAAAACACTCATGCTTAATAAGCATAAATCTTTTGCCACTGCTCTATTACTTTCTGGCTCCGCTTTGGCGACTACTCCTGTTTATGCTGCTAACTCAGGCATAGAAACGGCTGGCGATATTGTGGCAGTCGCCATTCCTGCCATTGCTTATGGGTCAACTTACTATATGGATGATCCCGAGGGCCGTGACCAATTTTATAAGTCTTTTGCCACTAATGCGGTCGTCACTTATGGTCTAAAAAAAGCTGTTGATAAAGAGCGTCCTGATCACAGTGACAATGACTCATTTCCTTCAGGGCATACTTCTGTTGCCTTCCAAGGTGCCAGCTTTATTCACAAGCGCTATGGCCTAGAATATAGTATACCCGCTTATATCGGAGCAACGTTCGTTGGCTATAGTCGTGTTGAAGCCGATAAACATGACACTACGGATGTCTTAGCGGGTGCTGCACTGGGTGTGGCAAGCAGTATGTTCTTGACCAAGAGTTATCATAACGATGATTTAATTATCAGTGCCAACCTAGCTCCTGAGTCATATCAAGTAGCGATGCACTACAGGTTCTAGAACAGGTAATATTGGTTTCAGAATGGATAATACTAAATTTAGAATAGGTAATATTAGTTTTAGGCCTCGTAATGTGAGTTTCAAAATAGAAATTACAAATATAAGAGACATCAAATAAGATATTTACTTATTATTTCTAGTATTACCTAGCCATTTAGAGTAAGGTTTTGTATAATACGCGAAATCTGTACCTAAGCGAGTAGACATGATCCAGTTAGCAACACTCACTAATGACCTTAACTTTAGTGATATTGTTGTTTTCTGTTATTGTCGTACTCGCTTTTTTGTGGCTAAAATTTGATAACTTTCATTTTTTTAGCACTCAATCGGTCGCAAGTTTAACCAATGTCAGGTCACGATAAACACGAATTAAAAGGGTAGGAATATGGGCGTACACCAAGACACAACACATAATATCTCTAATGAAGTCGAGGCAATTTTAGCTTTAGCGGATGGCAGCATCTTCCGTGGCATCTCTATCGGTGCAGCAGGTAGTCGCGTTGGTGAAGTGGTGTTTAATACTTCAATGACTGGGTACCAAGAAATCCTAACTGATCCCAGTTATGCCAAGCAAATTGTGACGCTAACCTATCCTCACATCGGTAATACGGGTACCAACACAGAAGATGCTGAATCAGGTGACATTAACCAGAAGCACCAAGTTTGGGCAGAAGGTTTGGTCATCCGTGACGCCACTATGACCACTTCAAACTTCCGTAGCTCGGAGAGCTTGGCCGATTATCTAAAACGTCAAGACACCGTGGCCATTGCAGAAATTGATACCCGCAAATTGACCCGTATTCTTCGTGAAAAAGGCTCACAGAACGGCTGTATCATGACGGCCTCAAACGGTGAAACAATCACTGACTCAGATATCGAAAATGCCATCAAACTGGCCAATGAGTTTGTGGGACTAGAAGGTATGGACCTTGCAAAAGAATGCTCTAATGCCAATGGTTTTGAGTGGACTGAAGGTACTTGGGAACTTGCAGACCGCGGTGTCCATGGTGTGACTGATAGCGACACTGGCGGCTATTACAAAAAGCTTGGCGAGCATATCGATCATAAATTCAATGTCGTAGCATATGACTTTGGTACTAAAACCAATATCTTGCGTATGTTGGTCGATAGAGGCTGTAAAGTGACTGTGGTACATGCGCAGACCCCTATTGCCGATGTATTAGCAATGAATCCAGACGGTATATTCTTATCAAACGGCCCTGGCGATCCTGCTGCTTGTGACTACGCGATCGAAAACGTACGTCATATTATCGAACAAACTGATATTCCAACCTTTGGTATTTGTTTGGGTCACCAAATCATCGGTTTGGCGAGTGGTGCCAAAACCATGAAAATGAAAACAGGCCATCATGGTGCCAACCACCCTGTTCAAGATTTAGACTCAAAAGTAGTGATGATTACTAGCCAAAACCATGGCTTTGCTATCGATGAAGCCACTTTACCTGCAAACATTAAAGCGACACACCGCTCTTTATTTGATGGGACTAACCAAGGTATTGAGCTGACCAATAAACCAGTATTTAGCTTCCAAGGACACCCTGAGGCTAGCCCTGGTCCTAACGAGTCATCATCTTTATTTGATAGATTCGCAGCGATGATGGAACAAAATAAACAAGCTTAAAACGCCCTTTTAATCTGATTGCTAAAGACCCTACGCAGAACTAATTATATAAAAGAGAGACTTATGCCAAAACGTACCGATATCAAAAGCATTCTAATCATTGGCGCAGGCCCTATCGTCATCGGCCAAGCTTGTGAGTTTGATTACTCTGGCGCTCAAGCATGTAAAGCTCTTCGTGAAGAAGGCTATCGAGTTATCCTAGTTAACTCAAACCCAGCCACCATTATGACTGACCCAACAATGGCGGATGCCACTTACATCGAACCGATTACTTGGCAAACTGTTGAGCAAATTATCGATAAAGAGCGCCCAGACGCTATTTTACCAACTATGGGCGGTCAGACTGCTTTGAACTGCGCCTTAGACCTAGACAAAAACGGCGTACTTAAAAAATACAATGTTGAACTAATCGGGGCCAGTAAAGACGCCATTGAAATGGCGGAAGACCGAGACTTGTTTGACCAAGCTATGAAACGTATCGGTCTTGAATGTCCTCGTGCAGAAATTGCTGAGACTATGGAGCAAGCTTTCGAGATTCAAGCCAAGCTTGGTTTCCCTTGTATTATTCGCCCCTCTTTCACCATGGGCGGTTCAGGGGGCGGTATTGCTTACAACCGCGATGAATTCATTGAAATCTGTGAGCGTGGTTTTGATTTATCGCCTACTCACCAGTTGTTGATTGACGAATCGTTAATTGGCTGGAAAGAGTATGAGATGGAAGTGGTTCGTGACAAAAACGACAACTGTATCATCATCTGCTCGATTGAAAACTTTGACCCAATGGGTGTGCACACTGGTGACTCAATCACTGTAGCCCCGGCTCAGACGCTGACTGATAAAGAATATCAAATCATGCGTAACGCCTCATTGGCAGTACTTCGTGAAATCGGTGTAGAAACAGGCGGATCTAACGTACAGTTTGGGGTGAACCCAAAAACTGGTCGTATGGTCGTGATTGAGATGAACCCTCGTGTGTCTCGCTCATCTGCCCTAGCCTCTAAAGCAACTGGTTTCCCAATTGCTAAAATCGCTGCCAAATTAGCAGTAGGTTATACCTTAGATGAGCTTCAAAACGACATTACTGGTGGCAAAACACCAGCCAGCTTTGAACCATCAATCGATTATGTTGTGACTAAGATTCCTCGTTTTAACTTCGAGAAATTCCCACAAGCAGACAACATCTTATCGACTCAGATGAAATCTGTGGGCGAAGTCATGGCGATTGGTCGTAACTTCCAAGAGTCTATGCACAAAGCCTTACGCGGCCTAGAAACCGGTGCTGATGGCTTTGATGAACAGATTGATTTTGCTGCCTTAAAAGCCGGTAAAATTAGCGAAGAGAAAGTTAAATCTGAGATTAAACAGCGCCTAACGGTACCTACTCCTGAGCGTATCTTCTACATCGCAGATGCTTTTCGCTTAGGATTTAGCGTAGAAGAAGTGTTTGGCTATACCAATATTGATCCGTGGTTCTTGGTTCAGATTGAAGATATCGTTAATACTGAAGAGCAAGTTAGGCTATTGGGCTTCGGTGGACTAAACGCCAATAACCTACGTAAGTTCAAGCGTAAAGGTTTATCAGACTTACGTTTGGCCAAACTATTGGGCGTATCACAAAAGCAATTACGTAAAAAACGTTGGGATTTGGAAGTATACCCAGTGTATAAGCGTGTGGACACTTGCGCTGCTGAGTTTGCCACCTCTACCGCCTATATGTACTCTACCTATGACGAAGAGTGTGAAGCTAACCCAACCAATAACAAGAAAATCATGGTTATCGGTGGCGGTCCAAACCGTATCGGTCAAGGCATTGAGTTTGATTACTGCTGTGTACACGCCGCACTTGCTATGCGTGAAGATGGCTATGAAACCATTATGGTCAACTGTAACCCAGAAACGGTTTCAACCGATTATGACACCTCTGATCGCCTATATTTCGAGTCGATTACCCTTGAAGATGTGTTAGAAATCGTTCGTATCGAGAATCCAGACGGTGTTATTGTTCAATTCGGTGGTCAGACGCCTCTAAAACTTGCGCGTAGTTTAGAAGCCGCTGGGGTAAACATCATTGGTACCTCACCTGATGCTATCGACCGTGCCGAAGACCGTGAGCGCTTCCAGCATATGATTCATCAATTGAATCTCATTCAGCCACCTAATGCTTTAGCCACTAGCATGGAAGATGGCTTAGTTAAAGCCAAAGACGTTGGCTATCCTTTAGTGGTGCGTCCTTCGTATGTATTGGGCGGCCGCGCAATGGAAATCGTCTATAACGAAGAAGAGCTTAAGCATTATCTACGCACTGCCGTACAAGCCTCTAATGAAGCACCTGTGCTACTTGATCGCTTCTTAGATGATGCCATTGAAGTCGACGTTGACTGTGTCAGCGATGGCAATGAAGTGGTTATCGGCGGTATTATGCAGCACATTGAGCAAGCCGGTGTTCACTCAGGCGACTCAGCGTGTTCATTGCCACCTTACTCTCTATCAGAAGAAATTTGTGATGAGATGCGTGCTCAAACCATCGCTATGGCGAAAGAGCTTGGGGTTGTCGGCTTAATGAACGTTCAGTTCGCTGTGAAAGATGGTACCGTTTATATTCTAGAAGTGAACCCACGCGCTGCCCGTACTGTGCCTTTCGTGTCTAAATGTATTGGCACCTCATTGGCACAAATAGCAGCCCGCTGTATGGCTGGCCAATCGCTACAAGATCAGAATTTCACTAAGGAAATTAAGCCTTCTTTCTTCGCGGTAAAAGAATCGGTATTCCCATTTGCTAAATTCCCAGGTGTAGACCCTATTCTAAGTCCAGAAATGAAGTCTACTGGTGAAGTAATGGGCATTGGTAAAACCTTTGGTGAAGCGTTCTATAAAGGCATCATCGGTACTAACGAGCGTCTACCAGGTCTGCCTAAAGAAGGCGAAACCAAGACCGTCTTTATTTCAGTACGTGATAGCGATAAGCCTGGTATTGTGGCCGTTGCTCAACAGTTAATCGATTATGGCTTCAAGATTGTTGCTACCGCAGGTACTGAGCAGTATCTGACCGAAAAAGGCATCGAGTGTAAGCGCATTAACAAAGTGACAGAAGGCCGTCCTCATGTAGTAGATGCCTTGAAAAATGGTGAGATTGACCTTATCATCAACACAACAGAGGGCAAACAAGCGCAAGAAGACTCTTTCTCAATTCGCCGTAATGCCTTACAAAGCAAAGTATTCTATGTGACTACTTTAGGGGCAGCAGATGCCGTTTGTAAGTCTTATGCCATCGACTTGCCTTTTGAAGTATATAAATTACAAACATTACATGAGCAAGCTCAAGCGGCAGCCAAATAATAGGCTATCCAGAGCCATGTAACAAAAATTAGCGATATAGAGTGGACGAAACCCTTATAATGGCTTAATGTTAACAGTGGATTCACTTTATATCGGCTAATTTAACACCCTGATACTGGGGTTAAAAACCCAAATTATTTTATGAATTGCTAATCGAAAGCTTCGGTTAGCAATTTTTGTTATAAGCTACTGGCTATTTTTAGTCCCGTAATTGTAAATACTTTGTGGCGGTGTTCGCACTACTACAATAGAAAACCAGCCCAAACTATCGCACTTACAGCACCCTAGACCTAGGGTGTTGGGGTGTTTTTTTATTTATTTGTTCATCTATTTATGTATATGAGGAAGATGATATGCAACGTTACCCTATGACTCCGCAAGGACATGCTGCGTTAGAGGCAGAACTTAAGCAACTTAAGACTGTGGATCGTCCCCGTATTACTGCATCAATTGCAGAAGCTCGCGAGCATGGCGACTTAAAAGAAAATGCTGAATATCATGCGGCTCGTGAGCAGCAAGGTTTTTGTGAAGCGCGTATTCGTGATATCGAAGCCAAACTTTCAGGCGCTCAAGTCATTGATCCAACAACATTACCTCGTGAAGGTCGTGTTGTTTTTGGCGTAACGGTAGTGATTGAAAACTTAGACACTGAAGAACAGAAACGCTATCAAATCGTTGGTGATGATGAAGCAGATTTTAAAAATAATAAAATCTCGGTTAACTCTCCTATCGCTCGTGGCTTAATTGGTAAATCTGAAGGCGATGAGGCACGTATTGAGACACCTAGTGGTGTGGTTGAGTTTGAAATCATCGAAGTTATTTATCAATAATTATTGAATCTTAATAATTATTTATCCTCCCTCCTCTTTCCGCTAGAGTTCAATATTTACAGCAGTTGTAAGCCAATATTAACGATAATTGTTGTGATATTGAACTCAATCGTCACTTGCATGTAGTGCTTAATTAATGTTAAGTTACAAAACCACTACATTGGTAAATCAAAATGTGACACTTGGTGTGTATCTTTGTCACTTATAGTTTTACAGCGATTATTGATAATCGAAGCAAGTATTCATTAACCCCCTTACTTTGTTAATTAAGTTTTTAATTACGTATTATTTTAATAGTAAATGCATGATCTTTTGTGGCTCCATTACATTAGATAAATGCTTACGAGGCAATTATGAAGAAATTCTCATCAGCTTTATGTGCATTAGCTTGCATGGTAGGAGCTACTAATCTAGCTCACGCTACTGAATCAAAGCAAACTATCAGCGTCAAAAGCTCAAGCGATATCGACAGCGTCCTCAATGAGTTAGCACGTAAACAAAACCAACCAACTTCTTTACTACAGACTTCTTTTGAACCTTCTACACTTTCTACCAATAGCTCATTAATTAGCGCCAAAGGTTCTAGCAAAGCCAGTCAAGATAACGACGATGTTTTGTCACACTTGACCTTAGTGGCTTCAAATGCAGTAAATAAATTCAAACAAAGTGGTAGTGCCTCTTGGTACGGTGGTAAATTCCACGGTAGAAAAACTGCCAGTGGTGAACGCTTTGATATGAACTCTTTAACCGCAGCTCACCCTTCTCTTCCTTTTAACACCTACCTAAGAGTAACCAACAAAGGTAATGGTAAGAGCGTTGTGGTAAAAGTAAACGATCGTGGTCCTTACCACAGTAACCGCATGTTAGACTTGTCTTATGCAGCTGCCAAACAAATTGGCTTAGTGAGCCGCGGCATTGCCAACGTTACTATTGAAAGAGTGGGCTCGCCTTAATCTAGTTACTATACATTTTTTTAGATATTAGATAAGATAATAGTTACATTTATTATTTGGACTGTTAACACTCTGCCTACTCAACTGTTGAGTATGGATATAAAAAGATCTGCATTGCAGGTCTTTTTTTTGGTCTGTACTTTATAGCCTGTACTTTACGGCTCGTATTTCAGAAATTTTTTCTATGACTTACTTCTATGAATGATTTTTTATGGCTTTAATCTTAAAGTGACACAATAACATGAAGATTTAATGAATGGCTGAACACTCAATACCTAAAGCATGAAACTTGTGATTGAGCAGCAAGTTAGTTATGATGTTTTAGCTAAAAGGTTTTATGTTATTCACAGGGGCGCCCCTAGGCTGAGAAGAACCCTTTGAACCTGATCCAGATTATACTGGCGTAGGGAGTGTATAGCAGTTGCAGTAGTCCTAATTTTTACCTCCCCTCTCTACTGTGTTGCTGTGTGTTTCTAGCGCCCTCTTTGTCCATATGGAGGGAAAATGCAACCTCAAGTTATCCATTCTTGTTTTACTGCCTTCAAAAACACCGCCCCATTGGTCCATAATATGACCAATGATGTGGCCCATAATACGGTGGCAAATATTCTATTGGCTGCTGGGGCCTCACCAGCCATGGTACACGACCTTAATGAAGCCCCTGAGTTCGTCAAGCTTGCTGCAGCCCTTTCATTAAATATCGGCACCCTGACTGAGCCAATGTTGCAAAGCATGCTGATCACTGCAGAGATTGCTCATACCCGCCATATTCCTTGGATATTAGACCCTGTCGCCGTAGGCGCTACCCAGTTTCGTCAACGTGCCTGCACTGAACTGTTAAAGCTCAAGCCTGATGTGATTCGAGGCAATGCCTCCGAGATACTCGCATTGGCAGGTATGCACAGTCGTACTAAAGGCACAGATAGTGGTGACAGCGTGGAGAGAGCCAAAGAAGCCGCGCAACAACTCACCCAATATGCAAAAGTGGTAGTAGTTACTGGGGCTATAGACTGGGTCACAGACGGCAGTCAAAGCTACTCGGTTGATCATGGTCACCCAATGATGACCCAAGTGACTGCTTTAGGTTGTGCCTTGACCGCATTAATAGGTGGGTTTATCGGGGCTAATACCTCAAAAACAGAAGACAATAAGTCTAATAACCACCTATTACTAAATGCAGCTACCACTGCCTTATGTTACTACGGTCAAGCCGGCGAAATCGCTGCCACTACTGCAACTGGGCCTGGTAGCTTTTACGTTAATTTTTTGGATGCTTTATATAACCTAGACGTAGATACCTTAGTCGAAAATTCAAGAGTAACCCGATCATGACCAGCAAAACCAACACTTATAACCCTACTCCTGACATTGAGAACCCTCAAAGCTTTTCAAGCCCTCATGGGTTATCTAGTTCTCAGAGCCTATCTAGCCCTCAACGCTTACTTAATAAGGAGGGCTCATCGCTTAAACTTTATCTAGTGACTGATAGCGTCATGTGTCAACGCTTAGGTTTAATCGAAACCGTTTGTAAGGCCATTGAGGGTGGCGTCAGCTTTGTACAGCTACGTGATAAGCAGGCTAATGACGATCAACTTTATAAAATAGCGTGTGAGCTAAAAGAAGCGATTGCAGGACGGGTGCCCTTAATCATTAATGATAGAGTGTCCATTGCCAAAAAAGCCAGTCTTGATGGCGCTCATATAGGTCAAGGGGATCTTAGCGTCAGTGAAGCACGTCAAATACTAGGACCTGAGGCTTGGCTTGGTTTATCGATTAATACCCTTGCTCAGTTGGAGCATGCCCATAATAACTATTTGTCTGAACTTGATTATTTTGGTCTAGGTCCCGTATTTGCCACCTCTACCAAACCTGATCATGCGAGCCCCATAGGTATAAAGGGTTTGAACGTACTGGCTCAAGCTAGTCACTTACCTACCGTGGCCATTGGCGGCATTAATTTGACTAATGCACCTAAAGTATATGACACAAGCTGCGACGGTATTGCCGTAGTCTCTGCCATCTGCGCAGCTGAAAACCCCAAACTTGCCGCACAACTATTATTAGCCGAACACAAAGGAGCCTTAAGATGATTACCAATACGTTGACCATTGCAGGTACTGACTGTACCGGTGGGGCGGGCATTCAAGCTGATATCAAGGCCATTAGTGCCAATGGCAGCTACGCCATGAGTGTTATCACGGCGGTCGTGGCCCAAAATACTCAAGGGGTACAAAAAATACAAATGATGCCCGTTGATATGATTCGCGCTCAAATTGATTCCGTCTTTTGTGACGTGGAAGTGGATGCGGTCAAAATCGGTATGTTAGGTAACGCTGAGGTTATTCAGTGTGTTGCTGATGCCTTAAAAATGTATAAACCCAGTAAAGTCGTATTAGACCCAGTGATGGTGGCTAAGAGTGGCGATAGACTGTTAGACAGTGAAGCCGTTGCTGCACTTAGAGACATTTTATTACCTCAAGTAGGGCTGATCACTCCCAACCTACCGGAAGCTGCCGATTTATTAGGGGTCACTGAGGCTTCTAATCGAGAACAGATGTTAGAGCAAGCTAAGCGTCTGACAGTACCCACTTTCTTAAAGGGCGGACACCTATCCGGTGATCAGGACTCTCCAGATTTATTGTACGTGACAGATAACTACCGTTGGTTTGAAGGCAAGCGGATTGCTACCAAAAATAGCCATGGCACTGGTTGTACTCTTTCTGCCGCAATTGCTACTTTCTGGGGTCAAGGCGATAGCTTGGAACAAGCTTGTGACAAAGCAAAACAGTACCTGACAGGTGCTTTGAGTAAAGCAGATACTTTAAATGTAGGTCAAGGTCATGGACCCGTGCATCATTTTTATCAGTATTATTAATACGAAAAATCTTGAATCCTAAAGCTTAAATCTTAGTTGCCCTAATGATTTAAGCTTTTTTTGACTATATTTTTAGCGAAGTTAATATAGACCAGCTCTCTTTATATTTCAAACGCCCTGTCTATGGCATCATCCAACCGGTCAGCGGTTATCACCGTCATACCTTTGAATTGCCCCATTAAGCTTTTTGGGGCATTGGCTTTGGGCACGATAGCATGGGTAAAGCCATGTTTCATCGCTTCTTTTAGACGTTCTTGTCCATTTGGTACTGGACGAATTTCCCCAGAGAGCCCTACTTCACCGAATACGGCAAGCGATGACGGGAGTGGTTTCTCTTTAATACTAGAAGCACAGGCCAATAGTACTGCTAAATCTGAACCTGTTTCCATTACTTTGACCCCGCCCACCACGTTGACGTACACATCTTGCCCACTGGTATGAATACCCCCATGTCGATGCATAACCGCCAGTAGCATAGCCAGACGCTGTGGATCTAAACCTAATGCCATACGTCGTGGCTGACCAGACGAATCATCAACTAAAGCCTGTACTTCAACCAATAACGGTCTTGTGCCTTCACGGCTGACCATCACTACCGAACCTGAGATCGGCTTATCATAGCGACTTAAGAAAATAGCCGAAGGGTTTGCCACTTCTTTTAGCCCGGTATCAGTCATACCAAAGATACCCAGCTCATTGACAGCCCCAAAGCGGTTTTTTACCGCCCGTATCATTCTAAAGCGTGAATCAGACTGACCCTCAAAGTACAGTACCGTGTCCACCATGTGCTCTAACACTCTTGGGCCAGCTAGCGTTCCTTCTTTGGTGACATGACCTACTAGAAATAAAGCTGTTCCTGTCTGCTTGGCGTATCGAGTAAGCATGGCGGCAGACTCACGTATCTGACTGACGCCACCAGGTGCCGAGTTAATGGCATCGGTATAAATAGTTTGAATAGAGTCTATGATCGCCACAGCAGGCTGCTCTTGGGTTAATGCAGCACAAATGGTCTCAACGTTGGTCTCAGTCATCACTTTTAAATGATTACTAGATAAGCCTAGGCGCTGCGCCCGCATGGCCACTTGTGACAGTGACTCTTCTCCAGTAACATAAAGTGCACTACCCGATAACGATTCAGGGTCTGCCATATTGGCCGCTGTTTGCAATAGGATGGTAGATTTACCAATCCCTGGATCACCACCAATAAGTACCACTGAACCGGCGACTAATCCGCCACCCAACACCCGATCAAACTCGCTAATACCAGTTGGCAATCTGGTGTCAAAAGTGACATTAACCGAGCCAAGTGTCACTACCCCACTCTGTGAGCCTGAGTAATTCATACGGTCATTGTTGCTTCCTCCGCCACTCGGAGTTGGCGCTGCCACAGATTTAGTGGATTTTTTATGATGTGGCATCGACACATTAGGTGCTTCAACCAAGGTATTCCATTCGCCACAATCGGTGCATTGTCCAGACCACTTGCCGAAGTGTGCCCCACAATTTTGACAGACAAAGCTACTTTTAGATTTGGACATGATAGGTATCCTTTATAGATAATATGACAAACGGTTTAATACACAATATGGAGTTAGTTATTTAGATGATTATTTAGATGATTATTTAGATAGTTATTTATATGGTTATTTATATGGTTGTTTAAAAAGTTATTTAAATGGTTATTCAGACAGATATTAAAGTAGTTAATAAGGTAGATATTAAACAATTATTTAAAGAGCTAGAAAGCTAATGAAGCTGTTACTTAGACACTCGCTTAGACCAGTATTAAAGCTGTTATCATTGCTAATGCTACACAGCCATTTTGACTATAAACCCTGAATTTAGGGTGAAAAAATGGCCAGCTTAATTCAGCCAGCCATCTCCGCATTTTCAACTTACTCATATCAAATGAGTTAAACTTGGAAATCTTTACCCAGATAGACCTCTTTCACCAGTGTATTATTCAACACCTCTTCTGAGCTACCATGCGCAATAATGGCGCCCTCACTCACGATGTAAGCATGCTCACAAATGGCCAAGGTCTCACGGACGTTGTGATCGGTAATAAGCACCCCAATGCCTCGATCCTTTAAAGCAATAATCACTTCTTTGATATCACTTACTGATATGGGGTCAACGCCTGCAAAAGGCTCATCAAGCAAAATGAACTTTGGATCTGCTGCCAATGCTCGAGCAATCTCACAGCGACGTCGCTCACCACCAGAAACACTCATACCTAACGAATGACGCACATGACCCAGACTAAAGTCAGAAATTAGTTTTTCCAGCTGTTGCTTTTGCGCCGCTTTATCCAGATCTTTTCGAGTCTGCAAAATGGCTAAAATGTTATCTTCAACCGATAGTTTACGGAAAATTGAGGCTTCTTGCGGTAAGTAACCAATGCCCGCTCTGGCGCGTTCGTGCATCGCATACTTAGACAAGTCCTGATTGCCCAATTTTACAATCCCTTTGTCCATATTGACCAAGCCTACCACCATATAAAAACTGGTGGTCTTGCCAGCACCATTAGGTCCCAGTAGCCCCACAACCTGCCCAGGCTCTACACTAAACGACACATCCTTAACCACCCAGCGTTTACCGTAACGCTTGGCCAAATTTCGCATGGTCAAGGCAGTGTCTGAAGCCTGAGGAATCATCTCTTGCGAATTAGCCGTATTTGGGGCTATTACCGTTGTAGGCTGAGTCGATGATTGAACAGGCTGCTGTGAGTCAGAATGGTTTGGTTGTGAGTTACTCATGGTCTATCTAATCCCTGTACGACTATTTGACTGGCTAGGTGGGAAAATCAATTCAACACGTTGACTGCCCCCTGAAGTGGCCTCAACATCGCCCACTTTTAAACTATAGCGAATGACGTTACCAGCAAAACTGGCACCATTTTGAGTCAATTTTGCATTGCCTGTTAACGTCACAATACCGTTTTGAGCATTATAATCAATCTTATTGGCTTGGCCTCTAGCCAGACCTTTCTCTTTGGTCACTACCTGTTGCATAGTCGCTGGACGACCGGTCGCAACGGCTGAATTAATACTACGACCTTCAGATAAGTTTACTGTAATATTGTCTGCGGCCAGCTTCAAAGTCCCCTGAGTAATGGTTACATTCCCTGAGTAGGAAGTTACTCCAGTACGTTCACTATAAGTGGCTTTATCCGCCAATAAGCGTATAGGTTGCTGAGCATCAGAAGGTAATGCATTGGCATAAAAAGAAGTCATTGAGGCTATTACTGCAGTAGCACATAAGGCAACTCTGGGTAAATTTAGCATATTTGAGCCCATTACTTTGAAGGTTTTAGAATATTGTTTTGAGTTGATTAGCGCTATGGTGTTAGAGCGTTTATTCACAGTTTAGTTCCTAAAATATGGCTTAACAAATTACCAATTTGTTAGTTAACCAGGTCATTTACTAATAATTCGTTTATTAATGAGTTGTTTGCTGAACAGTCATATAACACTGAACTTATTATTCTAACTTATTGCTTGCTAGCTTATCGATTTAACTTATTGCTGGAAGGCTTTGTCACAAAAGTTCTCGTTAAAAAAGCGGTTGTTAAAACAAAGGGACGTCTTTACGAGCAGGTGGCATAAAGGTAACCGCAATATTAGAGAACTCGTAATCTCCTGTGGTCATATCTGCCACAAACTTAGAAGACTCGAAGCTATTAGCCGCTTGAGTCACTTTAATAGGCTTATTACTGAATACTTTCTTTTGTTCTAAGTCACCAATAAGTTCAGAAGCCACTAACTTTAAAGGGGGTTTTGACACTTGTCCATTTTCATTTGCTTGACTAGAAAATAAGACATTATTGGTCATAACCACTTTGGATTGTTCATGATACATAACCGCTTCATCAGCATTAACTGTAACATTCTGCGTGTTATTGGGACGCCAATTTAGCTTCATCGCCACTAACTTATCAAAGTTTTGGTCCGAATAGTGGGTTAGGTTGTCTGCAGTAAGTGAGTACTCCGCTATGCCATCCTCATTGGTCTGAACCGCTAAGATATCGGCAGCTTCATATTCAATATTAGTGGTAGACATATTTATGACAGAGTCTAGGTCACCTTGATTGCGATAAAACCAAACCGCAAACATGGCTATTAATAGTGAAATTACGAAGAGAAACCGGGTATTCATTACACCTCTTTATAACCGCAAAATAGGATTAATTATTAGAATTTTTTAAACCAATAACCCATCACAATCTAATCAAGAACGTACTGGCTAATATAATCTTGATACTTGCCATGACCTTTTAAGATTAAATCACACACTTCTCTAACCGCTCCTTCACCGCCAACCCGTGTGGTTACCATCATTACTCGACTCAAAACTTCTTGGTGAGCATTGGGTACTGTTGCGGAGAAACCCACAGACTGTAGGGCTTTAATGTCTGGTAAATCATCGCCCATGTAAGCACATTCTTCAAGTTCAATAGGCAAATCTAATAGCAGTTGCTTCAAGGCTTCAAGCTTATCATCACGGCCCTGAATCACATAATCAATAGCCATCTCTTTAGCACGTTGATTGACCATCGCACTGCTTCTGCCCGTAATAATAGCGGTTTTTACGCCTGCCAGTTTAAGCGACTTAATACCCATACCATCTTTTACGTTGAAGCATTTTGTTTCCACCCCATTGGCATCATAAATAATATAACCATTAGATAAAATACCATCTACATCCAATACCAGTAGCTTTACTTTAGATGCTGCTTGAACCAAATCTTGCATAATTGCCTTCCGCTTATAATATGAAATAATAAGAAACTAAGCTTACCCTTTATCGCTTAGCTAACCCCAGCGTGCAATAAATCATGGATACTAATCACCCCTTCTAGTTGTTGATTTTCGTCTACAATCAACAACTGACTAATTGCTTTTTCATTCATTAAGCTAAGAGCATCAGAGGCACGCATCGTTTTGGAAACTTGCTTAGGATTGGGCGTCATAATCTCAGACATAGGCGTTTCAAGGTCAATGTGTTTCTCTAGACATCTCCTCAAGTCGCCATCGGTAAAGATACCCACGACCCTATTTTCATCATCCACAACCACAGCCATACCTAAACGACCATTGGTCATGACAAATAATGCATTATGTAAACTGGTATCGGTAGAAACTAAGGGCAATTTTAAATCTTTCTCAGACTGATGCATTAAGTCGCTGACGCGCATCAATAATTTCCGACCTAGAGCGCCTGCAGGATGAGACAATGCAAAGTCTTCTGAAGTAAAGTGGCGGGCGTGAACCAAGGCCACAGCTATGGCATCACCAAGAGCCAAAGTGGCAGTGGTACTTGAAGTCGGCGCCAATCCCAATGGACAGGCTTCTTCGGACGCACCTAGTGTTAATGCCACATCTGCTGACTTGGGTAGCATACCTCGTCTATCTCGACTGATACTGATTAAAGGGATAGACAGCTGCTTGACCACAGGTAATAGAGTTTTGATTTCGTCAGACTCACCTGAGTTAGAGATAGCCAATAACACATCCCCTGCCACCAACATGCCCAGATCACCATGACCTGCCTCGCCTGGGTGCATAAAGAATGCAGGTGACCCTGTAGAAGCAAACGTAGCGGCTATTTTACGACCAATATGACCCGACTTACCCATCCCGGTAACGACCACACGACCCTGACAGTTACGAATTAATTCACAGGCTTCTACAAATCTATCATCCAACTGCTCTATTAACAACTCTAAAGCATTTTGCTCAGTGCGTATCGCATCAGTAGCATATTTAAGATATTGCTCAGGTGTTGGGGGCTGAATCTCTGCTTTCATAATTTTTTAATACTTTTCTTTATAGTTATGGATAAGACGTTTTTTATAAAAAGCTTTGTCTATTGGCTCTATTTTTTATAGAAACGTTCAAAATTAATAATTAGCGCTAAGTTTAGCATATTAACCCCCACTACGAGCAGTGTAGGATGTAAGTTCAATGTAATAATATTGATACTCGAGTAATAAAAAAAACCTGCTACTCAGCAGGTTCTTCTAAAATATGTTTTATTAAAGATAATAAGGATAGCTGGCTTTTAGAGAACACTAATTTAAACAAAAAAATAAATCTAAAAGAAGCCGTCTAAAACACTCGTATGAATAACCACCTAACTCTCATTTTAGGCCTAATTAATCTGCAATTAGGCTGCATCAGGGCTTTAAATTAATGAGTCTTAAGTCAATACATCGGATTAGTTGATTACTCATCATCACCGAAGTTATTATTTAAATCATCATCGTCTTGTTCTAGCGGAGAAACAAAACCACGTTTCTCAAAACTGCGCTCACCAAAGCCATGCGGTGGACGATTGGCCCCAAAAGTTCGGTCAGAATCAAAGCCACGATCTCCCTCGAAACCACGCTCTACGCCAAATCCACGTTCTTGAACGAATCCGCCTCTTTCTTGATTAAAGCCACGATCTGCAAAACCACCACGGTTAAAGCCGCTACTGCGTTTATTGGCAAACCCACCTGGTTCGAAACCAGGAGTGCTACGCTCAAAACCACTCGAAGCGGCTGGATTTGCTCCAAATCCACCTTGGTATCCTGCTGCAGGCTGCTGAGCAATACCGCCTGTTACCGCACCACTACTACGTGGATTACGTGCAGGCACGACTGTAGAGATAGCATGCTTATAGACCATCTGACTTACAGTGTTTTTTAATAGAACCACGTATTGATCAAATGATTCGATTTGCCCTTGCAGTTTAATGCCATTGACCAAGAAAATAGAAACAGGGATTCGATCTTTGCGCAATGAATTCAAAAACGGATCTTGTAATGTTTGTCCTTTTGACATCTGGTGTGTCTCCTAAATTTTTAATTTATTATTAATGGATGACAAATTAGTAATTAGATTAATACTGTATATCCAAAATAGCTATTAAGTTTCGTTATAAATTAGTTTTATTTTCAAAGATAGATTCTAAGAGTTATATTGCCTTTACCATAGCATTTTTTTCACTCTTCATGCTAAAAAATTAATGTAGACTCGATATTACATAGGACATGCCCCACTATTCTAGCAACCTATTATTAATTTTATATAAACAGATAGGTGCATTAAGCGTCTTCGCTTAAAAAAATCTGTGTGACAATAGTTACCTATTAATAACATTAAAGCCTAGAGATTAAATAGTCTCTAGCCTCATTGATGCTGTAAAAAGCATGAACCACCTTATTATGGTTTTGAGCATGAGGAGACAAATCTGAGGTGTTTAACTGAACATCTTCGCGTTCGGCAACGACACTACTAGGCAATGAATTAGATGAATCAAAAGTAGATACTAGGTTTCTTAACCAAGTATATTGGCGCTTGGCAAGCTGTCTTGTCGCATATAATGCCTTATTTTTCATATCTTGACAAGCGACTGACTCATCTACGCTATTTGTACTCGCCCCTTTGATATCAATAGTTTCATCACTATTAATCATCCTTTTTGCAGCAGGGTGATTGGTCAATATCAAGTAATCTATAACCTGTCTATAACCCACACAGCGCATCGAAGGCATATCTACTGATAACTGATAACGCTCTAAAAGTGCTAATACTTCCTCAAAAAAACCTTGCTCCCACATCATCTGTAATCGAAGCTCGATACGCTCATGAAGCCAAGGTCGGTCTGGCATTACAGCCAGTCCCAACCAGTATTGATTTGGGTTATCAGACAGCGCTTGTTTTGGTAGCTTCTGCCACTCACTCAAGGGCTTGCCAGTCTGTTTGAAAACCTCAATTGCTCGGGTGATTCTTTGTGTATCCCCTAACGGTAAGCGCTCAGCAAGTAACGGGTCTACTTGCTGTAAAAATTCATGCAAAACCTCGATACCGTCTTGCTGTCGCCACTGCTCTACTTCAGCACGAATTTTCTGATCTGTATCAGGCACGGCAGACAGTCCATCAAACAATGCCATGTAGTACATCATTGTACCGCCCACAAGTAACGGTATTTTATGACGGCCGTGAATGTCATTAATTAATTGCTGCACATCTGTTACAAAGTTAGCAACGCTATAAGTTTCAGTAGGATCAATAATATCTACCAGATGATGCGGATATTGATGTAGCTCTTCCTGCGTCGGCTTAGCGGTACCAATATTCATATCCCTATAAATTAAAGCCGAATCTACTGAGATAATTTCAAATTTTCCTGTTTCATACAGCTCGTAAGCTAGAGACGTTTTACCACTAGCAGTGGGCGCCATCAGGCAAACAACAGAGTTTTCTGGAAGTGTTGGCGTCTCTGCTGTAGTCATATCTGTTAATGATTGTATTGAATTGGCCGCTTCAACCATGATAACCGTCTCTTTCAATGATGTGCTCATTTATTGTTTATAATTTATGTAGTTATATATAAGATTTGTTTTACAATCTTTCAAGCATAAGGGAGGTTAGCGTCATTATGCTTAATTCTGTAAAGGCATATTTAGTCAACATATTGATAGACTCGGACTGTGGAAAGCCAACTGTTTGCTCAAGTACTTTATTTAGGTAAGCCATTAGTTCGATCTTTCCATCATTAAGCCTACTGCTATCAAGCAACTCATCCTTATCAAGACCAGTAGCAGAAAAAGACACACCTTTATTGTTTAGCGCCTCATGAATGCCTTGTTCGCTAAACAAATACACTGTTTGATTAAACTCAATTAAAGCCAAGTATTCTGAATCAGTCAGACTATTTGTGTTAGACCTAATCTGAGTATTGAGCGTTGCTTTTTCCCACGCCTCTTCCGCTATTTCATTTTTGACCAACACTCCCATACATCTTATACGGCCTAAAGCTGTTTGATTAATATCGGTAGCAATATCTGCTGCTACAGGCTTAAAGTAGGATAAATCAGCACCTTTTATAGGGTCCAAGCTATTGACAGAGTTTGAAGCTATGTCTGATACAGAGCCATTGACAACAGAACGATTTGTTAAGCGGGCAACCTTAGGATGAACATCCACTTTGTAGTCTACTGTGGACTCCTTAATTTGAGGCGGATTATTAGACTCCGCTACCAAGGAAGACTTGCCCTTATAATTTGAGGCCTCATAACTTGACGTCCTACGAGTCATCGTTGTCTGAGTTCTATAATCAGACTTCACCGGCTTAGGTTGACGATGTTGCCAAAGCTCTAAAGCGTCTCTAACCCCTACTTCTAAATGAGCCGTCACATTGGCTAAGTTCTGTATCTTAATACACTGTTTTGAAGGATGAACATTCAGGTTTAGCCACGCCTTGGGTAAGTTAAAAAACAGCACATAGCCTACACTATCGATACCAGGCAAATGGGCAGCACAGTCACGAATACTTTGAGCAATGCGTCTGTCTTTAACCAGTCGTCCATTAATATAAATTAGTTTATAACTGGAGTTTGCCAGTGCTTTAACACTGGGAATCAAAAAGCCATTTATGGATAAAGGCTCTACTCCGCTATCACTCCAAGAATGCTGCGGACGCAATCCTTCTAAATTAATGTTTATTGGCTGTAAATTATTTTCACTAAATAATTCATCCTGATTGTGACTGGTCGGAATCAATGCCAATAATCGAGCTAAAATAGACTGTCTTAGAACAGAAGACATCGATTCAGAGGCTGTTAGTTCCCCAAGAGGACTATAATTACTATTATCCGCACTGCCAATAGACTCAAAATTAAATCTTCGTTTATCATTGTGCCAAAGGTTAAAACTCACGTCACTTGCTACCAAGGCAAGCTGCTTTACCACCATTTCTATGTTTGCGTATTCAGTAGAAATAGATTTCAAGTTACCACGTCTTGCCGGCACATTAAAATATAGGTCCCTAACCGTCACCGTAGTGCCCCTAGCATGTACCACTGGGGTCAACTTTGGTGTGTCGTCTAAAATGCCGGCCACATTTAATTCACGACCAATACCACTATCATCACTACAACTGGTCAATGTCAGTCTAGATACGGCTGCGGTGGCTGCCAAGGCTTCCCCTCTAAATCCCAACGTGGCAATACCTTGCAGATGGGCCACATCCGCAATCTTACTAGTCGCAAAGCGAGTTACCGCCATAATCATGTCATCAGGATGAATACCACAACCATCATCAGAGACTTCAATTACCCCCATACCACCTTGGGTAATACGAATATCAATGTTTTTAGCTCCGGCGTCAATGGCATTCTCAATCAACTCTTTTACCACAGAAGCAGGACGCGTGACTACCTCACCGGCGGCAAGCTGGTTGACCAATAAGGGGGGCAGTTTTTTGATACGGTTCGTTTCACTGACCACAGAGCTGGATTGTCCGCGCTCTGCTGTTAATACTGTCGAGCTATTACTGAAAGTCATAATACAAAGTCAATGATATAAAATAATATAAAAAAGTCGGATGAATCTAGACACTAAGCAGCTAAGAAATTTCAAGAGGGGCATAATACCTGATAATGATACTTACGCTTATATTTAGGATACAGTGCAAAGAAAAAACTGCGGTTCAATACAGACTGGGATCAATGAATATTAGGGTTCAATAAATGTGACGCTGTCATCATAACTAATACGAACTTGTCTAAACTCCTCGCCTGCCTCTTTTGTCACTGTGATATCAATAGTCATCACAGGGTCTGGTAGATACTCCTCAGCACGGCTTGCCCATTCAATAATCACCAAAGCCTGTTCATCCTCTAAATACTCTTCAAACCCTATAAATGATAATTCTTCAGGATCTTGTAAGCGATATAGGTCGGCATGATAAACCCGCTGTATCAACGAATTATTCGAGTCGGCTAGCTCGTAAGGCTCTACCAAAGTATAAGTAGGACTTTTGACTGAACCTTGATGACCCAGAGCGCGCAACCAATAACGGGTCAACGTGGTCTTGCCCGCTCCCAAGTCTCCAGACAACCAAACACTACCAGAGATAGTTGCCTTGGCCAGTTGTTGAGCCAACGCTTCTGTATCGGCTTCAGATTTTAAGATTAGCGATTTACTTTGGTGGCTCATTGTCTGTATTTCTCGCGCAATTATTGTCTTAAATTTAGGTTCAATCTGTTGGGGCAATTTGCCTATTTATGTCTATTACTTTGCTTATCCTGATACTGACCTTAAAACTTAAACCAAAGCTTAGGCTTTGACTTGCATGGTCACTTCAGGATTAACAAAGGTCTCACCAGACAGCAGTTTTTGATACATTTGTGGGTCACTCCACCCCTGCTTCACCTGCTCACTAAAATCGAAATCTTCTAGCTTCAATACACCCATATGCTCATTGGCAACATCTTCAGCAAAACACTGGGCATAGCCTGTCGCTGTTTCGTGAGCGATAACTGAGTAAACACTTACTCCTGCCTCGCCATTGGCCATCTTAGTTTGATCAAGAATACTTTGAGCCCAAAAGAAGATGACGCGTGAGAACTGCTCTGCAGAAGGCGAAACTGGTAAACTGATCCAGCGCGCACTGAATTTTTTACACATTTCGATATATTCAGGATCATCTTTGTTCCAAAAACAGATGGCATGATCAAAACTATCGATAATGTCTTTAATAGAGGACTTCAATAACCCAAAGTCATAAACCATTTGACCATTGTCTAATCTGTCAGCTTGCAAAATGAGCTCAATTTGATAGCTATGCCCATGAATAGAGCGCTTGCATCTGTCTGAGCTACAGTTACGCACGATATGTGCATTTTCAAATTTAAAGAGCTTACGAATTCGCATGATTTTCTCTCGTTAATACTTTTATATTAATTCATTAATGTCGGTCATAGCCGATAGTTTAACACTATTGACCAAAAACAAAATGGATAACACTTTGAAGTGTTACCCATTGTTTAACGCCGTTTTATAGAATGTTAACTAACGGTTATGCCTTGGAAAACCTTAGGCCAATAATTTTACAATATCAGCCTCAATAGACTCAGGCTTAGTGGTCGGTGCATAACGCTCCACCACTTTACCTTGGCGATTGACCAAAAACTTAGTGAAGTTCCACTTGATACCATCGGTCAAAAATCCACCTTCTTGCTTTTTTAACCAGGTATACAAAGGATGCTCATTATTGCCATTAACATCAATTTTTTCCATCATTAAAAAATCAACGCCATAGTTCTTTTGACAGAACGCTCCTATTTCGTCATTGCTGCCCGGATCTTGACTGCCAAATTGATTGCAAGGAAACCCAATAACCACCAACCCTTGATCTTTGTACTGTTGATGCAGCTTCTCTAAACCCTCAAACTGAGGGGTAAATCCGCACTTACTGGCGGTATTAACGATTAACAATACTTTGTCTTTAAAGTCACTAAAGTCAACATTATTGCCGCTTAAATCTTTGGCACTAAAATCATAAATGGTACTCATAATTGCTTCCTTGACTGAGATTAACTGGCTTGTTTTAATTGCTTATTTTGTTTTGGACATACTGAATTATTCACTTGCTTAAGCTACTTCTACTTAGGCTACTTTGACTCTAAATCTATGGATAAAGAGTTAATACAATATCTCATACCTGTTGTGTCTTTTGGGCCATCTGGAAAGACATGACCTAAGTGGCCACCACAATTACTACAAGTTACTTCCACTCTACGCATACCATGCGACGTATCTAAATGTTCCTCTACCGCAGAGTCTGCAATAGTCGCATCAAAACTTGGCCAACCACAGCCTGCATCAAACTTATTATTTGAATCAAACAGTTTAGCACCACACCCTTTACAACGGTAAACGCCCTGCTCACTCATATCATTATGAATGCCTGTAAAAGGACGTTCGGTGCCTTTCTGACGTAACACATAATACTCTTCGTCCGTCAGACGTTGACGCCAATCTGAATCAGTTAATTGGGCAATTTCTTCTTTTGTCAGTTGTGAATCTTGCATAAATATTCCTTATTTAATTTGTTATGACTTATCTAACTGCTTAATTTGATTACTTGTCATTAGCGGCTAAATTAAAAGCCACATTTACTTTAATTTAACTCGCTATTTTAATTTAACCAACGTCTTACCTGTTATGCGACCTATAGTATTTATCATTCTCTAAGCTTAATACTAGTAAGACTATGTTAGTGATTTACGGTCTCTAGGTTATTTAATGAGGATAAAATTTATTTCTTCAATCAATCTACATTTAAATTGACATAATATTTACAGTGTAATATTCAAGATTTGACTCTACATTCGCCTTATTTGTCTTGGTGTTTAGAGTATTTATGTTTATTGCATCATTAGTTACATTATTATAAAAATAAAATTAGGCAACGTTATATTGACAGATGTATCTACTAAAAGTCTTTGTTTTCATTGTGTTTCCTGTCTTTCAAAACGCCTTGAACCTAACCAAATATATTAAACCTAACTTGCAATGCAAGTATATCTTGCATTTTACCTATTGTAAAAATACTCGTATTGCAATAATATCTTGCATTAGC
Organism: Psychrobacter sanguinis; assembly: GCF_020736705.1. Taxonomy (NCBI): domain Bacteria; kingdom Pseudomonadati; phylum Pseudomonadota; class Gammaproteobacteria; order Moraxellales; family Moraxellaceae; genus Psychrobacter; species Psychrobacter sanguinis. The sequence goes on from NZ_CP085990.1 coordinate 3,139,974, forward strand.
TGGTTGATTTATTTTATTGACCATAGCCCTTATTAAAAAACGAGAATTACCACCAAGAGAATAATAGCTATGAATGAGCAATCAGACTATAAAACTCAAGGCGAACGGCTCAATAAGCTGCGTAAAGCCAAAGGCCTGACTGCAGAACAGTTGGCCACAGCAATGACCAACGCCGGCTCGAAAGTCAGTCGCGGTGCCATCTCTAATTGGGAACGTGGCATAAACGGTATCGTATCTTCAAAGCTGCCAGCCCTTGCAAATATCTTAGGCTGCTCCGAGGGATACTTATTGCGCGGTGAGTTAATAGAGCTTGATTCTAATAACTCTTCAAAATCTCAAGCTTTAACCCTGCAAGCTCAGACCGCTACTAATACAACCCCTACCCGTTCAACTTCTTCTAAGTCTTCTAATCAAAGTACGAGTAACAGTACCATGACCAATACAGCCCCTACCCCCAATCGAAAACCTCTAAAAAAATCTGACAAACTTCAAAACGTCTGCTATGACATTCGTGGTCCTTTATTAAAGACAGCAATGCAGATGGAAGCTCAAGGTCAAAGAATTTTAAAATTGAACGTGGGCAACCCTGCGCCATTTAATTTAGATGCGCCGCATGAAATTTTGCAAGATGTGGCTCTAAACCTTCATAACGCCACCGGTTATTCTGATTCGCAAGGTATTTTCTCCGCCCGAAAGGCGGTATTGCAATACTATCAATCAAAGGGCCTACTGTCTGCGGTAGACGTTCGTGACGTGTATTTGGGTAATGGCGTGTCAGAACTTATTGTGATGACCATGCAAGCCTTAATGAATGATGGCGATGAAGTTCTCATACCTATGCCAGACTATCCACTGTGGACGGCTGCGGCTAACTTAGCGGGCGGCAATGCAATACATTATCGTTGTGATGAAGACAACAACTGGCAGCCTGATATCGAAGATATTCGATCTAAGATTACTGACAAAACACGTGGTATCGTGGTTATTAACCCCAATAATCCCACAGGCGCTTTGTATTCTAACGAGGTATTGCTAGAGATTATTGAGTTGGCACGTGAGTACAACTTAGTTCTGATGGCCGATGAGATTTATGACCGTATTTTGTACGACGATGCTGTACATACCCCTATGTGTACTTTGGCTCAAGACGTCCTAATTTTGACTTACAATGGTTTATCAAAATCACACCGTATTGCGGGCTTCCGTGCAGGGTGGTTGATGCTATCAGGCAACAAAGATCATGCCAGCGACTTTATTGAGGGCTTGGACATGTTGGCCTCCATGCGATTGTGTGCCAACGTGCCTGCTCAGCACTCTATTCAGACCGCTATGGGCGGCTATCAAAGCATGCGAGACTTAACCTCTGAATCTGGCCGTTTATACAAACAGCGCCAACTTGCGGTAGAGCGCCTAAATGCCATTCCCGGTATTTCTTGCACCATGCCACAGGGTGCGTTTTACTGTTTCCCTAAATTAGACCGCAGTATCTACCCTATCAAAGATGACATGCAGTTTATGATGGACCTATTAATTGAAGAAAAAGTCTTAATGGTTCAAGGTACTGGCTTTAACTGGGATGCACCAGATCACTTCCGAGTGGTATTCTTACCCAACCTATTAGACTTAGAAGATGCCATGGACCGACTAGACAGATTCTTTGCCAATAAGCGTAAAGAATACGGTACCGAGCATTTGGTCACTGCAAAGCAAGACAAAACGGCCTAGCGATTGATTCAAGCCAAATCAGAAGCAAATAAAAAACAAATAAAAAAAAGGCGCTATATATAGCGCCTTTTTTATGCTTTTAATTTACTTCTAGAATGATTAAGTAAAACGCTATTCAGGTTTATAATTATCACGTAGGCTGACAATCTGGTTAAACACAGGCTTGTCTGTTGTGTGTTCTGCCGCATCTGCTACAAAATAACCTTCACGTTCAAACTGGAAGCGACTGCCTGCTTCTGCATTAGCCAGTGAAGGCTCAACTACGGCATTCAGCACGGTTAATGAGTTCGGATTTAAGGCATCATGTAAGTCTGGTACAGCACTTGGGTTTTCTGCCGCAAATAAGTGCTCATACATACGTACGGTAGCAGGGACACCTTTGGTCGCAGATACCCAATGAATCACGCCTTTAACTTTACGGTCTTCAGGGTTTTTACCTAGGGTAGTTTTATCAATAGTGGCTTTCAATTCCACCACATTGCCCGCGTCATCTAGCACATGCTCGCTAACTGCCAATACATAGGTATTACGTAGACGAATCTCTGGCTTTTCAGGAGACAAGCGCTTATAGCCTTTAGGTGGCTCAAGTTCATAGTCACCTTGGTCAATATAGATGGTTTCAGTGAACGGGATTTCACGCTCACCCATATCAATATTAGGATGCTTAGGCTGGTTAATCCATAATGTTTTTTCAGCGTCATCCCAGCGTGCATTAACGCCCTCATCTTTTAAGCTTTCCCACTCGCTAAGCGCTTCCGCAAAGTTAGTAATGGTCACTTTTAATGGTTTAAGTACAGCCATTCCACGGGCCGTTGTGTTTTCAAGCGACTGACGGATACTAAACTCAAGAAGACGGAAATCAACCACGCTATCAGACTTGGTTACCCCAACGCGGTCACAAAAATCGCGTAAACCTTCAGGCGTATAACCACGGCGACGCATACCAGCGATGGTTGGCATACGGGGATCATCCCAGCCTGTCACGATGCCTTCATCAACCAGCTGCTTAAGCTTACGCTTACTGGTCATAGTATGGTCAACATTTAGACGGCTGAACTCATATTGATGTGGTGGGTATTTGATACCCCCTTCAACACCAACTTTCTCGACTGCCCAATCATAAAACGGGCGGTGATCTTCAAATTCTAGGGTACAAATTGAATGCGTAATCCCTTCAATGGCATCTGACAAAGGATGAGCAAAGTCATACATAGGGTAAATACACCACTTATCGCCCGTTTGGTGATGTGACTGATGCATTACTCGGTAAATAACAGGGTCACGCATGTTCATATTTGGGCTTGCCATATCGATTTTGGTACGCAATACCGCTTCGCCCTCAGCGTACTTACCGTTTTTCATGTCCTCAAAACGTTGCAAGTTCTCTTCTACGCTTGCATCGCGCTGTGGTGACGGCTTACCTGGCTCATTAAATGAACCGCGAGTCTCACGGATTTGTTCTGGATTTTGTAAATCAACGTAGGCATCGCCTTGCTTGATTAATTTAATGGCCCATTCATGCAGTTGGTCAAAATAGCCTGACGCATAGTAAGGCTCATCTGCCCACTCAAACCCTAACCATTTAACATCATTTTTGATGTTATCAATATAGTCCTGCTTTTCAGCGGTTGGGTTGGTATCGTCAAAACGTAGGTTGCAAATACCGCCAAATTCTTTGGCAACGCCGAAGTTTAGGCAAATAGATTTCACATGACCCAAATGCAAGTAGCCGTTTGGTTCTGGCGGAAATCGAGTGATAATTTTCTCGTATTTATTGTTGGCAACATCTTCACGGATGATATGACGAATAAAGTCATTCTTCTCATGTTCTTCTTTATTTACAGCATCGCTCATAAAACCTTACTCCTAACATTAAAAATTCTTATAAAAAAGGCGATTTAGCACTTATCAAAAGCCGATTAAAAATAACAAATGCTCTATTCTAACAAACCTAAGCATAATCACTCATCTATTTATACAATATATTTTGTAGCTCACCCTATACGGTTATCAAATTACCTTTAATCGCAAATGAAACACTTCTGAAGTTATCATTTATCTCAAACAAACAGGCTTGAGTTAAAAAAAGCTGACATAAAAAAATAGGTCCATTTGAATTCCAAGCATCTATAAGGATGTTGTTTTAGGGAGATAGCTAAGCCCTGTAACAGCTAGACACATGACAATCTAAAAAAAAGAGGTTAGACTACCCCTTTAAATTTAAGAGTATTCATTCTATATAGAGTTAATACGTCTTTTAAACAAGGGGTTTTCTGGCAAATCCAGAATTTAACTTAACAGAGTCTGCCTAAGGTGTGGTCTCTTTTTGTTTGCCCTGTCTTTGTACAAAACTATATTTAATATTGATTGGGTGTGTTTGGCCCACAGCCGAATAAAAGCCCTAAAGGACATCCTGTGAATGCACTTAAAACGTTAGGTTTTGGCACATTAATGATGCCTCTTTTTTTAATGGGCTGTACCAATACCAATGCAACCCAAACTAGCAATACCAATGCCAATACCAATGTTACCTCAAATACTAAGGAAACCAAGATGAGTGATATGCCAGTAGTTCAGTTAAACACCTCAATGGGTGAAATCGTTATCGAATTAAACGCTGAAAAAGCACCTAAAACCGTTGAAAACTTTGTGTCTTACGTTAAATCAGGTCACTATAACGGTACTGTATTCCATCGCGTTATCCCTGACTTCATGATTCAAGGCGGCGGTATGGACGCTGACATGAATGAAAAGAAAACCAACGCGCCTATCGAAAACGAAGCAGACAATGGTTTGAAGAACGAGGAAGGCACCATTGCTATGGCCCGTACTCAAGACCCACATTCAGCCACTAGCCAGTTCTTCATTAACGTTAAAAACAATGCTTTCTTAAACCATTCTGGCAAAAACATGCAAGGTTGGGGGTATACTGTTTTTGGTAAAGTAACCAGTGGTATGGACGTGGTTAAGAAAATTGAAGGCGTTCCTACTGGTCGTTATGGTATGCATGCTGATGTCCCTAAACAGCCTGTTATCATTGAATCTGCAGTTATGGTTTCAGAATAATTTAGTCCATCGGCTAATTATTTGTTGCTAACTATATTATGCTAATAAATGACACTGCTGTTACTGACTACAGCCATATGATAACCACTCGGCCTAATGATATACGCCGAGTGGTTATCAGTGATTTGCATTTATCAGCTGATGAGCCTGCCCTAGTGCAGGCTTTTTTAGCTTTGATTAATGATTTAATTGCGTTACCTCATTTAAAAGAGCTCTATATCCTAGGCGATTGGTTCGATGCTTGGATCGGTGACGATAATTATTTGACCTTATCAAATATTGAGATGCGCAGACATTGGCTCACGCCCGTTATTCATCAACTGTCTCAGCTAATGTTAAGTGGCTGCCAGATAAAAGTGATGCACGGCAATCGCGATTTTTTAATCGGTCAAGATTTCTGTGATTTATTTAAAGGGACATTGATTCCCGAACCTTATCTATTAACCCTGGGTGACCAAAAAATTCGTATGGAGCATGGCGATGCATTATGTACGGATGATAAATCTTACCAACGTTTTAGAATCATAATCCGCAATCCTATTACCCAGTATCTATTGCTAAAACGACCGCTGCAAAAACGGTTGGCTCTCGCTCAAAAGATTCGTACCAAAAGTGCCCTCGATAAATCCAGTAAATCGATGTCGATTATGGATGTGAATCAAGCGGCCGTTATCAAAGCTTTAAAACCTGTTGATTGTCTATTGCATGGACATACTCACCGTCCTGCCAAACATCAAGTTGTTATCGATGCAAAGCATCATGTAACTAAGTCACGTTACGTCTTAGGAGACTGGCGACTAATCAGTCCCGATACCTCTTACGAGCAAGTTGAAGCCGTTATCGCTGTCACTACAGCCGAAATCAATAGCTTAGACCAAAATCAATCTGCCGAAAAAGAAAGCCTGCAGTTGGTCAAATTTGTGGTAAAAACTTAACCCCAACTTGACTCCCTTACAGGCTTTATAATGCTAGTGAATCTTGTCTACTAACTCACTAATGCTACTCTAATGGCATTAATCCAATAACTTAAAGAAATGCTGACGATAGTGTTTCAACTCTCGAATCGAGTCCCTAATATCATCCATTGCCAAATGGCTGCCCGTTTTTTCGACACCTTTTAGAATATCGGGACGCCAACGGTAGCAAAGCTCTTTGATGGAGGACACATCTAAATTACGGTAATGGAAGAAACGCTCTAATTGTGGCATCTGACGCGCTAAGAAGCGACGGTCTTGGCAAATTGAGTTACCACACATGGGAGACTTGCCCTCATCGACCCATTTATTCAAAAACTCGATGGTTTCCTTCTCAGCTTGCTCAAGCGTCACGGTACTGCGGCGCACTCTATCAATCAAACCTGATTGACCATGTTGTTTGGTATTCCAGTCGTCCATCCCATTTAATTTTTGATCTGAAACCTTAATAGCAAATACAGGACCTTCAGCCAGTATGTTCAGGTCTTCGTCAGTAACAATCGTAGCAATTTCGATGATGTCGTCATTCATGGTATCCAAACCAGTCATTTCTAAATCAATCCAGATAAGACCTTTTTTACCTTGATTTCTAATTCTAATTTTATTGGGATGATCACTCATAACGCTTCCTAAACTGATTTAAATTAATATAAATAAAATATAAGGGTTGAGTCACAGCGGCTACCTTTTACCTTTGTAATTTTGGTAATTAGCCTACAGCCATCTTTTGAGACACTCACATTTATTTAATAAAATGCTTTATCATAAAGAACTAGCCGACTTAAGCTATGACTATAATCTGACTATGTTAACAAATTTAACACCGTACACTTAAATTATTCGCGCAATATAGCACGTAAACTTAGCGTTTATTGTACCAACACTCAATAATCTATATCCTAGACAATCTATTTACTTCTGTAATTAATTACTTTCACCTTTGCTCCTTATTTCAGCAGATTCAAACACTATAGGTAATTCGAATTTATGGCTTTGATACGACAACGTAAGCTAACCAAGCAACAACTTAGACGAATCGATAAGCAACAAGCGCAGCAACAAGAGTCCCTTGATGGCAGCTTGATGGATGGCGTTGTTATGGCCCATTATGGCAAACAATTGGAAGTGCAAGTCACCTCTTTACCAGCGATTATTCCAAGTCCGCCTGTCGTCGCGGAAGGGGATCCTGAGCCATTCTGGCAAGTCATTGAATTGGGTGATATTTGGCGTTGTCACGTCCGTACCAACCTACCGATGCTCGCCACAGGCGATAAAGTACGCTGGGTAGCAGATCCAAATACAGGCTTTGGCCGCATTGAATCAGTTCAGCCAAGGACTTCTTTGGTATCACGCCCTGATCGCTATCATAAGCTTAAGCCTGTGGCCGCCAACGTCGATATTCTAGCCATTGTATTCGCGCCACTACCGGCCGCAGCGCCCAATTTGATTGACCGCTATTTGGTAGTTTGCCATCATGCCGATGTCACCCCTTTACTGGTATTAAATAAAGCCGACTTATTGTCTATTGAAGATTATGCATTCACCAAAGAACTGCTCACTCAATATCAAAGTCTTGGCTATGAAGCCGTATTAACCTCCGCCCCTTGTCCCGAAAATATTCTGTTAAATCCTGTAGATGATGCACAAGCTAAAGCGTCAGATGACGTAATGGCGGACACAGCAGAGACAAAAGAAGCATCGGTACAACCAACTGTTGAATTAGGATTGACTGACTTACAGCAGAAGATAAAAGATAAATTGGTGATTTTTGCTGGTCAATCGGGGGTAGGCAAGAGCACCCTCGTGAATGCCTTATTACCTAACTCTGATCAAAGCGTTAACATTATTTCTACCAATTCTAAATTGGGACAACACACCACGACCACTAGCCGTTTACTACCGTTTGATCCACAGGATTTGACTCAAGGTGGGATTGTAGATACTCCTGGTATTCGAGAGTACGGTATTTGGCACTTGACCCCTGATGATATTATTGCCGGATTCGTAGAGCTATCACCTTTGGCCGGTCAATGCCAATTTAGAGACTGCAAACACACCCATAACAGCAAAGGTTGTGCGTTGTGGGAAGCAGTGGCAGAAGGCAAGGTTATGCAGCGACGTGTTGAAAGCTTAGTCACCTTGCAAGCAGAAGCAGACACCCCCACTTACTAGTCATTGACTTTAATAAGCGACGATAGAGACTGCTAAATGTTAAGTTAGCAATTCTCTATCGTCGTTAATGCATTCTAAGTCTTATCACGTTATAATAATTGCCATAAAAATTTTACTGGAGAAGTGTTTTGTCACTAGATCGCTGGCTTGAATTCATGGGTCACCACCCTGTGTTATTTGGTACATTGGCTGTCCTTATCTTTTTATTCTTTACTGTGGAAAGTCAACGCAGTGGTAAAAAGATTTCACCCAACACCCTAGGTACCTTAGTTAACTCTGAAAATGCGCAGATTATCGATATCCGTGCCAAAAAGAAGTTTGAGACTGGGTATATCCAGGGTAGCCGTAATATCCCGTTTACTCAATTAAAAGACCGTTTAGAAGAGATTCGTGCTATCGAAGCGCCTGTAGTTGTGGTGTGCGATATGGGTGTCCAAGCAGGCGCAGCGGTTCAAATGATTGGTAAACCAAATGTATATCGTCTTGAAGGCGGTATTGGTGGTTGGCAAGCGGCGGGCATGCCTCTTGTGGGCGGGACTTCTAAAGCAGCTAAGACTGTCAATGGTAAAGCCAAAGCTAAGTAGCTTTTTTTATATACGCTATATAAGCAATTTTATAAAATAAAAACTTTATTAAATTCCTTAATGAGCGATTTTAGGGCTTAATTAATACCAGATAGAGGTTGTAATTGGCATTATTGTACCCACTTAAATCTATAAGATAACGTACATTAAGTAATATATTCGGTACAAAATGCCAGACAAACCCTTAACTATAAACGGCCGTCTATTTGGTACAATTATACTGGTAAACCCTATAAATCATCATTAAATAAAAAGGATTATTCATGACTGCTCCTGTTACTGTATATACCACCCCTATCTGCCCTTACTGCTCAAGCGCAAAACAACTTTTGAAATCAAAAGGCATTGAATATCAAGAGATTGGTATGCATGACATTAGTTCTGATGAACGTATGGAATTAATGAAAAAGACCAATAACTACAGAACGGTTCCCCAAATATTCATTGGCGAGACCTTCGTCGGTGGCTATGATCAATTGAACGCTTTGAATGAAAGCGGTAAGCTTGATGAAATGCTTAATGGCTAATGTTAATTGATTGCAAAACATAAGTTAAGCACTACTCTTTTGTTTTTATCGAACTTAAAAATACTAACACCACTAATTAATAACTAATTAAGGAAAATTTTCATGGCTGAACAACAGGCACAACCACAACTAGCTCTAGAACGTATTTATGTTAAAGACATGTCACTTGAAGTGGCGGGTGCTGAAGTATTTACTAAAGAGTGGCAACCAGAGCTGGATATTAATCTTGCTACCAATGCTGAGCCATTAGACGAAGATCATTTCCAAGTGGTATTAACCGTTACTGTTAATGCTCAAAACGCAGGAGCTCCTGCTTTTATCGCTGAAGTACATCAAGGGGGTATTTTCTTAATTAAAGACATCCCAGAAGAGCAAATTGGTCAAATCTTAGGTGCTTATTGCCCTAACATTTTATTCCCATATGCTCGTGAAGTGATCAGTGATATCGTAACCCGTGGTAGCTTCCCACAGCTATTGTTAGCACCAGTTAACTTCGATCAAGCGTATGTTCAAAGCCAACAGCAAATGGCTGATGGTGAAGGCAACGCTTAATCTTAAGCGTATATAATCGTTAGTTAACTTAATCTGCTATTCAGATTTAGTTAATTAAGGATACGACTTAGCTAGATGCTAAGAAAGCTATTTAAGCCATTGTGTCTATGATGCAGTGGCTTTTTTTAGTGCCGTCTTAATATCTTCCTACTTTAACACTTTGTAGCACCTGTAATTTTACCTGACTTGAAGTTGTTGATAGCCCATAAAAAAACCCCGCATCTAAAAAGATTGCGGGGTTTTTGATACTAAAAGCACGGTTAAAGCATAGTGAACTCTAACTTAGCCTTTAAGAGCATTAAGGATGTTTTCCTTAACCACATTAATATCTTTGGTACCATCAAACTGATGATACTTAGGCGCATTAGCGTCTTCTTTGGCTTTAGTTTGATAAAAACCAACCAATGTAGAAGTTTGCTCATGATAAGTCGCTAAGCGATCACGAATGGTCTCTTCTTTGTCATCATCACGTTGAATTAGAGGTTCACCCGTCTCATCATCTAAGCCCTCTTGCTTAGGTGGGTTGTATTTTAGATGATAAACACGACCTGAGCCTGGATGCTGACGACGGCCAGATAGACGAGAAACGATTTCATCATCAGGTACACTGATTTCAACCACATGGTCGATATCAACACCTGCTTCAATTAAAGCTTCCGCTTGAGGAATAGTACGTGGGAAACCATCAAAAATACAACCATTTGCACAGTCAGGCTTTGCAATACGCTCTTTAACCAAATTGATGATCAAGTCATCTGATACTAAACCACCTGACTTCATGATGCCTTCGGCTTTTTTACCTAACTCTGTACCTTCTTTGATAGCAGCACGTAGCATATCACCTGTTGAAATTTGTGGAATATCATATTCTTTTGATATGAATTGTGCTTGGGTTCCTTTACCAGCCCCTGGAGGCCCTAACAAAATAATACGCATCATAGTCGTAATCCTCTTGAGTTGTGTCGATGAGTAAAATCATCTTAAAAATAAAGCGCCTTCAATAATAATATAATGGTAACCACAAGTCTTATATATGGTTTTACTCATTAGGTGGTTACAACTAATGACGCCCTAGACAAGTCTTGTTTGGCTGTTATATTAAGCACAAATACCTTACATTGTGCTGAAAAAAAGCTCAAGCTATTTTAATAATAAATACCGCTATAAACAAAACTTAGTAGTCAAACAATGCGTCTCCCTGTTAGTTAACTACCTTAAGGTAACTGCTTATTAATTTCAGTCGCTATCTTGATGGTCTCTTTCTTATTATTTTCATAAGTTAATGGCAAGTCGTTGGCCGCTAAGTCTCCTGCCTCTTGCATTGCTTGACCCGATTTACTGATTCTGGCTTTTAAGACCAACTGCTTACCTTCTTGCATCGCTTTAGACAGCGTATGAGTCGGCATCATGGCATCTTGATCATTAAGCTCAATGTTAAAGCCTTTGGCTGCATTGACCAATTCTGCTGCTGACATACGTTTAACTGCTAATGGCGCGCCTCCTGTTGATTCCTGAATGGTCACAAACAGGATATCCGTCGGTTTGATCAGTGGTGCCAGACTCGGATTTAAGGTCACAGTCACAGCCACAGTTTGCGCACTAGCGGCACCATTTTTGGCACTGGCTAAACTGGCTTGCTGCTGTTGCTGAATATTGCGACTTAATTCATCTAAGCTATTTAACGCTTCGCTGTGATCACCATCTCTGGCTACAATATTTTCTCTTAATCTTGTCACCCAAGCCTGAGCTTGCTGATAATTACCAGAACGTGCCTCACCCATTGCCATTAACATCTGGGCGCCTTGATGTTGTGGGTCTTTTTCTAAAACATTCTGTAGTGCTTTACGGCTACTGTCATCTAGCATGCCACCACTGGTGAAGAACTTAGTTTGCGCATATCTTACAGCAACGGCTTCGTCATCAGGACTCAATCGGTAAGCACGGGCCTGTGCTTCCATCGCTTGTTCGTTGGCTTCAAACGCCATTAATATATCTGACAGACGCATCCAGCGCATAGGGTCATGAGCATGGTGATGAACGTTGGTTTGAATTGCGCCCATCAGTCCCACAGAATCTTCAGTGGCCCATTCTGGTGGTACTTCAATTTTACCTGTTAATAAATCATCAGCCACTTGCCCTACTTTGTCTTGAGCTTGCCATAGATTCACCACTGGCGATCTATCTCCTGCTAAGAAGTAACCTAGAATCATTAAGCTTGGAATACAGATTAAAAGTGTTAACCGTGCTTTGCCACTACGCGTGAACTGCTGCTCTCTTTTCGCTTTTGCTAGCTCAGCCGCAGTGAACTCATTTTCTTTAAGACTTTCATTTAAAACCACACTGTTTTTGTCATCACTGGCCAATAACAGCTGACGTTCAAGCTCTGTCTTTTGAGTGTTAAATTCTGACTCACTCATTGCGCCTGCGTTAAAATCAGATTTCAACTCATCCAATCGTTCTTTAAATACCTCAACATTGAGCGCTATTAGCTGATCATTTTGAGCAGACTTATCGACTCGTAGCCAAGGCATAAGCACGATAATCGCTAATACTATTGCCAATAAGATTGCCAGCGCGACAAAAATCACTAACGTTGGCATGATTTAACTCCTTACAAGTTGAGATATGAGGCGCAATGGTGGTGACCGTAACCTGTCAATGCGTCATTTTATAATTTAAAAGCCAAAACGACCTATAGCATAGGCAGATAAATGAGAGACAAGGCAACCGAGGCAAATATTAGCTTAGTAAGTTTTAAGCTTATCAGGCCTAATACTGTCACTCTTTATCTGACATAGGGCTATATTATTCTTTATTGCTCAAATCTTTATTACTGTGCTCTTTAAGCAAGTCTTTGAGCTTCTGCGCCTCTTCACTACTTAAGTTAGCACCCACTTTATCAAGCTCGCTATTATGAGTAGTCGCAGTTTGCTGAGTACCCTCTGTCGCCTGCACTGTCGTTACCTGTTTTCTATTACGCGCTTTAGTGCGTAGTAACCAACCCGCTACTAGTAATAATAAAATTAGCGGTGGAAAGTACCATAAAATCCAAGTGGAAGGACGCACAGGGGGCTTATAACTAATAAAGTCACCATAACGCTCATACATATATTCTCGTATTTGAGCGTCGGACTGTCCTGCCATAACCATTTCGTAGGTCTTGCGTTTTAAGTCTTGAGAAATTTGAGAGTCAGAACCTGCCAAGTTTTGGTTTTGACATTTAGGGCAACGGAACTCTTCGATTAACCCCTTGTATTGTGCTTCTTGACTAGGATTATCAAATTCATATACTTCGATCGATGCCTGCGCTGTCGCTCCAAAGCCTATTAATGCAAACATCAGTATTATCATGCTTAATGTTTGCTTGATAAGACGTTTTGTAGAGACTACACCCGTGAAATTTGTACTTATCATTTGCAGACCTCAGCGATACTTTTGACAGTATCTGGACTGTCTAAATCGGCTTTTTTATTACCAAGTTCGGTTAATAGTGACACGCAAGGCTCGATTCTTGCCTGCCAATTCTCTTCTGCCACTTCGCCAATAATGTGCTGACGAATGTTGCCTTTTGAATCCACCACAAAGGTTTCAGGTGCTCCTGTTAAACCTAAGTCAATGGCAAAGCTACCTGAATAATCACGTACGCTAAATAAGAAAGGATCGCCCCCATCTGCTAAATAGCCATTGGCATTTTCGACTTCATCTTTGTAGTTAACCCCAACCAAAGGCACACCTTGCTTGTGTAATTGCATCAAAAAAGGATGCTCTACAATACAGGTAGGACACCAAGAGCCCCACACATTAATCAAAAACGGGGTATTAGGTAAGTCTGCATTCGTCACGTTCTTTGAGGGGTCTGACAGTAGCGGTAAGTCAAAAGAAGGTACGGGTCTGTTTAGTGCATTATCAAACACCACTTCTGTTGGTTTACCAAGTCTCATGAAAAACATGATAAGTAAGCCAGCAAAGACAATCAAAGGAATCAAAAACCAAACCTTAAATTGCGATTTACTCATGATTGGGTCAGACATTTATAACATCCTTAATACCGTTTATGAATCTATGAACCCGTATATGGGCCTATGAATCAGTTACCCTGTCATCGATAGCGGTCTTAACTGAATTACCGCTATCAATCACTCTTAGTTAGCTAGTTACTCAATTATCTAAGACTTGTTTAGACGATAACGACGATCAAGCATACTAGTAACAGCACCTAATGCCATGATAATTGCACCTAACCATAACCAAGCAATCATTGGCTTCACATAAATACGTACCGCCCAGTTGCCCTTAGGATCATTATCATCGATAGGCTCACCCAAAGCGACATACAAATCTCGGAAGAATGTGGTCTGAATGCCCGCTTCTGTCATTGGCATACGGCTTACCACATAATTTCGTTTCTGCGGATATAACGTCGTGACGAATTTACCGTCTTTTTCTACTTTAATTTCAGCTTGTGTCGCATCGTAGTTTTTACCACGTACTTCATCGAACTCGACTAGAGTAAAGTCATAATGATTTATCTTCACCGTGTCTCCGACAGTCATTGCTACGTCTTTTTCGACACTTAACGCACTGGTCACACCGACGCCCATAGCGACAATAAGTAGTCCAATATGAGCAATTTGCATGCCCCAATAATGTGCTTTTAAGCGTTTGATACCTTGGCCAAAGGTGGCAGCATTCTTGGTCTTATCTTTAACATCATAGATAATCCAGCCCAACACCCACAGGCATAATAAACTGGTAACAATAATTTGTAGGTTCAGGCTCTGAGTGAACAAGTAAGTGACTATCGCCGCCAACAACGCACTACTTACCAAAATAGTTAAGCTGATGCCCAGTAAAGGACGCTTATCCTGCTTCCAGCGCATATTAGAGCCCATACCCATGGTCAATAATATCAGCCAAGTTAAAGGAACAAATAACGCATTAAAGTAAGGAGGGCCTACAGACACCTGACCTAAGTTAAATGAGTCAGCAATAATGGGATACAACGTTCCTAGTAATACCACAAGAGTGGCCACTAAAATTACGATGTTATTGATAACTAATAGAGTTTCACGAGACTTTACACCGTAATTACTCTCTACTGTTAGACGCCAACCGCGTAGAGCGAAAGCAATTAGACCTGCCCCAATCACGATCCCTAATATGGCTAGGATAGCCAAACCACGAGTCGGATCTGCGGCAAAAGAGTGAACTGAAGTGATGACCCCTGAACGCACTAAGAAAGTGCCTAACAAACTAAGCGCAAAGGCAAAGATAGATAGCATGATGGTCCAAGCTTTGAACACACCGCGCTTCTCAGTTACTGCTAAAGAGTGAATCAAGGCAGTACACGCCAACCAAGGCATTAATGAAGCGTTTTCTACAGGGTCCCAAAACCACCAACCGCCCCAGCCCAATTCATAATAAGCCCACCATGAGCCCAAAGCGATACCTAGGGTTAAGAAGCCCCAAGCTGCCAATGCCCAAGGACGAGACCAGCGAGTCCACACTGCATCGAGTCGACCTGCCCATAAGGCGGCCATACAAAAAGCAAAGGGAACGGCCATGCCCACATAACCCATATAAAGCATAGGCGGGTGGAAAATCAGACCAGGGTCTTGTAATAATGGGTTTAGATCTGCGCCATCTACCGGTACATTTGGTAAGGTTCTCTCAAAAGGAGATGAGGTAAAGATCAGCATAGCTAGCATCATTAACTGCACCGCGGCTAAGATTACCAACACTCGAGCCCGCATATTTAAGGGTAGACCACGGCTAAACCAAGCCACCATGGCTGACCAACCGGCTAGAATGGTTACCCATAATAAGAGCGAGCCTTCATGACCACCCCAAGTGGCTGATAGCTTGTAGTACCAAGGCAATAACGAGTTTGAGTTCTCGGCCACATAGACCAAGGTGAAATCGTTATAAAAAAATCCAGCCATAAGCGCCAGAAAAGAAACCAACACCGCGACGAACTGCGCCCAAGCTAAGCTCGGTGCCAAACGTTGCAAATGGGTTTGATTTCGTGCAATACCAAAGGTGGGTAGTACCACTTGCAATAAAGCCAAAATCATTGATGCAACTAATGCAAAATATCCTAGCTCAGTAATTACCATATTTGCTCGCCCTAATACTACTATGCTGTTGCTTATGCTGGGTAAAAGCCTTTCAAACTGCCTCTACTGTAATAAGCGTATAAATATTTATTAAAACTTAATCTTTAAATCACTGTGTTCTATACTAGGGGTTTATAAAGACTGCTATAGTTAGTGCTTCAAATATGAGCACGACCCTTCCCTTTCATCAGTACCTAGATTCGACCAACCCGTATTTGTATATTGGTAAATTAGTAGATTTTATGTAGACACGATTTATCGTCTATTAAGTTTTTTATCTCTTTACGAATAAAGCCACTCAGACTACAGAGTGGCTTCATATTATAGTATCTATTACACCCTATATATTCACATAGGATTCAATGTATCTATTATATAGTGTCAAAGATTATATAAATAGCGTTAGCTGATGATATATTTTAACATCTTATCCACTAACAGGGAAAAATACTAAAACTAAATGCAGCCAACCTGCTAAGAAGCCAGTGACCCCGCCTAATATGATTAATGTGGTCTCATCTTCTCTAAAAGCTGGACGCAACAAATTCTGGAACTCAGAGGGCGTTAACGCTTTAATGCGCTCACAGAACAAACCGTAGATTTTACTAGCGCGACTTTCATTTAATTCAGGATCGCGAATGGGCACCATAGTGGCATCAATTGATTTGTCAATAATAGTGTTCTTCAACTGTCCAAATTCACGTCTGCCCAAGCCCACTCTTAATGTTGTGCTCACGACTGGCGACTCTAATACTTCGTATAAATGGTCTTTCATCAAGTTAC
Organism: Psychrobacter sanguinis; assembly: GCF_020736705.1. Taxonomy (NCBI): domain Bacteria; kingdom Pseudomonadati; phylum Pseudomonadota; class Gammaproteobacteria; order Moraxellales; family Moraxellaceae; genus Psychrobacter; species Psychrobacter sanguinis. The sequence continues at coordinate 3,156,473 of NZ_CP085990.1, forward strand.
GGGTTTCAGCAGCTTTTGGTCCATACATCATTTCATTCATGATGTTCTCTAAGGTAACCAGCTCTTGAACCACAATTCCTGCAAATACTTCTGAGACCTCTGGCTGACGCTTCATAAAGCCCCCTTGCCAGTTGTACGTATCGATTCGAGGTATAACAGGCACAATAAATGGAAAACCTTTAACCCGTTTAAAGAGTCTTAAATATTTGATAGGGTGAGGCTCTACTGGATTAAACACCATCCAAATGGCAATCCAGTTGGTTAAGAAACCCCAAATTGCGGCAAAAAATGGCACTGTCCAATGCTGAGGAACTAGCAAATAAATAAACATTTGCACAATACCAAAGATAAAACCAATCAAAGCGCTAATGTGCCAAATAAAATTAATTTCTTTTTGACCCACTTTTAAAAACATATTAACCATTAAACGGCGGTCATTTTCCATAGTACGAACGATCATTTCCCGCATGTCCACCAATTCTTCGACATTATGGGTCAAATCAACCACCAACTCTCTCATAATGGTGGGCAACTGCTCATGCGCATAGTTATAAATACGACGTTTTAGTGCATAAGGTAGATTGCTCCATAAAGAAGCAGAACGTTCGTTCATAATCTCATCAATAAGGCGTTCAAGATTGGCATCAACCGTCTGAGTAATGAAATCAGCCATTTCTTCAGGTTCCATTGCCTGAAAGAACTCATCTAAAGACCCTAGTTTTGATAAGGTTTGGTCAACGATAACCCCCGATATTTTCCCTGCTTTACGCGGCACGATACCTTGCCAGCCTATACCTTGAAAGCCAAAAGGGAAATTAGGAATTTTTATACCCCAAAACTTAATGGGATAAAATAGCATTTTTAAGGCCATCCATACATGCGCCCAAGTAACGAATGCCGTTACAAAGGGAATGGTTAACATCGCAAAAAATTCAGGATGTGCGCTTAAGACTTGCCAAATAGAAGAGAACATGTTGGATATATCACTTATACTTAGGTTGAGGAAACCTATTTCCATGTTGTTTATAGTTAGTGTGCAGGATTTTAACACACTCGCTATAGATTTACTTAAACCGTCTCACCAGTCCTAGTGAGACCTGATAATAGCTTGATACGCGTCTATACTGCAATAGCGGACTGCTAATTTTATAAGGCAAGCTTTAAAACGAAACAGAATACCCCAATATTTAGCAACGCATCCTTCTTCATGTTCATCTTTTTAAATTCAGTCTAATGAACCTTTCGATTTAGATAAATTTGTCCAAGTTTTGCAGAATCACTCTTAAAAATCGATTAGGAGAGTGACGCTGTAAAAATGGTTAAAAGCCATTAAAAATCATTGGCTAATAGAATGAGCTTTGATTTGTTATGATATAATTACAAAATTGGCCCTTACTTCTTTACGCCTACCCTTCACGTGACACGCTGTCTTCATTTTTCATCCTGCTAAGTATATAAATTTAATGAAACAACCCATCTCCTCAGATATCCGTCAAGAAAATCGCAGTTTTTTAAACCGCATTTTATTTGCCGCGTTATTTATATTCTTAGGCTTAGCCGTTCTTTTGGCTCGCTATTGGTATCTACAAGTCTATTCATATGATAAATATACTACCCAAGCCGAGAACAACCGAGTAAAACTCATTTCCGACCCGCCTTCTCGTGGCTATATCTATGACAGAAATGGATATTTATTGGCCGATAATAAGCCGGTATTTACCGCTATGCTGAGCCCAGATGAGGTCGAGAACCCAAAGCGCACTCTTGAGTTACTGGCACCGGTGTTTGAGTTATCAGATGAAGACATCACTGACATCTTAGCGCGCATAGAGCAAAGTAAAAATGACCCTGTTACCATTAAGATTGGTATTAATGACCAACAAATGGCGCAGTTTAGCGAACGTAAACCTTTTTTTAAAGGGGTTAGCATCCAAAGTAAGTTAACGCGTAGCTATCCTCACGACGAACTGTTCGCTCACGTCATTGGCTATGTAGGCCGAATCAATGACAAAGAGTCAAAAGAAATTGATAAGGAGCGTTACGCAGGGACTGACCTTATCGGTAAAATTGGCATTGAAAAATACTATGAGGATTTACTATTAGGCAAAGCGGGGCATCAAGCGGTCGAAACCAACGTTCATGGCGAAATCCTACGCAAACTTGAAAGCACACCGCCAACGCCAGGCAATGACATCTACTTAAGCTTAGACTACGGTCTGCAAAAAGTCGCTCAAGATCAGTTAAACGGACGACGTGGCGCTATTGTCGCCATTGACCCTCAAAACGGAGATGTTCTGGCCTTCGTCAGTAACCCAAGCTTTGACCCTAATCCTTTTGTGTCAGGCATTTCGTTTAAAGACTATGGCAACCTTCGCGACGATCCAGACCAACCGCTATATAACAGAGCGCTACAAGGTATGTACCCTCCTGCATCTACTATTAAGCCTTTTGAGGGGTTGGGTGCTATTCACTATGGCCTTATGGGCTGGAATGACTCTATTTATGATCCAGGCTACTTTACCTTGCCCGGTGACAGTCACCGCTTCCGTGACTGGAAAAAAGGCGGACATGGTACCGTTAACCTAACCAAGTCTATCGTAATGTCGGTGGATACTTACTACTATAAGCTGTCTTATCAAATGGGCATTCAGCGACTCCATGATTGGATGGTACGCTTTGGGTTTGGTAGCCCGACAGGTATTGACTTGCCGGGAGAAAAATCAGGGGTAATGCCGTCACCCAAATGGAAAATGGATACCTATGACAAAGCTTGGCTGCCAGGCGAGACCATTTCGGTCAGTATTGGTCAAGGTTATTTTCTAGCGACACCGCTGCAAGTAGCCAATGCCACTGCAATGACCGCTAACTTAGGTAAAAAACTAACACCGCATATGTTGAAACGTTCAGAGGGCGCGGCGGAAGTTCACCCTATCGATAGACCGACAGGACAAATCGATTTCAATGGGACCGAAGCTGACTGGTTAAAGATGCGTGACGCCATGGAAGAAACGGTTAAAAGAGGCACAGGCCGAGGCATTTATACCCCTCGTTATCGCATAGCGGGTAAAACAGGTACGGCTCAAGTTAAGTCTATTGCGCAAGGTAAAAGCTACAATAAATCTGCCCTTGATAAGCGCCATTGGGACCATGCTTGGTTTACCGGATTTGCACCAGTTGATGACCCTCAAATCGCTGTTGCTGTCTTAGTAGAAAATGGTGGAGGCGGTAGTCATACAGCCGCCCCTATTGGCCGAGCGCTTTTTGATTACTGGATGCTACGCCGTAAAAGCGACCCAATCGTGCCACCTTCTCCTGAAGAGCTTGAGATTATTAGAGCACAAAAAGCGGAAGCGAAGGCGCTTTTAGATGCTGAGCGTGATGCAAAAGAAGCGGCGGAAAAAGCCGCAAAAGAGGCCGCTGAAAAAGCACTGAAAGAAAAACCTGCTGCAAACGTCGCAGTAGAATAGATAATCTTATTTGTAACGAGCTTTGTCTTAAACTTGATAGGCTCTACTTAACGATAGACTCTCTACTTAAAAGGCTATGTAACAGGCTATGGCAACGAATGCGAAAAGAAGGCGTCAAAATCAATCTCCTAAAAGCACAGTACCTTCTACTAATAGAGGGGCGTCTAAAAGTGCAGCGACAGGACAGGTGCGCATCATAGGCGGTCAATTTCGACGTCAATTTGTGCCTTTCATAGAAGCGGAAGGTCTACGCCCTAGCCCAGACCGTTTGAGAGAGACCCTGTTTAATTGGATACAGTTTGAGCTGCATGACGCCAATGTTTTAGATCTCTGTGCAGGCAGTGGTGTTTTGGGATTTGAAGCCTTGTCTCGTGGCGCTCACTGGGTAGATTTCATTGAGCTACAGCCTAGCCAAGCCAGATTGATTGAACAGACCGCACAGAAGCTTAAGTTATCTTCTGCTAGCTTTAGAATTTCTGTCGGCGATGCCCTTAACATCATCCCTACTCTCAATATGTCTGTGTCAATGGCGAAAGAGAATAGTGCCGATTCGAGTTCTGAAGTTAATGCTGATGCTTTGAGTTATCATTTGGTCTACCTTGACCCCCCTTACGATCTTGATTTATGGGGGCCGATGCTCAATTTATTAATCAAACATAAACTGGTAAATTCCGAGACCCTGTTTTATTTAGAAGATAAGCGGGAACTTTCCCAAACTTTGCAAGGATTGTCCTATAATTACAGAATTCTTAAAGAGACTAAAGTAGGGCAAATCTTCGCTAATCTGATTCAAATAGAACTATAAATATTTGGTCTAAAGTTTATTTAGCGAAATAAAGCACTCTATTTACATTCTTATATTGCTTTTTTTGTGGGCAATGACTACAATGTGCGTCTGTTTTTTGAGAGCCCCGTTTCCCCCAACACTCTCAACGACAGTGAAGCAGTTTAGCTGTTTCACAGATAACTGCTTCACTCGATAACTTAAGGTTTAATCATGAAAACACAAAGTGCAAAGCCCGCTGAGGTCACTCACGACTGGTATATCGTCGATGCTGAAGGTAAAACTTTAGGTCGCCTTGCCACTCAAATTGCTGCTCGCCTACGCGGTAAGCATAAGCCTTCTTTCACTCCGCATGTTGATACTGGCGATTATATCGTTGTTATCAATGCAGACAAGATTGCTGTAACTGGTAAGAAAGCCCAAGACAAAAAATACTATCGTCATAGTGGCTATCCTGGCGGCATTAAAGAGACTAACTTCACTAAGTTAATTGCTCATAAGCCAGAAGAAGTTCTTTTGAAAGCCGTAAAAGGTATGTTACCTAAAGGCCCTCTTGGTTATGCTACCATTAAGAAGTTGAAGCTATATGCTGGTACTGAGCATCCACATGCCGCCCAGCAGCCTAAAGAACTAGACATCTAATCGCATAATCAGGAGTAAGTTATGGAACGCAATTACGGAACTGGTCGTCGTAAAACGTCAACTGCCCGCGTCTTTTTATCAAAAGGTACTGGTAATATCGTTGTAAACGGCAAACCACTTGATGAATACTTTGGTCGTGAAACTTCACGCATGGTTGTTCGTCAACCACTAGAATTACTTGATTCAGCTGAAACCTACGATATCTACGCTACCGTTAAAGGTGGTGGTATCAATGGTCAAGCCGGTGCTATCCGTCATGGTATCACTCGTGCGCTAATCGAGTCTGACGAAACTCTTAAGCCTGCTCTTAAAGAAGCTGGTTTCGTTACTCGTGACTCACGTCAAGTTGAACGTAAGAAATTGGGTCTACGCAAAGCGCGTAAACGTCCTCAATTCTCTAAGCGTTAATTTATTGGATAGGCAGACTTGTATTTGCTTATTTGATGTTAAAAAAACCCTTGTTGACTCAAGGGTTTTTTTATTTTTACAGATGCGAATTTATTTTATTACTAAAATAGCTTAGAATAGACACAATTAGTAATATTAGGCAAAGCCAATGTAACCCAACATTTATTATTAATGACAAATAACACTATGGAATCAAATGTTATTGTCTTCTTATTGCATTGGGTTTTACATACCAGTATGAAACGTACCGAGATACTTATATACTAAGTCTCGTCGTTTCATGACTTTTATCTGGAGGAAGTTTTTAATGAGCCATGCCGAAGGCGTCAACATAAAACGCCGTAGAGTTCTGATCGCTTCGACTGCCGCTATAGGCGCAGTAGGGGTTGCTTCGGTGGCCACACCATTTGTGCGCTCTTGGTATCCAAGTGCGAAAGCCGAAGCTGCGGGTGCTGCCGTGACACAAGACATTAGTGCTATCGAAGATGGCCAAATGATCGTTGTTAAATATCGCGGTAAGCCAATTTTTGTCGTTAAACGTACGAAAGAGATGCTGGATAACTTAGAGAAGGTAACCCCTCAGCTAAGTGATCCAAATTCAGATGCTTCTGTACAACCTGAATATGCCAAAAACGTTACTCGTTCGCGCGAGCCTACTGTATTAGTTGTAGAAGGCGTTTGTACCCACTTAGGGTGTGCCCCTAACTACCGTCCTGAAGTAGGTGCTGCCGATCTAGGTGGTAGTAGCTGGTTCGGTGGATTCTTCTGCCCTTGCCATGGTTCGAAGTATGACCTAGCTGGCCGTGTCTACAGTGGTGTTCCTGCTCCGTTAAACTTACCAATACCGGAATACAGCGTAGATGGTCCTATCTTAACTGTCGGGGAGGCATAATCATGAGCTTTGGTAAAAGAATGATGGGTTGGGTTGATGCCCGCTTCCCTGCTACTGAGACCTATGAATATCATATGTCAAAGTACTACGCACCAAAAAACTTTAACTTTTGGTATTTCTTTGGTGTGTTATCAATGATTGTGTTGGTCAACCAGTTAGTAACTGGTATTTGGCTAACCATGATGTTTAATCCAAGTGCTGAAGGAGCTTTCGCTTCTGTAGAATACATCATGCGTGATGTTAAAGGCGGTTGGTTAATTCGTTATATGCACTCTACGGGTGCTTCTGCATTCTTCGTAGTGGTCTACCTTCACATGTTCCGCGGTATGCTCTATGGCTCATATAAGAAGCCACGTGAGCTTATTTGGTTAATCGGTATGGGTATTTACCTATGCTTGATGGCGGAAGGCTTCTTCGGTTATCTATTACCTTGGGGTAACATGTCATTCTGGGGTGCTCAGGTTATTCTTAACTTACCTGCTGCTATTCCTGTTATTGGTGACGGCCTTGCTGAATGGGTTCGTGGTGATTACCTAATCTCTGGTATTACCCTTAACCGTTTCTTCGCTTTACACGTTGTGGCAATTCCACTTGTGTTAGTCGGCTTAGTATTCATTCACTTAGTTGCGCTTCACCATGTGGGCTCTAACAACCCTGATGGCGTTGATATTAAGAAGCTTAAAGATAAAAATGGTATTCCGCTTGATGGCGTACCTTTCCACCCTTACTACACTGTGCATGACATGGTTGGTATCGTGGTATTCTTTATTATCTTCTTCGCCGTAGTATTCTTCTTCCCAGAAGGTGGTGGTTTCTTCTTAGAAAAACCAAACTTCGAAGTAGCTAACTCATTAAAAACACCGCCACACATTGCGCCAGTTTGGTATTACACGCCATTCTATGCAATCTTACGTGCGGTACCTGATAAGTTAGGTGGTGTTATTGCCATGGGTGGCGCAATTGCTATGTTGTTCTTGTTACCTTGGTTAGACCGTTCACCAGTTAAGTCGATTCGTTACAAAGGTATTCTATCTAAGATTGCTTTGGGTATCTTCGTAGTTAGCTTCCTAGTATTAGGTTACTTAGGTGTTGCACCAGCGACTCCAGTTAACACAATCTTAGGTCGTATTTTCACCATCTTGTACTTCTTATATTTCTTATTGATGCCGATTTATACGTCAATTGAGACATGTAAGCAACCACCTGAACGCGTTACTGGAGGTCACTAATGAGTGCTTTAACTAAATCATTGACCGGCTTAGGTTTTGGTGTGGCTATGGCATTTGCTGCCACATCAGCACAAGCTTCAGGTGCTAGCGGTTGTGGTACATTTACCAATGCTGAAGGTGTTGAAGAGCATTTAGCGTGTAGTACTGCACCTATCGACTTTAATAACAAAGGTTCATTACAACGTGGTGCTACCATGTTTATGAACTACTGTGCCGGTTGTCACACTGCTAAGTATGTGCGTCACTCTCGTATCGCTCAAGACTTAGAAATTCCACCTGAATTGGTTGAGAAGTACTTATTGGTAACTTCAGATCAAGTGGGTGATCATATTGATAACGGTATTGACCCAGAAATTCAAGCCGGTTGGTTTGGTGCACCACCACCTGACTTGTCTTTAGAGACTCGTCTACGTGGTGATGACTGGGTATATACTTATCTACTAAGTTTCTACGAAGATCCTAGCCGTCCTTGGGGCGCTAATAACTTAGTGCTACATAATGCTGCTATGCCTCACGTACTGATGAACTTGCAAAATGAGTTAGGTGAAGAGGAATATCGTAGCCGTGTGGGTGACCTAGTAAACTATATGGCGTGGATGGCAGATCCAGTTCGCGCAGATCGTAAACGCTATGGTTTCTTTGTGATCATCTTCTTATTGATTTTATTAATCCCAGTTTATCTATTAAATAAAGAGTTCTGGAAAGACGTTAAATAGTCTCTCCCTACTCTAAATGAAATAGACAATTGACCAAAAAAAGACGATAGAATTCTATCGTCTTTTTTTATGGCTTATATTTAGTAAAAATTCTGCAATTGATTAACCTAGGCAGTTTGGGTACTATGCTAATCTATTTATTGCTTTATGTAGTCTATGATTGATCCTAAAGACATTCCTGACAGCCAAATTATATTGTATGCCGATGACGGCTACGATAGTCACGTGGTTCGGCTTTTGTTAGCAGAAAAAAAGACAAAATATTATTTGTCCCTTTTGGACAGCGAGCGCCCTGAAGATTTACGTCAGCTTAATCCCTACAATACGATACCCGTTTTGGTACACCGCGATTTTAGTTTGTATGAGCTCAACGTTATCTTTGAGTATTTGGAAGACCGATATCATGGTCATAAGCTATTGCCAGATACTCCAAAGCAAAAAGCACTGCAACGTCAGTTGGCTTGGCGCATTCAAAACGATTGGTTAAAACTGGGGCGGATACTGTTAACGCATAAAGACAGCCTAAATTTACAGCAGGCACAAATTGCCCGCCAAAAGCTTTCTGATGCGCTAGTTACTTTGTCACCGATATTTGGTCAAACTAATTATTTTATGTCGGACGACTTTGGGTGGTGTGATGTGCTACTGGGCGCTATGCTATATCGCCTAGATGAGATGCAAATTCAGCTGCCTACTCATTTATGTCGGCCTTTAATTGACTATCAAAAACGAATTTTTGAGCGTGAAAGCTTTTTACAAACTATCGATTAACCTTATTCTTCTCTATCTCAAAAATTCATCTCATTAATAATGTTTAAAAGCGGTTAAAATTTATTATAACAAGAGGTTACCATGACAGAAGACCTAAAATTAACGCCTACTCGTCCTTATATGATTAGAGCCTTTTATGAGTGGTTAGAGGACAATGCGCTTACCCCTTATTTATTGGTAGATGCCACCCAAGAAAACTTAGTTATTCCTACTGAGCATGTCCAAAATGGACAAATTGTACTAAACATTGCCAGCCAAGCTACTGGCAATATGACCATAGACAATAATTATATTAATTTTAATGCGCGATTTGGTGGTGTCTCTCGTGAGTTATGGATTCCTATGCCAGCAGTGATGGCGCTGTTTGCGAAAGAAAACCAATCTATAGCCATGCCATTTGACCCTTCAGAATATGATGATTTTGTTCCTGAAGCTTCTGAAGCCCCTAAATCTGCACCGGCTGCTAAAGCAGATACGGTTGAGCGCGCCAAAAAAGCGGGTCTAAAAATCCTTAAATAGTTGTTATCAGGCTTTATTTTAAGTGGTTTAATTTAAGCGATTTGACTTATGTATTTGAGTTTATACATTTGAACTTAAGCTATTTAAATTGCTAAAAACCATTGATAATAGAAAGGTCTCTTTTTTAGAGACCTTTTATTTGCGCCAAAAAAAGGCTTTATTGGCGTAAAAAGACAGTCCACCCATTAACTTATTGTGTGATGATGCCATGCCCAATTATTCCATCAGTCCGGACATATTAATTTATCTATTTGATATGATCGGTGTCATTGCCTGTGCCATAGCGGGTACTTTGCTTGCTCAACATAAAGGATTTGATATTGCAGGCTGTATTTTAGTCTCTATGGCAAATGCGATTGGTGGTGGAACTATACGAGATGTGGTCTTAGACCGTCATCCCTTATTTTGGATGACTGATTTAAACTACGTTATCGTTATTACCATTACCTCCCTGGCCTTACAGATATTCTTCCATCTGTACCATAAGATTGATACCGCAGTTAAACTTTTTGATGCCATTGGTTTGGCGGCCTTCAGCGTCATTGGGTTAAAGGTCGCTCTTTCCCAAGGGGTGGCTCCTGTTATCGCCATTCTTATGGGCGTGTGTACTGCCATTGTTGGCGGACTGGTGAGAGATATTATTTGTAATGAGATCCCCCTAGTGTTACAGAAAGAGATTTATATTACCGCCAGTGTGATAGGTTCATGCTTTTATTTAGTGATGGATGCCTTAGGGCTTCAAACAGGTATGAATGATTTAATTACTTTAGGGGTTATTTTTATCATACGGGTTCTAGCCCTAAGATTCGACTGGCACTTACCCTCTATACGCTTGGTCGACTAAAACTAATATACAAACTAAGACACAAAAAAGCCCATACTTCGACAGTTGGGCTTTTTTATTTATTAAAAGATACTTTAATTTAAGCACTAAAAACAGCGTTCATATAAACACTGAAATATGAAATATCCATTACGGTGCTATTTCAACCACTGCTAAATCTCTAACCATCAACTGAATATTTTGATTGCCATTCCATTCATTAATGTCTAATTCAAATAACACGTGTACCTCTTTGGCTCTATAGTCCCACTTAGCATTGTCATAATTAAACCAGATAGCATCAATCGGATACAGCACTCCAGGATATCTCAAAGAAAGTTTTAGATGCTTGTCTTTTAAGATGCGCGTCTCTATTACTTCAAATACCCCGTCAAATTGAGGGGGCACAAAGCCATGTCCCCAGATATAGCCTTGGGTCAAAGACTCTACAAACTGTAGGCTAAAATCCTGTGCCAATAAATTACCATCGGTAAATTGCTCTTCTTCAAATACTGAAGCATCATAGGTCTGCATTAAGTCTTCAAAAGCTTTGGCAAAGGCCTCAAAATCCTTTTTCTTGAGCGTTAGACCAGCGGCCATAGCATGACCCCCAAAATGAGTAATCAACTCAGGATCGCCCTCTGCGATGCTTTCAATGGCATCTCGAATATGAATACCGGGAATAGATCTGGCCGAGCCCTTAATGGCATCTTCGGCACCTAGCTTGGTGTCATCAGCTGGCGCAAAAACTATTGCTGGGCGATAATGGGTTTCTTTGAGCCTACCTGCCACAATACCAATCACCCCTTGATGCCAATCGTCTTGATATAAGATTAAACTACGTAAGTCACTAGGTTTAGATTTGTCTTCAGTAATTACATCTGTATCTGACTGGTTTGATTGAGAGTGCTGGGCTAACAGCTGACTACTATTTTCATCAGAATCTGAGTCTTGAGACGACTGTAATTGACGTAGGATATCATCAGCCTGATCACGCATCCCCCCTTCCACATAGCGACGTTCTTTATTCAGCTTATCTAACTCAAATGCCAAACGCTTAGCGTCTTCCATACTATCGGCGATTAAACATTCAATACCGATACTCATGTTGTCCATACGTCCAGCGGCGTTGATACGAGGTCCAATCACAAAGCCAAAATCCTGCACTGTCATTTTTCGCGGATCACGGCCAGCAAGCTCAAGTAAAGCTAAGATACCTAAAGAACAGCGACCTTCGCGGATGGCCACTAAGCCATGGGCAACTAAAGTTCGGTTATTGTGATCCAATACCCCAACATCGGCTATCGTCCCCAACGCCACTAAGTCTAGATAACGACTTACTTGCACGCTTGAGCGCCCCGCTTCACGTCGATACTTTGATAGCCGCCCTAATAGATAGAACGCCACACCCACACCCACCAAAGCTTTGCTGTCAAATGTACATTGCAGCTGGTTGGGATTAACTACCGCATCCGCTGCTGGGTTGGGCTTTGTGGTTAAATGATGGTCAGTAATAACTACGCTGATATTGTTCTCATTGGCTTTAGCCACCCCTTCATGGCTGGAAATACCATTGTCTACAGTGACAATCACCTCAGGTGCATACTGATCAATACCCAATTGCACTATCTCTGGAGTCAGACCATAGCCATATTTAAATCTATCTGGCACCACAAAGTCGACTTGAGCGCCCATTTCGGTCAATACCCTCATCATTAATGCGGTACTGGTCGCCCCGTCACAATCAAAGTCACCCACGATTAAAATGCGTTGCTGCTGCTCAATCGCCTCATCCAATATCTGAACCGCTTTATCGATATCTTTTAGACCATCAGCAGGCAATAAGCTCGATAAACCATATTCAAGCTCATCGCTACTGTCGACACCTCTTGCCAAAAATAAACGCGTTAAAGTTGGTGATTGCTGATACAAAGTTTGTAAATTTTCAGGCAGATCATCTGGTAATTTGCCAGTAAAACGAGGGGTTAAATTCAACATAGTTTTTAATATTTAACTCATTAAAGGAATAAAAAATGCGACATTTTGTTAAGCATTCTTATAGTAAAAGAATGATTTTTAAAATAAAATAATAATATTTTTACAAAACTTACGGTGTTATGGGTTGTAGATACAAACTAGCACTTGTGTCAAATGGTGGAGCCTTTAAACTTCTCGTTTACAAGCAGATAGCTCTCTATAACCTATTTGTCTATTACCTACTTGTCTATTAATAGATAGCACATAAATCGGACTTTGTCTTATAAGTCCATAACCTTGATTATTATACTACCTACTATAAGGATGCTTCATGATAACTCTTCCTGCAGCTGAAAAACTACCTGAAACTATTGATCCTGACTTAAACTTAGAACAGATTAAAAAAGAGTGCCAACAGCTGGTCAAAAAACGCGCTAAACTGTCTGCAGGTGCTGCTATCATTCCGGTCCCTTTCGTTGACGTCGCTATCGATGCGGGCATGTTAACTCAATTATTACCTGAAATTAGCGCCCGTTTTGGTCTTATATCTGAACGCGAATCTGCTATCGATTTAGATGCCAAAGAAATTCATTGGAGCGAAATGAAAAACCGTGCTGTAGATTTCGCCGGTTTAATGGCTACCCGTGGTGTTGTTAAAAAGACCGTTCAAGGTTATGGTGGACGTATTGTGGCCAAACAAGTAACTAAATTTGTTCCTCTAGGGGGCCAAATGGTGGCAGCGACTATGGGCTATATGATCTTTAAAAAGATTGCCAATGACCACATTGATGAGTGTTATAAATTGGCCAAAGGCCTGCAGCAAAACCAACATGGTAGCAATGTGTGAGATCTATCGGCTTAATGCTAAACCCATAAAAAGCTAAAAATAAAGCCCCCATATATTATGGGGGCTTTATTTTTAGCTTTTTAGAAAGTTTAACAAACGTCTATGACAATTTTCTGTGCCATTTTAATTTAACCAATTCTAACTTAAACAACACTGACCTAGCTTTGGTCAAAAAAGTGCTTGTTTAGAAAATATTGGTCAAAATGAGGTAGCTAATCATAGACATTGTTGCGGCTGCCGGTAAAGTAATCACCCAAGCTAGACCGATAGGCTTCATTAGCCCCCAGTTGGTATTTTTGTTGACCATACCAATGCCCAGTACTGCACCTACTAATACGTGTGTACTTGAAACCGGTAATCCCATCATAGACGCCCCCATTACCACGGTCGCTGCTGATAGTTCAGCTGAGAAACCAGAAGCAGGGTGCATTTCTGCAAGGTTGGTACCGACCGTCTGGATAACTTCTTTACCGATAAACCATAAGCCAACAATTAACGCCACACCAAAAGTTATCATAACAGGGGCAGGAACTGCCGCTTCACTGGCAATAGTATTGGTACGAATAACGTCCATAATCGCTGCAAAAGGACCCACAGCGTTGGCAATATCGTTAGCACCATGACTAAAGGCAAAACCAGCAGCGGTAAATACTTGCATCCAACTAAACAGGATAAAAGTGGCACGTGTTAGGTCTTCTTTTTGCTTACCTTTGATACTCTTGGTATAAATGTAAGTGGTTAACCAAATCAGCGCCCCAATCATAATCATTAGCAAGAAGCCATGCAATGAGGTCAACGTCATGTTTACGTTGCTTAACCCTTTGAATACTACCATGGCGGTCATTACTACCCCACCAAAGGCTGCAATCAAGGGAACCCAATTACGTAGAGCTTTAAGCGTATCAATACTATCTCTTTCACGCTCGATATCAAACAGTTCTTGGTAATAATCGGTCTCTAAATCATCACGCTCTGTGTCTTCATCTTTATAAATCTCTTGGTCACGTACCATCTTTGAGGTATAAGAAATTTGTAGAGATTCTGCCAGCTCGTTTAGCCATTCTTTATGACGTTTTTTGAGGGCTTTTTTGGCCGCTTTCAATTCTTTTACGCGCTCTTCAGCACGGTCGTTATAAGCCAAAATATTTGACTTAATTTGACCATATAAGAAATAGGCCAAACAACCGCCTAATAAGGGAGACAATACCCAAGAAATAGCGATTTCACCGACCTGGCTCCACTGCACGGTAGATAGTGCTGTTTCTGTGCCGCCAATTTGAATCCCCATGACCACCGAACTACCGACGACACCCCCAATAATTGAGTGAGTGGTAGAAACAGGAAGCCCCTTTTTGGTAGCAAATAACAACCAAAATGCAGCCGCAATTAAAGCAGACAACATCACGTAGATAAATAAATTCGGGGTAACCGCTGGGCCTAACGCATCAAGATCGACAATACCTTTACGGATCGTATCTGTGACTTCGCCGCCAGCAATAACCGCTCCAGACACTTCAAAAATAGCAGCAACTGCTAAAGCCTGTGGAATGGTTAGGGTGCCGGCCCCTACTGATGTACCAAATGAGTTAGCAACATCGTTACCGCCAATATTAAAGGCCATAAAGATGCCAAACAAAGTGGCTACAATAAACAGTAATACTTGCTGATGGTTAGTATAATCTAAGCCCCACCAAATAAAGTAGGCAGTAATAACAACAAGGAAAAGACCAAAGATAAGGTTTGCTTTTCCTGACCCCTTAAAATGGGTACCACTAGGTGTAGTTGACTTTGGAAGCATGATATTTCTGAGCCAATCGGAGGTGAAAATGTAAAACCCCGAGAAATCGGGGCTTCAATGAGTTAGTACAAGTCCATTTGATCGAGACATTTTTAAACACGGTGTAACCTTGGCTTGAGCCTAATTTATCACCGTGTTTTTGGCATTAATTAACAAGGTTTAACGCCAGCGAAATATAAACTGGCTATATTATACCCTCGTAAGGTTAAACTTGAAACATCTGTTTTTTTTAGTTCAAATTTTAATCACTTTCTCCAATTGAGCAATGGCATGATCTAACACTGCTAATCGTGCTGTACGCTTGTCATTAGTGGCTACCACATGCCAAGGTGCATGCTTAGTATTGGTCCGTGCGAGCATATCAGCAGCGGCTTGAACATAGTCTTGCCATTTATCACGATTGCGCCAATCATCTTCGGTAAGCTTAAATTGTTTGTGCGGTGTGTCCTTCCGGCCCTCAAAGCGCTCTAACTGCTCTTGCTTGTCTATGGCCAGCCAATATTTGATAATAATGGTCCCTTTTTCTGCCAAATCACGCTCCATGCGATTAATTTCTTCATAAGCGCGCTGCCAAGCCTGTTCACTAGCGAACCCTTCAATTCTTTCAACCAAGACTCGCCCGTACCAAGTTCTGTCAAAAATGGCAATTCGACTCAAACGTTCTTCTTTTATATTGGGCGAAAATTCAGGCAGACGCTTCCAGAATCGCCATAAATAAGGATGCTGCAATTCCATCTGATTTGGCGCAGAGATGTTATAGATTTGATATTCGCGAGGATCTAAAGGGGCAACCAATCGCTTAATAGCCCCGCCTTTGCCGGCTGCATCCATTCCTTCAAAAGCGAATATCACATGGTGATTGTTAGCTTCAGAGTCTCCTTTTTGATTTGCTTTATTAGCACGAGCACGTAGCAGTTCAGCCAGACGGCTCTGTTTTTTAGCAAGCGCTTTCTGATAATCTGATTTGCCCATGTCTGGGTCATCTATATCCGTTAATTTATCGGGTACATCTGCCCATGAAAAAGCAGCGTTTATATTTCGGCTGATATTAGACACTAAGGGATGTTGACTGTCATGTTGTTGACTGCTCAATAAGGCATTTTGGGTCGCATGTAGTACTTCATGGCAAAACTGTAGGTTGGCTTCTTGATTGTAGCCTTGGTCTTTATAGGCTTTTTTAACTTTATTTTCAGTAACATCTTCAGGGTCGCTACCATCGATAACTACCCAGTCTTGCTGCTGGCTCAAGATTACCTTGGCTATTTTATTGAATCGCTTCACTTTCTTTTTGTCTTGCCAATCCATGTGATATAACCACTCTGGATCTTCTTTATCATCCTTTATGCGGTACTTTAAAGTTTCCTCATCGATATGGAACCAACATTTTAAAAGCTTAGTATGGTTATTGATTAGATCGGCTTCGAATTCTGCCAATAAATTTAGTTGCTGACGTAGATAAATCTCCCAAGCCTCAAACTCTTCCCCCTCGTCTTTTTTGGCATCAGATTTGTCTTGCTTCATGAGTAGCAAAGCCCCTTCAATAAGGTCTGCATACCAGTTGCCAAAATAAGCAGTAATATTGCCATGACGAGGAAGCTTTGTGACATGGGCCTGCCAAATAGGCTCATAATGACTGGGTACAGTACCGTTAGTGGCTTCTACGTTCAGTAATCTAGGGTCTACCCACTGACGTAGTTGAGTCACAGCGGCGCCTTTACCTGAATACTCCATACCATTTACTAATACCAAAAGACCCGTTGCTTGTCCTTGTTGCCGTGTCTCACGCAGCGCATATTGCGCTTTAACTAATTCTAGACGCAGCTCATCTTCATCCATATGAAACTTACTCAAAGGATCGGCAGTAATACGCAATTCTTTTACTTCATTTTTATTATCTTTAGACATTTACTTATCCTTTAATCGGTTATCCATTATTTGTGTTATCAATGACAGTACGTTATATGGTCTATACAGGTCTTATACATATAATTGATGTTAGGCTTTGATATTATCTAGCACTTACATATAGTATTATCATAATCAAAACTAGGTTTGGTAAAATAAGGTTAATTAGCTTGTTTGTCACTAATGTTATTAACTATAAAACATCCGCTTAATACATTGCCACAAATTTATGACAAGGCAAATCCTTTGCGGCATAATCTTTATCAGATACTGTTACGTAAACCGTTTTTATTCAAATACTTTTACTTAAAATGATAATAATTTAATACTTTGCACCATAACTTACGTTATATTTTTTTAACACTTTTTTAATAATAATCAGGAGTCTATCTATGTCTGCCCTATCCGATCTAAATGTTAAGTTAAAGCAGTTCTGGGACTTACCCCATCATGATAATCCACAACTTGCTGCCAAATTAGCCGAAGTACAAAACTGGCAGAAAGACCGGATTCGCAAAACCCACGCTGATCTTTTTTCTCAACCAAAAAACAAACCGATGGCAGACTATTTTCTAACACATTTGTATGGTGGTGACAGCTTAAATCAAATCGTCAGTCAGCTAGAAAAAATTGTACCAAAAGCTCAAAAAGTTGAGAAATTAGCCCCTTCTGCGGCTTTAGAAACTGGTACTCTAGGTGTAGAAACAGCGATTACCTCTACCGAACTTGATCTTAAATTGGCTCAGTGGCTACTTGAGAATGATTTAGCGGTCAATGAAGAGAACATGAAAGCGGCCTATGTTGAAGTGAATGATGAAGCAGCGCGCCGTCAGCAAATCGAAGATTTAAGACAAGTATGCTATCGCAGTGATAAATATTTAAACTCATTTATCTTACAAAAGTCTTTTAAACTAGTGAAAAATCAAGCATATAAGCGTAACCTACAACCTTTATATGACTTTATTGATTCAGGATTTTCAGCGATGAAACCTCTGAAAAGTGTGGGCAGCTTTATAGATCCATTCTGTGAGCGTGAACTCGCCATTATCGATGAAGTTCACCGCGGGTCATAATCTGTACTTTAAACCTTTGTGATTTAAAGTATCACAGTGAGTTAACGTAAGGTGAGCAGCTATCAACCTCAAGCAGCTGCTCGCTATTTAGGGTATTATGATTACAGAGACGATGATTAAAAAATACTGTCATTAAATGTGCTCTCAGAAGCCGCGAATATCATCTACCCTCATCGACATTTGAAGGTATAAAGTACCGCGATATCTCAAATTAAAAATTTTAAAATCAAAAATTTCAGAATTAAGAAGCGTATAGTCAATAAATTGAGATTCACATAAGTCAAATAAGTACGCTGTTAATTTTAATGTTAATGCCTTTTTTAACGTCTATTTACTATCTCATACATAATAAAATCAGGATCTATAATGAGCCAATCCAACAATCAAAACAATGATACTGCTAGCCTACAAGATAAGTTGGTAAAAGACAGTATTGACCACAATCATCAGACCAATGCTCAAGTGCAACAGTCTTTACAGTCAAGCTCAGCGCAACAAACCGTTTTAAATGACCAGTTCAGTGATGTCTCTGAGTTGCCTGCCGGCACACCGCAAGGACAACAGACTACTCGTCCTTTTAATGCTCAAACTCAGAACAATCAAACTCAAAACAATCAAACTCAGCCTAACCAAAACTTTGCGGATTTAACTGGTCAATCAGAAGTGCCGCGTTTTAATCCCAAAGATGATATTAACAACCCACATACGCCAGATACCGATGGTCTTGAAGAGACTCATTTTGGTTATAAAAAAGTTAAAAAGGCGGAAAAACAGGCCAAAGTGGCAGATGTGTTCACTTCAGTAGCCAAAAAATACGACATTATGAATGACTTGATGTCTTTTGGTATTCACCGCTTATGGAAGCGCTATACCATCAGTTTATCGGGCGTTCGTGCCGGTCAACATGTGCTAGATATTGCCGGCGGTACAGGTGATTTAGCAAAAGCGTTTAGCCGTGAAGTCGGTCGTAACGGTAGAGTCGTTTTATCAGACATTAACGCGGCCATGTTGGACGTGGGACGTGAGCGTCTTATCAATGCTGGCTGTAATAACGTTGATTTCGTTTTAGCAAACGCTGAAACCTTAGCGCCTTTTGAAGATGAAAGCTTCGACTTATTGACTATCAGCTTTGGTCTACGTAACGTGACTGACAAAGATGCTGCCCTGCGTGCTATGTACCGTGTATTGAAGCCAGGTGGACGTCTGCTTATTTTAGAGTTCTCAAAACCTATCTTTGAGCCATTATCAAAAGCTTACGATCTATACTCGTTTACGGCGTTACCGCTTATGGGTAAGATTGTCGCCAATGACTCTGAGAGCTATCAGTACTTAGCTGAATCAATCCGCATGCATCCTAATCAGCAAACGCTGAAAAACATGATGGAAAATGCTGGCTTTGTAAACTGTGATTATCATAACTTAACGGCAGGTATCGTTGCCGTTCACCGTGGCTTCAAAAAATAAAACCTTAGAAGCAGCAGACAGTATTAATGTTTAGTCTTCTGCTTCTATTTACCAGACTAAAATCAGATTTTAGGCGGCGACATATGTTTACAGTTTTAATTTTGACCGGTATAGAAAAACTCATAAATTTTGCTATTTCGAGCGATCAAATTACCAAAGCAGGACTCACGCCTCTTACTGGTAAAGTGTTGCGCTTAACTATGACTGTGCCTGAATTTAACATCGACGTGCATTTTAATGAAGACCACATTAGATTTGAGCCAGTATCCAAACTGGAGCAAGGTCTATTTGAAACCCCAGGTCATGCTATTGACCCAGAAAGAAGCCAAGCGTGGCAAGAATATGTGTCTATCGGTAGCATCCTACCAGACTGTACCATCAATGTTGAAAACCCCGCCGAACTAATGAACCTGATGCGCGATACCAGTGGCAACCTACCCATTGAAGGCGATCACCGAGTATTAATGCAGGTGAAGCAGCTTGTTTCTGGCTTCAATCCAGATATTGCTGGTCAACTTGAACCCTTAATTGGCACACCGTTGGCCATGCAGCTAAATTTGTTGATTAACTCTTTAAAAGGCAATGTACGTCATACGGCAAAGCATGCTTTTAATGATGTGGCAGATTGGGCCAATGAGGTGGCAGGCAATCAAGCGCCTGACCCAGAGGTTGAAGCCGAAGCCAATGATTTGAAACAGCAACTGCTTAGACTTCGTGCTGATGTAGAGCGTGAAGAAGCGCGTCTGGCAATGATTAAAGCGGAACAAGCCCGCATTAAAGGCGATAGTCAGCCCTAGCTTTTATAGCATTTAAATTAGTATTCCTCTTTGCTTCATTTAAGCCATCCCTTCTGGGATGGCTTTTTTGTCTGTTTATGCGCTATCGATTTGTCCTTCGAATTGTCTTATCTTATGCGTCTCAGCCATTCTTAAAATGGTTTACCCGTGGTATCATTAATGCCAATTATTTAAGCTATCAACGACTCAACGGTTGACCATAGCTTTCTTCAAACTCCTGATATGGGTTGCTCCACATGCTGTTATCTCATCGCAAACGTCTTCTTGAACTTTGGCGCATCGCTGCTCATTACCGTCTTGACACTCACCTTCCTGTAGAAGATGCACCGCAGCTACAATCTGTGGCTCGCATGATTAAATCCCATCCAGCCGCTTGGGGCAAACAACATCAAGACAATGGGGTTAAGTTTGCGCTTGAGGAAATGGGCACCTTATTTTTAAAGCTAGGACAGCTGCTCTCTACTCGGCGTGATTTGGTAACACCGGCCATTATCGACCAGTTGGTTCAGCTGCAAGACAGGGTTAAACCGTTCGATGTCAATATTGCCATTGCCCAGATTGAAGACCCCAAGTTTGGATTGGGTAAAAGCATCAATACTCTTTTTGCCCGTTTCGATACCAAGCCGTTAGCCGCAGCCTCTATAGCACAGGTACATACGGCAGCGTTATACGATGGCCGTGAAGTAGTGGTCAAAGTGGTGCGCCCTGATATTCGTGAGCGTATTGTTTCAGACTTTGAGTTGTTGCGTGATATGGCACAGTGGGCCTCTGCTCGCCTTGAAGCCGCCCGTGCGGTTCGTATTATCGATGTGGTGGAAGATTACCGTCAGATTATGCTGAACGAGCTTGACCTAACCTTTGAAGCAGACAATACCACTAAGATGCGTAATAACTTTTTAGGCTCATCAATGATGTATGTGCCTGAAGTTTATGCCGATTCAAAAAACGTGATGGTCATGGAGCGTATTGTCGGGGTACCCATTTCTCAGACTCACGTATTTGATGAGCTGCAATATGACCGCGCTGCTCTTGCAGAGAAAGGCTTAACCATATTTTTCACTCAAGTATTCCGCGACAACTTTTTCCATGCCGACATGCACCCAGGCAACGTCTTTGTGGAGACACTTCCTGCCGATACCCCAGAGCCCTATCGCTTCTACCCTAGATATATAGGCTTAGATTGCGCCATTATGGGTGAACTGTCAAAAGACGACCAAATGATCGTGGCCCGTATGCTACTGGCTGTAATGAACAACAACTTCACCAATTTGGTAGACATTGTCAGTCGTGCCGGCTGGATTCCGCCCAATACCGATAAGCACGCGCTGACCCGTGACATGCGTCGTACTGTTGCTCCCATGGTGTTAAAGCCCATTAATGAAATAGACTTTGCTGGGGTGTTGATGCAAATTTTGGACATTGCACGTCGCCACCACATGAGTATCCCGCCACAGCTGATGTTGCTATTAAAAACGTTGGTACACGTCGAAGGCTTAGGTCGTGATTTGTATCCGGAGCTTGATATTTGGTCTTTGGCCAAGCCCATCTTGACGGGCTGGGTAAAAGAGCAGCTCGACCCCGTTCGCAACATGCGTGAACTACGTGAACAGCTACCCGAGCTTTTATTATCAACAGCGCAAGTGCCTAAGTTATTGGATCAAGGGTTGCAAAGCATGGCCTCTCAGGGTGCCAGACAAGATCAACAGCTGCGTGAGATACAACAAATTCGAGCAGACATGCTTAATGACCGACGTAAAGACTGGATTGCGTTGGCTGGCTTTGTAATCAGCGTGGCTATTGCTACACAGGTTATCGGCTGGTTGTCTCCCCTATTTTATATATTAGCCATATTATTTGTTATATGGCGTATCTTAGGTTAAATTTTTATCGTTCTTTATAGCGGCTGGTTATTGAAAGAAAGCCAGCATGCTTTGCCTATAAATTTCTCTACCTACACCGTTTTTTAAATAGCTTGTTCTTAGATAATTTGTTTTTCATATAATCGAGTGAGTGTGATCCATGCGTAGTGCCTCCATAACCCTAAATTCTGCTGCTTTAACTCATAACTTAACGCAAGTCATAAACGCCATTCCTGAAAAAACCAAGGTATTGGCCATGGTTAAGGCAGATGCTTATGGTCATGGTGTCAAATACTGTTTACCTAGCTTACAGAAAGCTGATGGTCTAGGCGTGGCTTGCTTTACCGAAGCTAAGCAAATACGTGATTTAGGCTGGCAAAAAGTACTGGTATTAATTGAAGGGGTATTTAGTCAACAAGAATGGGCTGAGTCTATAGAAGCTGAATGTCAAAGCATCATTCATCATCAGAACCAAGTGCAGTGGGCATTACAACAAGTACCGGCTAGCAACTCTCCCTGCCGTACCATATGGTTAAAGCTAAACACGGGTATGAACCGCTTAGGTTTTGAACCTGAAGAGTTAGTGTCTGTGGCCCAAACGCTAGTAGATGCTGGATACAACCTTATTCTGACCAGCCACTTCGCCAATGCTGACCGTCCTGAACATCCCTCAAATACCAATCAAATTAAGATGTTTACTGAGTCGCTGCAAGACCTACGTGAAAAAGTTGATCCCAACATAAAAGCCTCTTTATGTAATTCTGCAGGGATTATTAATTTCCCTGAGTGTCATTTTGATTGGGTACGTCCAGGCATTATGCTCTACGGCAGTACCCCTTTAGACGGTATCAGTGCTCAAAGTCTACAGTTAAAGCCAGTAATGAGCTTTTCGGCAAGCTTAATGGCCATTCATAATATCGCGGCCGGCGCTCATGTGGGCTATGGCAGCCGCTTTGTTGCTAATCGTCCTATCGTTAAAGGTATTGTTAGCATTGGTTACGGCGATGGCTATCCTCGTGTGGTTGATGGGTCAGCTTGGGTCAGCGTACAGCTAGCAGCCCACGAGAATGAAACAGACATAGACCGCTCTACCGAAAATGACATAGGGTCGACCACGGTTAGACGCTATAAATGTCCCGTAATTGGACGAGTGGCCATGGACATGATTGCCATTGATTTAACCGAAGTGCCTAACCCAACTGTGGGCTGTCAAGTTACGTTATGGGGCGACCCTGATGAGGCGGCGCCGAGTGTCGATGACATCGCTAACTCTGCACATACACTAGGTTATGAGCTATTGTGCCGTGTTACCCAACGTCCGATTCGTATTACTATATAGTTATAAAAAAGCCTGTATGACTGCTCGGATTAAGGTTGTGTCAAATTAAAGTCGAGCGAACTGTTTTCACATAGACATAAATTTCGCTATACTGAGAGTTTAGTCATTTATTTGTTAACACTTTTTAACTCAATTAACTGTTATTTAAAGAGAGTCTCATGAGCGTGCGCCATTTTTTAACTCTACTCGATTTGTCCCCAACTGAGCTTGACGCTCTGATTAAGCGTGCAAGTGAGCTTCGAAAAATGCAACATGCAGGTGAAGTTTACCAACCGTTTGTGGGTCGTACTTTGGGGATGATTTTTGAAAAATCTTCTACCCGAACGCGCATCTCGTTTGAGACTGGTATGGGGCAATTTGGTGGCCACGCTATCTTTTTATCGCCCAAAGACACGCAGCTGGGTCGTGGTGAGCCAATTGAAGATTCTGCTCGAGTCATCTCTAGCATGGTCGATATCATTATGATTCGTACCTTTGAACACGAAAAAGTAGAAAAGTTTGCTGAGTACTCTTCGGTCCCTATCATTAACGCTTTAACGGACGATTTCCATCCCTGCCAATTGCTTGCTGACATGCAAACCTTCTATGAGCACCGTGGTAGCATTAAAGACAAAATCGTTACTTGGGTGGGTGACGGTAACAACATGTGTTCTTCATTTATGATGGCAGCCCACCAGTTTGGCTTTGAACTAAGAGTGGCGGCGCCTTATGGCTTTGAGCCCAACCCAGATTTAATGGAAAAATTTAAACATTGTGTCAGCTTAGTAGAAGATGTTCAGGATGCCGCTAAAGACGCTCACCTGATCGTGACCGATGTTTGGGCCAGTATGGGTCAAGAGAGTGAACAAAACACCCGTGCGCGCCGCTTCGCTCCCTATCAAGTTACCCCTTCTATGCTGGATAAAGCAGACCCAGAGGTGTTATTTATGCACTGCTTGCCAGCGCACCGTGGTGAAGAAATCTCTCATGATTTATTAGATGATCCGCGTTCTGTAGTCTGGGATGAAGCAGAAAACCGTTTGCATGCCCAAAAAGCTCTAATGGAGTTCTTATTAAAAGACAAAATCAAATTGAGCTAATCATTTGCTTGATGCACTAAGCGCAATAGGATGAAAATACTCATTAAAAAAGGCTAAGCAATATTGCTTAGCCTTTTTTAATGAGCGTTGTTTTCAATGTCTGTTTTTCTGCGCTTAAAACAATTGTGCTCTACCCTGCTATGCTCTGCAAAAACTCTTCGAGCACTTCATTCAACAGCTCAGGCTGTTCAACAGGGGTACTGTGCCCTGAGCCTTTAATGACGGCGAATTTGGAGCCTTTAATCGCAAAATGTATTTTCTGAGCTTTTGGATAAGGTGTTGCGTTATCTTCATCACCCACTACTACTAAAGTTGGCAAATCAATTTCATGTAGACGGCTTAAGACCTCATCACGTTCTATAACGCCGCGAGTGGCTCTAATCGCCCCCTTTTTATTATTTTGATTCAGATAACCTAACCAAGTTTTATAGTCTTTCTTGCGTGATTTATCATTTAAAAAAGTCTTACCAAACATAATGGGCATGACCTTTTTACTCACCTGCTTTATGCCTACCCACTTAATGGCTGTCAGCAGCTTTTCATAATCCGCTTTTTTGTCCGTACTTTCTTCCTGGGCGCTGGTATCTAATAAAATAAGAGACTGCAATAAATCGGGACGTTTTAAAGCGACACGCTGGGCCACAAAGCCGCCCATAGACAAACCAATTAAATGGCATTTTTTAATCTCTAATGTTTCTAGTAAAGCGATGGCATCGTCGGCTAGAGTGTCCATGTCATAACCCACTTTGGTAACTTGCGACTTGCCTTGACCTCTAAAGTCAAACGCGATACAGCGATAGTCGTCTTTAAAATAGTCGACTTGTTTATCGTATAAATGGGTGCCCCATAACAACCCGTGTGCGAACAGTAGCACAGGTTTCCGTTGTGTTATAGGAAGATTATCTTGCTCAGGAGCGCTGTCTTGGTAATAAATTTCAGCACCATTGATAGAAATATGAGGCATAGGTTTGACATCCTTGTCGGTTAATTAAAATAGATAAAAGGCAGCCATAGGGTGCATTGGCCCGCTGGCTGCCTTCTTTATTTAACCACAAACCCAGTCATTAGAAATGACTTATTTATACTAACGCTGTAACAGCTCAACACCTGTCGACTTAGCAATCAATAATTTATCAGCTTGATTGGCCGCAAAAATACCGTTGCAGACCACGCCCACGATGTTATTTAAGGTTTGTTCCATTTCGCTGGCACTGTCAATTTGCAGATTATAAGTGTCTAAGATTAAATTACCATAATCTGTGACAAACCCTTCTCTATATACAGGCTCACCGCCTAATTTAACCAATTCGCGAGCCACATAAGAACGGGCTTGAGGCAGGACTTCAATTGGTACTGGGAACTCAACCCCTAACTGAGTTACCCATTTACTTTCGTCCACTAAGCACAAAAATTCTTTGGACGCTGCCGCCACGATTTTCTCACGGGTTAGGGCACCGCCGCCGCCTTTAATCAATTGTAAATTAGGGTTTACTTCGTCAGCACCATCGATATATAAGTCAAGCTCGCCCACAAAGTTTAGGTCCATAACCTCAATACCTAACGCTTCTAGCTTATCCTGAGTGACTTTTGAGCTGGCCACAGCGCCTTTTAGTTTCACTTGTGGCAGTAAATCAATCAGACAGTTCACGGTACTGCCTGTGCCCACGCCCAAAATCATGCCGTCATCAATAGAGGCCAATGCGGCTTTTGCGACTTCTTGTTTAAGCTTTAGTTGCTGACTCATAATTGCCCTTTTCATTTATGAAATTAAGAAGATATGGTAATGATACTAACTGCTGTGATAGTGATACTAACTTAAGTAATCAACCATCGTCGTGATTTATTAAGTTGCCATAATATCAAATCTGCCTTTATTTTTCGCCACTTTTGCCCTTAAATGCCTTATTTTTAATCGGTTAATAAAAGTTATCTATTAAATAAACTAATATCATCAATAATTTCGCTGCTAAAACTTGCAGGATTAAAAAAAACAGCATACGCTTAACAGCGACAACAATAAGAATGACTTATCTAAATGTACTGTCTAAATATGATGAGTCACAGGTCATAGGCTAATAACCGACAACCAATCAATGGGCAAATAAATTCTTAGGACTATCTATGCTATCAAAATGGGTTC
The DNA here is from genome assembly GCF_020736705.1 of Psychrobacter sanguinis. Lineage (NCBI taxonomy): Bacteria > Pseudomonadati > Pseudomonadota > Gammaproteobacteria > Moraxellales > Moraxellaceae > Psychrobacter > Psychrobacter sanguinis. The sequence continues at coordinate 3,183,002 of NZ_CP085990.1, forward strand.
GTAACATTCTCCAGGCTACCGTGTATGACGTCGCTATCCAGACACCTTTAGATTTCGCACCAAAACTTTCTACTCGCTTTAATAATGACATTCGTTTAAAACGAGAAGATTTACAGCCTGTTTTTTCATTTAAGTTACGTGGCGCCTATAATCGAATTAGTCAGTTGTCTGAACAACAAAAAGCGCAAGGGGTTATTTGTGCTTCAGCCGGTAACCATGCTCAAGGCGTGGCATTTTCTGCTGCTAAGTTAGGGCTTAAAAATATTATTGTGATGCCCACCACTACCCCCGATATTAAAGTTAAAGCGGTGAAAGCTTTAGGCGGTAATGTTGACCTATATGGGGACAGCTTCGATGATTCTAATCGCTATGCCATCGAGCGCTCTATTAAAGAAGGTTTGACCTATATTCCACCGTATGATGATGAACTGGTGATTGCCGGTCAAGGTACGGTGGCCATGGAGATTAACCAACAGTGGCGCGATGTAGAGTATGTGTTCGTCCCAGTCGGTGGCGGCGGGCTTCTCGCCGGTATCGCTGCTTTTTTGGGTGATGTGGCGCCTCAGGTCAAAGTCATTGCGGTTGAGCCCGAGGGGGCTGCTAGCCTAAAGGCTGCCATAGAAGCCAATGAGCGCGTTAAACTGTCACAAGTAAGCTTGTTTGTGGATGGTACGGCGGTGGCTCAGATTGGCGAGCTGCCTTATGAAGTATTCAATCTACAAAAAAGTGATAACTCAGGAAAGCTTATTGAACAACAGGTTATCACTTGTAGTAATGATGAGGTTTGTGCCGCAGTCAAAGATGTTTTTGAAGAAAACCGCAGTATCGTTGAGCCTTCAGGAGCATTGGCATTGGCAGGTATGAAAAAATACTTAGCTGAAAATCAACTGACGGGCAAAAACTGCGTGGCCATTATCTCTGGTGCCAATATGAACTTTGACCGCCTGCGTTATATTGCGGAGCGCACTGAGATCGGTGAGAAAAAAGAAGCGGTATTCGCTGTTACCATTCCTGAGCGTACCGGTGCCTTCTTAGAATTCTGCCGCGACCTAAAAGGCCGTAATATTACAGAATTTAACTACCGCGCTCGTAGTCGCACCTCTCCTGATTCTTTAGAGCCTGCCAGTATCTTTGTCGGGATTGCTCTTAAAGAGGGTGACAAAGAACGTCATATCATTGCCAACTCTTTACATGAGGCAGGTTATGATGCTCATGACTTAACCGATGATGATATTGCAAAATCACATATTCGCTACTTAATCGGTGGTCATGCCGGTATGGAAGACGAGCAGCTGTTTAAAGTCAGCTTTCCAGAGCGCCCAGGTGCCCTACTTAACTTCCTAGAAAAACTGGGACCAGATTACAACATTACTTTGTTCCACTATCGCAATCACGGGGCTGCTGACGGGCGCGTATTGGTAGGGATACAAGCGACTGCGACGAGCTCACGTGCGGTCCAAGATACCTTACAAGAGATTGGTTACGACTGCATGCCTATCACTGATAACATTGGTTATCAGCTGTTTTTAAAGTAACGTTGAATCGTTACTGGTTAGCCGATTAGTCTTTGTTCAAAATAATGCCCCCTTATTCTTTATCTCTGCCTTATGAGTCCTTTAAAGAAAATGGCATTATTTTGAACACTGTAGAGAGATATGGTTTTGAAGATTTCGGCAAGACAGATATTCTCTATAGTGACTTTGGTCACCTTGTTTTGCTCTGCTCATGCTGAACTGATTGATGAGTCAAAGACTCTGGTTATGACAGAAGGACAGGCTAAAGAATATTATGCACGAACCTTCGCGGCTAGGGATGCCAGTTGGAGAGTAAGGCCCATAATCTCTATTCCTGCGCAGGTTAGAATGACATCAAAACCAGGTACTCGATATAGGGTTACTTTAAAATTACTCATTGATAAACACGGTAATATTATTGAAGCTACCTTGCTTAAATCTAGCGGAAATAGCCAGTTGGACGCATCAGCCATACACGCTGTCAAGCTAGCCAAACTCAATCCTTTTGTTGAAAATGGAGAAGCCGTCATGGGGCAAGTTTTCTTACCCATACACTATATAATGCAATAATTTTAATAACAGAATTATGCTCGAGTTAGCTTCTACCTAAGCTGGGTTTTGACCTTGGATACGATTTATATTTGATTGAATTTGTTGGCTTTTGTCCCCATAAATAAACCATACAAGTGCTTAATAAAATAAATGGCTCATTAATAAATTTAGGGTAAATATGGCAAAATCAAAAGACACTGATTCCACTACTAAAAACAGCTCTTTACAAAAAGTACGCTTAGACAAATGGCTGTGGGCTGCCCGTTTTTATCGTACTCGCAGTCTTGCTAAGCAAGCCATTGAAGGTGGTAAAGTCCATTTCGCAGGTAGTCGGGTTAAGACCAGCAAAGAGATTAGTGTCGGTGATGAGCTTACCATCCGTCAGGGCTCTGCGACTGCCATGACTGAAAAAACAGTAGTGGTTAAAGATTTATCGGTGCAACGAGGCAATGCAACATTGGCTCAAAACTTATATGAAGAAACAGAGGAAAGCCTCAAAAGACGTGAGTACTTTGCAGAACAGCGCAAACTTGCTAATCTTGCCCGCCCCGATACCAAGCCTAACAAGAAGCAGCGTCGAGATTTACAACGCTTTAAACACCAAGCTGATTAATACTTAGGCTTGGTTTAATACTGCTCACCTTTGAATAGGGTTCCTATACTATCGTTTAGCGCCTAACATTGTTAGAATAGCCTGCCATGCCATACTATGAAGTGGGCTTATTTTTGCAATCGTGTTGGGCGCTCTTTTTTTGAATTCAATGCGCGTTTTGAAGTTAATCAGTGCTATGAATTCAATACGAGGTTAGTGCAGTTACTATTTATTTCGCCAATGACTATCGCTAACGATTGATATCTACTAATATCTGCCAGCCGTAACGCCCCTCATTGTCATTTATGTTATTGTCGTTCATTAAAATACTTATTAAAGGTTAAATGTAAATTATGCCTATGTCAGCTGCTATACCTAAGTCCGTTTTATTAGTATGTCTTGGCAATATCTGCCGCTCTCCGACAGCCGAAGGCATTATGAGACAGCGTACTGCCATTGCTGGTTTGACGATGAAGATTGACTCTGCTGGGACTGGGGATTGGCATATTGGCAAACATCCTGATTTGCGCGCTCAAACTCATGCCAAGCAGCATGGGTACAACATCAGTAAGTTAGTAGCCCGTCAGGTGAGCCCTAAAGATTTTATAGACTTTGATCTTGTTCTAGCAATGGATGCTCAAAACCTAAAAGACCTTCAGGCCATTCGAGAAGTAGCGGCACAAACTACCAATGCGGATAGTCTTGCGCGTTTGGCATTGATGAGTGAAGTCGACATCAGTTATCTAAACCAAGATGTACCTGACCCTTACTATGGCGGTGAAGATGGCTTTGAAGAAGTGATTAAAAGACTTGAGTCCTCGGTAGATGCTTGGATACATACCTGGCAGATTTAATTAACTTTATTGTTTATTGCCTGTTGCTCACACTGTCATCTATATCTGATATATTATTAAGCCTATTAAATTGAGCCCTAAGCCGCCTATGAGTACTTTTCATCAGACACCCCGTTTACAAGCCTCTGCTGATAGCAATGCCCTCTCATCTAACCCTACAAATTTCGATATCGATGAGATAAGCACCCTGGGTGCAGATTTAATTCATCACAATACCATGCGCTTAGCATGTCAGGCAGATAGACTGATTAACTTGGGTAAGGAATCTGATATAGAGCCAACCATTGCTCAGCTAGCTAGGATAGGGTTGCCAATATTTGTACTGTCAGGCGGCAGTAATGTTATTCTACCAAAAGTATTGAATGCCACAGTATTACATCCTACGTATAAAGGGATTAACATCCTATCTGAAGATGAAGACGGCATTAATATAGAGGTGATGGGCGGAGAAAACTGGCATGAACTGGTGGTTTATACTGTCAATCAAGGGTGGTATGGACTGGAGAATCTGGCCCTAATTCCAGGGCTGGTTGGCGCGTCTCCTGTACAGAATATTGGGGCTTATGGCGTACAACTAGAAGATTGTATGACCCACTTAAAGGCCTTCCATATCCCTACTCAAAGCTGGCATCAGTTTCAAAAAGCAGAGTGTCAATTTGAGTATCGGGACAGTAAATTCAAGCAAGAAGCAGGACAATGGCTCATTACTCGAGTGGGTTTCAGATTGCATAAAGATGCTAGCAAGGTCAATGCCAATTACGGGGATGTTTCTGCCCTAGCCTTGACATTGGCCAAAGCCGAGCAACGCTCAGTAGCGACCCCTATTGACGTGATGAAAGCGATTATTGAAATTCGCCAATCTAAATTGCCTGACCCACAGCATCTACCCAACTGTGGCAGCTTCTTCAAAAACCCTATCATTAGCAATGAACAGTTTGCTACCCTGCAAACTCAATATCCTAATATTGTGGGTTATGCGGTAGGTGATAAACATACCAAAGTCGCGGCAGGTTGGCTGATTGACAACGCTGGACTCAAAGGTAAAGGTATCGCCCCTATTTTGACCCATGCTAAACAGGCTTTGGTATTGGTAAATCATAGCGATGTTGATAATTTCTCGCCAGCGTCACAGCAAGATATTCTGGCCACGCAGCGTTTAATACAGCAAACCATATATGATCAGTTTGGTATTGACTTAGAGCGTGAGCCCGTTTGGGTAGATAATCAAGCAAGTTATAATAGCTAGTGTCTTTTTGATAGGGCGTAAATTACCCTCACTCCGGTGTCACAATTGATGGTTAACTCATTAAAACCCATTGTTAATTTTGTAATAAGGGCCTCTCTAGGCTCTTTATTGCTAGGGTTAATTATTATGGTGAGTTTCTATACGCCTGTTTTTTCAACTGTGGGCTTATGGGTGTTAAATCGCTTACCTATTCCGGAAGTCAATCACTCCCCTCGTCCAGTATTAGTCCCTTCAGACCATAGCACGCTAAATCCTCAACCTTCGAATAGCACACTTTCCTTAAACTTGCAGCTTAATCATGAGCCAACTGCTTACGTGGTGTTGGGGGGTGGTCTCACAGAAGCTGATACCTATCATGAGCAGACTAATAATACTGACGATCAGCAAAATAGTAATACCCGTCAATTAAAATCAAGCATTTCAGCCAGCTATCCTGCTAAAAAAGACACCGAAGAAACAAAAAAACAAGTCACAAGCGCGCCGTTACATCAACCAGACATCGTGTTAAATAAGTACAGTTTGATTCGTATGCAAACCGTGATGTGGCACCAACGCCAAAAACCACTTCCCATTATATTAACCGGCGTAGAATCCGCTTGGATGCAAGATTGGTTAAACAACCATGGCATCGAGAACATTATTACTGAAAATGCCAGTATGAATACCTGTGAAAATGCTCGCTTTACTGCCAAGCGCCTTAACTTGCAAGATGTGTATTTGATTACTGATGCCTATCATATGACCCGAGCTCGCAGGCAGTTTGCTTTGAATGGCATCCATGCTTTGCCGATCCCCGCCGCTTTACCAATGAAAAAAGGTTGGCTGGCACCAAAGAACAATGCACAGCACTCGCGTCGTACTGTGTATGAGTTAGCGGCTTATGCCCGCGATGTTTTTGCGCCGCAAGACAACTGTCGTCAAGCCAGTGACGTGAGTTTTGAAACTTTATTGCGTAGTCGCAAGCCTGATGAGGTAAAGACGTTTTAATAAAAATTGAAACTCATGCGGTCAATTTAGCGTCACACTTGTTTTCGTAAAGGATTATAATATATCAATATATATATTATCTTCATGCTCGAAACTCACGACGCTATCGCTTTATATTTGCCTATATTTATATCAAAACAACTATACGTTTTTAAAATGGATGCCTGATATGGTCAGTATGTATTTACTAATTCCGTTGAGTCTGATGCTTTTTGTAATTGGTATTTGGGCCGTTCGTTATGCGGTAAAATCCAATCAATTTGAAGACTTAGACAATGAGTCACAACGTGTAATCTTAGATGATCGCCAAGAGCGTAGACAGGCTCTTGGGAACACACCGCCTGCTACCAATGCCAAGACACCCCCTGCCTCAAAAATCGACAGACACTCGCAGACCAGCAATACTTCACAGTCGGCCTCGCAAGAAGGCTCGGGTGAGGGTGAGTAATTTAAGCCATTAAGTCTGCTATTGAGTCTTACTAAAACCTAAATTTCACGGATAACTTTTATGACAACTCCTTTATTACTTGCAGCTTTGGCTATGGGTTTTTTTGGTTCGCCACATTGTTTGGGTATGTGTGGGGGCTTAGTGACTGCGTTTGGTCTATCTATGCAAGGCGTCAGCCCTCTAAAGAAGCGAGGTCTTATCGCTACATACCATCTTGGTCGACTCATTAGTTATTCGATTCTAGGCATTATTGCAGGTCTTATTGGTACCACCGTCTTAGCGCCACTACTGATGGGAAATGCTACCCCAAGAATTTTACTGGGACTGGTATTGGCCTTTATCGGCTTGTCTATGCTGGGTATGCCCTTTTTAAGCAAGCTTGAAAAAGTAGGCATGGGTGTCTGGAGAAAGCTGTCACCACTGCGTCAAAAAGTTTTTCCGTTAAACACTTTTCCACGAGCCTTAGCCGCGGGCTTACTATGGGGTTTCTTGCCTTGTGGTTTGGTATACGGTGCCCTTCTTATGGCTGTGGTCGGTAACGATGTTGCTGGTGCTGCATTATTAATGTTTGTATTTGGCTTAGGTACGGTACCTATGCTAGTCGCTACTCAAGAGACTGTGGGCTGGCTACACAAACAGATTGGTCGTTATAAATTACGCCAGTTGAATGGAATAATTATGATTCTATCTGGATTAGCAATCATTTTAGTGCCTATGGCCATGCAACATGGTGGGCACGGCGACCATGGCGGACATCAAATGCATGGCAGTACGATGTCTGCCCCTGCTGATCCCGCTGCTCACAATATGCATGACATGCACGATATGGATAACATGGAAAGTCATGATATGGCTGATCCCAATATGAAGAACCATAATATGCAGGGTCACGATATGCACGGCAGCAATGACATGCCAATGTCTGAAACGTCGGATACAACAAATAATTCTTCTATGGCCCACCATCACTCTGAGTGATGGTATTGTCTAGAACGGCATATATAGCGGCACTTAGTGAAGCTATTTATCAATAAAAAGGGCCACTGAATCAGTAGCCCTTTTTAGGTGCAATAAGCGAATATTAATCCAATTGCTCAAGTTTTAACTTGGTATCTAAATGTGCTTCAATGGCAGGCAAGTTAAAGGCATCGTCCTCACTGACGAAGCTAATACTCACCCCTTGTTGACCCGCACGGCCAGTGCGACCAATACGATGAACGTAATCATCAGGCTGATCAGGTAAGGTGTAGTTCACCACGTGACTGATATCATCGACATGAATGCCTCGACCTGCGACATCCGTGGCCACGAGTACTTTCGCATCGCCATTTTTAAAATTATCAAGATAACGCTCGCGTTTACTTTGATCCACATCTCCGGACAGCATAACCACGTTATGTTCTGCACTAAGTCGATTATACAGCCGTTTTACTTGATCTTTTCTATTCGCAAAAACGATAACCTTATGAGTATCTTCCGCCATTAAAATACGATTCAAAGCCTCAAACTTATCCGACTCTGTTAACAGGTGAAAATGCTGCTCTACTAAATCACTGGTTTTGTGCTCAGGTTCAATTTCAACAAAGACTGGATTTAATAACCACTGATAGGCCAAATTCATCACGTCTTGATTGAAAGTCGCTGAAAACAATAAGCTTTGTCGGTCAGTATTGGCGGGCATATAACGCATCAAGCGCTTAATATCAGGTATAAAGCCCATATCTAGCATACGGTCTGCTTCATCTAACACAAAGGCTTCGACTCGGTCCAAAAAAACATGTCCCTTGTGAATTAAATCAATCAGACGTCCCGGTGTCGCAATCAGAATATCGGTAAAAGCATGATCTAAAGCGGCTGTTTGCTTTTCATAATCTACCCCACCCATAATACACACGCTGTGCAAGTCCGTGTGCTGAGTTAAACCAATAGCATCTTCAAAGATTTGATTTGCCAACTCGCGAGTCGGTGCCAAGATGACTGCTCTTGGCTCACCCAAATAGCGCATCTCATCGGCTGCAAATGGCCGTTTTAACAGCGCCTCAATAATAGTGATTAGAAAAGTCGCAGTCTTACCCGTTCCTGTTTGTGCCTGCCCAATAGCATCCTGCCCTGCCAAAGTATGAGGTAGAATTTTTGCTTGAATGGGGGTTAACCGAGTGAAGCCTAACTCTTTTACGGACTTTAAGACACTCTCACTTAGAGCCAAATCATCAAATGTAATAAACTCATCCATTAAACTTCCTTAATTTTTTAAGTTATTTATGATTATTAGAAGACACGATTGTCATTATGACTACCAATAACACTGTATTGAGATAAAGCATCATAGCCTTAAAATAGAGTTATCGGGTTTTATGGCTATTATAGGTCATTGCCCTGATCAATGCCTAAATTAGATGCCTCTAAATCAAAAATGTCTAATATTGACAGACCAATAAAAAAGCCAACATATCAAATCTAAATCAACGATAACGCTGTTAGATTTGACACATTGGCTTTAGAACAATAAACAAAGTAACTAATAGACTGACTCTATTAGCTACTGTGCTATTGAATATGAATTAGGCGTCTACTTTAGTAACTTCTTCAGCTTGTAAGCCTTTTTCACCTTCAGTAACCACAAATTCTACTTTTTGGCCGTCCTGAAGTGAACGATAGCCGTCACCTTGAATAGCGCGGAAATGAACGAAAATATCTTCACCGCTTTCGCGTTGAATAAAGCCAAATCCTTTTGCATCATTAAACCACTTAACAGTACCTTGCTCACGAGCTGACATAATCTACTTCCTAAAACTTAATTAACAAAACTTCAATTAGACCCCAATTAAAGCATTTAAGCTGAAGCCTGAGATGCTAACACTGGGTATAAGAAGTGGCTAGTGGCCACTTAGTAACTAACATAAAACTTATAATGCCGACAATCTAAGAAATCATGACTCCAGATATTTAAAAAGAATCTTTAAAAATGATATTTAAAAATAACATTCGAAAATCTGAGACCATTTTCCTATTTCTGTAACATTACAGACATGTTTGTTATCTAAAACTAATCATAGCACGGCATTTTATCAACACAAAGTGTTTTAACATAACTTTCACATTATCTTGTGTTATTTTTAACCTTTTTTTTCATTTTTTACTGAATAGTAGCCGCGATTGCCTGTATTTAATCGAATGTCATGGGTTAAAACTCGGTATAGTATTATAATTATTATATAAGCCATAATATTTACCTAATATCAAATTGGCTATTAAATCAGAGTTAATAATAATTATTATTTATCGAGGTTATTATGACCCAATCTAGCACTCAGCAAATCGCAACACCCAAGGCTAAGTCAGCAGCCAATCGCACTGTCGCCAAGGAGTCTAATATAGAGGCTATTTATCGTAGAATTTTATTAATCAATGGTCCTAATTTAAACCTGCTTGGGTTACGTGAGCCTGAAATATATGGCTATACCACCCTACAGGACATTGAGCAGCGCCTTATTAAGACTGCCGCCAAGCATAATATTGAGCTGATTAGTATTCAATCAAACCATGAAGGCGAACTGGTAGATGCGGTACAACATCATGGTTTATTGGCCGATAATGAAGATAAAATTGACGCCGTGATTATTAATCCTGCCGCCTTTACGCACACCTCGGTGGCATTGCGTGATGCCCTATTAGCGATTAATAAACCGTTTATAGAAGTGCATCTGTCTAACATTCATAGCCGTGAACCCTTTAGAGAGCATTCTTACTTTAGTGACAAAGCGGTGGGAGTGATTTGTGGTTTGGGTCATTTAGGCTATGACATGGCTCTAGGTTATTTTATTGAACACTACTACAGCTTATAAAAAACATCTGTCATAAACGCTATAATATTTTTAAACGTTATAATAATAGTATATGTCTTTAATTGGCCTATACTACCTGCTGTTTTTTGAGAATTTTCAATTTTTTAACTCTTTAGTTACGTATTGGTTATTTGTTGACTGTTTAATTATTTGTCCCCCTTTTAAGGCCCCTATCAAGGGTTAAGGCATTTTACTATGGCATCCTCTAGCAAACGTTTTATGAAGCTCGCCGGCATGACCGCCAGTATCGCTGGTAAAGCGGCAAAAAATTCATTTAAGAACCTTTCGAGCGATGAAAATAAACGGGCAGAAGCCCGCTCACAAATGATGCAAGATGTGGGCATACAGATTGCTGAAACGTTGGGTGAGATGAAAGGGGCGGTCATGAAAGTGGGTCAAATCGCTTCACAGTACAAAGAAGTGTTCCCACCAGAGGTCGCTGCCGCCTTAGAAAAGCTACAAAACAATGCGCCACCGATGCCTTATGCTCAAATTAAGTCACAAGTGGAGCGTGAGCTAGGTATGCCTATTGAAGAGGCCTATCTTGAATTTGAACAGCAACCTTTTGCGGCAGCTTCTATTGGCCAAGTACACAAAGCGGTACTGCCCAGCGGTCAACATGTCGTAGTAAAAGTTCAATATCCTGATGTCGATAAAAACTGCGACAGTGACTTAAAGCAAGTAAAAATGGCGCTTAAAATGACTGGCGTGCTTAGCATGAGCCGTGAGTTACAAGACCAAATATTTGCTGAAATACGAGACAGCTTAAAAGATGAGTTAGACTACGTTAAAGAGGCCCAAAACTTGGCGATATTTGGTGCTTTTCATGCCGATGATCCAGGGTTAATCATCCCTAAGGTGATTAAAAGCCACTCAACAAAACGTATTTTGACGCTAACTGAAGAATTGGGAGAGCCCTTGAGCGTAGCGGCTACTTGGGACAACGAAATCAAACAAAAAATAGCCACTCGATTGTTTCATTTTAGTGCCGGACAAATATTTGAATTATACCGTATGCACTGCGACCCACACCCTGGTAACTTCGCTTTTAGAGCCGATGGTAGTGTCATCGCCTATGATTTTGGTGGCATTCGCACCTACAGTAACTCTGAAATTCAGCTGTTTAGACGTTTTGCCAAGCATGCCTTAAGAGGCGACGTTACAGCGTTAGAGCAAGACTTGGTAAAACTGGGTATACGCCGTGAAGATGACGTACTTATCCCTGGCTCGTTTTATCAAGAGTGGCTAGCCATTGGGCTAAAGCCTTTATCTATTGCCCCCTATCACACAGGGCCATTTGATTTCGGCAGTAGTACCATTCATCACGAAATGATTTCCCAAGCCAAGCAAGGGCTAAAATACTTTAAACAATTTCAGCCCTCAGCTTCCACTATGATGGTGGACCGTACTGTTTCAGGACAGTATTGGAACTTAGTTAACTTAGGGGTGGAAATCGACTTAAGTCCATTGGTTAAACACTATGTAGATTATTAAAATCGACAATAGATCATTCAAATATAACCGCTAAAGCCTAGAACGTTAAGCCGACCTCTTTTGTATTTTTAAGTCACTTTTATACCTTTAGGCCACCTTCATATCTTCAAGCCACTGCTTAACTATTAAGCAGTGGCTGTATTTCCACAGACTCGGCACTGTTTATCTTGTCGATAACGTAGCTTGTGTTGGGTCATATTGTTGCCATCCCAGATTAGCAACTCCCCTTGTAAGGGATTTCGGCCACGGCCTAAATACTGTAATGCTGCATTGGCTTGAAGATTGCCCATCACCGTCGTGGTACTTGCTAAGACCCCCGAATTGGTACAGTTTTGGGTACTGCCCTCGGAATCTGAGCTCAATGTCTCACCAAACACACAGTGATAACACCCTGTCTGCTTACTAGGTTCATATAAAGCCAATTGGCCGGACATGGCTATCGCTGATGCTGATAATAGCGGTAGACCCTCTTCAACACTGACTTGGTTCAACAGCTCTCTGGCTGCAAAATTGTCGGTACAGTCTAGTAATAAAAACGGTATTTTACTCGTCTTAGCTCTCTCTAACAATAACAACTCTTTTGCATTTTGTGCTGTTAAACGCTGCTCAGAATAGCTTACGTTAACGAATGCATTAATACTTAATAAAGCCTGACATGCTGTTTTTGCCTTTGATTGTCCGATATTTTCATAGGTAAATAGAGTTTGGCGCTGTAGATTGCTGGCTTCAATGACATCATCATCAATCAAATGGATGGTACCCACGCCGGCCCGAGCCAATGTCTCTGAGACGGGGCAGCCTAATCCTCCTGCCCCCAATATAACCACTGTGCTTGACTTCAATCGCTCTTGAGCAGCTATATCCCAGCTCTCTAGCAGTATTTGACGCGAATACCGCATTAATTCGTTGTCACTTAGTTTGATCTCATACTTTTGGTTTAACACCGCTTAATCCTTAATACCAATATTTATTAATCGATATAAATATTAATGATAACTATTATCATTTACTTTAGGGGTACTTTACTTTATAATCACTTCATAACGTTACTTCTACGACGTTATGCTCTTATATAGAAAATCTTTAAAAAAACCATTAAAAATATGTATTTTAAGACCTTTAGATTTTACGCTTAAATCTTATCTTATTGATTAGCCTTAAGGAGTATCTGTCAGACTCGGTAGCAAAAACAACCCTACAATAAAAAGAATTATAATAAAAACACTTTTCTCCACCCCTGCTTAGCTTCTGCTAAATAGGGTTTTTTTATGCGAGATAGTAATTACTTAGCTATTTTTAACTAACCCCTTTTAACTAGCTATTTTTAAATAGCCACTTTTAACTTGCTACCTTAGCACACCTCTATATTGATGTAATAAGTTACCTAAGCTCAGAATATGATTAACTAAGCAGGCTACTGATATAGGCCACACATGTTGGCCCGCTCATCCTATGTTATTTCTTGCTGATCTAAAACTACCCTATTATATGTCAATTAAAACAGGTATAATTTAAACATTCATTTTATATGTATATTTTGTTTTAGACGACAAGCCTTCTATTTTTTTACTTAGTGTAGCTCGTTGGTCAAAAATTTCAGAGGCGCTATATGCTGCAAATTCAGTCTCCCAGTAAACGTCCTAGCTCGCCACATCCTATTTTAAACCTAAGCTTTCGCGTATTTTTTAGTGGCGGTGCTGTCTTTGCCATTTTGATTATGGCGTTGTGGATGTTAGTTTTTACCGGTAAAACCCAGATTAATGCGGTACAAATAAACCCTTTTTATTGGCATGCTCATGAAATGCTTTATGGTTATGCCATGGCCATTATTGCTGGATTTTTATTGACGGCAGTAAAGACCTGGACCGGGATAATGATGCCCTACGGCTATCGATTGGGAGCAATATTTGGCAGCTGGCTGATAGCACGTCTTGCTTGGGCTGCCATGGGAATAGGGATTGGTACCGTACCGGCTTGGTTGATCCTAGCCAGTATTTTTGACCTATTGTTTATGGGAATGAGCGCTTGGGCCATTATTACCGCTGTCTTAGCAGTAAAGCAATATAAGCAAATGGGTATTGTCTCTAAGCTAATTCTACTGACCCTAGGTAACGGCTTGTGCTATTGGGGCATTTACAGCGGTGAACAGAACTATCTACGCGTTGGGGTTTACTTAGGCCTATATTTAGTGATGGCTATTGTACTGACGATGGGTCGCCGTGTCGTCCCCTTCTTTATTGAGCGTGGTCTGAGCTTTGATAGTGATCAACCCATAAAAGTGAAAAACAGCAAGTTGCTCGATGTCATCAGTCTTGGCAGCTTTCTAATTTTTATGATTGCTGACCTGTTTTACCCTAATCCCTATTTGGTTACTGCTAGTGCCTCGATAGTGGCCATAGTTAATACGAGCCGTTTGGCCGGTTGGTATCATCATAGACTTTGGCAAAAACCTCTACTGTGGTCACTTTTTGTGGCTTTCTTAGGTATGTGCATCAGCTTTGTTTTATTTGCTCTCCAGCCTTGGATGGATTTTAGCCACAGTATTGCCGTACATGCTTTGGCCTTATCGGGCGTTGGAATGATGACGGTTGCTATGATGGCAAGGGTTTCTTTAGGTCATACTGGTCGCAGTATCCATACGCCGCCACGAACTTTAAACGTTATCTTTGTATTAATGGTATTGGCTTTTGTGTTTAGAGTCATCATGCCGCTGGCATCTGCTGACTACTACTTAGTATGGGTTATGCTAGCACAAGCCGCATGGATAGCTTGTTTTATACTATTCTGTATCAGTTATCTGCCTATTCTCGCCAAGCCCAGAGATGATGGCTTATTTGGCTAGTGCCTACGCAGTTGAAGCTTTAAAACTTGATGTTCTACAGCTTGATAGTTTAAAACTTAACCCTTCTAGCTATAGTATCAATAAGCAATATGATAAGTTTGCGGTATAATATAGCCAGAGGGGCTAATACTCTATCCAACGAGTGAGGGTAATGAGCTATTGAATATCGGTTTAATCAATATGAATTCAATATAAGCACCCAACGGCTATCTGATTAGACGGTTCCGCTTGAATGTTCTTTATTGAATTGTCTTCGTCGAATGGTCTTAATCCAATCAACCAAGACCGGTTCTAAATAAGGAACCAACCACGACAAAGCTTACTGATAGTAAGGTGACTGCCGCAATATGCATCGCAAAGTAGTTTAATCTAGCGACTGATAAAGTAGGGATAACCCTAAAACGAGCATGTAGTGCTACCAATACGGTCAGTGTCAATATGGCTAATTTTGCACTAATCAATACACTCAAATCATTGTCAAAACCAAACCACAGGCTCGGATCAGGCAACATTTTGTGTACCATCCATAGACCGGTGATAATTTGGATGATTAACGCAGGCATTCCTATTTTTTCGAACTGTTCTTCAAAGGCCATTAAGCCCGATAACTCTTTGTCTCTCAAGGCTTTAGGTAACACCACCAGAGACAAGATTAAATGACCGCCAGTCCAAATCGTAGCACCCAGTAAATGAGTTACCAATATATAATTTATCATAACGACCACTGCCTACCTGTTGCAAAATGCTAGAAATTTGATGTTAGTAATTATAACAGCAATGACTGGCGCTAAGCGCAGCCAATATCTGATTACTTTTATTTTTATCTAAGGGGTAAAATTATGCGCCTCACTAACTATAGCGATTATGCGCTACGCACCTTAATGTATCTTGCGGTGATCCCAGACAGAGATACCTTAGCCACGATTACTGATATTGCAAATAGCTATCAAATTTCTCGTAGCCATCTCACTAAAGTTATTCATCAGCTGGCACAAATTGGCTATATTGAAAGTATTCGAGGTAAAAATGGCGGCATACGCTTGGCCAAACCTGCTACTGATATTATTTTGGGTGAAGTTATCCGCCAGACAGAGCCAGACTTCCATGTGGTCCCCTGTTTCGCTCTACTTCCTTCAAGAACAAAGCCACAAGAAAACCAAGTTGAGTCTTTGAACACTCCTATGAAGTATTCTGAAAGCTGTGCCATTACTCCTGTGTGTAAATTAAAATCAGTATTTGCCGAAGCCACACAAGCCTTTTTGAAAGTAATGGATGATTATACCTTGGCAGATATTGTAAATAATGAAGAGGAATTGTGGCAGATATTTAAGTTTCATACCCCAGCCTCTCGTTAAACTATTTCTTATCTGTTTCTAAATTATGCTGACTGTTTAATAAGACTAATCGTGCTTTAGAAGCTAGTTTAACTCTTTAAAAATGATGCTAACTTTTTGAAAATAAAAATGATAATAGATATCTAAAAAAATAGCCCCATCGCAAAATGGGGCTATTTTTTAACAATAAATGGGGCGTTATTTGAATGAGACGTTAATCTTTAATGACCATTAAGCGAATTTCAGTCATGTCTTCGATGGCATACTTAACACCTTCACGCCCAAATCCTGAATCTTTAACACCGCCATAGGGCATATTATCAACGCGGAAAGTAGGTACATCATTAATAATCACCCCACCCGCTTCAATATGATCCCACGCTTGCATTGCTTTATTAATACTAGAGGAATATACCCCCACTTGTAAGCCAAAACGGCTGTCATTAGCAAGTTCAATGCCTTTATCAAAATTATCATAAGCTTCCAATATCATTACCGGACCAAAAGCTTCATCTTTATATAATTTTGACTCGTGACTGACATTCTCTAAAATAGTAGCGTTCATAACTAAGCCATCTACCTCACCGCCACACAATAAGGTAGCCCCTTCACCAACCGCCTCATCAATCCACTGTTGAATACGCTCAAGCTCTCCTTTATCGATCATCGGCCCAATGACCACGTCGGCCTGACTAGGGTCACCAGATTTTACTTCTTTTGCCAAGGCGACTAACTCGTCTTTTACTGACTGATAAATATCTTTATGAATCAGGACGCGCTGAACACTGATACATACCTGTCCTGCTTGACTATAACCGCCTGTAATGACTCTAGGTAAGGCTTTTTCAAGGTCAGCATCGGGTTCAATCATCACTGCCGCATTACCGCCTAGCTCAAGCACAACTTTTTTCTTGCCAGCACGTGCCTTCATGTCCCAACCTACTTTATCAGAACCGGTAAAGGACAGTAGTTTAATACGTTCATCCGTGACCAACACGTCGGCCACTTTTGAAGACATCGGCAATATTGAAAAAGCCCCTTCAGGTAGGTCAGTTTCTGCCAACACATCCGCGATCATCAAAGCCCCAATAGGTGTATAACTAGCAGGCTTCAAGATGAAAGGACAGCCTGCAGCGATGGCAGGGGCAATTTTGTGAGCGACTAAATTTAGTGGGAAGTTAAAGGGAGAGATAAACCCGCATAACCCAATAGGCACTCTTTTACTAAAGCCACGATAGCCTGCACTGGCTTCTGTCGAATCTAAAGGTAAAACCTCGCCTTCAGGCACTGTTGTTACCGCATCAGCTGCAAACTGAAAAGTAGCAATTAAACGCTTAACTTCAGCCTTTGCTGCTGCTTCAGGTTTACCGCCTTCCGCTATTAACGCTTCCGTAAATTCATCAAATCTCTCAGTAAATTTAGCGACGCAGTCTAATAAGATACGCTGCTTTTGATAAGGCTTTAACGCCTGCATAGCAGGAACGGCCTCTAATCCTTTTTGAATAGCTTGTTCTAATAACTCACTATCAGAACGAGCCACTTCTGCGACAGTCTCTTGATTATATTTATTGACCACTTCAAGAGCGTCATCTGCTCCTTCGTGGGCTTTATTTGCGAGGTATAGAGGATAGAAATGTTGCATAACTTACCTTTTTAATTTTGTTATTAATTAAACCCCATAGTTTATGACATATGGGGTGTACTTTGGTTTTGTGCTTTTTTATGATTATTATATTTTGATTATGGCAATCAACACTTTATAGCGATTAACGCTTAGAACACGTAGTGTAGTAGATACTTCAACCGCATATTAAATAAAGTAATGAGCACAAGAAATGAAAAGCTCATGAGTTACTAAATATGAGTTATTAGGATAGCTAAAGTACCTAAGCTGAACTATTATTTTTTGTTGTTTATTTTATAAGAGATGTTGAAGCTAACTTTATTAGCAGTATTTAGTGTTAAACGATAATTCACAAAACGATAGATAACCTTGCTATAGGGAAATTATGCAGAAAGGCAAATTAAGGAGAAATGACTAAGCACAAAAAAACCTCAAGTACAGGTACTTGAGGTTGAAACTATTAAGCTAATTAAAGCTTATTAAGTTTTAAAATATGGCGCAGCGGACGGGACTCGAACCCGCGACCCCCGGCGTGACAGGCCGGTATTCTAACCAACTGAACTACCGCTGCTTAGGTCGTATAACATCTTTAACCACTGTGCTTATAATATAAAAAGCAATAAGTGGTGGGTGATGACGGATTCGAACCGCCGACATTCTGCGTGTAAGGCAGACGCTCTACCAACTGAGCTAATCACCCAAAAACCATTTAAACTGCAAGGCAATCTTAGGTTTAAACCAGAGAAAATCTTAGTTATTTTGTTACTAAGGTCTCGCTCTGTGGGTGTGTATTATATAGATTTAATAGTGTGTGTCAAACCTTTTTTGCAAAAAAATTGAATTTATTTCAAAAACTTCGGTAATATCGGGTTTAACACACGCTCTAATTAAATAACACCACAAAACCATTCACTTTGAGCCTCTCAGCACCTCTCCAAAAAGTTATCGCTTTGAGGCCCGTCATTAACGTTCGCCTAGACCTTCAGACAGGGTCTTAGTAATCGGTTTGGTTAAGTAAGACAAGACACTACGTTCCATGGCTTTAATATCGACGCTGGCTGTCATACCTGGCTTGATGACAATCTCATCACCACGTCCAGCGAACTCTGCTTTACCGATTTTGATCAGTACGCGGTAGTAAGGCTCTTCGCCTTTAGGGGTAGTTTCCATTAAGGTATCTGGACTGATATAAGTCACTGTTCCGTTCATGGCACCGAAAATAGAGAAGTCATAAGCATCTAGTTTAACCGAAGCTCTTTGCCCCTCTTTAACATACGCGATGTCTGCAGGGCTTACCTTGGCTTCTACGATAAGGTCACTACTGGTAGGTAATAACTCCATAATAACTTCACCAGGCTTAACCACACCACCAATCGTGGTGATGTTGATGTTATTGACTTTACCATCTTGAGGAGACAATAAGCGTTTTTCTTCTAGAACCTGAGTCCGGTCACGTAATTGCTCAAGCTCACTGTCTAATTCTTCTTGAGCTTTGGTCATCTCGGCTTGGGCGTCTTCAAAGTACTTATTACGCTTGTTATTGATCTGAGCTTCAATATCAGCGACTTGACGACGTAGCTTGATGACATCAGCCTGACTAACGTCGCCATATTCTAATAACGGCTCATTCATATCTAATTCTTTTTGAGCGAGAACCAACATCTTCTCTAGAGAAGATACTTCTTCATTAATCGCTTGTCTGCGACGATTATATAATTGAGTTTGGTTTTCGACATATTCCGGATATTGACGCACACTTGCTGGGAAAGACAAAGGCTTATCAAATATTTCAGCATTTAAACGTGCCAACTGAGCTTGCAGGGCAGCGGATTTAGTCGCTGAGCTGTCATAAGCGGCTTTGGCTCGCTCTTCTTCAAGCACCACTAACAATTGGCCTTTTTTAACTTCATCCCCTTCTGATACTAAGATATCCGTCAGCACTCCCCCGTCCGAGGCTTGCACTTGCTGAGTTCTGGCGCTAGCAATAACTGTCGCTTTCGCTCGAGTCACTTGGTCAATCTTCGCAAAGTAGGCCCAAACTAATAATATGGTAATACCGACAAGGGCAATCCAGATAGTGAGGCGAGCATTACCAATTTTGGGCTTGGTAGGAGTATATTGATATTCAGACATGCCTATTTCTCTTCAGATGTGGGGTTAATGACAATGGTATTGGCCGTATCATTTACTGGTGGCCTTGTTTCATTGGCAGCAGTATTTAGTTCGGAGATAGGAGTTGTTGTTGCCCCATTCTCTGGTGCAGATTTAGACACATTACCTAGATTTTCTGAAGCTGGCTTGATAATAATCTTTGGCTTGCTGGTTTCCACAGTATTGCTTTGATTGCTAGCTTGTCTATTGGTCTGCTGCGTATTTACTTGACCATTGGTATTTACAGTTGACGTTGGCTGTGCCCCATTATTAAAAGTAGGGTGACCGTCTGTACCGCCTTTATTCGGCTGATCACCCGGTGCAGTCGGCGGTGTTTGGGGACCGCTGCCCTGAGGAGAGTTAGGATTAGTGGGTACTGCTTTAATCGCTGCTTTAGGCGCCGCTTGTTCAGTTATTCGTCCTGGCACACCTTGCTTCTTAGCTTGCTCATTTTGCATCAGCTGTTTCAGTACCGCATCTTTGGCACCATCCATGACGATTTGATGATTGTCCATAATAATAATACGATCAACCAAATCTAATAAGGCAGTTTTATGGGTAGATACGACTAAGGTTTGACCTTGTTGTAGTTCGCCACGTAAGACTTGTATACAGCGCTGCTCTTGACGATTGTCCATAGATGCCGTTGGTTCATCAATCAAAAGAACTGAGGGCTTAGTTAGTAATAGTCGGGTAAAGGCCACCAGCTGCTTTTGCCCGCCAGATAAGCCGCGTCCCCCCTCACTAATAGGAAGGTCTAGACCGCTTGAGTGGTTAGCAACAAGGTTAATTAGACCTGTTTTTTGTAAGGCTTCATGCAGCACATCATCATTAGGGGCTGGCATACCAATCAGTAAGTTTTCACGCAAAGTACCTTGGAATAAACGGTGGTCTTGCTGTAAATACCCTACTTGCTCGCTTAGTGATTCACGACTAATCTGTTGAATGTCTAAACCATCTAGTAAAATTCGACCCGATGTTGGGGCATATAATCCAGAAAGTAATTTTAATAAAGTCGATTTCCCAGAACCAATCGGGCCTAGAATTGCGATTCTTTCGCCAGGTTGAATGACTAGCTTTTTCACAACCACAGCAGGTCGGTCGTTACCCACATAATTAAACACCATATCGTCAACCTGATAATGACCTCTAATTTTGGTTGGTGATAGAGGATAGTTAACGCCATGGTTATCTTGCTCAAGGGCGAAAATCGACTCAATCATGCCTTTAGCAGCTTTCGCATGAGAATACTGTACCAGTAAGTTTGGAATAGACATAACAGGTGCGAGTACACGGCCACCCAAAATTGAAGAAGCAATCAAGCCCCCCATTGTCATGTCCCCACTCATTACCACAAATGAGCCAACAATAACGATACCTACATAACTGGCTTGCTGTAGCATTTGCGCCGAATAACTTAAGTAGTCATTGGCATGCTTCATACTCAGATCGTTTTTAATTGTGACATTCATCACATCTAACCAACGTGATAAAAACTTCCAGCTTCCCGCGCCTGCTTTAATAGTCTCGACACCTTCGACGGTCTCTACCAAAAGCCCTGTTTTATAATAAGAAGCCGAGGCCCCTTCTGCAGCAATCGCATCGATTTTCTTACGGGCAGTTAATCCCATAGCGATGGCGATAATCGCGGCAATAATAGGCACCATAGCCACTAGCGGTGACGCAATATAAGCAATAAGAACAATGAAAATAATAGTCATTGGTAAGTCAACCAGACCAAATAAGGTACTGGCCGTAAAGAAACTACGTACTTGCTCATACCCTCTTAGCTGAGCCGCCATCGAACCTACTGATCCAGGCATTTGGTCAATGCGCACTTTTAACAGGCGCTGAAAAACCTCACGCGATAAGTACTGATCAAGCCCAATCACCACTTTATCCATAATCTTTGAGCGTGCAAACTTCATAAAAGCTTCAAAGATAATAATTAATGCCACACCACTGGCTAAGATAATTAAAGTGTACTCACTGCGAGTGGGGATAACTCGGTCATAGACCTGCATTGAGAACAAAGAAACGGCCAAGGCCAGGAAGTTAATTAAGAAAGAAGCAATGACGGCTTCTATTACCACGCCTTTATAGTTGGACAAGTCCTTTTTCAATAAAGTAGTAAAAGAAGCACTTTTCTTTTTGATATGATCGTCTTTTAAGCGCAGCCTCAATACCAACTTCAACTCATCTAATATCACATGACGAGTCTGAGCCTCTTGGCGTAAGTTCCAAGCCCCTTGTGGGTTTTTGCCATCGATCAACCCCCATCCATAACGTGAGTGATAAGCAATTAAAGGTAAAAATGCAGCATCTGGTTGTTCTAAAATTTCGGGAGACTCTTCAATTCCTAAGCCTCTTAATATTTCAACAAAACCGCCTAAGGTATTGATACCACGACCTTGCTCTTCAGCTTTTGGATTATCATGTTTTCTAATGATATCTTGAAGTCGAATATTGTCTACCGGATATCCTTGCTGACTTAAAAGATGTCGCAAAGCATCAGCTAAAGATTGCGCCGTCGTGAGCTCATTTGAGCTCGGCACTAACTCATGGTGTGACCCTAAGTTATCTGACTCTATATTATCTGAGAGGTGTTGGTTAGTACTCATAATGATCACTTATTAAAATTTTATTATATTCGTGAGAAGCATGCTGTGAAGACCGTTGAAATCTCGACATTAACCGCTTGTTTAATTTCAAACCACAGCTTTCTACAGCCTTATAGTTAGAGTCTAAAATTGATTTAGCACTAACTTCTCAAAACCTCAATGCTCAAAATTTACCGGCTTACAAACTAGTTATTCAAGTCTTGTTGAGTGCCAGCTGGGCTATTATTAAGCTCATCCATCTCCGGTTTTTCGACCGTTATTTTTATAGGATTACCCGCTTCATCAATCATTATATAAGCGCCTTGATTGAGTTGCTGTTCAACAGAAGCCGGCAGATTTACTTGAATATACTCATCCTGTGGCTGTGGTTGACGCTGTTGTCCATATCCAAACTGTTTGCTTTGAACGTTGTTTTGTTGCGTATCTACCCATTCTTTTACTGGATCTTTAACGCTGAACATTTTTATAGGTTGACGGTTATGGACATATTTTTGCCAAGGCATCAAACTAAAATCTACCTGCAGCTTATAAAATGAACCCAAAATATCAGAACGGGTTTGTACCAAGTTTATTTGATAATCACTTAACTCACGTACTGAGTTTAAAACCTCTAGCCAAGACTTACGTCCGGCAATGAACTGACGCTGATAAGAATCTAATACGATTTGTGCACCAGCCACCGCAGACACCAGAGATAATTCTCTGCTTCTGGCACTGGCAAATTGCTGGTATTGAATCTGGATATTTTCCATTACCTGACGCTGAGCGGCTTCTTTATTCTGAATCAAGCTATTTACTCGGGCTTCAGAGGCACGAGTCAAAGCAAGGTTAGAAAAGCCCGCCCCTGGCTGATAATTCAAGCCCACATAAAATTGGCCATCATCTTCATTGGTATCGTGATCGTAGGTATGCTTATACTCAGCATAAACAGTGGGATATCTTGTGGCACTTTGTGCTTTTACTTCTTGCTTTGCAGATTCGATTTGGAACATCTCTTTAACTACTGTGGGGTTATAAAAACTGGCTTCACTAAAGGCCAGTTTTTCAAATCCCGCAGAGGCTTTCTTGGCTTGATCCACCAATAGGTTTAATTGCGGAACATTGTGTTCACTACCTCTAGGTAGCGCACGCCCCGTAATTTGTTGTAATCGAGCCTCAGCAATATGTTGTTGTTCTCGTGCCGCTTCATAGGCATTGGTTTCTTGCAAAATACGGTTAGTCACTAAGTCAAGTTCAATACGGGCGGAGACCCCTTGACTCACTCGGCGCTGCATCATGGCTTCAAACTTGCGCAACTGGTCTATAGTTTCTAAGTAGACCCTTTGTTGGGCCACGGCTGCGATATAAGTTTGCCAGGCCTCAATCGTGGTCTTAGCCACTTGGTTTTGTTGCTCATAAATATTTTCAGTCGCCGCTTTATCATCAAATATGGCTTGGTTGACGTTGGCTGTCAGTCGACCGCCTGTCCATAAAGGTTGGCGAATACCTATCTCCGATACGATATCATCATTATTACCATAGCTAGTTGAGATACTTGGTGTCGGTAATAAATTAAGCTTTGCAGCATTGATTCCCTCAGTGGTCGCTTGTTGCTCTGCACGAGCTGAACCGACCAATGGATGCGTCTCAATCGCTTGAGATATTAATGAGTTAATTTGGACATCAGTAACTACCGTATTGGCATAAGTTGGCAGAGTACAACCAACCATTAAGCTTAGTGCCAGTAGTAATTTATTTTTTTGAGAGCTAGACATCATAATTTATTAACTTATTCTATGAGAGATAATGCGATGCAAAAGCATCAATAGGTAAAATATTTTAAACTATTCATCCCGATACATTACCATTAAATTCACTATTATTATAAAGGATTATATTGCAATAATACTACACTGTTACTACACAGGGTGATTAATTTATAACACAAAGTCACAGTTAAATCTAAACAGTATTTTTAAATTTAGTTTAATTGTACTATAGATTTATTAAGATTTTTTACGCAAATAGACGTCATCATAACAAAAAACTTATTACTATCAATAGTGAAATATTTTTGAGCTAAAATATTGTTAAGCCTAAATAATTAAATAGCCATCTACTGAAACCCTAAACATAGATAATATTAGTGCTGTTCTTTAAGAGAGTTCTGTAAAGACCAAAAAACCCCTTGCCCATCACTAACTAGAAGGCCAAAGGGGTTAAAACAGTATTCATTTTGGACGATAGGAATTTAAGTCGCTGCTATACTATTGGTTTTAGTTCTTTTAAAACAACAACTGTCAAATATCTAAATCAATGGCTGCAGTATTTTTAGACTAATGGCTGTAGCACTTCACCTATGGTATGAAATGAGCCACATACTAAGATCAGGTCCTCTTCAGTAGTTACTCCAACGACTTTATCACCTATTACCCCTAAATTATCATAGGTTATTATGTTCTGTTGATTATGCTGTTGCAATACCTCAGTCAACTGTTTTAGAGGCGCTGCTCTAGGATGGTCAATTTCAGCAACATGCCACGTTTTAATAGGTAGCTTTGAATCAACCAATAACTGCACCACATGGTCTATGTCCTTATCCGCCAACATTGAGAAGACCACATGCAGTTCAGCCTTAGGATAGTGCGCTTTATGTTGCTGCCATAACGGTAGAAACTGACTCAATAAAAAAGTCATGCCCCGCTCATTGTGTGCCACATCAAAGAGCCAATGTCGTTCTTGAATGTCTCTGGCATCAAAACGACCATCAAGTTTCACTTTAGCAAGTGCTGATTTAATATGCTCGGTAGTAATGGTTAAATCGCTGGCAAGCAAAGCTGCCACAGCATTATTACTGTTAATTAAAGACAACTTAGGTTTAGGCAACTGTAAAGTAATATTGGCACTACTAAACTGCCATCCCTTCTCTTGCTCAGCAAAATCATAATCCTTACCGACTTGATAATAAGGACACTGTAATTCTTCTATCTTAGCAAGCACAGACTCAGGCATATCCGTTTCACCATATATTAAGGGAATGCCCTCACGTAGTATGCCCGCTTTTTCATAACCAATCTTCTCGCGGGTATCGCCTAGCCAATCCACATGATCAATACCGATATTGGTAATAACAGCCAAGTCCGGATCGATAATATTGACCACGTCTAGACGTCCACCTAAGCCGACTTCTAACACCCAAACATCACAATCTGCTTGAGCAAAGATAAGCATAGCTGCCAGAGTGGTCATTTCAAAAAAAGATAGAGTCAAATCACATGCCAGTCTCGCCTGCTCAACCTGATAGAAGGCGTCAATTAGCACCTTGTCTCCCACAGGGCAGCCATTAATACGAACCCGTTCATTAAAATCTATAAGATGCGGAGACTGGTAAAGTGCGGTTTTATAACCCGCTTGTTGACAGACCTCACTGATGACTGCTGTGGTCGACCCTTTACCGTTAGTACCGGCCACAGTGAAAACATACGCATCATCTTTAGCGGACTGTATTAGCCCCAAATGATTGGCAACTGGTATGACGCGAGACAAACCCATGTCTATTGCTGAGACATGTATTTGCTGCATATAATAAATCCAGTCTGATAAAGGACTGGATTGGTTGGGAGTTAAGTCAGAAGTTATGGCTGGAGTTGAAGAGGTAGTAATCACGATGTCTCTCAGTGGGTAAAATAAAATCATTAAAAACATATAACTTAGGTATTGCAAGTCAACACTTACAATACCTATAAATAGTTAGCGCAAAGATTAGAACCAAAAACTTAGAGGTGCATAAGTTTGGCCAATAGACGGTATATGGTGTCATTGAGCTGATGACGATGTACGACTTGGTCGATAACCCCATGCTCCAATAAATATTCAGCACGTTGGAATGGCTCTTCTAGCGTCTCACGCACCGTTTGCTCGATAACACGCTTACCGGCAAATCCAATCATCGCTTTTGGCTCTGCGATATGGATGTCTCCTAGCATGGCTAATGACGCTGTCACCCCACCATAAACAGGATTGGTTAGCACCACGATATAAGGCACACCGGCTAAACGTAAACGCTCAATAGCAGCACCAGTGCGTGCCATTTGCATCAGTGATAACACCCCTTCTTGCATACGTGCCCCACCAGAGGCAGCAAAACAAACCAATGGCATCTTATGTTCTAAGGCTACTTCAGCAGCTTGTACAAAGCGATCACCCACTACTGAGCCCATCGAGCCACCCATAAAACGGAAGTCAAACGCACAGGCCACCACATCCATCTCCCGCAGCTTGCCTTTAAACACGATAAGCGCTTCGGTTTCACCCGTTTTGTCTTGCATTTGCTGCATACGTTGGGGGTAAGGCTTACTGTCCACAAACTGTAAGGGGTCACCGGTAGTAAACTGTTGACCCAACTCTTCCTCAATAAGATCTAAAAATCCAGCCAAGCGTTCACGTGCTGTCATGGCCAAATGGTGATCACAATGAGGGCAAACGTAGCTGTTAAAAATTAGAGCGGTATTGGTAATCATCGAATGACACTGTGGGCACTGCGTAGAAGGCTCTGTCTCCACCGCCGTCAGTTGAGGCAGGCTATGACGCTGCACACGAGGTACAGGGCGAGTCAACCATGTACCGCCTGAATGCGCTTCATTCGGTGCAGCTTTATTAGATTTAAGTCCAGCATCAACTGTCTTTTCAGAGGTTTTGGTTTTGGGCGAATTACTTTTATTTGTCATAAACACATCAGATTAATATCAGTAAAAAAGTCTTTCGAGTTAGGCCAGTTGATCTAAGGCTTGGCGTAGCTCATCCATTTTTTGCATAATTTTGGCTTGAGCTGCGGCAATTTCTTCTTTGCTTGACTGGCTATCAAGCCCTGCAAAGTTTTTCACCAGTTCACTGCCTACAATGACACCATCAGCGTATTCACCAATGGCCGCGGCTGACTGCCCATCACGAATCCCGAAGCCTACACAAATAGGTAAGTCCGTTTCTTGTTTGATGGCTCGGACTTGCTCCCCAACCGCTGCCGTGTCTAAGCTTGCAGAACCGGTGACCCCTTTTAAGGAGACATAATAAATATAGCCGCCACAATGGGTCATCACTTGCTTACGACGCTCAGGTAAGGTGGTCGGAGATAATAAGAAAATCTTATTCATATCATGCTGGGCCAAATGCTCTACAAAATCACCTGACTCAGCGGGGGGTAGATCAACTACCAAGACCCCATCAACACCAGCTTCAGCACATAATCTTATAAATTCATCATAACCAATAATTTCAATCGGGTTTAGATAACCCATTAGAATAATCGGTGTGCTAGTGTTAGTCTCACGAAACTGCTTAACCATTTGCAATGCTTGGTGAGTACTGGTACCCCCTGCTAAAGCTCGCTCACCCGCCAATGCGACTGTTGGACCATCTGCCATTGGGTCTGAGAATGGCAAGCCCACTTCAATCATATCTGCGCCATGCTGTACTAAGTCATGCAAAGTACCGACAAAGCTGTCTGGCGATGGATCACCGGCCATAACATAAGGAATTAAGGCTTTTTTATTCTGTTGCTTTAAATCTGCAAATGCGGTTTCAATTCGGGTCATAATATTCCCTTAATAAATAATCTTTTAGATACTCAGTTATCCTGAATGCCATAGGCTAATTCAAAGAGTGACTCACTTAACGCTTAAATTAAGGACTAACTTAGTAGTTGATACTTTAATTACTGATACTTTAATTATTAATACTTCAGCCATTCACACTAAGTCAGTCATTACGAATGTCGCGATATCTTTAAAGTTCAATACCTTCAGCTTTCATAACTGAATGTAAATCCTTATCACCACGTCCTGACATATTGACAATAATACTCTGATCAGGCGTCATGGTCTTAGCCAACTCCAAAGCATACGCCACAGCATGTGCTGACTCTAACGCTGGAATAATACCCTCTTTGCGAGTCACTTCATGGAAGCCGTGTAACGCTTCTTTGTCTGTACAGCCTACATATTGCACACGCTTCACATCTTTTAAAAAGCTATGCTCAGGACCTACGCCAGGATAATCAAGGCCCGCTGAAATTGAATGAGTCTCAAGTATCTGACCATCATCATCAGCCATTAAATAAGTACGGTTACCATGCAATACCCCGACTCGGCCTTTTGCTAAGGGCGCTGAGTGACGGTCTGTGTCCAAGCCATCACCTGTGGCTTCAACGCCATAAATCTTCACATCTTTATCATTTAAAAACTCGTAGAACAAACCAATTGCGTTGGAGCCACCACCCACACAGGCCACTAAAGCGTCAGGGAGTTTCCCAGTCTTCTCTAAATGCTGAATGCGGGCTTCTTTGCCAATAACAGCTTGAAAGTCGCGAACCAATAAAGGATATGGATGCGGACCGGCTACCGTACCAATAATATAATAAGTAGTATCGACGTTGGTTACCCAATCACGCATGGCTTCGTTCATGGCGTCTTTTAAGGTGCGTGACCCTGATTCAACCGCCACGACTTTGGCTCCCAACAAGCGCATACGATACACGTTCATCTTTTGACGTTCAACATCATCAGCGCCCATGTAAATGATACACTCAAGCCCCAGACGTGCAGCAATGGTCGCAGTCGCCACACCATGCTGGCCTGCCCCTGTCTCGGCAATGATACGCTTTTTGCCACTCATCTTAGCCAATAGTGCCTGACCAATGGTGTTGTTTACTTTATGAGCACCCGTGTGGTTCAGATCTTCACGTTTAAAATAAATCTGTGCACCGCCGATTTCATCACTTAAGCGCTTGGCGTGATACAGTGGTGTAGGACGACCCACATAGTTAATCAAATCATTGTGGTACTCTTCCCAAAACTTGGGATCTTGTTTGACTTGATAATATAAAGCTTCCAGTTCCTCTAATGCTGCCATTAAGGTCTCGGAAACAAAGCGCCCACCGTGAATGCCAAAGTGGCCACTTGGGTCTGGATACTGACTAAAATCAGTTATATTCTCTACTTCATCATTATGTGGTACGTTATTAAAGTTTTTCATAGTTGGTTTTACCCTATTTATAGTTTTGTAATCATCACTTATTTTCAATACTTTCTTTAATAATCAAGCTGCTTGGCCAGTTTTCCTGGCCTGGGCAATGAGAGACGCTCTTTTAGCTTTGCCATCGGTTATTTTTAACCGCACGAATAAAGGCAGCCATTTTGCCAGCGTCTTTTATGCCTTTGGCCGACTCAATGCCGCCGCTAACATCGACTGCTTGAATAGGCAGCTTTAAAGTGTCATTAATATTTTGCGGGGTTAAACCACCTGCCAGAATAATAGGCAATGCAGAATCGTGAGGAATAAGTGACCAATCAAAACGCTCCCCAGTACCGCCATAAGCCTCTTTGTGATAAGCGTCTAACAAGATACTACTCGCACCTGCTTGGGCATATTGATTTATTTGATTCGTGATGCTGTCCAGATCGTGAGTGTCTTTATTGATCCGAAGTGCCTTAATCCAACGTTTATTAACTTTATTGGCCAATTGTTGGCATTGTTCAGCGGACTCATCGCCATGAAACTGAATCACATCAAAGGCGACTGTATTCGCTAGATCGACAAGCTGTTGCTGTTCCATATTGACCACCAAAGCAACCACACTGACAAAGGCTGGAATAGGCGTCATTAGAGCATTGGCCTGCTCCATAGTGACCGCACGAGGACTAGGCGGATAGAACACAAAGCCTAAGGCATCAGCCCCTAGCTTAACCGCTTGTTGCACGTCACAGAGTTGGGTAAATCCACAAAATTTAATCTGCATTGACCCTCTAAACCTTTTACCAAAATAGAATTGCCAAATAAAACTTATCCTAGCATACTTTTTATCAAATTTAGCAGTGCGTACACTAACTTACAGCATTTAAAGTTTATAACATTAAAAGCGCATAACTCCAAATATAAACCCGAGTTGCTATCTATCTTTCTACTTTTCTATCTTTCTTATCACCTACTCTATCACTCATTAAAGGATGTGCAATGACCTCCCCTTCTGTCGCTGACTTAACTTCTTACCTTATGTGGTTCCGACGCGACTTGCGTGTTGAGGACAATACAGCACTAAGCCAATTAACGGACTTAGCGAAGCAGGCATTAACCCAAAACGACCCATCACAACTAGATGTGTCTCAGTCGTCAGTATCGAAAGCAGCCCAGCCTAAGATTCACGCTTTATTTGTGGTTACTGCTGAACAATGGCTTGAGCATGACATGTCTATAGTACAAATGGACTTTATCTTTCGCACCCTAAAAGTATTAGCAACCTCATTGTTTGATCAATTGGATATCGAGCTTCATGTATTGAAAACGGCTGATTTTGACAGCTGTATAGAGACGGTCGTTAACTTCTGTCAACAGCACAGCATCACTCATATGGCCAGTAATTATGAGTACGAAGTTAATGAAATGCAGCGCGATGCCGCTATTGAGCAGCGCTTAAAACAACAGGATATCGAATTTAGCCGCTACCATGATCAATGTATCTTGCCACCGAAGTCAGTGACCACTAATGACGAGACCATGTATAAGGTTTTTACCCCTTTTTATAAAAAATGGCGAAGTATTCTAGAAACCAGTCCGCCCAACTTGTACTCTACTGAAAAAGTAAATTCGGATAAGCCCGCTACTGAACGTTTATCGCAAATCTTAGCCACTATCGATGATTTGCATCAGCAAACACTTAGGCTATTTTCTGCAGCTTACTTTGAAGCTGAGTCTGCGAACCAAAATGACCAAACCCAACTACTGAAAAACGCTGAAGAAACCTTTGTGGCAGGTGAAATTGCCGCCTATCAACAGCTGCAAACATTCTTAGCCGAAGATGTACAACGCTATGATATTGCTCGAGACCAGCCTTCATTAGAAGCCACCAGTCGGCTATCTGCTTACTTAACTATAGGGGCAATCAGTCCTCGCGTCTGTTATCTCAAAGCCAAACAAGCCGCTGAAGCTATTTATGAGGCCAATGTCTTTAATCAATCAGAGAAACAAACAAACAAACCACTAGAAAATAGCAATGAGGCTAGCGCTGAACAAGATATCCAGCGTTGGATTAGTGAGCTGGCATGGCGTGACTTCTATCGTCATGTTATCGCTGATCGCCCAGATATTGTTAAAGGCACTGCCTTTAATAAAGCAGCAGACACTAAAGTACATTGGTCTTACGATGAGCAAGACTTTAATAGATGGTGTCAAGGACAGACAGGCGTGCCTTTGATCGATGCTGCGATGCGTTGTCTCAATCAAACGGGGTTTATGCACAATAGACTGCGTATGGTGACTGCCATGTTTTTGACCAAAGACTTATTTATTGATTGGCGTTGGGGTGAGCGTTACTTTATGCAACGACTCATTGATGGGGATTTTGCTTCAAATAATGGCGGTTGGCAATGGAGTGCCTCGGTCGGTACCGATGCGGCGCCCTACTTTCGTATCATGAATCCTTTCAGCCAAGCTAAAACGCATGACAAAGAGGCTATTTTTATTAAAACCTGGCTGCCAGAGCTAAAGCCCGTAAAACCGAGCATACTGCATGATGAGGCCAAACTAAGACAAGCGTTAAGCGCAAAAGGCGAGCTTGCAAATGTTGACTACCCTCAACCTATGGTAGAACACAAGCAAGCCCGCCTTTACGCTATTGGGCAGTTTAAAGGATAATCCGTTAGTCAACTGGCTGACAGGCACCTGCTCCCTGGGTAGTAACACTTACTTTGGCGCCAGTCATCGCAAATAACTGCTCCATTTCTTTTTTGGCATTATTTTCTGCTTGCTGCATCACTCCATCAGAACAAGCGCGCTTAAGCACTTCTTGCTTGGCGCTGGCTTGAGCCTTAGCCAAAATCTCAGGTTCTGCTTGAAGCATGCCAAAGAAACCGCCCGACTTCCAGTCATAGACTTCTACATCGTCTAAGTACACAGTAAATACTTGCGCAGGCGGTAAGGTAATCATAATGTCAGGCATTAAGGTAATAGGAGCATTTCCATTACCTTGGGCTTCAGCTTTAGCGCGCGCTTCTTCGATTTGAGCTTCTGTCGGCTCTGTGATCTGAACCATTTCAGGACTTAACGTACTTAAGTCCACACCGGCTACCACACGGCCACGAGCAATAAACAGACCTTTTTGTTCATCTTGCCATAACCGTTGCCAACTGCCTTCCTGCTCACTGGTAATTACCGTATCCACATTATAAGCCACGGTCTCTAAACGATTCAGTTGCTGAATTTTACTGACCACGCCTTCTCGGCTTACCGTCTGAATTTGTGGGGAATTGTCTTTATTGAACTGTTGCCACAGAAAAACGCTTAACGCGATTAAAAGGAGCAGGAAAATTAGCTTAAGCCAAACCCCATTACTTTTTACTGTATTTGGAGGTACTTTATTTCGAGGTACTGTATTTTGAGTTTTATTGTTCATAATTTGCCATCATAAAGTTATTATTATTGACGTGAAATATTAAGGTGCTAAATCGTTTCACATCCTTAAATGTATAAATCTAATATAGCCAAAAAGCGTCCTTTTGTCTGCTAAATTACGTTACATCATTGTCGATAAACACCCCTTAATAGGGCTCTAAAACTGACAAAATTTTATTTAAATTAGCCCACATATTAAAAAGTGATTGCGTCAGTCGGCGAGTTTACCTAACATAGGCAAGTTACAGCGATTTATTCGCACTTATTTTATTGTTATCTGCACCGTAATAACCGTTCGATTACTGACTTTACAGCAATTTAGACGGCAACTATTCACGGTGCTTTTATTGTTTTGGTTAATTTTATAGTTTCTTTGCCGTTGATTTTAAGGTTAACGACCATTTAACTACATTGAGTAAAGTCGAGTCAGTTATGAGAGCCAGCCAGTTTTTATTTGCTACCCTAAAAGAAACCCCAAGTGATGCTGATATCGTATCAAGCCAACTCATGGTACGAGCCGGCCTGATTCGCAAGCTTGCGTCAGGCCTATATGTTTGGTTACCTATGGGGCTTAAGGTATTGCAAAAAGTTGAAAAAATTGTGCGTGAAGAAATGCAGAATATTGGCGCACAAGAAGTACTGATGCCAATGACTCAGCCTGCAGAGTTATGGCAAGAGTCAGGACGTTTTGAAGATTATGGTCCTGAGCTTCTACGGTTTACCGACCGTCACAACCGTGACTTCGTACTAGGCCCGACTCATGAAGAGGTAATTACTGATTTGGCTCGTGGTGAATTACGTAGCTATAAACAGCTGCCGGTAACCTTCTTCCAAATTCAAGGTAAATTCCGTGATGAGATTCGCCCACGCTTTGGTATCATGCGTGCCCGTGAATTCACCATGAAAGATGCTTACTCATTCCACGTTGATCAGGCGTCATTAGAAATAACCTATCAGCAAATGTATGATGCTTATACTCGTATCTTCCAGCGTCTTGGCTTAACTTTCCGCGCTGTATTAGCCGATACTGGCTCAATTGGTGGCTCAGCCTCTCATGAGTTCCATGTATTGGCCGGCAGTGGTGAAGATGCCATTGCGTTCTCAGATGGTTCAGACTATGCGGCCAACGTTGAGCTGGCAGAAGCAGTTTGTAATAATGAACGCGCCGCTCCGACACAAGACAGACAAGATGTGGCCACGCCAAAAATTCAAACCAATGAAGACTTGGCTAAATTCTTAGATATTCCGCTTGAAACCACTGTAAAAACGCTAATCGTCAAAGGTCATCATATCAATGAAGATGGTACTGAAGGCGATGAGCAATTAGTAGCGCTAGTGGTGCGTGGCGACCATACTTTAAATGAAATTAAAGCGGAGAAAATCGCTGAAGTTGATACCCCTCTTACTTTCGCTACCGAAGAAGAGATGAAAGCGGCGGGTCTGAAAAAAGGCTTTATCGGCGTAGATTTGGACATTCCGGTATATGTTGACCGTGCCGCTGCTGCCATGAGCGACTTTGTGTCAGGGGCCAATGAGTATGACATGCACACTACCGGTATGAACTGGGAACGCGATGCGACCATTACTGAAGTGGTGGATATTCGCAACGTGGTAGAAGGAGATCCTTCACCGGATGGTAAAGGCACACTGAGCATCAAACGTGGTATTGAAGTGGGTCATATCTTCCAATTGGGCGATAAATATTCTAAAGCTTTAAATTGTACAGTTATGGGTGAAGATGGCAAACCTGTAACCTTAATGATGGGTTGTTACGGTATCGGTGTCAGCCGTATTATCGCAGCCGCCATCGAACAAAATCACGATGACAATGGCATTATTTGGGCCAAAACACCGAATGTTAATGACTCTATTGCCCCATTTGACATCGCTATTGTGCCAATGAAATCGAAAGAAGAGACGGTAATGCAAACTGCTGAAGCTCTATATCAAG
Organism: Psychrobacter sanguinis; assembly: GCF_020736705.1. Lineage (NCBI taxonomy): Bacteria > Pseudomonadati > Pseudomonadota > Gammaproteobacteria > Moraxellales > Moraxellaceae > Psychrobacter > Psychrobacter sanguinis. The sequence goes on from NZ_CP085990.1 coordinate 3,217,476, forward strand.
AGCTTAAGGCCAAAGGTTTGAATGTTCTGCTAGATGACCGTAATGAACGTCCTGGTGTTAAATTTGCCGATCTTGAACTTATTGGCATCCCACATCGTATCGTGGTATCAGATCGCAATTTAGCGGAAGACAAGTACGAATATGTTGATCGTCGTGATGGCGAAAAACAGCTGCTTAGCCGTGAAGAAGTATTGGCAAAAGTCAGCCAATAACTTTCAGTAGTTTAATTTACTTAATCAATAAAAATTGACTGTCACCTATTTTTAACAAAAGAACCTCATCAATTGGGGTTCTTTTTTTTGTGATTTTTTAGTATATATTGGTTGCTGTTCTTTTCTTATTAGTTATATTTAGGAGTATAATTATTGCCTGAATTATCTAAACGAAAAGTGAGTGCCATCTTACCCCCTAACGATCAATAACAATCGTTAATATTTGCTTTATATGACTATTTATGTAGAGGTAACACATGCAATTTGCGGTTATAGGACTGGGTGTATTTGGTCGAGCTTGTGCTTTTGAATTACAAAGTCAAGGCAATGAAGTACTCGGCATTGATATGGATGAGCAAGAGGTAAACAAAGTTAGTGACATCTTGAGTCATTCTGTTATCGCTGATGCTACCGATATTGAAACCTTAAAAGAGTTGAACTTGAGTCAGTTTGATGGGGTAATCGTCAGTATTGGCGAAGATTTGGAAGCCAGTTTGTTATGTACTCTAAACTTAATTAAGTTACCGGCTAAGAACTTATGGGTGAAAGCCAAAACAGATGCCCATCATGATATTTTGCACAGCTTAGGCGTGGAGAATATTATCCATCCTGAGCAAGATATGGGAATTCGTATTGCTCAAGCTGTGGCTTATCCCATGATGAAACAGTATTTATCTTTGGGTAATGAAGAGTTTTTAGTGCGCATTGACGTACCGCAAAACTTACGACCAATAACCGTTGGTAAAATCAGAAGTAAGCATCCTGACACTTCGTTACTATTAATTATTCGTGACAACCAATTAGTGCAGGTTTTCAATGATGACACGGTTATTCAATATCCAGATAGGGTGGTATATGCCGGATTGGTCAGTGACCTTAAATACTTATCCAAAGCATTTATCAATGCTTAATATCAAGTAGGCTTGGTCAACAGGTACCTTTTATGCCAAAAAACTCAGTTAAATTTCTAACCTCTCCCCCTGCTATTTTAGCAGTGGGGTTTTTATGTTTAATAACGCTGGGCTGTTTTCTCTTAAAATTACCAGCGTGCACAATTGAGCCCATAACTTGGATTCAAGCCGCTTTTACCGCCACTTCTGCCGTGACTGTCACTGGACTCTCTATTGTTGATACCGCCAACTACACTCGATTAGGCCAAGTGATTATTGCGATATTGATTCAGTTTGGTGGACTTGGCTTTATGACATTCGCCGTTTTTGCTTTTATTAGCTTACAGCGACGGCTCAATATTGTGGGTCAAAAGATAGCCCGTGAAGCTTTTGCGGAAACAAGCTTTGGCGATATTTCCACCACTGCCAAATCGGTTATTACCATTGCATTGTCAGTTGAGCTGATAGGATTTATTGCCCTAAGCCTTGCCTTCTTAAAAGAAATGCCAGCCTCTGAGGCCCTCTATGCCGGCTTCTTCTATACGGTATCTGCCTTCAATAATGCCGGCTTTGCACTGACCAGTGACAACTTAATGCCGTATGCAGATAACAAGTCTATTAATATCATCATTACCAGTCTTATCATTATTGGTGGCTTAGGTTTCATTGTGGTGAAGGACATTATTGATAATCGCAGTTGGCGTAAAATAAGCGTGAACACCAAGGTAGTTGTCACCACAACTGTGGCCTTAAACTTTATGGCTTTTGTGCTATTTTGGTTGTTAGAACATAATAATCCGAATACTCTAGGTCATTTAAGCTTTAGTAATCAATTAACAGCCGCTTGGTTTCAGGCCATTACCCCTCGAACTGCTGGTTTTAACACCATCCCTATTGAACAACTAACTGATGCCAGTACGTTACTGACTATGTTCTTAATGTTTATTGGCGGCGGCTCGCTATCTACTGCCAGTGGTATCAAAATTGGGACTTTTGTTATCTTAATTTTGACCACGTGGGCGTTTTTAAGACAGCGCGATCATGTCATCGTATTTAAGCGCCGTATTCCAGATCGCTTGGTAAGAAAGTCTTTGGCTTTGATTAGTATTACCATGATGCTTATCTTTATAAGCGTCTTTGTATTGTCGGTAGTAGAGGCAGATCATCCTTTAGATGACGTGTTATTCGAAGTAGTCTCAGCGCTAAGTACGGTTGGCTTGACCCGCGGCTTGACCACTAAGCTCAGCTCAACCGGTGAAATTGTTATTATGTTTATGATGTTTGCAGGACGAGTGGGACCTTTGACCTTGGCTTATTTAATTGCTATGCCAAAGTCTTCAAGAGTACACTACCCCGAAACCAACGTATTGGTGGGTTAATATAAAACACCTCTACCCTGTTGTCTGCCTGCCATTTTTAATGCGTAGGCAGACTAAATTAAGCGGTTGAGCGCCATAAGGCCTTAAAGGAGATTTATGAAAACATCACTGCTACTGTTGACTTCTTTGCTAATTACGGTGGGGCTTAGCGCCTGCAATCCTCCTGAAAAAGACCCTAATATTTTATACAGTGATGAGCACAAAGATCCTATAAAAGAGTTAGAAGTAGATATGCCTAAAGGCAACATGTCTTATCAACAGCTATTTTATGTGCCTGTTTATTCAAATATTTATGGTGACGAAGAAAGTCCTAAGGTTATGTTGTCAGCGACTTTGAGTATTCGCAATACCAGCTTAGATAATAGTTTATATGTGACTAGAATTGATTACTATAATACTCATGGAGACTATGTTCGTCCATATTTGAAAAAATCTATTGAGTTGCCGCCTATGGGAACACTGAACTATATTGTAGAAAAGAATGACGATACAGGCGGTGATGGTGCTAACTTCGTAGTAGCTATAGAAAGCGAAGCGCAGAGTGTCTCACCATTAATTGAAGCTATCATGGTTGGTACTTTTAGTAACAAAGCTTTCTCATTCAGTAGCAAAGGCGTTGTTATTCAAGACTCAGCGAAAGATGGCTATTTTAGTAGTAATAAAAAGTAACCTCTCTAAGCCGACGCTACTAGCGATTAATTTGATAGTATAGTTTATAGGTTATATATCAATGGTATTACACCCAAAAAACTCAGCAAATAAGCTGAGTTTTTTTATAAACAAGTAGATTTTTAAACGTTTACTTAAGCAATTATAGAACAATTCAATACGTCTTCAACAGAGCAGTTTTCAACCATTAGATAACTTTGATTGGTCAAAGCAACGCTGACATTTGACCCATTTTGACTGGTCTGACTGATTAGATTATTCATATCCGTAAATAACTCGGATGAAAACTGTAGCACATCCTGGTAACCCGCATCGTTATTAAAGTCTGCAATAACATCATTGCCCGATAGGCTATCGATGACAAACGTATCGTTACCCACGCCGCCAATTAAGATATCATCCCCTAATCCGCCGTTTAACACGTCGTCGCCTTCAGCACCATAGATACGGTCATTGCCTTCCAGTCCGTAAATCACGTCGTCACCACGGCCACCATGTAGAATATCTGCTGCGTCTGTGCCGTTAATAGTATCATTGCCTTCACGACCGAAAACAATTTCACCCATTAACGTATCATTACCTTCAGTTCCTTCGACATGGTCTAAGAATTCTTTATCGCCATTGTCAGTGTGTTTTATTAAAAAACGATGATCAATAAGACCGGCATCGGTTATTTCATAGTTATTGGTATGGCTGTTAATCTCTTTTTGGAAACTGACTGACTCTACATTCTCTGCTTCGACCAGATTAACACCATCTTTGTCTATGAAAAATAGAGTGTCATCTGTCATTTTATAGACATCCCAATCATCACCTCTACCTGCAACACGTACTTCATCTATACCAAAATTGCCATCAATATGATCGACGCCAATGCCAGCCTTGATAGTGTCATTACCTAATGTAAATACCCCATTCTTAACACAACATCATCGTAGAATAATTAAGCCACCTGCCTGTACTCAGCAGGTGTCATATCATTAAGTGAATCATGGGGTCTTTCGGTGTTATAAACCTTGATCCAATCCTCAGTCAGCTTACTAACCTCGTTTAAATTGTTGAAAAGGTAGCAGTCTAAAACCTCATTACGATAACTGCGATTAAACCGTTCAATATAAGCATTCTGATAAGGACAGCCAGGCTCGATATAGTCAATATAGATGCCGTGAGCTGATGCCCAATCAGTGAATGTGCTAGATGTAAACTCACTGCCGTTATCCACACGAATTTGCTTAGGATAGCCATGCCACTCGGCTAGCTGGTCAAGGTAGCGAATTACTCGGAGTGAAGGCATACTGGTACAAATATCAATGCCTAATACTTCACGGTTGTAATCATCAATCACATTAAAGGTTCGAAAGCGAATATTGTTGTGCAGCTTATCGCTCATAAAGTCCATAGACCAAGTATGACCCAATGCGTTTGGCACACTTAGCGGCTTAGGGTTGCGCGTTGGTAGCCGTCTTTTAGACTTACGGCGTAGGTTTAAGTTTAACGCGGTATAAACACGGTGTACTCGCTTGTGATTCCATGAGTAGCCAAGCTTGCGTATACGCTTAAAACACTTTGGGAAACCCCAACGATTGTGCTTGTCAGTAAGCTTGTTTAAGACATCAATAATCTCACTATCATCAGGTAGCTTAGGCTTATAGTAGTAAGCGGTTCGACTCATACAGACCACCTGACAACTAACTGCAATGCTGACATCATACTGCGCCTGTAATTCTTGCGCCCAGACTTTGCGCTCGGGTACAGGCGCTATAGCTTTTTTATGATCTCTTCCTGCATTTGCGCTTTAAGGCTTAAATCAGCATACATCTGTTTAAGCCTACGGTTTTCTTCTTCAAGCTCTTTTAGTCGTTTGACATCAGAGGCTTCCATACCGCCGTATTTAGACTTCCATTTGTAAAATGTCGAGCTAGCTACCCCGTATTTACGGCACAGCTCTTTAGCAGATATCCCAGCTTCTGCTTCTTTTAATATTGATACTATTTGGGTCTCGGTCATTCGTTTGCTCATATTAAAACTCCTTATGGGTATTTTATAAGAAATTCTACGTTTGAGCTGTGTTATTTTAGGGGATAGTTACACTAACCCTGCATCAATATAATCATAATTACTACCGCCAGCAATTAAATCATCAAACTTACTCCCTACTAAAAACGCGGAAGAGCCATAATGACTAGACGTTGTTGTCGCATAATCTTCAACCCACGTAGTACTTCTAGCTACAGCGGATAATTCAGCCACCACTACAGTGCTGTCCATTTTAGTGTCTTCATAAAAAGAGGAGTCGATAACTCTTGATATAGCATCAGTAGCTACCCCTTGATTATGGGCAAACCATCCTGTTGCTACGTTTAGTAGTGAAAAAGGGCTTAAATTCCAAATAAGCGGCGACGCATACACATCATTAAATAAAACGAAATTATCAACAGAGCTGCTAAATTCTTTATCTGGGTTAATTAAACCAAAGTCTGTGGCCTGTAATGCACCAACAAAGCTCGTCTCATCACCGGTGATGCGATGTACCACATCGTTTTCGTAACCGACATTTAGCACCACATCAGAATTATCATAAATCGTTGGCACAGCAAAGGCTAGATAATCCGAATCCTTAAAGAACCCATCTGCTAAATTCTCACGTTCAGCGGCCAATACATTAGCCACTGCAGCCCCTAAACTATAGCCACTTATTACGACATCGCTACCTTGAAGACCATTGCTTTCAGCAAACTGTTGGACTACTTTAAGAATAGGATCAAACAGCTCAACACCTTCACGGCTATTGAGGTTGGTATAGTCAATAAGATCTGCTAAGCCATTGGTACCTGCGGCATCAAAGTTAATACGAACCAAATCGCCCGCTTCATTATATTGACCAAAGATTTTAGCTTGAGGACCTTCGAAGACAGTCCCTAAAAAAAAGCTAGGAATGGTAAAAAATCCTGAATTATCTACAGAATCTGGACTGAGACCTAAATCAGTAGCGGTTAATTCTGTCCACCCATCAGGAATACGCAGGTTAACCTCACTGGCCAATAAATCACCAGTTAGGCTACCTACTGTGTTAAGCACATCAACACCAGGTATAAATCCCCCAATTTTGAATGAATTAGTATATGCAGATAGTAGACTGATATCTTCTACCAGCTTTGCAGCTTCGTTGCTTGAGTAATTTTTATAATCGAACATGCCCATTTTTTAGCCCTTTTTGAGATTTGAATTCTAGGATTTTTTTTCGATATTGGTGCTAATTTTACGTTTAGAGATTAAGCAATGAAATGCTAGCAACTATATAAAAAAGAGATAAATCAAAACGTTATGATCTTATATAGAGACCAATTAATAATTTTGCTAATAATCATTAACCTCTATGAGTATGCCTTACAAAAATGACATTATGAATAAAAATTGAAAAATAAATCAAAAAAACCCTAATATAATCAAGGGATTAGGAGTTATTATAGATAAAATAAGGGCTAGAATTTCTTGGAATACGTTGCGTTAGGACAGGTATTTTTCACCCGCAATCGCAGTCATCATCCCCAGATGTATTACTCTCTAATTTAAAGACATCTAACAATTGTAAACCAGAGCAAACTGCCTCAATTGATCTCATCTACGTACATGTTTTGAATATGATGTAAGTAATTATAGAAACTTGAATAACACATATGGGCGTGAGTCTTTGTCTCCTCTTTTGCATTACTGACTGCATGCTTAAAGGCAATCATTGCTTGTTGCCAATAATGGGCTTGTTCCTGTTTACAAGCACTTATTTTATAAACACTTATTTTATTAATAAGTCCTTATTCTATTTTTCAGTCTGTATCCTAGCTTCTTACTGTATTTTGGATTTATCACTCTTTATATTAGCCCTTATATTTCATGCCAATTATTACGATTACTTTTAACTCATCAGTATAGAAAAAATAAGCAGAACTAAATAAAAAGAGTCGCATAACCTTAAACATTCATTTAAAGTGAATGTATAGAAAGATCAGTTTCCATATCGGATTAACCTACTTTCTGGAGGATAATATGCTTATCTCAACCTTAAGAACATTGCCCAAAAATGCCCCTTCTTATTCTAAGCTAGCACTAGCTTGCTTGTTTGCTATTACCTCCGGTCTGATTGGGTGCGATAAATCAACGCCTGAAAACTCGGCACCTGACAGTAATGAAAGCACTGCCACAACTACTAGCGGAACCAAAGACTCTAACTCTAATACCCAACAAGGTGAGTTACCCGTTATAGACGCTATCTTAACCTCAGCACCTCAAGTCCCTCCTCCAACCAATAGAGACTATCCTGCCAAAGTTGTGGTCAAAATGGAGACTGTGGAAAAAGTAATGCGCTTAGCTGATGGGGTTGAATATAACTTCTGGACTTTTAATGGCTCGGTGCCTGGTAGCTTTATTCGTGTCCGTGAAGGTGATGAAGTTGAGTTCCATCTGTCTAATCATCCAGATTCCAAAATGCCGCATAATATCGATTTACACGCGGTAACGGGACCCGGTGGTGGCGCCGCTTCATCTTTCACTTCTCCTGGTCATACTTCAGAGTTTAACTTTACTGCCCTAAAGCCTGGTCTGTACGTTTACCACTGCGCCGTTGCGCCCGTAGGAATGCACATTGCCAACGGTATGTACGGTCTTATATTGGTTGAGCCTAAAGAAGGATTGCCAAAGGTCGATAAAGAATTCTACGTGATGCAAAGTGACTTCTATACCAAAGGCGACTATGGAGACAAAGGCTTACAACCCTTTGATATGGAAAAAGCAGTTAAAGAAGATGCGGACTATGTGGTTTTTAATGGCTCAGTCGGCTCTATGACCGGGGATAATGCCTTAAAAGCCAAAGTAGGGGAAACTGTGCGCCTATTCGTCGGTAATGGCGGGCCTAACTTAGTTTCATCGTTCCATGTCATCGGAGAGATTTTCGATAAAGTAAATATCGAGGGCGGTTTGTCTGAAAACCATAGTGTACAAACCACCTTAATACCAGCTGGGGGCGCGGCAATCACTCAATTTAAACTTGATGTACCTGGCGACTACGTGATAGTTGATCACTCAATCTTTCGAGCTTTTAACAAAGGCGCTCTCGGTATTCTTTCGGTAGAGGGTCCGGAAGATAAAAAAATCTATTCTGGAAAAGTCAGAGAACAAGTTTATCTACCTGAGGGGTCAGCGACACAAAGTATCGGCAAAAACGACACACCAAAACCAGAGGTTACTGCTAAAAACTTACAACAGCGCATTAAAATGGGCGAATCTGTCTATGCCAGTAACTGCGCAGCTTGCCATCAACCTAATGGCACTGGAATACCTAATGCCTTCCCTCCTTTGGCGAAGTCAGACTATCTAAATGCAGACCCCAATCGCGCCATCGACGCCATTCACAATGGTTTAAGCGGTAAGATTACGGTCAATGGTAAGGAGTACAATAGTGTCATGCCTGCGGTCGATTTGGACGATGAAAAGATCGCCAATGTGGTGACCTATATTATAAATAGCTGGGGTAACAAAGGCGGAGAAACTACCCCCTCACATGTGGCAGCTCGAAAGTAACCCAGATGGCCATTAGCTAATGCCCGTTTGCAGACTGCAACTGAGTAAAAATACAGTCACTATAAAAGCCACTAGGCCTAATACGGTATCAGGCTTGAGCTAAGCCTGATACCGAGTCCATATTAGATTGAATTAAGCTAATTTACTTCAAGCTAAGCGCCAACTGCCTGCTTTTATATACTCACAACCGAGTGAGAGCCATCATGATAATCAATATTATAGTCACCAAGTTCTCTACTTTACCACGCAGTTATATTAGATCGTTGCTACTGGCTTCAATGGGGATAACTCTTAGCTTTGTCTCTGGTATGGGTCTAATGATATCTACAGCACAAGCCAAAGAACTGACAATCGAGTCTGGGGTATACCGACCCTTATATTTGAGTAATAACTCCCCCCTTATCAAAGTAGACACATTCAAAATAGACGAGTTACCGGTTACCAATATCCAACTTTATAAATTCTCACAACAAAACCCAAAGTACCAAAAGCAAGCGATTGTGCCAATATTCGCCGACAAAGGCTATCTTAAGCACTGGTTGAAAGCCACAAAGGGTTATACGCCACAAATTGCTGACTTCCAAAAACCTGTGGTCAATGTGTCTTGGTATGTAGCCAACCAATATTGTCATGCCCAAAACAAGCGACTACCTACTGTAGAGCAATGGGAGTACGTGGCTCAAGCCTCTGAAACCCATAAAAATGGTAGCTTAGAACCCGGATACAATCAGAGCATTCTCGACTGGTACAGCAAGTCTGCTGGTAACAACCATCGGCTTGCCAAAGTGGGACAAAGCCCTGCTAACTATTGGGGAGTTAAAGACATGCACGGATTGATTTGGGAATGGACCGAGAATTTTAACAATAGTTTAGTAACGGGAGAATCACGCTCTGATAGCACCTTAAATCAGCAAATGTTTTGTGGCTCTGCTGCCATTGGCGCAGTTGACCCAAGTGATTATGCTGCCTTCATGCGCTATGGTTTTCGCTCAAGTTTAGAAGCGAAATATACCGTTAGCAGTCTGGGCTTTCGCTGTGCTCGCTATTAATTTAAGCAACCTCTTCTATTTTCATTAGGAATTTATTATGAAAACCAATCTCTCCCGTTCTGCCCCACTACTAATCTCCTATAAATTAGTGTCCTGTCTCTTTAAGACAGCCTTAGTAGCCAGTTTGTCTATTACTGCTATTGCTTGTAGTCAATCAGAATCCGATTCAGCTCAGTCAAAGCCTACGCCTATGTCACAAACTGAAGAACAGCATGAAGCTATGCACCATGAGGGCATGAACCATGACTCTATGACCCATGGAAATATGAACTCGAAAGAGCCTGCTGAAGCCTTGGGACAAGACTATTCTATTTATCAAGTCGGCGGAGAATGGACCGATCATAACGACAATAAACTTGAGCTTGAAACGTTAAAAGGTAAAAACCAAGTAGTTGTTATGGCCTATACCAGTTGTCAGCATACCTGCCCTATCCTGGTCCGTGGTATGAAACAAATTGAGAAAGGACTTACTGATGAAGCAAGAGCTGACACTGAGTTTTTATTGGTAACGTTAGACACAGCGCGTGATACCGTCCCAGTCATGAAAAATTATGCCGAACACAATGATTTAGGGAACCATTGGCACTTAATCCGTAGCACTGAGGCCAATACCCGTATGCTGGCCAATACCTTAAATATCAAATATCAGTTTACTGATAATGGCGATATTAATCACTCAAACTTACTTTCTATTTTGGACAAACAGGGTCGGTTGGTAGCCCAAGAAATTGGCGTCGCTGACAGCGGTCTTAACCCTCTTACTGATTATTTAAACACCCACAGTTAACTTTTGAGCGTTGACTCAGTTGGTAGATATTTTGTGTAAATAAAAGCTTGCAAAACCTAAAAAACTTGCTAAAATACATCACCTCAATAGGCGTATAGCTCAGTTGGTTAGAGCGCTACCTTGACATGGTAGAGGTCGCTAGTTCGAATCTAGTTACGCCTACCAAATTCGAAAGCCCCAATCTTTATGATTGGGGCTTTTTTTATGCCCGAAATATAAGGGCTGACACCCATTGCACCTCTTGTAACTATACATCGTTTTACTCTCTCTCTATAACTCGCAAAAAAACCGTGTGCCCAAATTGTGCCCAAGCTGTGCCTGCCCTAAAATTTCTAACTCATAAACCTCTTAACTTTGACCTCTACTCTTCTTTTTCAAATCCTGATCTTCTGCATCAGGAACATATTCAAATATATCTCCAACTTCAACTTCTAAAAACTCGCATAGCTTATCAATAGTATCGAAGTCGATTCTCGACGACTGGTCATTATATATTTTATGTAACGTTGTTTTGCTAATTCCTGTCGCCCGTACTGCATCCGCTACCTTTAGCCTTCTTTCCGCTAACAAAGTGGGTAAATGATTAACTATCACAGAAAAACTCCAATCTTAGTTGTAAAAAGTACTTGCATAGTTATAAAAATGTGATAAATTACAACTATGGTATTTAAAAGTACCATGATGATTAAACTTTATATAAGGAATGTATTATGTCACATACTTACTTAACAACCCAAGAGCTTTCTGAACGCATCAAGTACACCCCTCGTACGATTCGAAATGAGCTCAAAGACAGTGTTCTAATTGAAGGCATTCACTACATCAGACCATTCGGTGGTAGAAAAATCCTTTATGTTTGGGAAGAAATTGAAAAAGACATGCGTGTCGGCGTGTCCGGCAGCATCAACGCCATGGCATTACAATAAGGAGGCTATTATGGCTAGTATTAGAAGTAGGGGCAAAAAACTGTTTGTTGACTTTCGCTACTTAGGAGTCCGATGTCGCGAAACTACCAACCTGATTGACACCCCTGAAAACCGTAAGAAGTTGCAAAAGATAATTGAAAGAATGGAAGCCGAAATTGTTTTAGGTACTTTCAATTATGCTCAGTACTTCCCCAAGAGCGATAAAGCTCAGAAAATGATGGCTTTAAATGATCGTAAGGAGTGTATCTCAACAAACATGCCGTCATTCAAGCAGTTTGCAGAGCTATGGTTCTCAGAAAAAGAAATTGAATGGCGTGATACGTACAAACGCAAGATTAGAGAAATTATTGACATGTATCTCTTACCTGAATTTCAGGAAAGACCCATCGATACAATTAAAAAGACAGAGGTATTAGCCTTCCGCTCAGCACTCGCCAAAGTAACGCGCGGAAAAGCTAAAAAACCTCTGTCAGCGGCACGCATCAATTCGATAATGGTACCTCTAGGTATGATACTAAAAGAAGCTGCTAAACGCTACAAGTTTGATAATCCGTATGATGATATTAAGTCTCTGAAGGAGCCAAAAGCCAGTATTCAGCCTTTCACGTTAGATGAGGTTTGGAAGTTTATTAATGGGGTTAGGGAGGACTATCGAAACTACTATCTTGTGCGCTTTTTCACAGGTATGAGAACCAGCGAAATCGATGGTCTCACTTGGGAAAATATTGACTTTAATCGCCGTGAGATTGTTATCAATCAGGCTTTGGTTAAAGGTAAGATCGTTCCACCTAAAACCCAAGAGTCATATAGAGCCATTCAAATGTCTCCATGGGTTTATGATGCATTAAAAGAGCAGCAGAAAGTCACTTATAAGCGTTCTGAGTATGTCTTTTGTTCTCACACTGGTGAGCCATTTGACTACAACAATGTGAATAAACGAGTTTGGCATCCTACTCTTAAGGCGCTAGGTCTTAAAAAGCGCAATGCTTATCAAACTAGGCATACTGCTGCAACACTCTGGTTAGCCGCTGGTGAAAGCCCTGAGTGGATTGCGTATCAGATGGGCCATTCAACCACCAAAATGCTGTTCAATACTTACAGTCGCTACGTGCCTAATATGACTCGTCAAGATGGTAGCGCTTTTGAAGCACTGGTAAATCGCAGTCAAATGCAATTAGTAAAGGCTAATCAGGAGGTTGAGCATGAAGATGATTAACTATCAAGAGCTACTATCCCAACATAAACCCAAAGGTCATATTAGTGATGATGCAAACCATATTGCTAACACTCTTATTCGTGATAAGTGTATTCAAACTGGCAGTACATTATCGAGATTCCTTGGTGTTGATAACTGCTTTAACAACCATATGGCAATTCGTATATGGGTTCAATCCAGACTAGACGCTCAAGAGTCCTATGTACTGGATGAAATGTGCATGCAGCTAGGGTATGAGCTTTATGACTTACTTCATGGCCCTGGCTATCAATTCTAAGGAAAGCATTATGAGTTTAAAACTACAACCTAATATGACGCAAAGTGCTCTTGATCTTCAAATATGTGAGGATTACTGGGCTTATGACAACAAATCTGATTATATTGCACACGTTGAAGCGCTCTGTCGTAAGTATGGCATTAGTACTCAGAAACTGTTCAAAGAGGTAGGCCAGTGTTTCGCCTATTTGGATGATGTGCGCTGTGCCTGTTGTGGCTATGTCTGTCCTGTACAACATCCTGCAGATATCCCCTACTTCCGCTGTAAGTCGAATTGGATTTGTGGCGTTTGCGAATACGACATGCAGCAGGCGTATTATAGCCGGTAGAGTGCTACCTGTTAGTTGTTAGAAAGCCAGATGGTTAAGACCGTCTGGCTTTTTTGTTCATATATTAGATTATTCTATATGGGTAACATTGCTACCACACAGATTAAGGCTTAGTAAACTCTATAACAAATAAGGCTGTTGGCTTACTGGACCCCTAAAGCCTTATAAACCGCATCAACAGGGTCAGCATAAAAGCTAATTTGAAACTTTGAGAATAGCTCTGCAGGCACTGTAGGTATATCAGAGGCTGAAGCCATTGGAATAATCACTCGTTTAGCACCACTATCCATTGCTAACTGTAGGCTCTCTGCTAGGTTTTGAACAGGATTTATAACCCCGCCCAATGTCATATCACCAAGCACTACCATTTGTTCTTGCGTAGAACGTCCCATCAATATAGAACAGAAAGCTATTAAGGCCGCTAAGGAAGTATGAGTACTAGGGCCCGTATTATGTAGCTCAACCACGTGCAAACTAAACTCATGGTCAGAAAACTTAGAAGATGCACTGATACGTTTTAGATTACCCTTAAAGTAGTCAAAAGCAATTCGAATGGCTTCTTTGGCAGCGCTATTAGACCCCAAGCCTGAAACAGAGTACTTACCAGAGCCTGGCATCATTTGGGTTTCATAACGATAAAGCCCTAACTGCCCATTGGCACCCTGAGCAACTAAATGTACAACGCCTGGTCTTGGTACACCTTCAGATATAAGCGAGCTGCCCCCTTGCTCTGGCACACTTACAAAGAACTCTTCAAGCGTTTCATTATCAATATAACTAAAGTGAACATCATAAAACTCCATGCCACCAAGCTTCTTGAGTTGCTCTTTGATCCGGCGTCTTGTAATCAATGCATATACTAAGCAATTACGCACATCTTCTTTACCATAATTACTATCAGGGTGAAGCAATTTTAGTAATCCTGATACAGTGCGTTTAACGGCAATAACATCCCTTTGGTTTAAGTTATTACCTAGCTTAAAGTACTTATCAATAGCATCAGAGAAGCCGTATTTACGCATCTCTCGCATGTATTCAGATAAATAGTCTGTTATTAGACCATAATTATTGGTAAAAAATTCAGGACGCATTTTAGGGATTTCCCACCCAGGTATATAGCAGTGGAAACGATCAAAAAATGCAGTGTCAATCATTGCATCAGGGAAAGGAGCTAGAAGATGACTGGTCTTAACTAGTGTTTCTACACTTTGGTTAATATTCCCAATGAAAACCATTGAGGCTTTGGCTTCGATAGAATCACGGCCTCTAGCAAATGATCCAGAAGCCATATAATCCTTCATAATCTGAACACCGTCTTTATCTTTGAATCTTATGCCTGCTACCTCATCAAAAGCGACTATGTCCCACATGCCCACAAGTCCTACTTGCTTTGAACTCATGTTATAAAATAGGTTAGCTACTGTCGTCTGACCACCCGATACCAATAATGAGTTAGGTGAGCACTCTTTATATACGTGGCTCTTACCAGTACCTCGGGGGCCAAGCTCACAGACATTATAGTTATTCTCTACAAAAGGAATCATGCGTGCAATAAGATGCCATTTAACCGATTCTTTTAAATTTGTTGGCTCCATGCCTACCGATCGTAGAATCACATCCATCCATTGTTCAGTCGTGAAATACTGTCTCGCTGAGAATATTTCGTCCATATTCATCGATGGCATCTGAATTGGCTTAAGATTCATTATTGAAAAAGGAGAGATTTTTTGGCCTTCCTCAAAAAAATATTGCACGGTAATAATGCACCAAATACCACCTGTTAGCAGCTTTTCATTTTCCTTAACAATTTTAGAGGGAACCAAGGCATCACTAATTCCTAAGTTTGAAAGCGCCGCTTCATAAACGTCTTTGCGCTGATTTAATTTCACACTGACTTTATCAATGATTTTGAATGTACCGCGCTCTCGAATTAGGGATTTAATTTTCTCAGCTTCGTCCGGTCTGACATAGTTCTCAGCCAGTATTTTCTTGACGTTCTCAAGCCCTCTCATCACTATGTCATCATCATCGGAGGCACAGTACATACCCAGCAAATACTCTAGTACATAAACAGGGACGTTAGCGCCTTCCTTTAACTTTTTAGTTAAATCCTTTCGGACTACTCTACCTTTAAAATGCTGGTTTAATAAGCCATCTAGATCAGTGCTATCCGTCTCATTGCTGGCAAGTGAGTCATACCCTTCAGTCATATTTATATCCAAATCTTTTTAGAAAAATTCATCTTGAATAGCAAGGTCGATAGTCACATCATAGCGTGCATATTCGGTATTAGTATCTGCGTCTAGCAACACTAACGTATATTTATCATTACGATTAAAGTTAGATCCGATCAGGCTCAAGGTTGCCTCTTGCCTACGCTCATCCATGTTACTACTTGAGCTACCGAAGACTAGCGTTTCTTTACTAGATACCTCTAACCCCTTTGTATCAATAATATAGACATATAGTTTTCTTGGATTGTGCTCGGAATCTACTGCATCCGTCTGGATAAATGCAACTTTATCAATATTATTCACAAATTTAATAGACTGCTTAGCAGAAATAACCCCTACTGGCGTTTTTTCATATTTTGCAACTTGCTCTTTGGGTAACTCACGTACTGTAATGATTGGCACGCATATCTCTTGTAACATTGCTCCGCCATGCACAAACTGAGCACCACCAGAAAAATGAAATCTTTGAGATGATTTAGGTATGATAAATTCAACTTCTTTACCTTCACCTATAGCCCCATTTGCAGTGTTAGATATTTTACCTTTCCAGTGTGGGTCGTTAGATCTCAAGTCTCTTCCGACGATATAACGCTTTTTATTTTCATTGGTCATGGCACTTTGAACATCGATGCCGGTCTTATCTGTGGTCGTTAGCTTTTTATTTTGAAATAAAAAGCCATGATCTGCGGTGATAATAACTCGACTACCGTTCAGCCTATTAATAACACGGCCTACTAAGCTCTTAAGCTCGTTAATAGCATCACGACAGGCTTCGAAAGTCTTATGCTCTGATCCTTGCTTATCCCCTATGGCATCAATAGTGTCATGGTAAATGTAAACGACACTGGCATTGCGTACTTTCTCTCGGCCTTCTTCATTATTCCAATTCATCAGATCTTTGGAGCTTACTGCCACCCCGCCCACACTCTGCAGTATTTTATCTCGCTGACTTAAGCCCTGAGAGGATACATCATCTACATATACAGCGGAGTTGCCCTTATCGTCGTAGTATAAGCTCTTATGTGGCAACAAGGATGCCATACCAAGTTGTGTATAGCTTGGCAACACGCCTAGCTGAGTCGATAAATCAGATTTAAAGCGTTTCTCATTATTAATGATTGAATCAAGCTCATGTGCTATCTCATATCTAAATGCATCTGAGATAATAACGAAAACTCGCTTGATTTGTGTCCCCATTAATATCGACTGAACCTGTTGATTATAAAAATTATATTGGTTTGGTATATTGTCAATCTTCCAATGTTCTAAAAGATTTTCATCATCCAAATGTTTATCCCAGGCCAGGCCGAGCTCATGTAGGTACCAGTTAATGTATAAGTTTTCAACTTCCTCTTTTAAGTTCCGAAGAATCTCCCAACCTTTACTCAAAGTAAAGTTCACTTTTTCGCTAAATAAGCGATAGGCTTGGTCAAACTTATATAAACTACTTTCATAGGCGCTATACATTTCTTTGGCGCTAGCAAAATTAAAGCCGCCTGCATACTCACTGCGTAACTGCATTAATTCTTTGGCGCTACTTAGTGCACTATAAATAGATTCGTAGTCTGTCTTCAGTTTGGCCCAATAACCAAACGAGCGACGTGACACGATGGCATCAAATTGTGCAGATTCAATATCACTGCTGTTTTCAATTAGGCTGTTTACTAGACCAATGATAATATTTTGTTCTATCTCTTCAAACGTCTGACAGTCCACCATTTGTTCCGGTTTATAGCTCGCACTCTTCGCTTTAATCTGTAGCTTATGGGCTAATATACTGGATATTTGTGCATAGCTGTCTGCATAGGTTCTGCTGTCTCGCCAACTACTCATAAAGGCCATAGCATTAGCTTGACCAACGCCAGTCTGCAGTAAGTTTTTACTTAACCAGTCTTTATCATCTGCGCTGATCTGACGTGAGTAATCAGTACAAAATAGCTTAAAAACAAAGTCTTCTAAAGATGGTTCAGGCGTAGGGTAGCCATAAGCTCTTTCCAACAGAGTCCATAGAGAATCACTCAGCTCATACTTGCTCAGTGCTTTCCATAAAGAAGACTCTTCTATGACTGTACTGATATTCTGGGCATAATCACTCAAAAGCGTTAATAAAATACTATCAAGTTCAGCTGAGTCGGAGCTTACAGTTACAGCAAGCATTTTGCGGTCTAAACTTAACTCATCCTCGTTTTCTGTTACCCATTTTTTCAGACTGGCTATACGCTTTTTACTTGCAAAAAAAGCATTACGCTTTTTGACATGCTCTCTAAGTGACATTTTGGGAATACCAAGCTCATTGAGTAGCATTGAACTTCTATCAGCAAAAAATGTTTCGCCGTATAACCTTATGTCTAGCATCCAATCTTGCTCAGGCGCTGGCTCGTTTTCAGAAAAATATAATAAAAACTTCTGATTAGGCTCATCAAATTCTATTTTCTTTTTGGTCTCCAATATAGACTCATCAGCCATTTTAAGTATGGTCAGATTATCAGGCAGTAGCTCTATACCTTGTAGCTTATCCTCTTTATTTTCATCGGTTAAAGAACTGATAATGTTATCAATATCTTCTTGAAAGCTATGTTCAGCGTCATGCCAGAATACAATTCTACTTTGTTCAAGCTTGGCACTAAGCCCCTGAATCAGCTCATTAATTTGCATCAATCATCTCCGGATTTTTACCCGTAATCTTTTTAACATCAGAGATCAAGTCACCAAACTTGCCGTAGTTCTCTTTAACCCCATCATCTAGGTCTATTGATATTCGCATATCTGCATAATGCTTGAGCTTATCGTCAAACTCACGTAGCTCGCTGTGTTTCTTATTAATAGACTTAAGTTCTTTCTCAAAGCGCTTTTTATCTTGGGTCGTCTCAGCCATATCGAACTGCTTCTCTAACTGCTGAGCGTATGCTTCATATTTACCCAGTAGTGGCGTGACATATTCGGTACGCATACGAGATAAGGTGCTCTCGTTGTAGCGATGTAAGTACACCAAACATTCAAAGGCTTTTTCTTTGCCTGAGCTAAATAGCCAGTAAATAGGTCTGTTTTTGTAAGTCTGCATGTGATCTTTGTAGAACTTGGTCGATAGATAACGACGGATGGTTTCTACTGAGGTTTCTGACTTTCTAGGTGGGATCGCGTCTAGACATAACGAGTCTGCAATAAACTGTAGATTCTCAGTTAAGTTCTCTTCACCCCAAACTGCCTTAACGAACTCAACAACTCGGTTGCAGGCATCATCTTTGAACCACTCATCGTCCATTATAGGAACAATACCGTCGCTGTCTGCTGGGAAGGTCTTATATAGACTGCTATCAAAGCCTTCGTTACCCTCATGAGCATACACTAAGCTTTCTTGGTCTAGTGAGTAGCGTCCCATTGTGCAGCCTATCGTATAAGAAACTAATTCGGTAATGGTGTCTGATCTAAAACGGGCGCTGCGTTCTTGCTCAGTGCCTTTAATGCCGTAGCGATAGGCAGGATTGACCGTAAGTGTGATTTGTTGAATCGGCACTTCTGGCGTGAGTTCATCTTGCAGGCCATAGGCCTCGATAAAAATTCGGTTATTTTCTTCTTCCAAACGCTGCATCTCGACAATAGTTTCTTGGTTTTGGCTGATCCAAGTGGTGTAGCTGGATTCTAGGGTTGGGGCCTGTTCAGAAACATTGGATAGCAAGGGGAAAGATTGGAAATCCCATGAGCGTTCGTAGGCGTCCCAGTCTAGCTTAGCAAGCGAAACTAAATTACTAATAATATTAGAAATTTTTGATTCGTATACACTCAAATTATTATGTAAAGGTAATGCTAAAATATTTTCGACTTGATAATTTAAAGTTGGATTGGACGCATCAAGAAGTTTTTTACCAAGACATGAGCACATCAAAGCAAGAATAATATTATGCCATCGTTCATCTTCTGGAAAAGCACTTGACCCTGCTACATCCCAAACAAACCCTACTGGACAATGTCGAGCCGCAAAAAATGAGGAGCTAATAAATGTCCAAGTCACACATGGTTTTAAATAGTAATCTGAGTTTTGCGTTCTTGAACGAGTCAAATCACGCCCTTGATTTGACCAATTCAAAACAAATTCATTGTTTCCGTACCACTTTCGTAAGTCCCCACCTTTATTGTAAGGAACCCAGTACATTAATGATTTATTAACATCATCCATATTATCAAAGCCGATTGCTAACCCTTTAAACTTAGGTTCATACCATCGTCTTAAAAAAGTATTGTTATCACCAGTAATCATGCCTTGCAGTGAATGGGCTATTGATTCAAGTAGCCTTGAGTTCTCGTAGATATTACGAAATTTACCACTGAGCCAATAAGCTACTGGGCTGCCTGGGATTACTGCAAAATCATCTGAAATAACATTGTTTAATCTATCATTCTTTACTGGTAATTCAAACGGTATTTCAATCTCATTAAGATCACTATTAGAAACATATGAATAGGATGAGATATAACTCTTGATATGAGTATTTCTAAAAACAGTTGCATTTGTGCCGAATGCAATTTTCATTACTCCATTGCCCATATGTACCATTGAGTGAATAGTACTTTGAGCTAAGAGCTTTAGTCTCATTTTTTCATAGCTAGATAAAAACATCCAAGACTGCATCGTTACCATAGAGTTAAAACCGTGAATTTTTAACCATAAAAAACCTCGCTCTATAAACATGGCAAACAAATCTGATTTACTATCAGGAAATTTGTTTTTAGCAAATTCTTTCAATTCACTATTCATACCCTTACTACCCATATAGGGAGGATTGGCAACAACTGCATCATATCGAATAGACAGAATCAGCGCCTGATGCACCACATCGATAATCTCACTCACCGCAGCACGCTGTATTGAGTCTCCCTGCTCTGCAAGCTTACGCAAACTCTCATAAAGCTCTTTTAGCGCTTCATGCTCTTTTGCTGGTACCTCAATCAAAGAACCAAACGTTTTGGCTTGTTTAAAGCGTTCGATATTACGCTGTAGCAGCTGATAACGGTTGTCAGCCTCAAATGAGCTTAAATCCAGATCTCCACCAAACATGTCTTGTACTTGACCACTGGCGAACTCACCCGATAGGTTTAAGTCTTGCCACAGCTTTGGCAAGTCTAAATGGCCGGTCTCTTGTAAGGACAATACGTTTAGCTTAACCTCTCGACTAAAGACGCGTCTGTCATCTTGACGTGCCATCATCATCAGTGAGAAGCCTGATAACTGTGCCGCCCTATCATCTATATCTAAACCATATATATTGTTCTCTAATATGAGCTTAGGGATGTCTCTTGAGCGATAGCCACGCTCTTCGTAGATGGCTTTTAGTACGTTATAAGCTTCAATAAAAATATGCCCTGACCCACTTGCTGGGTCAAGTACCTTGATACTCTCTGGGTCTATTGACTCTGGGATGATAGCTTTTAACTGTTCATTGACCTCGTCTGTCTGCTCGGCAGGCTCAATGTAGTATTCCATTTCCTTTTTGATGGGTGAGTCAGGATAGGTTTGTAGCCAGTGACGACCCACTGAGTTTTGTACGAGGTATTTAACAATCCAGTTGGGGGTAAACAACTGGGTGGCGGCGGGTATATCTTCGCTTTTAACAACTTTACCGATAACTTCGTCTTTTTTATCTGAGATGTAGAACTGATACAGCCAACCAATGACTTCTACTTGCTGCCAGTCTTCCTCTGGAATACTATCCACCAGGCCACGAAGTATCGAGTCGGTACGAGTTAGGTTGTCGGGTAATAGCAGCTCTGTTTCATCATTAAGAGATTCAAATAAAAATGGCATGGCTTCATGTAGCTTGTGACACTGGCCCAACAGTAGCTCACGGTACAACTCTTCGTTTTTATCACCCTCAAGCATTAAGTCAATGATATGGTTTCGATCTAACCCCAGCTCTTCTGCGGCATCTTGGGCATAATCTAATATCTCAAATCGTGCGTCACCGCTTGGATGAGACAATACTCGAAAGCCATGACCTAGGTAGCCATGGATCTCCATATAACGAATAGCACATAGACGGTTAAACCAAGTATAGGCCACTTGTTCTACCAACTGCGCATAGCCTAATTGTTCACTTTTTTGAACCAAACGCTGTCTAGCTGGGGCAAGCTTACTATCAAAGTTGTTATCCTCAATTTGTAACACTGAACCTTGGACCAACGCCTCAACAACTTGCAGCTCGCCTTTCTTGTTTGCGCTAATGCCAAAAGTGTTCAATCGCTTGGCAACGGCATCCATAAATGCCACACGTGCTCTAGGGGCATAGTTCTTAATGTTACTGGTTTCCATGATTCTCTTCTTCTGTGTTATTTATTCGAGTGATGAGATATAGAGGTTGTAGACACAAGTCTTAATTATCTCAAATTAATCATTTCCGGATTTTTACCCGTAATCTTTTTAACATCAGAGAGCAAGTCACCAAACTTGCCGTAGTTCTCTTTAACCCCATCATCTAGGTCTATCGATATCCGCATATCCGCATAATGCTTGAGCTTATCGTCAAACTCACGCAGCTCACTGTGTTTCTTATTAATAGACTTCAGCTCTTTCTCAAAGCGCTTTTTATCTTGGGTAGTTTCAGCCATGTCGAACTGCTTCTCTAACTGCTGAGCATAGGCTTCATATTTACCCAATAATGGCGTGACGTATTCAGTACGCATACGAGATAAGGTAGCCTCGTTGTAGCGATGTAAGTACACCAGACATTCAAAGGCTTTTTCTTTGCCTGAACTAAATAGCCAATAAATAGGTCTGTTTTTATAAGTCTGCATGTGGTCTTTGTAGAACTGTGTCGATAGATAACGACGGATGGTTTCTACTGAGGTTTCCGACTTTCTAGGTATGATCGCATTTAGACATAATGATTCAGCAATGAACTGCAAGTTCTCGGTTAAATTATCCTCTCCCCAAACTGTTTTGACGAATTCAACAACTCGGTTGCACGCATCATCCTTGTACCACTCATCATCCATTATTGGGACAATACCATCACTGTCTGCTGGGAAGGTGTTATACAGACTGGCATCAAACCCTTCGTTACCTTCATGAGCATATATTAAACCTTCTTGGTCTAGTGAGTATCGTCCCATCATGCAGCCAATAACATATGATAATAGTTCAGTTACTGTATCACTTAGCAATCTATCTTCTAAATCATCTTGATCACCATATCTATATAGAGGGTTAAACTGAAGAGTAATATTGTAAGCATCCGACCATCCCATCTTTTTTTCTATTAAAAAATGCGAGATAGTGTCCACGAACAAATAATCGTGGACACTAACATGACAACACAACCCCCTAATAAGCCCAAACGCAGAACTTACAGCGGCGAGTTTAAAGCACTTTTAGTAAAAGAAGCGACAGACTCAGGTCGATCAATTGCCAGCATTGCCCGAGAGCATGGCATTAACCAAAACCTTCTACATAACTGGAAACGCCAGTATCAGCGCACGCAGACTCAAGCTGACACATTACCTGGTGCTATAAACAGTCCTCATGATCCAAACCCGCACTTTATTCCAATTCATCTTGAGCCTGGAATCACGCATCTAGGCTCAGCCTCCGTCATAAAGAACATCAAACTGCAAATCACAGCTCGAGCATCTGGGGCGATAAGCCTCAACATTAGCCAAATAGACACTCAAAGTTTGATTGACCTACTACGAGGACTGCAATGATACCCATCACTCACATCTGGCTATCCACCGCACCTATGGACATGCGATGTGGTAGTGGCAAACTACTGGCCCACATCATCACCGAACACCAAAGCATTCGCCCTCACTGTGCCTACCTGTTTTACAACAAAGCAGGCACACGCCTAAAAGTATTCATTCATGATGGGCTTGGCGTATGGCTTTGTAGCCGTCAGCTCGATGACAATAAATTTCATGGCTTAACCAAACAGCTTACCACCACTCAAACTGGCATCAGCATCAACCGTGAACAATTTAATGCCTTAATCAGTGGACTGCCTTGGCGTAACATGGGCAAAGATAAATTAACCCCCATCCTATAAATAGCAGATGACAGGCAAATAAAACTCTGGCAACATATCGCCATGACTGTTGCCAACTTATCCGACTTATCAAAAGACCCCACTTACGCCGAGCTTCTGGTGAAAATCCACCTGCTTGAACAGCGTAATGAGCACCTGCAGCAACAAATTGATCAAACAAATACAAGTCACGATCAACTACAGCAGCTTTTTAACCAAGTGGTTGAAGAAAACCACAAGCTGTATGAACAAGTGCTTGAACTCATCGAAAAACAAAAGCGGCTTATTCACCGGCTCTATGGACAAAAAAGCGAAGGCATCACTGACAGACAAACCCACTTAAACTATGAGGCGGCGCAAGAGGACTTAGCGCAGCTTGAACAAATCCGAGATGAATACCTTAGCGGCTTAAGCCAAGATGAGCTTGCCAAGCTGCCTGCTATTGAACTTACTCAGGCAGAAACCCTCATTGATCAGGGTGAGCTTAAAGCCGTCAAAGAGAGCACAGATGAGCTGCCAGCTTCAGCTACTGATCAGCCTAAAAAAACAAAGCGTGCTAAATACACAGTGATTCCTGACAACCTTGAGGTGAAAACCCAGGTTCATGAACCACTTACCACCGTCTGTGACTGCGGCTGTCAAATGAAGCGAATTGGGGAGGATAAACAAGACAAACTTGGCATTATCCCTAAGCAGTTTTATATTGAGCGTCACATCTACCCTAAATGGGTATGCCGTGAGTGTGACATCATTCATCAAGCGGCTACCCCCAAGCAGATTATTAACAAAAGCATCGCCACCCCAGAGCTGCTTGCACACATCCTTATTAGCAAATATGCAGACCATCAGCCGCTATATCGGCAGAATATTATCTATCAGCGAAGTGGGGTAAATATCCCCGATGCTACTATGGCAGATTGGGTAGGACGCTGCGGCGTCGCCCTTGAGCCTTTAGTCAGTCGCTTGCATGAACTATTACTGTCTGAGCCTATCTTACATGCCGATGAAACCCCGGTATCTATCATGAAGAACCATGTAAAGGTAGGTGGTAAATCATTAAAAAAAGGCTATGTCTGGGCGTATCTTACGCCACAGCACAACTCATTAAAAGCGGTGGTCTATGACTTTGCCGAAAGTCGTCGTAATGAGCACCCTAAAGCCTTTTTAGATAAGTGGCGCGGTAAGCTGGTTTGCGATGATTACAGCGGGTATAAGTTCTTATTTCATCAAGGTGTGACTGAAATCGGTTGTCTGGCTCATGCACGGCGTAAGTTTCATGAACTGCATGTCACTGGGCAAAGTATCGTGAGCATTGAGGCATTAACGTTATTTAGGCAGTTGTATGCTGTTGAACGTGAGATTGATGAGCGATTTGAAAAAAATACACCTCCAATACCAAGAGATCCCCAAATAGTTCGGCAAATCAGGCAAGAAAAAGCCAAACCAATTGCCGATAAGCTGCACCAATGGTTACAAGAAAAAAGGCAGTTAACCACTAAAAATGCCAGTATTAGTAAGGCGATGGATTATTGCCTGAAACGTTGGCAGGCGCTGACTCAGTATCTAGATGATGGCAGGCTGCCGATTGATAATAATTGGGCGGAGAATCAGATGCGTCCGTGGGCACTTGGGCGTAAAAACTGGTTGTTTGCCGGTTCGCTGCGAAGTGGGCAGCGGGCTGCGAATATTATGTCAATCATTCAGTCAGCTCGCTTAAATGGTTTGGATGTGTCTGCTTATTTGACAGACGTGCTAAGACGCCTGCCTACTCAAGAGGATCTGGATGAGTTGTTACCTCATCGCTGGGTGCCACCGCAATAGGGGGTGGTCGGATGCTTACGTAATATTCCTTATATCAATATCTTGATCTAACTCATTTTCAAGATTATAAGCTTTGATAAATATTTGGTGGTGGTTCAAAAAGTAGGCTGAAAAAAAACAGGCTGAGAAATTGATAAAATAGTGAAATGCAAATCACACTATACATCAAATGCCCAGCCTGTCTAAGTGACAGTATAAAGAAAAATGGCTTCAAAAGCTATGGTAAACAAAACTATAAATGCAAAGACTGCAAACGGCAGTTTATTGGCGACCATGCCTTAACGTACCAAGGCTGTCACTCCCAAAAAGATAGCAAAATACGCCATCTTATGGTTCGAGGCAGTGGCATAAAAGACATCGCTTGCGTTGAGAGAATCAGCAAAGGCAAAGTACTGGCCACCCTAAAAAAGTGTCACTACCAAATAACCCCCAAGCAAAGGCAATACGACTGTCTTGAAGTCGATGAGCTTTGGACATTCGTAGGCAAGAAGACCAACAAACAATGGCTAATTTATGCCTATCACCGTGACACAGGTGAAATTGTTGCCTATGTGTGGGGAAAACGAGACCTTAACACTGTCAAAAAGCTTAAAGCTAAACTGCAAGCCTTAGGCGTAAGTTGTGCTAGAATCGCTAGTGATACCTGGGATAGCTTTGTTACCGGTTTTAAGGGCTTTACCCAAGTCATTGGCAAGTTTTTCACGGTCGGTATTGAAGGTAATAATTGCACTATCAGACATCGAGTAAGGCGAGCATTTAGGCGAAGTTGTAACTTTTCTAAAAAGCTGGAAAATCACTTTAAAGCCTTTGATTTAGCTTTCTTTTACATCAATCATGGATATGTCTAATGTCAGCCTACTTTTTGAACCACCACCAAATATTTTATTATTTTCCTCCTCAATTTCCTTTAGCTCTGTAGTGAGTTGAGCCCACGTTTTTCTCAGAGACTCATAATGTTTAGAAATCAACTCATTTTGGTCGGCCAGCTTTAATAAAGGATGTTGATCAAAATCCCACGATATTTCAAATGCATCCCAATCTTTTCTAGCAATCTCTATCGCCCGATTAACATTTTTCTTGACATTGCTATCTGATACTTCTACCACTGGTACTTTACCAATAGGACCCTCATGAAAGTCAAGAGTAGGAGATATGGCCAATAGAACCGACTCTACTACTTTTGTATTCATTAGTGCTAATGGTAAATGATAGCTTTTTCCTTCTAAAGGAAAGCATACAGACCCCTTAGTTTCAAACAAAAACCCTGGGGGGGAGTACCTCATTGAAAGAGCTAAACTACTAATTGTTGACCAAGTAATACCTTCTCTAAAATAGTATTTAGGATTACGTATTACCGACCCTGAAAAGCTTTTCATTTCGCTGCCATTACTCTTCCAATTAACCACAATTGTATTGTTACCAAACCATTTCCTATAACGTCCACCTTTATTGCACGGAAACCATTTTCGAGTCGACTTTAGTGCTTGTTCTCTGCTATATGAGTATAATTCGGAGTCATCAATTGATACTTCATACCACTGACGAAGAAAGCGATCATTTTTACCTGTTGCAAATCCTTGACGAGGAATAGCATACTCCTGCATTGGTATGCCTTTACTAAACACTTCTAAAAACTTATCAGTCAACCAATAAGCTATAGGATGCCCCGGCACTCTTTTGAAGTTATCAATACTTGAAATTGATAAAAGCTCATTTTCTACGGGAAATTCTAATGGGACATTATTGATATCTGTTTCGAAATAACGTACGGCTGAAAAATTAGCATTGTAGTGACTAAGATGAATGCCTGTAACTATAAAGGCTGACGTACCAAAATTAATTCCAAGAGGCGTTCGTCCTTTACCACTATATGGCATATGAACTAAATCAATAATGGTATTTTGCTCTACAATCCTCGTTCTAAGACGCTCATAAGAGGATAAGAACATCCAGCTTTCCATAACAATCATAGCAATAGAGCCGGTCTGCTTTATTAGCGATATCCCCAGTTCCATAAACATAGCAAAAAGATCAGACTTACTATCAGGAAACTCTCGTTTAGCAAAATCTTTAAGGGCTTTATTCATCCCTTTACTTCCCATATACGGGGGGTTAGCTACAACGGCATCGTATCGGCTGGACAAGATCAGCGCCTGATGCACTACATCGATAACCTCATTCACCGCAGCACGCTGTATTGAGTCTCCCTGCTCTGCAAGCTTACGCAAACTCTCATACAGCTCTTTTAGCGCTTCATTTTCTGCTGCTGGCACCTCAATTAACGAACCAAATGTCTTGCCCTGCTTAAAACGTTCGATATTACGCTGTAGCAGCTGATAGCGGTTGTCAGCTTCAAATGAACTTAAGTCCAGATCACCACCAAACATGTCTTGCACTTGGCCACTGCCGAACTCACCTGATAGGTTTAAGTCTTGCCACAGCTTTGGCAAATCTAGATGGCCGGTCTCTTGCAATGACAGCACGTTTAGCTGAACGTCTCGGCTAAAGATACGTCTATCGTCTTGACGCGCCATCATCATCAGTGAAAATCCGGATAGCTGGGCGGCCCTGTCATCAATATCTAAACCATATATATTGTTCTCTAGGATAAGCTTAGGGATATCTCTTGAGCGATAGCCACGCTCTTCATAGATGGCTTTAAGAACGTTATAAGCTTCAATGAGGATATGTCCTGACCCACTTGCAGGGTCGAGTACCTTGATACTCTCTGGATCTATTGAATCTGGGGTAATGGCTTTTAAGTGTTCATTGACCTCGTCTGTCTGCTCAGCAGGCTCAATGTAGTATTCCATCTCCTCTTTGATGGGTGAATCAGGATAGGTCTGTAGCCAGTGACGACCCACTGAGTTTTGTACGAGGTATTTAACAATCCAATTGGGGGTGAATAGCTGAGTCGCTGCTGGAATATCTTCGCTTTTAACGACTTTACCGATAACCTCGTCTTTTTTATCTGAGATATAGAACTGATAAAGCCAGCCTATTACCTCTACCTGTTGCCAGTCTTCTTCTGGAATACTATCCACAAGACCACGAAGTATAGAGTCGGTACGGGTAAGATTGTCTGGTAATAGCAGCTCTGTTTCGTCATTAAGAGATTCAAATAAAAACGGCATGGCTTCATGCAACTTGTGACACTGGCCCAGTAGCAGTTCACGGTACAACTCTTCGTTTTTATCACCCGCGAGCATTAAGTCAATGATGTGATCTCGATCTAGTCCAAGCTCTTCTGCAGCATCTTGGGCGTGATCTAATATTTCAAATCGTGCGTCACCACTTGGATGAGACAATACTCGAAAACCGTGACCTAGATAGCCGTGTATTTCCATATAGCGAATGGCACATAGACGGTTAAACCAAGTATAGGCTACTTGCTCAACCAACTGTGCATAGCCTAACTGTTCGCTTTTTTGAACCAAACGCTGCCTGGCTGAGGCAAGCTTGCTATCAAAGTTGTTATCACCGATTTGTAACACTGAACCTTGGACCAACGCATCAATAACTTGCAGCTCGCCTTTCTTATTCGCGCTGATACCAAAGGTGTTCAATCGTTTGGCAACGGCATCCATAAATGCCACACGTGCTCTAGGGGCATAGTTCTTGATGTTACTGGTTTCCATGATTCTCTTCTTTTATTTGGTTCAATTGGTTTTATTTGTATAGAGGGGTTTGATTATAGAGCTTAAAAGTTTATTTAGAGCTCAATGCCATTCTTATACGTGCTAATAAAGTTTCATGTCTTTGATTATAAAAGCTCATGAAGTCCTGTAAGTCTTCTGGAAGGCTAGAGATCGCTTGTGACTGTAAATGTGATTTTCTGGCTTCTGAATTTGGCCACTGTTGCAAATACCAGTCATGTGGCATTTTTTGTCTTTTTTGGTTATTAACTGAGCCTTCAAGTAGTTGTAGATTAGGCAACCTATTAGACGCCTCAATCATTTGATCCTGTAACTCTTCAGATACTCCTGCTTTAGTAAGTTTATTCTTAGTAAACAGCCCTTTGGGATAAATGTGATCAACATGAAAGTGATGTGAGAAGTCAAATCCCGGAAATATCAATGTTAGTAGAGCGAATGTTCTAGGATTGTTATAACCAAGCTCAGCCAGCTCAGCTATCTCTTCATCATCGAAGCGTAATGATTTACCTCTTTGCTGCATAGTAGATTCAATTTTATCAACCGGAAATTTATCACTTCCAAATTGCTGGATATCTGCACGAAGTAAGGTTAGAAGCGTATCCAACCCACTTCCCCAAATCCCTGAGGCTTTAAGCATAGAACGTACTAACCAGTGACGGATACGCTCTCTATCTTCAGCATGCTCTACACGGGACAAATAAGACAAATCTAACTTACGATGGTATAAATAATAGGCTAAGGGTAGTACTGCACTATTGGCTCTTAAATTTTGTGCATTAAATCCATAGCTTGCCAGTAGCTGCATTGACAATATCAGTGCTTCTTTTATTGAATGCCAGTTCGCTTCCAAGATAGCCATATTTTCTTTATTGAAATTCTCTACTTTAAAGCCAACACTACCAATATCAGAAAGCATAAGACCTGCTTTCAATACCAAGTCCTTGGAGATATTAAAGCCATCCCCTACTCTATTCATCTCATCAACTAAGCTATGAATCTCTTCTCGAGCATCTAAATCATCCCATTGAGCCACAGCAATTGATAATAAAAGGTCTGAGTAAGAAAGCGTGGTGCCACCACTATTCATTCTAATGAAAATATTAAGCACTTTTTCTAAGCTTTGATCACTTTCTTCATAGTAAGCAATCTTATCTTTGAAATGGATAGTACGGTAAAGCTCACGCAAAGCCTTTCTAGCCTCTCTCTTTTGATCAGCATTTAATACCTCACTATCTTGTACCTCATCTACAAGATCATCTTCATCTTCATTCATAATTCTAGCAACTTTGAACCAATACTCAGAATCTGAAACGTTACTGCTTCTATCTTCAGTAAGAAACTCAAACTGATATTTAGATCCTGTTTCTAAATTAGGCTCACCTAATAAGTTCAAATATAGATACCGCACTGGAAAGGCATCATCATTGCTCCACCATTTACCATTTAATTTCCAGGCAAATGAACCTCGCAAACCTATATTTAGTGCAGTAATCCTTTGTTGACCATCTAATACCGCTGTAAACTCTCTATTAGGTAGTTTAGAAACATTTTCACAATGATAATTATCACGCTCATGATAGTGTTGCATAAACTGATAAAATTGATATTTTTCACGATTTTCAGGCTTTATTTTCCAAAACAGGAAAGTACCAAAGGGATAATCTTGTAATAGACTATCGAAAAGCCTACATATTTGCTCTGGCTTCCACACAAACTCTCGCTGTATAGCAGGTAGCAGATACTGCTGTTCTGCTACCTTGTCCAATAAGTCTTTAATTGTTCCGCCTGCTTGATACATGCCATAACCCTTCGTAAATTCAGATTAGATAAAGTTATCTACTATTTAATAATAACTCTGTCGCCGTTGACCACAGATTTCATTAGTGCGTCTCTTAATACAGATAGATATTCCTCTACATCTTCTTCTTTCTCAATTACACCATTAGGTATAGCAGACTTCATCAAATGACTTGGGCTAATAGTCACTGTTTTTCTTAAAGGAGCGGTAATAGAGGTAGGTTCAATATGATTAGTCCCTATATCCGTAGAGTCGACATTTCCAGTAGCAGCATCAGCTTGGCTATTCTGTTCTTCGATATACTCATTAATGACATCATATGCTTGATACTCTAAATCAACAGAGTCTGCTTCTTCGCTCTTTATTTGATGGATAGAGTCTGTCTGCTTTATTCTTTCAATGCATTGTCTTATTGGATATAGAGCTTTATTTTTAACCTCAGAAGGTGCTGAAGCTTGATCTAACGCTCTTTGAATATTGTCAACTTTTGAGTCAACACTCTTAAGCGCTTGTTCTTTTCTTTGCTCAATCAGCTCACTATTGATACCTTCAATATTCTCAATCAAAGGCTTAATATGGCGAACCTTGCCATAGGGTTCTGCCATAGCATAGATGCTCTCTAGCTCCTCAATGGCTTTTTTTGCTTCGGGATGCTCTACTAATACAGACCTATTTGCCTTAAAGCGTTGATTCAATGCCAAATCCAATTGACGCCATGTATCAACTTGACCGTCATAGAAGTCTTCGAGGTCTTCAAAATCCTCTGCGAAGTCCATTAGAGGCTCTTGATCTTCAATAAAACGACTGATCAGTGAGTAACTATTACCTTGTTCTAATATGCCCGAAATTAAAACAATGCCTCTTTCTATGTCTTTTTTGCCAGGAAACTGACCGCTTTGAGCCACACTCTGATATTTCTTAAGCTTTTCACACCAAGCATTTAGTTCAGTAGTTATCAAAGAGTAGAGTTCTTTTTCTTCAGATCCCGTAAAAGTTTTACCAAACAAGTCTTTAACTAAGGTCGCTGCTTTTCTTAGTTGGTGCTCGCCATGACTTCTTACTTTATTAACCCTTACTTCAGCCCGCTTTCTAACACTTGTAAAAGCATCATAAGCTTTTTTAAGTGGTAGATTCGTACCATTGGAAGTCAAGGAGATTTTGCCAGCCAGCCCCAATCTTGCCACAAGAAGTAAAATGTCATTATCTGGCCATCCGTAAGGACGCTTACTAAAATGAGTCACGATATCACGTAAGGTGACAGGAATATTACGCTCGAAGTTTAGCGATATATACTGCTCAACCTCTAGTAAAGCTGAAGGGTTATTCTCTTCTGTCTGAAGATCAAGACCAATCTGAGCCAAATCATCTGCTGTCAGAACCGCATTAATCTCTCTTAATACGTCACCATCTGAAGCTTTCAACATATTCAGCTTTCCAAACGTATTCTCAATAACGTACTTATAAGCTTCCTCTAAAATAGCTGCTGGAGAAGACGACTTCTTAGGTATTTGAGCACCTATGGCGTACACATCTGCCTCAGAAAGCAAAGACTCAAACTCAGTGATAAAACGCTTTTCTCGCTCAATGTTTTCCATTTGCTTTTCTCTTAGCAAATGCTCTTGCTCACGTCTTTGACCTGAATTCTGCTTTAGAAATCTATCAGTCTTCACATAAGTAGTTAAGTCGTCCCATAGTCGTTTATCTTCTCCTAACTTAACCAATACGCTACCATTATCCTTAAGACTATATTCTTTACAGTAATGATCGGTTGAGAAGTTATTGTAGTCAGTATCTAAAGGGGATATCACTTGCAAAACCAAGTCTTCAAGCTGAGTTCCATCTTTAGGGTGCCCATTACAAAAACGACTGATTGCAAAATCCTGTTTATTCACCGGATAACGATAGGCCTTATTACCTTTAAGGATATTATCAAAAATAATAGAAGATAATTTATTTGAAACCTCAGAAATCTCATAGTCAGTATGACGAATCTCATTCTCAATTTCTTTTTCTTCATTTGTTAAGAATATAAATTCATCACCATTTCTAGCGATTAAAAGCTGCCTTTCTAGACGACCAAGACTTTCCTCAATATCTTTACGTAACGCTATTCTATCCTCATCTATCGTACTAATAGATAAGGTAACCAAGTTATCCAAAGTACTTTTTACAATATCTACATAGCGTATTAAAAATAACGTTTTTAGAATTTTTCCATCGAACTCAGAGAGTGAGTCTAGCTCTAAAGCCTGGTCAATAGTTCTCTTTACAGCTGGTTCCAGAAAGCTTTCAATCGCCGCATAGAAACTATGAAAAGGCACTAATACATTAAGCTCTTTGTCCTTAATTTGCTTAGCTGCATTCTGGAAAGCATCTAGTAATGAGCGCTCACCCATCGCAAGGTGTTTACCTGTAGCACCTTTGGTTCTAATAGATTCGAAAACTTTTTGTACAAGTATGTAGTGATAAGGAATAAACGGATAGTTATCTACAAAGCTCTTACTATCGGTATAGCCTTTTAACTCTGCTGTTGTGGTTTTATCAAAAGACAGTTGGTTTCTAAGTATGTCGCCCTTTTCAGCAAAGATTTCATTTAGTCTAGCCTCAGCACTGTCCGTTTTAGACAGCAATCTTTTTTGAATAACCTCTGAGGTATTACTACTAGACAATGCTAAGCGCGTCTTGAATCGACCTTGAATTTTTGAAAAATCTTGGCTTTCACCCTTGTTCATACTCCCAATAGCGGCGTCAATATCTGCCTGAGAGGTAACAACAACCCATGCCCTTCCATTACAGTAAGTACCTAAGTTCTCAGTAATGGTCTGAAGCTTGAGCATCATCTGAGTATTTCGACCAATAAACTGCCCTACCTCATCGACCAAGAAAAGAATATTTTTATCTTCTTCAGAATCTAAATAGTCTTTTACCCACTTACAAAAGTTTTGAATATCTAATGGAAAGTTCTCCTCTACATTTTCAATCATTTGCGTAGCAGAGCTTAAGGACTGCTTAGTAGCAAAACTTAGGGCTTCAGCTATTTCATCTCTATAAAAGTCATAAGCATCACGCTCATCTTCCCATACAGACCCTGATAATTCGGCGAACTTTTCTTTAAATGCCTCATATTCACCACGCTCATCAAGTTGTCTCTCTAAGTGCGCAATATGAGGAAAATCAGCACAATAACCTAGTCGCTCATTAAAAACTTTCAAAAAGACTTTTAGGATGGCATTTTCACGATCTTCAGTATTAGCTCGAGAGTCAATATTAAATAAAATAACATCGGTATTTTTTTCACCTGCGCTTTGAATATTAGCCCAAAGCATATTATCGTTGATTTTATTTTCAAAAAAATCAACCGCTCTACGATGCTGACCATCTTTTTCAACAACGTTATTTTCTAATAAGTACGAAAGTATTTTTAAAAAGTGGGATTTACCTGAACCAAAGAAACCCGAGATCCAAACCCCGTTATCTCCAGAGCTAGCAACACCTTGCGATGTACCTGATGGGGAATAAACATCAAAGAAATCATTAAAGTGCTTATGTAGTTCGCGAGTTACTACATATTCGTCTAGTTCAACAAATATCTGTTCACTATCTCTTTCCTCTGCTTTAACAACACCGTTAATATTCCGAGTTAACTTCTTAGAAAAAATACTTTCAATATTCATATTTCCCTCTCAACTTTATAGCTTATTATTAATATTTACTTTCATTGCCAGACTCAGGAACTAACTTAAAAGCTCGATAGTAGTTTTGCGAATCGATTATTCCAAAAGGATGCAAGTCTGTACCACTATACTCTCCAGGGTAAAATAAGATCATCGGTGTGCTTCCCATAACATCCTGCAATGCACTCAACAACTCATGACCTCTAACCAATGGCCAAGCACTTCCTAGTCCTGATAGAATAAGAAAATCCATTTCTTCAATATCATAGTTACTTGCTATGAACTTCGCTACTTTCTCCTGACTTAAAGGTCCTGAAAGAGTTTTCTTAATGGCTTCAACACCTACCTTTTTCTCACGCTGGCATGCACGCTCAAATAGACCTCGTTCTTCTAACATCGTGACAAGGACTTGAAATATGTTTAAATTTTCAAATTTATACCCTCTACTCTGAAGCCTGTTGGTCATTAACTGTAAATGTTCGCGAACCAACAACTCATGCTTAGCAGGGTAGTCAAAAACCCAAAAGCCAATCTCATTGCCTAGCCCATCATTCTTTAAAAACTTTGGGCTTTCAATCCTATCAATGATTAAGTCTAAGCGACGCTGTAAAGCTTTCATAGAGTACACTCCATAACTTCGATTAAATCTGCTCTATCTAAGCGTAGCAACCACTCCTTTACTTCTGGCATTAGATACACCGGATAAATCTCTCTTTTTCTAGCATCACTAAGATATCCACTAAGCACTAATATCTTGATAACATTAGTCCCCAGTTTTTTTATGGTTGATTCAGAGTAATTATTCAGATCAGGATACTTCAGTGACTGTGTTTCATAGAAATCTTGCCAAGCAGTACTTGGTAGATTAGGCTTATAAGTTCTTTTAGCCTCCGCCAAGCTTAGCCTCATAAAATCCTCTACTATTGGAGAGTTAATCATAACTGCAACCAATAAGAGTTGTATGTAAGCTCGCTCCGTAGAAGTAACCAGTGCACTCATAAAGTCCTTACCTAGCCCTTCAATGCGCGTCCTAATTACACGAACGTAACGGCTAGAGGTTTTTACAGATTTTTTCTGTAGAATGTTTTGGTCTATGACTAAGGCACGCCATTCATCTTCAGGCAACTGCTTTAGCAGAGTCTCTGCAATAATACGAGTCTCTGCTATTAACAGACTTCCTCCTATTAAGTCGCCTACATAATCTCTAATGTCATGTATACCTCTACTTGCATCAATCATATCGTTCGCGACCCTCAGTTAATCTAGTAAATTCTGTAATCATATCAATTAGGTGCAATCCTGTCATAAGCATTTAATAAAACAACCCATAACTTATGATTAATTAAATTACTTAACAACAAGCAAATCACTAACCCGAGTAGTATAACAAGGGCTCAATAGCTGGCGATTCATTTGCCATTCCTGCTTCTCTCTTATTCCCTCACTGGCGACAAACAAAGCATTTTGCTGATGTCTGTCTGCTTTATACTTTGTATTAAGCTCATCCATCACCGCCATAAGTGCCTGCTTCTTATCAGTATTAGCACCGCTTGCCTCTTCTTGCTCAAATAAATCAAGTTGTATCTCATCATGCTGACAAATCCCTGATAGCATCACCCCTGCCTTAGCATAACGAATATTATCTTTATAGATTTTTGCTAGCACCACTCTTGCAGCAGCGACCAGCTTTCTAGTATCTGCTGTTGGCGTGTCAAATTGATATTGGCCCGATATAGGCGTATATCTTTCTCGTTTATTAAATGCACTATTCTTAGCAAACACAGTCATAAAGCTGCATACGCTTTGTTGACGACGTAACTTATCGGCTGCTCTTGCAGCATGACCACATATCGCTTCCGCCAGCTCTTCTTGACAAGTAATACGTGTCGAAAAAGATCGGGAGGAAATGATTTGCTTCTTAGGCTCAACGGTTTCCATACCCAAGCATGCCTGTCCATTAAGCTCTAAACAAGTACGCTCCAACACCACACCGAAGTGCTGTCGTATTTTCCCTGGCTCACAAACGGCCAATTGATATACCGTCTCAATGCCCATTGTATTGAGCCTATTTTTATACTGTCGACCAACCCCCCACACCTCCCCTACATCCGTAATCTGCATCAGGCGCCTTATCCATCTGGGATTAGTGAGCACACATGTCCCTTTGGTAGCAGGATACTTTTTGGCCGCATAGTTGGCCAACTTAGCCAGAGTTTTAGTTTCACCAACACCTACCCCAACTGCAATGCCCGTGTACCGCTCAACAATATATTTAACTTTTTTGGCATAAGCATCTAAGTCTTGCATGGCCACAGGATAGTCAGCTAAATACAAAAAGGCTTCATCAATTGAGTAGACTTCAACAGTAGGACACAACGACTCTAAAGTACTCATAACTCGCTGAGACATATCGGCATAAAGTGCGTAATTGGAACTAAATACCTCAACGTAATTTCTTTTACAAAACTCTTTAACTTGAAAGTAAGGTACGCCCATTTTGATACCTAACTCCTTAGCCTCCTTGGACCGAGCAACGATACACCCATCATTATTTGATAACACAACGACTGGCTTGTTTTTAAGGTCAGGCCTAAACAGCTTCTCACAGGAGGCATAGAAGCTATTACAGTCAATCAGGGCATACATGAGCTATCCTTATCTAGCCTACACTATGATAATTAAATCAATAAAGGTATCAGGGTTATTCTTTAGTAAGATAGCAAGAATTAACAGATAAAAAATAGCGACTAATGATTCTTTACGACGTTCGTTGTCGTTTATTTTTTAAAAGTAGCGCAAGGAAGGAATAATGAGGAAAGTATATTACATTTAGTAGAAGAGTTATTCTTAGAAATCAGCACGGCGATTTTGACCACGGCCACGCTTTAGCTCTCTAATAATGTTCTTGACCACACCGAAGACTTCAAATTCAATATCATCACTCAATGGAATATCATCAAAATCTTTATTATAAGCGACTAGTTTAGGGGTTGGCTCAAGACAAAGCTCTTTAACAGTGAACTCACCATTAACCGCACAAACAATAATGTCACAGTGTTGAGCCTCTAGACTACGATCTACCACTAATAGGTCTTCAGGATAAATGCCTGCATCAATCATAGACAATCCTCCGGCGCGCACTAGAAAGGTTGCGTTGGGGTGGCTGATACAAAGCTCGTTCAAGTCAATACTGGCTTCTATATAACCTGATGCCGGCGAAGGAAATCCTGCCGGTACCTTTTCAATAAAGAAAGGTAGTGGGTTGTAGCTTTTTGGGTTTAGTTTGCCTAGAATTTTTGTTTTCATAGCTTTTATTGCCAATTAAAGAAACATAAAAATAGATTATCAGATATACAGTTCAATAAACTATATATATATTTAATTAATCGTATTTTAAACGTACTCTATTTATTTCATATGCTGAGTCAATATCACTCGGGAAGATGTTGAAAGCGCGAATTGATACCTGCTAGATCTTATCTGATCGATGAGATAGTAAAATAATATTCCACGATGAGGCTTACTATTAGTCTTTCAACGGAATATCCTCATCCATAATTAAAAACATATGCACAGCAAATCTTAGAACCGAAGAATACTTCCATTTTTTTGATGTATCTTTAACGGTATTAGGTATACCAACTCCGACTAAATATGTAGAGACTATATCATCGCTTATGTATTTAATTCCTCTCACAGATTCGAGGCTACTGAGTTTAGAAAGTAGCTCTTTATTAGTAGTAACTAATACATGCTTGTTAGGTAATAACTTCTGAGTAATACTTATGAAGCGTTGTAAGCATCCGACCATCCCATCTTTTTTTCTATTAAAAAATGCGAGATAGTGTCCATGAACAAATAATCGTGGACACTAACATGACAACACAATACCCTAACACACCCAAACGCAGAACTTACAGCGCTGAGTTTAAAGCGCTTTTAGTAAAAGAAGCGACAGACTCAGGTCGATCAATTGCCAGTATCGCTCGAGAGCATGGCATTAACCAAAACCTTCTACATAACTGGAAACGCCAGTATCAGCGGGCACATGCTCAAGCTGACACATTACCTGGCGCTATAAGCAGACCAGATGATCCAACAAACCCGCACTTTATTCCAATTCATCTTGAGCCTGAAGGTGCGCATCTAGGCTCAGCCTCCGTCATAAAGAACATCAAACTGCAAACCACAGCTCGAGCATCTGGGACGATAAACCTCAACATTGCCCAAATAGACACTCAAAGCTTGATTGACCTACTACGAGGACTGCAATGATACCCATCACTCACATCTGGCTATCCACCACGCCCATGGACATGCGATGTGGTAGTGGCAAACTACTGGCCCACATCCTCACCGAGCATCAAAGCATTCGCCCTCACTGTGCCTACCTGTTTTACAACAAAGCAGGCACACGCCTAAAAGTATTCATTCATGATGGGCTTGGGGTATGGCTTTGTAGCCGTCAGCTTGATGACAATAAATTTCATGGCTTAACCAAGCCGCTCACCACCACTCAAACTGGCATCAGCATCAAACCCCGATAATAATCAATCCACCTAACAATTTAAAAAACCATTAGAAATAGTTAAGATCTATATCATACAGGGATTTCGGAATTCTGAAGTCATAGAACTAGAGATAATAAAAACCTTGAAGTGTATTCTTCTGAACAGAATAATACTATTAGTTTTACTGGTTTTTATACCTGAGATTTTATGAAAGCATAGTTTATTCAACCATTTAATCTACAGTAATTTTTCAATAACATCCTTCTGACTCAGGTTGATACGTTTGCAGTATAAGGCCTCTATTTCATTTAAAGCATCTCGAAGCTGGCGCTGTGATACTTGAATGTATTGTAATGTCACATCATCGCTAGACTTTGCTTCACGATGGTTTAATAGTCTTTTTAGTACAGGGTAGTTAACGTTTAAACTATTAGCCACTGTGCCAAATGTGCGGCGTAAATCATGAGGTGTAATATACAAGCCAGCCTTTTGAGAGATAGTCTTGTAACTACCGCTTAAGTCTTTGACATGATCATTACTTCTTTTCAAGTCACTTGGGAACACCCATTCTTCACCACTACTAAGTCTTTTACGAAGCGTTTAAGCTCTTCAAACTCCTTTAATGGGAAAGATATATTGGCATGAGTCGACGTTATGCGCTGCGCCACTATATGCAAGTACCAGTTATAATCTTTCCAACAATCTTCCCTTAGCTTTAAAAACCCTTTATACATCAGAGCCATTAATTCGTGTTCAATATACTCATAAATACGCATTGGCAGCAATTTATGCTTATCTGTAACGAAGCGATAGCTCTCTTTTTGAAGCGTTGAGGAACTTATTTTCGATATAATCTTAGCTCTTCTATATAACTCTTCAGCATCTTCTGGTTTAATTACTGCCTTTGACGATCCAGATAACATTGTCTGTTTTGCAACTCTGTCTTTAGCATTAGGACTTGGATTGAGATAACTCTTCTCTATTGTAGTCAACAACGTTAATACTTGATGAATAGCATATCGTGTTAATAATGTATCAGAAATAGCCACTCCAAAAATCTCCGACTCTGTTTGATCATCAAGAGTCGATAGCATAATATTATGTTTAATCGGCTTTCGACGCTCTTGGGTAGGCTGAGTAACTTGTCTATATAGCCAAGGCACTGCAGACTTGATGGAAACATATCCATTCTCATCCGAGACAATTTTATTGTCTTTTAGAGCCCTACTTTTAATGTCTGTTATATTGATAAAAGCTCTTTTGGGCAGCTTAATATCAGCATTAGCCAGCTCATAAGTTGCGATTAGAGCAGCTGCATGATAATAAAATTCAAAACTCCGGCTTGGAGTAAGATGTCCCACCACTCGTGCTAATGCCTTCCATTTATCAGATCCATCGTGATTTACACCGTTTAGACCCGTCAAAGCTCTCTTAATATCTTTCTCCGAGTATCCTGTTAATGCAGTAACCAATCTGGGACTAGCGCTGGTCAGAATAGCTAAGTTAGTAACTGCTGTATGCCGTAAACCATGAAAAGTAATCGCTCTACTCTCACCTACATAGCCCATCATCGTTCGTAAAAGCTCTAATGGCACGTCTGCATCTATTGGATGTTTTGATGCCATCGTGCTGAACAAATAAGTCCCAGAGCCTTGGCCTATTTTAGATAGTACATAGCGACTGAATAAAGCCAACTCACGGGGTGTTAATAATGCATAGATAGGAACACGACGCTTACTACTCTGGTTTTTTAATTCACGGTAGGTATTAGACCTCACAATGATAGAGGGCTCATTTAACTGTAACCCCTCTATATCTCTAATTTGAATACCAAGCAGCTCTTTTTTTCTAAAACCACAGCGGTAGGTCAAAACTATTAAAAGCATCAGCATGTCCCTTTCTGTAGGCTCAGCCGAATAATGTATTTGTCTAAGAATGCTGTGATAACCTTGAACAGAAAGCCACTCTGCTCTTACTTTAACTTGCATTTTTGCCTGCTCAATCGTCACAGCCGGAAATCCATAAAACTTAACACCTACGTTATGTATACGTTGGAGCAGATTAGCGGGCTGATCGATGGCTTTATTATCTCGAACAACGGATTTGAATTCTAACAAGCCGTCATAAAACTCAATGAAATCTTCCTCATCCCAGTTAGTTAAGTCTTCTTGGGTTAGAGACATAAAATAACACCACTCATTACCTACTTTACCAAGATATCCATTAATCGTTTTTAGCTGACGCTTCTGTGACTCCTTTAGTAACTCAATAACCCAATGAACCAAAATTTTCTCATATAGCTCTCGATTAGTTATCAGCTGAGCACTAATCTCCTTTTTTATGCCATAAATAAACCAGTTTTTTAAAACAATCGGTTCATTGATTAGTATGGATAACTTATTAAATGTCGCGTTACTTTTAATAAAAGTAGGATACCTGTACTTTTTAGAAAGATTTTCCTCTAGTTGCTCTTTTAAGAAGCTAACAATGTCTGATTTTTTATAATCTACTTTAGAGGGAGGCAGATGAGCCTTTGAGTTTTTTCTTTGTAAACTATAGCTATTACTATGAAGCGAGTAAGGGTTTGTGCAGTAGCTATACTTAGCACTCATAAAATTATTAAAACTATCTTCTAATAAGCCTACTGTCTTAATAGATCCTTGCAAGACACTCACTAATGCTTGATTCAATTTAACCCCTGGAAGAATTTCCCAATGATAACTGGCAGATTTTAAAAGTTGGCTAAGGGTGGGTACTGGTATGCTAAGTGGCTCGAGTAAGGTTTCAAGAAACTCTTTTAATAGCCTTTCAATATCATTTAATGAAAGGCAGTTGTTGAGCTTAACGGTCGGTAATTTATAATAGCGTACCAGCCAGCACTGGCTGATAGGGTCGATGATAATTTGATGGCTGTTGAATAGTTCTGAATTTAATTTTTGTCTTTTCAGTGAGTCTGATTCATATTCAATCCGTTCATTTCCATATTTGGCGCTGCCATACCTAATTGTAGTTTGTAGTGTGTAGTCTACGAATGGCTGTAACTGATTATTAAGACATTGAGTTAGCCATGGCAATAGCCAGTCTTTATCATTTATCCCTCCATAAACAATGCCTGAAAAAATAAGACTGGCTATTATCTCTTCTTCAGAATTTCTCTTTTTCTCTCCCCAATAGTCGACTACTAATTGAATCGTTTCATGAATATATTTACTTTCAGCTACCCAACTATCTGCAATACTAAGAGGATTTTTTCTGCTTGGTTTATTAATTTGGGGTAAGGCATAATGAGAAGGCTTAAGAAGGTAGTTTTTATTTATAAAATCAATAAATTTCACATACCTATTAAAAGCAGTTTCAAAACGTCTGCCTTTACTAAAATGTCTTTTTAGGTCATCAGCCACCATAGCCTGAAACTCTTCAAATGACTTCGGTGATAAGACCTGGCTCTTCTTATTTAAATCAGAAAGATAGGTTTTTACAACCCTATCCCATGGATGATAGCTCGTACAGGAGAAGCCCTGCGATACAAATGTAAATAATTGAGCACCTATAAAAAATTGTTCATAAAATCTTTTTATATACTTCTTAACAGACTTAAGACTTTTTTGTTTCGCTTCATAATCATCATATGAAGTTTGCTGCTGTCTCAAGCACTTATCCCACATGTTCTGTAGAGCCACATTGTGCTTATATTTTTCATAACGAGCAGTACTGACATGATGCTCATCAACCAGTAGCTGATATCCAGGGTCGCCAAATGGCTCGGCATAACCATCAACTATTTTCGGGGGATATATACTCTTTAACAAAAGGATTTACCTCTATAATCTTGTAGATGATGTCACTAAAGTCCTGTAAACCAAGCTCTAAAGCTATTTGCTCAAAGTTTAACCCAACACTTTTAATTGCTGCTTTACTTACTGAGGAATATGAGTGCAGTGCTTGTTCCTCATTCTTCTCATGTCCTATGACTGCATTAATTAAGGTCATACTTAGCCCTTGTCGCTCTAAGTTCACTCTGACGAAATGCCTTACCCCATATGGATCATGAAATGGTGTTAGATTTTGTACTATCTTAGAAGCTTCACCTCTTGTAATCGGTGACAAATCATTCAACTCAGTATTTGAGAGGTTTAGAAAAGGGATATCTTGAGCCGTCTTAATCAAATAGACAGCTGTACTAAATGTTTCAAGGAAAGGCTTATCAATAGCTACAAGGTAGGATCTATAAAGTTTAAATAGCTTTATAAGCGAACCGCAAAGTGGTATTAACCTATGGTTCTGTGTCACTTTATTAGACTTATCGGCGACCTGATACCAGCCAACTTCAAGGTCTAGGCTTTTAGCATTAGGTAGTTTATTGTTAGGCCGAGTCCCTGTTAATATACAGAAGCCATACCATGTATAGATACTGAATCGATTAAAAAGCTGTTTATGGCACTGGCTCTCTATAACCCAACTCTTGAGCCGTTGAAAAAACAATCTGACACTTTCTGTCTTTAATGCAAAGCCCGAGCCTGTCAGAAAGTCTTCTGAAGAACTGTCGATATAAGAAAGATCAAAAAGGTTATGTATATTTAGGAGTTGCAATGCTTTTTTATAGTGCCCTATTAGCTCCTGATGGGAATGGCTACTATAAAATATAGCGGGTGCTTGACTTGCATCAATCCGACAAAGAATATCAGCTATATGAGAGTTACTACCTTCAACATATCGTCTCAAAAGAAAATGTAGCGCTGACTCAATTCTAGAAATGGTTAAATACACTATCCCGAGACTTTCTTTTATACTCTTTACATAGGCTTTAATGTCTTTTATTTTAATTTTGCTTTTAGATGCTTCTATGGCTGTTTTTAGCAAACTAACAGGCAGAGGTATTTTAATTAGGTCCGTGCTATTTAAATTATTGTGACTGTATTCTTCTATCGTAGTTACCCCAAGTTTCGACTGTAGATAACCTTTACGTTTACCTATATAGAATAACCCTGATTGTTCAATAAAACCCTCTTCAATCAAGCTTGGCACTGGACACGCTGTGATTAATGAAAGGAATAAGGGTGCCGCCATCAGACTTGTATTTTTATCCTCACTCTTCAAGTCATATGCCAACTGGTTAAATACAAGTTTGCAAGATGCAGGTGAAAGCATATTTATATCTGAAAGAAACTCATGCTCTCGCAAACTCATGTATTGCTGTTTAACGCTAAAATCTACATCATCTATGCCAAAACTTTGTAATTTACGTTTTTGGAATTGAGGATTCAACCAGTACGTATTAATTCTAGATGGCATGACATCAACAGCTTCTTCAAGAGTCGAATACTCTGTAGTAGTATCCTGTAAATAGATAGTATCTACTACTGCCCCATCCTTTCCATTATTTGAGCTGTCTATATTATTTGACAAAGAAGCAGTAGGTGCTTTTGTGACATTATCTGAGAGTTTGGGTGGTCTGATTCTTTTAGTTCGCCCCTCTCCTTTATCTTTATCAGTGCCACTACTTTTAGATTTCGTCTTTGGCTTTGATGGCTTTTTTTGGCTTTTACGATGTGGGTAATACGCAGCTTCTATGTATTTTTTAACTTCGTTTATTTGATTGAGCTTTTTATCTCTAAATTTTTTTGTTGCTTCAGTTTCAACTATTCCTCTTAATCTGTCTGCTTCAACTTGAGTTTTGTTTCTG
The DNA here is from genome assembly GCF_020736705.1 of Psychrobacter sanguinis. Classification (NCBI taxonomy): domain Bacteria; kingdom Pseudomonadati; phylum Pseudomonadota; class Gammaproteobacteria; order Moraxellales; family Moraxellaceae; genus Psychrobacter; species Psychrobacter sanguinis. Next base: position 3,262,175 of record NZ_CP085990.1, read on the forward strand.
TTCAACTTATCCAGCATTAAAGAAAAAGTGTCTAAAATAAAAGAAGATGTTACTCCTTCAGCCTTAGTTAGGATTGGCAATTCTTTCCAAATCCACTGGTAGTTTTGTGTTTGATAAAAGTAGGCTGTTTTAAAGCGCTTAATCAGCCGCTCAGACTCTTTATCTTTTCCATGCGCTTTTAATAACAAGCTATGATAAAAGGTTTGACCCCTGCCGTCAAATCCGTACACCTAAACTTGGGAGATTTTAATTACGCAGCCTGACGGTAGAAATCAACCCAAACCTGTCTTGGCGATCTCATACCTAAATCTTGCTGAATCCTCGTTTGGTTGTAATCTAACTCAATATATTTGATGATACTGTTAATAGCCTCAAATCGAGTTCTATAATTATGATGATATACCAACTCATTCTTTAAGACGCCCCAGAAGCTCTCTATTGGTGCATTGTCGAAACAATTACCTTTCGCACTCATTGAACCTTTAAAACCGTGTTTACTGATGATTGTGCGATAATCATCGCTACAGTACTGACTACCTCTATCTGAATGCACAATAAGACCTTGGCTAGGTTGTTTATCCTTGATCGCTTTATTTAAGGCCTTACAGACTAAATCAGCCTTCATACGTTTATCGATAGCGTAGCCAACCAATTCTTTGGTATACAAGTCTTTAACACCTGCCAAATAAAGCCAACCCTCATCTGTCCAAATATAGGTGATATCACTGACCCATGCACAATTAGGACGATTGACGCCAAATTGTTGTTTAAGCAAATTAGGATAGATTCGCTTGTTATGGCCTGAGTCCGTTGTCACTTTAAAGCGCTTATGACGTCTACATTTGATGTCATGTTCTTCCTTGATACTACGTACCATATACTTGCTGACATCGTGCCCTTGTTCACTTAAGTGTGCGTGTAGACGCTGATAACCATATCGCTCTTTAGTCTCACTGTGAGCAGCTTTAACAAGTAGCTCACAGTGATTACGATGTATTTGCTGAGTACTGATATCACGCTTCGTCCAGTCATAGTAGCTTGATGGTTTGATATCAAGGATTTTACACATGCTGGTAATGCTAAATTCATATTTGTGATGGTCAATAAAGGCGTACCTTACTGACCGTTCCTTGCAAAGTACGCCGTGGCCTTTTTTAGTATCTCTCGCTCTTCTTGTGCAATCTTTAACTCTCGCTTTAAACGCTTATTCTCTTCAATAACGGCCATTAATTCAGAATCAAACTGTTTAGTACCTTTGAGCTTACCTTGATTAGCTTTCCGTTGCCAATTAGCTAGCGTTTGCATTGGTAGCCCTAACTGCCTTGCTGTGGCACTGACATTGCCACCATTATTTTCTATTGCTTTGACCGCTTCTGCTTTAAATTCTTCACTATATCTCTTAACTTTCTTAGTCATGGTAAACTCCTATTTGTCTTCTTTAGTTTACCAAGCTTTTGTCTACGGTTTTTTCAGCATACATCAGTTATTGCTACCCAGAACGCTTTATGCATGTCATTTTTGGCAGCATCTATAAGTATTGCGATAAGCTGGTGCTTAAACGACTTACCTTTAAACCACTTTCGTGATATTTCATATTTGTACGACTTAATGCTTGCTAACTGATCTACCTCTTCGCCTTTAAAAGTCTCTTCAGTAGTTAAACTAAGGTGCAATTTGACTATCAACTCATTTAAAGCTGCACATAATTCTGTGTCTAACACTGATGTGGCACACTCCAAAGCAATCTTTAAATCAGATAAATCGATAATTACCATGTCTTCAACTGAATCTGTCATAGCATACGACCTCGTGAACGATCGAAAGTAGACTGTGATATGCCAACCCGCTCTAGATAATCAGCAATTGTGAACTTGTTTTTTCCTAAAATACTGTTCCACTCATCTTGCTTTAACTGCCTTTTTAGTACCTTATATATCTCAACATGACATAGGTTTGATCTCTTTCTAGAAATTGCCTGTAAAACGCTCAATGTTTCAATCACTAAGTTAACTTTTAGATTTTTAATCTTACTCCAACTAATAATCTCTAACTTACTACCCAGAAGCTTTTGAGAAAGGGATTCTTTTTTTAATAGCACTAGTAGACCAAAGTTATTAGCTAACCAGTAGGATCCTTTAACTTTCTGGTGAAGAGCAATGGGTTGTTGTATTAGATATTGCAATAGGTGGCAATGCTTGTCGCGGGTAATCTCATTGACCAAATGATATTGATATAGTTTATATAGCTCATTTATAGATTCATCTATCAAAATATTTTGCTTCGCCAGCCAGGACAATCTAACCATTTTTGTCACTTTAAAATCCTTTTACTAAACCTTACTGACCTAAAAAACAAACCAACAATATCAATATTACTTAACAGCTCAATAAAAAACACTACCTAGAAAAGCTTTGTACTACATGTTGTATATATATGAAGCCTTTTAATTATGTGTATTATAGTGAGCATAGCTCTTATTCATAAGCACTGTAGATTAAGTATTACTTAAATATTAAAATATATTATTTTTTGTATGTTTAGTAAGTTAAGAAACAACAGTCCATTTTTACACTACATGAAGTACTGAACATAAAATCTTATTAAAGTAAGAATAAGATTTTGGCATTTCTACTTTTTATTACGTGATACAAGTTATTTAGAGGTTTTAATCGAAAAAAGGCATCAATGCTTCAAACATTGATGCCTTTTTTCGATTAATAATAGACTAATTTTTTATTTATATATCAGTAGCATAAATATAGGTGCTGTTTATTGAACTCATAAGGAATATAGAACTTTGTTAATGATATCTTTGCCATTTAATGTTCCTTGCTAAGCTAAATATATGTGAACCTTTTAAAGGGGTATGTTTTTGTAGACCTATCTATTTATTTATTATTTCAGTCAAAGAGTACGAAAGATTATTTGGCAGGCCTGTTAATATAGTAAGTTTATTGTGATCGGTATAAAACTAAGGCAAGATAATTACAAATACAGTTAAAAGGTCTCAATAATATATTTGGAGCAAAAAAGCATCAATGCTTAGCACTGATGCTTTTTTTTATTAGGATAACTTTAACAGTGAACAGAACAATCTCACCACTGCGTTTTATAGATGCAAAATTTAAAACCGCAGTTGTTATTCTGCTGACTATTCGTGGGCTTAACTAATACCTTGGCTATCTGCTATTTACACTCTGCTGTCTCTAGCTGATAGTAATGGCGAATTATTTTAATGTCAAAGATCAGGTAGGCTAAATAAGGTACTCCCCAATGTCTAGACCAAATTATCATAAAATTAAGATAGAGTTGGGTTGATAAAACGATTTATTATCCGAACTATTGTTAGCCAGATAAACCTGTGCAGGAGTATGGTAATCGAGCGACTGATGTAAACGCTCATGATTGTAAAACTCGAAATACTCTTTCAAACCTGCTCTTGCCTGACTGACTGTCTCAAACTGTCGCAAATACACGCATTCATACTTCACTGACCGCCAAAGCCTTTCCACAAAGATATTATCCAGTGCCCTACCGCGACCATCCATACTGATAGCAATACCCTGCTCAATGAGCGGTCTGGTAAATCTTGGGCTGGTAAACTGAGAGCCTTGATCTGTATTAAAAATCTCACAGCGTAACCCATTGTGCAATAAGCTGCTCACCGTATCCACGCAGAAATCCGCCTCAAGCGTGGTAGATAGCGACCAGTCTAGAACATAACGACTGTACCAATCTATCACCGCCATCAAATATACGAAGCCCTTGGCTAGGCGAATATAGGTGATATCAGTACTCCACACTTGATTACAACGGCTAATCGGTACATGCCTAAGCAAGTACGGGTAAACTTGATGCTCAGAGTTAGGCTTACTCGTGTTAGGATGCTGATAAATAGCGTCTAGCCCCATTTGCCGTAGTAAGCGCCTAACTCGCTTTTCTCCCACTTGATAGCCTAGTTGCCTCAAATACGCTGTCATGCGTTTAACCCCATAAAATGGGGTCTTGGTGTACTGCTGGTCAAGCAGGTTCATCAGGGTAATATCAAGCTCGCTGATGGGCTTTGGCTGATAGTACAGACTTGAGCGGTTGATACTGAGTAATTCACATTGCTTACGAACACTAAAATCCTTGTTGTCAGGTTCTAGCAGTTGTTTACGAGTGCTCAGGGTAGCTGTAAGGACTTTTTTTTAAGCCAGTCTCTTTCGCTTATAACTTGCCCTAGCTGCCTATGTAGTTCATCGATAATAGCTTGCTGGGCTTGTTCGTTGGCTTGCTGTTTGGTATTGAATGCAGTAGGGATAACTGCCAAAGCCTGCTTTTTCCAGTTGCTGATTTGGGTTGCATGAACCCCATATTCTGTGGTTAACTCGTTGAGGGTCTTGTGTTCTTTGATGGCTTCAACGGCGACTTTGCTTTTAAATTCAGCATTGTGACGCTTACGTACTTTTGTCATTAGATAGACCTCTTTTTCTAAAGGTTATTCTATCTTATTTGCTACAATTTTTTGGTCTAGTTTTCCGGGAGTATTATAAAACATGCGCTAATACTTCTGACTGTAATATAATGTTGAACAAGCTCTTTGAGCCTTGAGGAGGCTACCTCTTTTTGAAATACACTCTATAAGATATCTAATTTTAGATGTTATTCGGTATATACCTTCTTGAGAAGAGCATTCTTAACCTCTATTTCTTTGAGAAAAAAGATTAGTGAGGCATCCATACCGCCGTACTTTCTTCTCTATTAATAGAAAGTAGAAATCTCATGCTGATATTTTAGTAGTTGGATATTCCTAATCAAATAGTGGTCTATTATCCAACTACAGGTAGCACTTGAATGGTTGCTCTAGGATATTCCTTAAAGAAACTACTTAATGTTTTAGAGTGTTATTAGATCGAGGTTATGTCTCGCGTCTGCATGCCCTTGACCAGCGGCTTCTATATACCATTTAGCAGCCTTTTCAAGATCTGTAATACCTGCAACACCTGTATGATACATTACCCCCATATTAAATTGAGCATCAACATAACCCTGATTGGCAGACTTCAAATACTGATGTATGCTGAAAAAACCGTAGACAAAAGCTTGGTAAACTAAAGAAGACAAATAGGAGTTTACCATGACTAAGAAAGTTAAGAGATATAGTGAAGAATTTAAAGCAGAAGCGGTCAAAGCAATAGAAAATAATGGTGGCAATGTCAGTGCCACAGCAAGGCAGTTAGGGCTACCAATGCAAACGCTAGCTAATTGGCAACGGAAAGCTAATCAAGGTAAGCTCAAAGGTACTAAACAGTTTGATTCTGAATTAATGGCCGTTATTGAAGAGAATAAGCGTTTAAAGCGAGAGTTAAAGATTGCACAAGAAGAGCGAGAGATACTAAAAAAGGCCACGGCGTACTTTGCAAGGAACGGTCAGTAAGGTACGCCTTTATTGACCATCACAAATATGAATTTAGCATTACCAGCATGTGTAAAATCCTTGATATCAAACCATCAAGCTACTATGACTGGACGAAGCGTGATATCAGTACTCAGCAAATACATCGTAATCACTGTGAGCTACTTGTTAAAGCTGCTCACAGTGAGACTAAAGAGCGATATGGTTATCAGCGTCTACACGCACACTTAAGTGAACAAGGGCACGATGTCAGCAAGTATATGGTACGTAGTATCAAGGAAGAACATGACATCAAATGTAGACGTCATAAGCGCTTTAAAGTGACAACGGACTCAGGCCATAACAAGCGAATCTATCCTAATTTGCTTAAACAACAATTTGGCGTCAATCGTCCTAATTGTGCATGGGTCAGTGATATCACCTATATTTGGACAGATGAGGGTTGGCTTTATTTGGCAGGTGTTAAAGACTTGTATACCAAAGAATTGGTTGGCTACGCTATCGATAAACGTATGAAGGCTGATTTAGTCTGTAAGGCCTTAAATAAAGCGATCAAGGATAAACAACCTAGCCAAGGTCTTATTGTGCATTCAGATAGAGGTAGTCAGTACTGTAGCGATGATTATCGCACAATCATCAGTAAACACGGTTTTAAAGGTTCAATGAGTGCGAAAGGTAATTGTTTCGACAATGCACCAATAGAGAGCTTCTGGGGCGTCTTAAAGAATGAGTTGGTATATCATCATAATTATAGAACTCGATTTGAGGCTATTAACAGTATCATCAAATATATTGAGTTAGATTACAACCAAACGAGGATTCAGCAAGATTTAGGTATGAGATCGCCAAGACAGGTTTGGGTTGATTTCTACCGTCAGGCTGCGTAATTAAAATCTCCCAAGTTTAGGTGTACGGATTTGACGGCAGGGGTCAGTTTCAGCTATCACGGATTAGATATAGATTTCATTCAGCCTATAACTTCAGAAAGTATTTATATTATTACTAAAAATGAAATTTTAGAAACTATTATACCTGCCTCCTCTCCTGTTCCTAATCCTTCAGCTTTTGAAACCACTCTAGTTGTTGCAAATAGTAAGCAGTCCAGTATCGAATTGCCAATTTGTGTAGGTAACAAAAACAAGCTGCTAGGTATCATCACAATTGACTCAGATAATGAATATTTCAATATAGGTGATGAAGTTCATGTTACGGCCTCCATCAACCAAGAAAAACTTTTAAGTATCACAGCTTCAGTTGCAGGTAAAACCGTTGCATCAAGCATCCTAAATCCATTATCAAATGAAGAGCTTACTGAAACTGAGTCTAGATTATTGAAAGCCAAACAAGCCTTTAATCAAGACTTATTAGACTATAAGGGACGACCAAGAATACATGTAGTAAAAGCATATGCGGATGCCGCTTTAGATGCCGGTGCGTATGAACTTGCTGCAGAGCTATACCAAGGCATTGAAAGAATGGATAGTACCTATGATTATTCAACGACTATATGCTATGCATATGCTAGAGCTGGACGGCCTAATTTAGCTAATGAGTGGGCTAATTTAGCTTATAAACGCAAGCCTAATGCTGTTAATGCATATAACTTATCCTGTAGATATTCTGGTCCTGAGCAAGAGAAATATCTTAGATTAGCGCTTGAACATGATCCTTCATACGATAGTGCTTTGATTGTATTGGGTCGCATTCTGCATAGCAGAGGAGATAAAGAAGGTCGTGAATTACTTGAGAAAGCTAAAAATAATATAATGTCTGGCTATGACTTTGGATATATTGACTATGATGAAGCTGAAGACCTTCTAAAAATAAGTCGTATACTGAATGATGATGATACAAAACGTAAAGCTGAAAAGTTGATTGAAGAAATTAAAAGTAAGGAAAAATCATCTGTATACTCTGATAATAATCTTGTACAAACAAAAAATAATAATAACTTACTTAATAAATAGAGGTTCCTATGGCTTGGTGGATACCGTTTAATAAACTCAGAGATAGACAGACACGCTATATTAATGAAATGCTTAAGTCAGTTAGGGAAGGTAAAAAGACCGTTTACTGGGTTCAAGGCTTTGCGGGTACTGGTAAGACGACTGTCCTAGCTAACTTAGCAGTTAAACTAAGGGCAGATCGAAAGTCTTTGGGAGTTCGTGAGACTTATTGCTTTATTACGTATACTCATGCCATGAAAGAACTGATAAAGAAGACATTTGTTGCAGAGAATAAAGGCTTTATAAACATTCAAACACATACGAAATTTTTAAGGGACCAAAAGAAGTATGACTTTGTATTTCTCGATGAGGTACAAGACATTAGTCCTAATGATTTAAACAGAATAAAAGCTCTTTCGAACTTCTTATTTATAGCTGGTGACTGCGAACAAAGTATTTATCAGGGAAGCGCTGAAGAAACTCAAATCGATGAAATCTTTAAACCCAATAAGCTTGTTTTTACAGAGATTCTAAGACTAACAAAATCCATGAGAGACTTAGCCAAAAAAATACTTCCTGATAGCAGAATTAATGAAGGCTCTCCAGAAAATACAAATGGCGATAATACACCCTTAATTGTTGAGTTTGACAGTGAGGCATCTGAATTTAGCTGGATTGCTGATAATGCGGTTCAGCGCGCAGCGCCAGGCAGCCCGAGTTGCATATTATTCACACACCATTCAGATATTAAAAAATTCTTTTATCAAATATCTCTGCACACGACAAAAAAACAAAAAAGTCTGTTAAAGCAAAGGCATAATAGTAATTTTCAAGACGAATCAGACCATGCCAAACTTTAACAGACTTAGTGAAACTTTAACCCAAAACCTGAGTATGAACAAGGCAAGAATCACATGTTTGAGCCTAATGATAATAGCCCTGATTACTGCTCAAAGCAGTAATCTTAAAAAAATAGCAAGACACCTTCCTAAGGGTGGTAAAACCGACAGTCACTATCGCAGACTACAGCGATTTTTTGCCGAAGCGAGGACAGACTACGATCAACTGGCTTTAATGATATATCGACTATTTAGGCTAGGCAAAGTCACCTTAACCATTGACCGTACCAACTGGAAATGGGGTAAAAGTAACCTCAACATCTTTATGCTAGGGGTGGTATATAAAGGGATAGCCATCCCCTTATACTGGCAAATGCTAGATAAGCGAGGTAATACAAACCATCTTGAACGCTGTGAACTTATTGAGCGGTTTATCAAACAATTTGGCAAAGATAACCTTGAGATGATAGTAGCGGACAGAGAGTTTGTTGGCGAAAAATGGTTTAACTGGCTCACCAATAATCACATACCCTTTGCCATACGGATTAAGAAGAACAGTAAAGTTAAGAATCATCATGGCAAGTTGGTACAGATTAAAGAATTATTTCGCCATGTTAGCCATCAAGAAACATATCGACATGGGCGAATACTGACTGTCGATGGTTGTTTGGTTCGAGTATTTGCCAAGCGTGATAAAGACTATGATTTAGTGATTGTGGCAACCAATCAACTAGAAACAGTGGATGCGATGACAAGCTATGCTAAGCGTTGGGAAATTGAGACTTTATTTGCTTGTCTAAAGGGGCGTGGCTTTAATCTTGAAGATACCCACTTAACCCATCTTGATCGGGTCAGTAAATTAGTCGCAGTGAACGCCTTAGCATTTTGTTGGGCTTATCATGTCGGTATTTATAAAGACAAAGATAAGCCGTTAAAACGCAAGTTAAAGTCAAACGCTCGACCTCAAGCCAGTTTGTTTGCGCTTGGCCTGGATTTATTGATCGAAGGTCTTCGCTTGGTGTTTTTTAACAATGATAAGACTGTATTTCGACAGTTAGTTAGCTTTTTAACCCCTAAACCTATGAAAATCGGGTGGGGATGATTTTTTTGTCGTGTGCAGAGATCAAATATATAAATCTCAAAATATATCTCCAGCTGGACCTTTTGAAGACGTTAATCTAAATGACCATAATACTAAACTTGACTATAGGCAAGTTAATGGCTATTTCAAACGTCACAAGCTACCTTATAGGTATTTAGGTAATAGCTTTGGCGAATTGGACGAAAGTGATAAGCAGCCTATTGTTTTTATCATGACCTACCATAGCTCAAAAGGGTTAGATTTCGATACAGTTTACGTTCCTCAATTGACTATTAACAAGCAGATAGTACTTCCACACGTTTTAGAAAAATCTCCAGGCTTAGATCAAAGGCTTTTATTTGTTGCTGTAACTCGGAGTCGTAAGGACCTATTCTTAACCTATAGTGGGAAAGCATCTCATAAATACATCACCGATTTACCAGCTGGTAGCTATGAGAAAATTGAAAACCCACATTTAGTAGATGATGATGAAGAAGACGATTGGGATATATTCTAATGGAAAATAATAAGGTGGTGGTTCAAAAAGTAGGCTGAAAAAAAACAGGCTGAGAAATTGATAAAATAGTGAAATGCAAATCACACTATACATCAAATGCCCAGCCTGTCTAAGTGACAGTATAAAGAAAAATGGCTTCAAAAGCTATGGTAAACAAAACTATAAATGCAAAGACTGCAAACGGCAGTTTATTGGCGACCATGCCTTAACGTACCAAGGCTGTCACTCCCAAAAAGATAGCAAAATACGCCATCTTATGGTTCGAGGCAGTGGCATAAAAGACATCGCTTGCGTTGAGAGAATCAGCAAAGGCAAAGTACTGGCCACCCTAAAAAAGTGTCACTACCAAATAACCCCCAAGCAAAGGCAATACGACTGTCTTGAAGTCGATGAGCTTTGGACATTCGTAGGCAAGAAGACCAACAAACAATGGCTAATTTATGCCTATCACCGTGACACAGGTGAAATTGTTGCCTATGTGTGGGGAAAACGAGACCTTAACACTGTCAAAAAGCTTAAAGCTAAACTGCAAGCCTTAGGCGTAAGTTGTGCTAGAATCGCTAGTGATACCTGGGATAGCTTTGTTACCGGTTTTAAGGGCTTTACCCAAGTCATTGGCAAGTTTTTCACGGTCGGTATTGAAGGTAATAATTGCACTATCAGACATCGAGTAAGGCGAGCATTTAGGCGAAGTTGTAACTTTTCTAAAAAGCTGGAAAATCACTTTAAAGCCTTTGATTTAGCTTTCTTTTACATCAATCATGGATATGTCTAATGTCAGCCTACTTTTTGAACCACCACCAATAATAATTCTATAGCAAACAGCAACTGTATACTTATTACCCACAAGGAATGGTTGGATTGGCTAGCATTCGGCTACTTGCGTACTTCACCATCACGCATTACTTATTTTGATGGATCTCAATCAAGTTTCGAACTACTATTAAGCTACAGTACGATTAGTATCGGCTCAATTACAGAAGAAGATGGCTTTTTGATAGCTAGCTTGGTTGATGACTATAACGACTCAGACCTCCATATATCGCGAAATTCTTCTACATTGTATATATCCATACAAGCTGTTCAAACTTTTTATTCATTGACACATCACGCACTTAATCTGCTAGAAAATGAGATTTTACAGTCTCACTCTATTGTTAGATATGACCCAAGCATTGAGCGTCTCTGGACTGAGTGGGTAGGTTATCAAATTAAACTAAGAGATCATGATAAAGGAAATAAACTTCTTGAAATACTCGATTATCCTAAGTTTTTAGAAACCCCAGATCTTATTAATAATAATTTATTTAATGATATATTAATAAGCTATGGTCATACACAGCTACCTGAGAAGCTAAAGAGCTTTCATAACAAAACATTATATCCTTGGTTATTCATTAACTATAAATTAAGTAAAAATAATAAAAATATATTCAACAATTGTAGGGCTTTACGGAAAGAAATTAAGGAGTTAGATGACGCCTACTCAAATGGTGCAGAATCTTATATTCAAACTGATAATAGCCCTCTGACTCATCAGCCATTTTTAGTATCTGAAAAAGTGCTCCTCGATAATATAGTTAATTCCGAAAGCCACTTTTTAGCATCATCATTCTTAGCTCATTATTACAACCTTTCGGATAATAATTATTTAGAAAGTAACCTAGAGTTCTTGAAGAAAGACTTAGCGTTTTTAGACACCCTATATTCAAAAACTGACTTTTCTAAACTTATTATATATTATTTAGGTAGAAGATTAGATGAAGGCTATTTAAACTATCTATATAACGCTAAAAATATAAGTCAACTGCAATCTAATGTGTTTGATATTAATTTCTTCTCTGAATTAGAGAGAACTGAACTACCCGTAAGTAACTTTAATGAAGAAGATATCCAAAATATCGTAAATGACGTCAAAGCTAAGGCTGAAGAAATAGAGCGTATTTATAATGAAAGTCTAAATAAGCCACAAGAGCAACAAAGTGTAAAGAATACTCCTGAACAAAACACAACTAATGATAAAGAAAAAATCACTAAGCCTCATTCAGGCGAAGATACATCTAATGGTCTAAAAGCAGAAAATGTATCGACAGGTGATTCCGAAGGTCAGAATACTAAGAATAATACTAACCCTAATCAGCTCGAGTCAGAAACTGCGGTCTCATCTACCGACGAAAACTCTATAAGCGGCTCTCAAGGTGATGCTCAACCAGCCCAACAAGCGGCTAATGATTTGACTGATAGTGATACTCTAATGAATCAACCTACTCCCCAAGATGATAAAGAGAATACCGATGCTCTGGACTCGGAAAACCAGGATATCGCTAGGCAGGTAGATGAATCTAGTGATGATTACCCAAACAATAAAGAAGAAGCTAATCATAACAAGCCCAGTAGCTCTAATAAGGATGAGCTAAATAAAATAGGGGGTGCAAACCAGATAGGTTTGTCACCAACGAAATCTCCGGATAATCAAGTTGAAGGAGTGGGAAATAAAAGTGTTAATACCAACGTTAATAATACAGAGCAAGAAAATCAGGACCTTACTTCTAGTGAACAAATGTCATTCCTCGATAATTTTATAGAGGTTGATAGAAGTCAGTTAATTCAAGATGCCAAAAATGTAATATCGGAATTAGCATCAGACGAGAAGACAAGTGGTAGCGCTTTTAAAAAGCACTTTTTAAGAAAACGACCTGAATATATTAAGGTACTCCCCAATGTCTAGACCAAATTATCATAAAATTAAGATAGAGTTGGGTTGATAAAACGATTTATTATCCGAACTATTGTTAGCCAGATAAACCTGTGCAGGAGTATGGTAATCGAGCGACTGATGTAAACGCTCATGATTGTAAAACTCGAAATACTCTTTCAAACCTGCTCTTGCCTGACTGACTGTCTCAAACTGTCGCAAATACACGCATTCATACTTCACTGACCGCCAAAGCCTTTCCACAAAGATATTATCCAGTGCCCTACCGCGACCATCCATACTGATAGCAATACCCTGCTCAATGAGCGGTCTGGTAAATCTTGGGCTGGTAAACTGAGAGCCTTGATCTGTATTAAAAATCTCACAGCGTAACCCATTGTGCAATAAGCTGCTCACCGTATCCACGCAGAAATCCGCCTCAAGCGTGGTAGATAGCGACCAGTCTAGAACATAACGACTGTACCAATCTATCACCGCCATCAAATATACGAAGCCCTTGGCTAGGCGAATATAGGTGATATCAGTACTCCACACTTGATTACAACGGCTAATCGGTACATGCCTAAGCAAGTACGGGTAAACTTGATGCTCAGAGTTAGGCTTACTCGTGTTAGGATGCTGATAAATAGCGTCTAGCCCCATTTGCCGTAGTAAGCGCCTAACTCGCTTTTCTCCCACTTGATAGCCTAGTTGCCTCAAATACGCTGTCATGCGTTTAACCCCATAAAATGGGGTCTTGGTGTACTGCTGGTCAAGCAGGTTCATCAGGGTAATATCAAGCTCGCTGATGGGCTTTGGCTGATAGTACAGACTTGAGCGGTTGATACTGAGTAATTCACATTGCTTACGAACACTAAAATCCTTGTTGTCAGGTTCTAGCAGTTGTTTACGAGTGCTCAGGGTAGCTGTAAGGACTTTTTTTTAAGCCAGTCTCTTTCGCTTATAACTTGCCCTAGCTGCCTATGTAGTTCATCGATAATAGCTTGCTGGGCTTGTTCGTTGGCTTGCTGTTTGGTATTGAATGCAGTAGGGATAACTGCCAAAGCCTGCTTTTTCCAGTTGCTGATTTGGGTTGCATGAACCCCATATTCTGTGGTTAACTCGTTGAGGGTCTTGTGTTCTTTGATGGCTTCAACGGCGACTTTGCTTTTAAATTCAGCATTGTGACGCTTACGTACTTTTGTCATTAGATAGACCTCTTTTTCTAAAGGTTATTCTATCTTATTTGCTACAATTTTTTGGTCTAGTTTTCCGGGAGTATTATATATCGAGATATTCTCAGACTGCAAAAAACTTAAAGATTTTTATGCATCCTTCGCTGAACAAGCTGGCATTGATGAAATGAAAGACTATACTCGCTTCACTCAATTTGAGAAGGAAATTTTATCTATACAGATTTAATAGACATAGCGTAAGCATCCGACCAACCCCTATTGCGGTGGCACCCAGCGATGAGGCAACAACTCATCCAGATCCTCTTGAGTAGGCAGGCGTCTTAGCACGTCTGTCAAATAAGCAGACACATCCAAGCCATTTAAGCGAGCTGACTGAATGATTGACATAATACCAATTCCACAAAATAATATACAATATAATCAACTCAACAACATAATAGAATCATATGCCGAAAAAGACCCCTAGAAATCATAAACTCACAGACCACGATTTTCTGCAACTATCTAAAACAGAAGGCAATGCCAGAGCGCGAATCAGACTACTCATGCTGCATCAACTGAGTCAAGGTCATCCTATAGCGACCGTAGCAGAGAACTTTGGCTATAACCCTAGAGGCGTCTATACCATAAGAAGGAAATACTGGTTGCATGGTATCACTAGTGTCTATGACGCAGCTGGCAGAGGCAGAAAGAGTCTTTTAGCAGAAAAAGACATAGAACCATTCAAACAAGCGATAGTAGAAGCTCAGCAGCAAAGAGGTGGTGGTAGGCTCACGGCAAAAGACATCGCACAAATCGCCAAGGAACAATTTAACGCCAACTATACCCCTAAAGCGATCTATCCTCTCATGAAACGTATTGGTATGAGCTGGATATCTGCGCGTAGTCAGCATCCTAAGGCAGATCCTAAAGTCATGGAGGCATATAAAAAAACTTCCTTGAGCAGGTAAAGCAAGTTCTACCTGATGGTGTTGATATCAAGCAAGTTGATATATGGTTTCAGGATGAAACACGTATTGGCCAACAAGGCTCTATCACAAGGGTTTGGCACTATAAAGGACAAAGACCTCGAGTCGTCAGGCAACAGCAGTTTGAATCGACTTATCTATTTGGTGCCTTTAATCCGGCGACAGGTGAGAGTGTTGGACTTGTTCTACCTTATGTGAATAAGCAAGCCATGGCATTGCATATGGAGGAAATCAGTAAAGCTGTTCCTGAAGGTCGGCATGCCGTGGTGGTTATGGATGGGGCGCTATGGCACCAACCAAGTTTGGATCAAGACAATGTGACCATGCTTAAATTGCCTCCCTACTCACCTGAGCTTAACCCTGCTGAACAGGTATGGCAGTACCTTAAACAGCATTGGTTATCTAATCGCTGTTTTGAGAGTTATGATGCGATTGTCGATGCGGCATGTGACGCTTGGAATGCATTGTGTAATGAGACTAACTTAATTAGGTCTATCACTCAGCGGGAGTGGTGCGACTTGAGTGTTATTTTTTAGAATTGGTATAATATTCGCAGCCCGCTGCCCACTTCGCAGCGAACCGGCAAACAACCAGTTTTTACGCCCAAGTGCCCACGGACGCATCTGATTCTCCGCCCAATTATTATCAATCGGCAGCCTGCCATCATCTAGATACTGAGTCAGCGCCTGCCAACGTTTCAGGCAATAATCCATCGCCTTACTAATACTGGCATTTTTAGTGGTTAACTGTCTTTTTTCTTGTAACCATTGGTGCAGCTTATCGGCAATTGGTTTGGCTTTTTCTTGCCTGATTTGCCGAACTACTTGGGGATCTCTTGGTATTGGGGGTGTATTTTTTTCAAATCGCTCATCAATCTCACGTTCAATGGCATACAACTGCCTAAATAACGTTAATGCTTCAATGCTCACGATACTTTGCCCAGTGACATGCAGTTCATGAAATTTACGCCGTGCATGAGCCAGACAAACGATTTCTGTCACACCTTGATGAAATAAGAACTTATACCCGCTGTAATCATCGCAAACCAGCTTACCGCGCCACTTATCTAAAAAGGCTTTAGGATGCTCATTACGACGACTTTCAGCAAAGTCATAGACCACCGCCTTTAAGGAGCTGTGCTGTGGCGTAAGATACGCCCAGACATAGCCTTTTTTTAATGATTTACCACCTACCTTTACATGGTTCTTCATGATAGATACCGGGGTTTCATCGGCATGTAAGATAGGCTCAGACAGTAATAGTTCATGCAAGCGACTGACTAAAGGCTCAAGGGCGACGCCGCAGCGTCCTACCCAATCTGCCATAGTAGCATCGGGGATATTTACCCCACTTCGCTGATAGATAATATTTTGCCGATATAGGGGCTGATGGTCTGCATATTTGCTAATAAGGATGTGTGCAAGCAGCTCTGGGGTGGCGATGCTTTTGTTAATAATCTGCTTGGGGGTAGCCGCTTGATGAATGATGTCACACTCACGGCATACCCATTTAGGGTAGATGTGACGCTCAATATAAAACTGCTTAGGGATAATGCCAAGTTTGTCTTGTTTATCCTCCCCAATTCGCTTCATTTGACAGCCGCAGTCACAGACGGTGGTAAGTGGTTCGTGAACCTGGGTTTTCACCTCAAGGTTGTCAGGAATCACTGTGTATTTGGCACGCTTTGTTTTTTTAGGCTGATCAGTAGCTGAAGCTGGCAGCTCATCTGTCTTCTCTTTGGCGGCTTTAAGCTCAGCCTCATCAATGAGGATTTCTGCCTGAGTACGATCAATAGCAGGGAGCTTGGCAAGCTCATCTTGGCTTAAGCCGCTAAGGTAGTCATCTCGGATTTGTTCAAGATGCGCTAAGTCCTCTTGCGCCGCCTCATAGTTTAAGTGGGTTTGTCTGGCAGTGATGCCTTCGCTTTTTTGTCCATAGAGCCGGTGAATAAGCCGCTTTTGTTTTTCGATGAGCTCAAGCACTTGTTCATATAGCTTGTGGTTTTCTTCAACCACTTGGTTAAAAAGCTGCTGTAGTTGATCGTGACTTGTGTTTGTTTGAACAAGCTGTTGCTGCAGGTGCTCATTACGCTGTTCAAGCAGGTGGATTTTCACCAGAAGCTCGGCGTAAGTGGGGTCTTTTGATAAGTCGGATAAGTTGGCAACAGTCATGGCGATATGTTGCCAGAGTTTTATTTGCCTGTCATCTGCTATTTATAGGATGGGGGTTAATTTATCTTTGCCCATGTTACGCCAAGGCAGTCCACTGATTAAGGCATTAAATTGTTCACGGTTGATGCTGATACCAGTTTGAGTGGTGGTGAGCTGTTTGGTTAAGCCATGAAATTTATTGTCATCAAGCTGACGGCTACAAAGCCATACGCCAAGCCCATCATGAATGAATACTTTTAGGCGTGTGCCTGCTTTGTTGTAAAACAGGTAGGCACAGTGAGGGCGAATGCTTTGGTGCTCGGTGAGGATGTGGGCCAGTAGTTTGCCACTACCACATCGCATGTCCATAGGCGTGGTGGATAGCCAGATGTGAGTGATGGGTATCATTGCAGTCCTCGTAGTAGGTCAATCAAGCTTTGAGTGTCTATTTGGCTAATGTTGAGGTTTATCGTCCCAGATGCTCGAGCTGTGATTTGCAGTTTGATGTTTTGTATGACGGAGGCTGAGCCTAGATGCGCACCTTCAGGCTCAAGATGGATTGGGATAAAGTGCGGGTTTGGATCATGAGACCTGTTTATAGCACCAGGTAATGTGTCAGCTTGATTCTGCTTGCGCTGATACTGGCGTTTCCAGTTATGTAGAAGGTTTTGGTTGATGCCATGCTCTCGAGCGATACTGGCAATTGATCGACCTGAGTCTGTCGCTTCTTTTACTAAAAGTGCTTTAAACTCGGCGCTGTAAGTTCTTCGTTTGGGTGTATTAGGAGATTGTGTTGTCATGTTAGTGTCCACGATTATTTGTTCATGGACACTATCTCGCATTTTTTAATAGAAAAAAAGATGGGATGGTCGGATGCTTACCTTCGTTTGGGTGTATTAGGAGATTGTGTTGTCATGTTAGTGTCCACGATTATTTGTTCGTGGACACTATCTCGCATTTTTTAATAGAAAAAAAGATGGGATGGTCGGATGCTTACGCTCGGCTATTGAAGGATCAAACGCAAATAGATAAAAATTTGCATCATCCACCCTAAAAGCCTTGATTACCTAAAGCCTTTGGGGTGAATGATGCAATATTAATGCGGGAATTAATAATCTTATAAGGTGCGCTTTGATAGCCGCACCTTATAGCCATATCTTTAACTTTTAGTCATAGTTTATAAAATCGTAATATCGGTCTGAATCAGTAGCTCATGAGTGCCATTGTTATCATTAAAGCTATAAACATGATAACTATTGCCCCCTTGAGTGGTAGTGCCGCTGTTCGTCCAATCGTTACCAGTTAAACTCACGCTATCAGCACTATCACCGTTGATAACCAAGCCTTTATTGGTCATCACCGTGTCATTGATGATATCTAGCACATCACTGGTACTAAGGTTGGTCAGCGACTGCGCACCGTTACCTGTCATATCGATGGTTTCGATACTATTAAACACCGCTGTGTCAAAATTACTGAAATCGATACTGGTATCAGCAACGTTAATGAGGAGCGTATCATTACCAGCACCACCATCCATTAAGGCGTTATCTACAGAGAATACAATTTTATCGTTACCTGCACCACCTTTCAGCGTATTGACACCAGTGCCACCATCGAGGAAGTCATTACCGCTACCTCCGATTAAGGTGTCATCACCAGCGCCGCCTTTATAATTCACAGCTACAGACTGTCCAGAGGCATCAACGATATCATTCTCCGCTGTACCTACAAAGGTTTTGCTAAAAGCGATATCGACAGATACCGTTTCAGTCACTTCAGTTGATATACTATCAGTCATCCCTGTAGCTTTATCGGTAGTGCTAAGCGCAAAGTCCAAATCACCTTTTAGCGGTACAGAAGACTGAATTTGTAAGTCATTTATTTGCTCAGGGGTGATACCAGTTATGGTATAGCTATTAGTACTATCATCCCACACGGCAGTCAACATTTCACCTGTACTCTTCACCCTAAAGCGTAAGACATCATCGGTTAAGCTAACGCCATCATCAGTGATAACCATATTAACGGTCTCACTACCATCCGTGTCTTGCATAACTGCGTTTAGGTTAAGCGTGGTCCACTTACCCTGACGACCAAGAATAGTAGAAGGATTAGCAGTTACCCCATCAGCGACTGGGGTCACATCGAGATCAATCACTAGAGGATCACTAATCATACCGCTGTCATTAACCACCTTCATCTCGATACCAGTTACTTCACCGCTGATATTTTCAGGGGGCTTAATGAATATATTAGGCGTTTCACCTGCTGCGCCACTGTTGACGTTAGCCAGTTTGGAGGCGTCAATAGACCATAATTTATTACCACCAGAATTACCATTATTGCTCGCCAAGACGGTAACGCCATTGGTATTAGTATAATAGACCAAATAGCCGTTAGGGATATTATCTAAGGTAATAACGCTAGCCATATCACCTTCATCAATATTGGAAATTTTATAGTCGATAGCAATCATGCTATCTTCGTCACCAATAGCTGTGGCTATTGACTCACCACTATTACTAGTGATATTTAGATTATCCGGCTGCGCTGAGACTTCAACGGTATATTCATGCTCATAGGTTAGCGTACCACTGTCATACCCTGCCTCATCTGTCATTTCTTTGTGAGCAGCATTTACAGTGATAGTGGCATTACCATAGGCGTTTTCGGCAGGCGTGTATTTGACCGTGACGCTATCAGGAGGGTTAGTGCCGACCTCTAGCTCATAGTAAGTGCCAGCAGGAATATCACCGACCTCGTTATCATTCAATATCACCTCATTTAGGGGATTATCATTGGCATCAGTCAGCACTCCAGCAGGACCAGTACCTGTCAATAGACTAGATTCATCTACTTGAATGTAAAGCTTGCCATTGATTAGTAGGACATAATCACCATCAGCACTGTTTATTAGGTTGATATTGATATCGATGCTAGTATCTTCATCCGTTGCCACCGTGGTTGATTTGCCATCAGCATCCAAAGGATCAGTAACTGGCTTGATTTCGACATTGACGTCACTGACCTGCTCCCTTTCCTCGCCACCATCTTTATCCAAGACGGTAAAGTTGGCATTAAAGGTAAAATCTTGGGTGCCATCTGTCACGTTGGTACTAAAGTCTTTCGGCGGGGTTACTGTCACCGCATCAAGAGCTTCTTCTGGACTGAGGCTACTAGCATCATCCACACTAATAATCCACTTACCGCCAATCTGTTGCACACTCACCGCTGGGTTGGTACTCTCTAATACAGTGCCTGCTGGCAGATCAGTCAATGAGAAAGTATAAGAGTCGACAGTATCAGCGGTCGCAGGATTCAGAGTCGCATCTAATATATCGCCAAGAGTAAAACCAGTATCCTCTAACTGTGCTGGTATTTCTGCCTTACTAGTAAAGCTATCTATTAAGTCAGGCTTGACAGGCGCATCACCACCGCCCGTTCTATCTAAAATAACATCAAAGCTTCCTTCTACACGCGCTTCGCTACCGTCACTACCTTGACCATTAATATCTTGTGTAATACCCGTCACTTTAATAGTGAAAGACCCTTTGGGTATATTGACCGTGCTGTCATTACGCTCAAGCACTAATTCATAAGTCGGCGCTGTGGTAGTGATGGCTGGGTTATTAGGCACATCAACGTACCAGATACCATCTGATAAGATACCACCCACTACATTCAGACCCTCAGGAACATCATTAACTTCTAGGCGAGTAAAGCTCTCTGAGCCATCTTGGTCAGGTGACGATAGTGATACGGTGACAGAAGCAGTATTATCCGTACCGCTATTATTAATAGTGCTATCTGTCACATCCAGGGTCATGCTTGGTGTATCAGTGACCGCTTGGAAGGTCACCTCTACCGTTGCCCTGCGTGTTGTAGATTGACTAACCTTTGAACCATCAGTCAAAGTAGCCGTGTCACTATAAGTGTAGTCAAAGTCTATACTAACATCATCATCGCTATGTTCTTTAGCGTCGTCATACTTAAATTTAATGGTTTGATTCACTGTATAAGTATAAGACTCACCAGCAACCAGCTCCACTTCTACATCGTCGACACTTAAGATGAGATCAGCCGCTAATAAGCTATCAGCTGAAAGAGTAATGCTCTCAAGTACTTCATCTCCTGCAGACGCGTCCGTAGTTTTAAAAGCAGCAGCAAAGTCTACCGCTGTCCACTGATCTTCAGTGGCAACGACTTGAGGATTATTCATAGTGCCATCAGCAGCATCAGGAGTCACTAGAATAGAAACGTGTTTACCATCATGAGTCACACTGTCACCAGATACTGTCTCTGTCGTGGTACCCGTGATTGTAAAGTTAATTTCACCAGCGAAGTTATTTGGTGTCTTTAATTGTGCAGTATTATTCTGCAGCGCCTCTAGTGTCACTGACCATACTCGATCAGCACCACTGCCACCAAAGAAGGTAACCCCTGCACCAGCTAAGTTAAAGCCAGCAGGTAAGTTTTCAACTCGATAAACCACCTGCTCAGCAGCTGGGCTGTCACCATCATAAGCCTCGATATCCGCAACATCCTTGATGAATAGGCTAGATAAGGCAATCTGATGGTTACCTGTACCATCTAGCGTTGCCTCGTCAGTGACATAAGTATAGTCCTTACCATTGATAGTGGCGGTCTCTTTTGCTAAGTCATCATTGGTTATTAGATCTGCCTTGCCAACAACTTTGATAGGTAGATTAAGAATAGGGCTTGCAATACCGCTAGTGCCATCCTCTTGACTTACTGCCTGTACTTTTAGATTTACCGTACCGCTGAAGTTCTCGGCAGGCACAAAGTACAACCCAGTTACGCTATTATTGTAATCTTCAATCACTACCGTACCACCAGTAGTATCAAGTAAGAGTGTATCACCGTCTTTATTGGTGTAATAAAGCTGCCCATCTTTTGGTATCTCTGAGATGGTCACATCATAAGTCTCTGACCCGTCGTTATCACGCGAGCTTGGGCGGATATTGAGTGCAATGCCGTCGGTAGGAATGACGTCAGTTGTCATATCCGCAGCAGTATCACGATTATTACCACCGTTTATTGCCTGATCTTCGACCCCTTTGGCAGGATCAACAGCTAAAGTGGATGGGTCGGCTACGCCTTTAACCTTAAAGGTTAAGTAACTTCCGCCACTGATGGCTGTATCTGTTGCGCCACCATCTTCGTCAACATCGACCGTTTTTGCCTCAACTTTTACTGCTGTCTCAGCACCCCTGGTACGGTTATAGTCGCTATAGTCTCGCGGCGGGGTCACTGTAACTGTATCTAAATACTTCATCGGGATATCGACACCGTTGCCGTTATCAGTCAGGCTAACTAAACCATTGCCGTCATTATAAGTAAATACCGCACCTTCAACTGAAGTGAAGCCGCTGTCACTCTTATTACCAAATGTCATATGAGCGAAAGTTTGTTCAGAGGTGTCCTGATTATTCCAATAGCCTTTTAGGTCAAACCCATCACTCTTAAGATCAAATGCTGCATCTTCATTAGCGTTGGCTGCGTAAGTATGACTTGGATTGATGGTAAGGTCATCTATGGCATCACTATCACTACGTCCTCCAACGACTTCAGCAACGGGCGTTACGACTACCGTTTGCGTTAAATCTTGACTACCTGTTGCTGGTAGATCAATACCACCATCATCATCCGGATCTACCGTAGTTACTGTGAAGGTAAAATCAGCATCTCTGGATGAGTGTGCAGGCGGTGTAATAGAGAAGTCTTCCAAATAAGCATCTAAATCAGCATTATCTGCCGGCGTAATACCACTGATAATAATCGGTGTCCCGCCACTGCTACCTACTGTCGTTGTCCCTGCATTGTCCTTATAAGTCCAGCCTTCAGGTAAAACAAACTGTATCGTTGTAATGGTTTCTGGTAATAGACCGTTATCATCTTGTTTGTCCTGCACGGTAAAGCCAAATTTATCAAGGGTGACAGCTGTGTCTTCTTTGGTTGTGACACCTTGATTATCAAGCTCAACTTGTCCTGCCACTGGCATTAACGTTAAATCAACTTTGACTGTATCAATACGCTCTACAGAAGTATGCTTAGTAGCAGAATCAGGATCATGGTCTTGAGTATATAAAGAGACCGTAATGCCCTTCATATCTACAGAATCATAATCTCCAGGCTTAATGCTAATTTGTGGTTGTGAACTACTATTTACCTTTAAGCTAGTACCTGTGATATTACCTGAACCATCCTTAGTAACTCCAATCAATACTGTGCCTGTATTGTCTACAATGAATAGCTGAGTCTCGCCTCCACCGGCGGGGGTAAATTCTACAGTTGCCCCTGGACGTAGGTTATTAAGTATAAAGCCATAAGTTTCACGAGAGTTATCAGCACCTACTAAATCACCAAAGGTAGTTGTAATAGGTAATTTAACACTTTGACCCTCTAAAGCTGTAACCGTAAAGGTATTGTCAACAACACCTTCTCCAGCGGTGTAACCAAACTGGCTAGCATCATCAGTTTCATTATTTTTCTTAACACTGTCTGTAACAGCCTGCACATCAACATTGATGGTGTCATTTTTTGTTTCACCATTTACTCCTGCAAGCTTGTTACCGCTAGCATCAACCTCAAACTCAGTGACTGAGGTCTTAATAGTGATATTAGTCGCATCGTCTTTAGGTGGTGTCAGCTTTAAGGATTCAAACTGATCCGAAGTCATAGTTAGTGTTTGTGTTCCAGGATTGTTGACTATCATGTCATTGTCAAAATAGTCGCTTAATAAAATAGTGATCATCTGCTTGGCAGCTGGTCCAGTTGCTGTATACTCAACACCACCAAAATCAAGCTTAGTACCCTTTGGTATATTGCTTAGAGTAATTAAGCCAATACGTTCTGGGTTGTCGCCATTAGCAGTGCCATTTAGGTCTATAGCATCGGTAATGGTTGGCGCTTTTAAGCCTGTCCCATCACCTTTAACTCGAATACCGATGTTGACGGTTGTATCTTCTTCAGTTTTAACTGACACTGATGCAAAATCTGGTTTATCAGATACTGGAGTTACTGTAATACTAAGTTTTTCAGTACCCTCAGCTCTAGTTACACCGGCCACACCATTTGATACTTTGATATTAATATCAGGAACTTGACCGCTATAATTATCTTCAGGTTCAAAGGTATAGTCGCCATTCCTTTCGATTTTTATAGTACCAATAACCTTACCGTTCACCTCAATATTATGTTCAATACCAAGATCTGTAATTTCAATAATACTATCACCAATAGTGAAACTCTCTACCTGCAGTGTCTCACCATAATCTGGGTCTTGAGTATCATTATTAAATACATTACCGTTAGCAGCTTTATCCTCAAGGACAGTAACTACATCATCTTTAAGTACAAAGTTATCGTTAGTACCCGTGATGTTAAATTCAACATAACGAATTTCACTGGTACTAATCTGGTTACCATCAGCAACATTACTAATACCTTTATTATCAGATACTTGTACCGCATACTTAATAGTAACTATTTCACCCCTAGGTATTAAATCTAGCAGTTCCGATGGAGCTATAAAATTCCATTCAGCTTTGCTATTGGTAGCAAACTCTGTATTTATTGAGAACATTGATTTAAATGCCAACTGTTCAGCTTCTGTTAGTACTAGATTATCAGAGGTTACAATGGTGGTATCATTCTTAAGATAACTTATTGATAGTTTGTCTTTGATATCAATATCGCTAAATCCGACGATTCCTTTTTCAAAAATACTAGAACCGTTCTCTGGTTCAGTAATATTTACAGAGTCAATTACACCGTTCCCCTTATCAATATTAGTAATAACGGGTCGATCATTACTACCTTTGATAGTAATTTCGAGTTTAGATGTGCTTGAATCACCATCAGCATCAGTAATCGCATAGTTAAACGACTCTTTTAAAGTCTCACCTAAGCCAAGTTGCTGTACTTTTGCGTTGGTATTATCGAGGCTATAGGTGTACTCACCCTTGCTATCCACTGTCAATTTGCCATAAATACCCTGTATTTCAACACCTACAGAGCCAGTGTCACCATTAACTGAACTAACTAAGACGCCATCTGCATCTTTGATATCATTAGTTAAGACATTACCTGCGATAACTGAGGTTTCAGCATTGTTGTCTTCAAACATTGCTGCATCCGCTGTATCTTCTTTCACAGCATTAATATCTGGCTTAGCAATGGGCTGTGTGTCTATAATCTGAATATCTAAGGCATCAGTTACCGTTGTGCCTGCTGTGGTAGTAAGCACAATATCAAACTTATCGAGCACGCTATTATCGCCAGCACTATGATTTTTAGCCTTACCGTTCTCAATAAATTTATAAGTTAATTCACCAGTTGACGAATTATAGCCAGTAATAACTAACTTACCTTGATTCCCATCAATAGTTACTGGAGTAGTAGATGCTTTTAGGACTGATTCACCGCCAATGGTTAACTCGCTAACACTTTGAGGGTTAGTCACTTTGATAGTGCCCGTCACTGTAGCTCGTGAACCTTCTATTACACTGTTATCGGCAGGAGTTATCATACCATCTTCATCTTTGACAGTAATTTTGGGTTCGATATCATTATCTAAGATAGTACCAATACCTGTCGTACCGCCAACCTCAAGCTGAGTCGTCTCATTGTTTTCAAGAACGCTATCATTAATTGTCGGATAGCTCACTGTAAACTCAGTAACACCCGCTGGAACAGTAATGGTGCCTGTTACCGCATCATAGGTCACGCCATTGCTAAACGTAGGCGGGTTGCTGTAGTCTTCACCGGCTTTGGCACTGCCATCTTTTAATTCAAATGGATAGCTCACTTCAGTCTGAGTCGTATGGCTTAGGGTAACCTTATGAACTAAGGTGTCACCCTCAACAGCACTGGCTCCGCTTACGGTTACTGTCGGCTTGTCGCCATCTTTTGGTGTGTCTAAGATTGTGCCAGTTGCTTCTTTGGTATCTACCGCTGCATTATCTGCACTATCAATAACAAAGCTCAGGCGCTCATCTGCTTCATACACAGCATCATCTTTGATAATCACTGTGATTTCAGGTGCAGCTGTGCGACCTCCAGGTACTTTTACCTCAAGTGTGGTATCACCATCTAAGATAGCTTGGATAGCACCACTACCCGTAACCGTAACAACCTTACCTGCTGCATTGGTATAACTAATTGATTCAATGTCTGAGGCATCAACATCGGTGTGTGTTAAATCGACTTTAACGCTAATTGTGGTATCAAAGTTGCTGACAGTGTCTTGAGAAACAACATACTTCAGAACAGAGTCCACCCCCTCAATCGCCTGATTATCAGTGGCACTAATGCTCACTACTGGCTTATCGCCTTCAGTGTTGCTGCCATCAAACGGATCTTCACTGTTGTCTGATTCATCTAAGATATCACCGGTCGCTGTGCCTGTACCAATCGTAGCGTTCACAGGGCTTGATAGGTTCATGCCCAGTGTCTCAAGCTGCTCATAGATATCATCTTGCTTAGGCGTGATCGCAATGCTTGGCATATCGCCAGCGGCTGTACCAGCAGGTATGCTCACCTTAATACCCGCAATAGCATCTGCCACAGTGATAGTCTGGGTGCTGCCATCTGTATTGGTCAATACAATGCTGTCAATGTCTGAGGCATCCACGTCTTGTAGATCAAGCTTAACAGTAACGCTAGTAGCTTTATCACTTAGACCTGATTGCTCGATGTTAAACACAATAGGGTCGTCGCTGCCTTCAATCGCTGTATTTGGCTCAGCTTTAATGTTAAGCACAGGCGTGGCATTATTATCTAAGATCGTACCTGTGCCAGTAACACCATCAATCGTCAGACCGGTGGTTTCATCACTCTCATCAATGTTATCAGCTGTTGTCGGATAGCTCACTGTAAACTCAGTAACTCCCGCTGGTACGGTGATGGTGCCTGCTACCGGATCATAGGTCACGCCATTGCTAAACGTAGGTGTAGGCGTGTTGCTGTAGTCCTCACCCGCTTTGGCACTGCCATCTTTTAATTCAAATGGATAGCTCACTTCAGTCTGAGTCGTATGGCTTAGGGTAACCTTATGAACTAAGGTGTCACCCTCAACAGCACTGGCGCCGCTTACGGTTACTGTCGGCTTGTCGCCATCTTTTGGTGTGTCTAAGATTGTGCCAGTTGCTTCTTTGGTATCTACCGCTGCATTATCTGCACTATCAATAACAAAGCTCAGGCGCTCATCTGCTTCATACACAGCATCATCTTTGATAATCACTGTGATTTCAGGTGCAGCTGTGCGACCTCCAGGTACTTTTACCTCAAGTGTGGTATCACCATCTAAGATAGCTTGGATAGCACCACTACCCGTAACCGTAACAACCTTACCTGCTGCATTGGTATAACTAATTGATTCAATGTCTGAGGCATCAACATCGGTGTGTGTTAAATCGACTTTAACGCTAATTGTGGTATCAAAGTTGCTGACAGTGTCTTGAGAAACAACATACTTCAGAACAGAGTCCACCCCCTCAATCGCCTGATTATCAGTGGCACTAATGCTCACTACTGGCTTATCGCCTTCAGTGTTGCTGCCATCAAACGGATCTTCACTGTTGTCTGATTCATCTAAGATATCACCGGTCGCTGTGCCTGTACCAATCGTAGCGTTCACAGGGCTTGATAGGTTCATGCCCAGTGTCTCAAGCTGCTCATAGATATCATCTTGCTTAGGCGTGATCGCAATGCTTGGCATATCGTCAGCGGCTGTACCAGCAGGTATGCTCACCTTAATACCCGCAATAGCATCTGCCACAGTGATAGTCTGGGTGCTGCCATCTGTATTGGTCAATACAATGCTGTCAATGTCTGAGGCATCCACGTCTTGTAGATCAAGCTTAACAGTAACGCTAGTAGCTTTATCACTTAGACCTGATTGCTCGATGTTAAACACAATAGGGTCGTCGCTGCCTTCAATCGCTGTATTTGGCTCAGCTTTAATGTTAAGCACAGGCGTGGCATTATTATCTAAGATCGTACCTGTGCCAGTAACACCATCAATCGTCAGACCGGTGGTTTCATCACTCTCATCAATGTTGTCAGCTGTCGTCGGATAGCTCACTGTAAACTCAGTAACACCCGCTGGAACAGTAATGGTGCCTGCTACCGGATCATAGGTCACGCCATTGCTAAACGTAGGTGTAGGCGTGTTGCTGTAGTCTTCACCGGCTTTGGCACTGCCATCTTTTAATTCAAATGGATAGCTCACTTCAGTCTGAGTCGTATGGCTTAGGGTAACCTTATGAACTAAGGTGTCACCCTCAACAGCACTGGCGCCGCTTACGGTTACTGTCGGCTTGTCGCCATCTTTTGGTGTGTCTAAGATTGTGCCAGTTGCTTCTTTGGTATCTACCGCTGCATTATCTGCACTATCAATAACAAAGCTCAGGCGCTCATCTGCTTCATACACAGCATCATCTTTGATAATCACTGTGATTTCAG
This sequence comes from Psychrobacter sanguinis, assembly GCF_020736705.1. Classification (NCBI taxonomy): domain Bacteria; kingdom Pseudomonadati; phylum Pseudomonadota; class Gammaproteobacteria; order Moraxellales; family Moraxellaceae; genus Psychrobacter; species Psychrobacter sanguinis. Next base: position 3,290,455 of record NZ_CP085990.1, read on the forward strand.
GTGCAGCTGTGCGACCTCCAGGTACTTTTACCTCAAGTGTGGTATCACCATCTAAGATAGCTTGGATAGCACCACTACCCGTAACCGTAACAACCTTACCTGCTGCATTGGTATAACTAATTGATTCAATGTCTGAGGCATCAACATCGGTGTGTGTTAAATCGACTTTAACGCTAATTGTGGTATCAAAGTTGCTGACAGTGTCTTGAGAAACAACATACTTCAGAACAGAGTCCACCCCCTCAATCGCCTGATTATCAGTGGCACTAATGCTCACTACTGGCTTATCGCCTTCAGTGTTGCTGCCATCAAACGGATCTTCACTGTTGTCTGATTCATCTAAGATATCACCGGTCGCTGTGCCTGTACCAATCGTAGCGTTCACAGGGCTTGATAGGTTCATGCCCAGTGTCTCAAGCTGCTCATAGATATCATCTTGCTTAGGCGTGATCGCAATGCTTGGCATATCGCCAGCGGCTGTACCAGCAGGTATGCTCACCTTAATACCCGCAATAGCATCTGCCACAGTGATAGTCTGGGTGCTGCCATCTGTATTGGTCAATACAATGCTGTCAATGTCTGAGGCATCCACGTCTTGTAGATCAAGCTTAACAGTAACGCTAGTAGCTTTATCACTTAGACCTGATTGCTCGATGTTAAACACAATAGGGTCGTCGCTGCCTTCAATCGCTGTATTTGGCTCAGCTTTAATGTTAAGCACAGGCGTGGCATTGTTATCTAAGATCGTACCTGTGCCAGTAACACCATCAATCGTCAGACCGGTGGTTTCATCGCTCTCATCAATGTTATCAGCTGTTGTCGGATAGCTCACTGTAAACTCAGTAACTCCCGCTGGTACGGTGATAGTGCCTGCTACCGGATCATAGGTCACGCCATTGCTAAACGTAGGTGTAGGCGTGTTGCTGTAGTCCTCACCCGCTTTGGCACTGCCATCTTTTAATTCAAATGGATAGCTCACCTCAGTCTGAGTCGTATGGCTTAGGGTAACCTTATGAACTAAGATGTCACCCTCAACAGCACTGGCGCCACTTACGGTTACTGTCGGCTTGTCGCCATCGTTTGGTGTACCATCCGTAGCATCTTCATCTAAGATTGTCGCTTTATCAGAAGCTTGACCTAATACCGCATTTACAGGACGGCTAATCTCAAGCACCATATCCTCTGACTTCTCATAAACTGTATCATCAACGACAGTTATGATAATCGCAGACGCCTGGGTACTACCCGCTGGGATAGTAACTTTATCGCCTTTTTCAAAGAAGTTTTGGATTTGGGCTTGAGTCGATAGAGTAACGGCCTCTCCATTAGCATTAGTGTAAGTGATCGAAGCGATGTCTGAGGCATCAATATCACTTGCCCCTAAACTTACGGTTACCGTGGTGTCAAAGTTACTGATCTTGGTTTGTGAGACAGTAAACACTAACGTGTTATCAATCCCCTCAATCGCCTGATTATCAGTGGCACTAATGCTCACTACTGGCTTATCGCCTTCAGTGTTGCTGCCATCAAACGGATCTTCACTGTTGTCTGATTCATCTAAGATGTCACCGGTCGCTGTGCCTGTTCCAATAGTGGCATTCACAGGGCTTGATAGGTTCATGCCCAGTGTCTCAAGCTGCTCATAGATATCATCTTGCTTAGGCGTGATCGCAATGCTTGGCATATCGCCAGCGGCTGTACCAGCAGGTATGCTCACCTTAATACCCGCAATAGCATCTGCCACAGTGATAGTCTGGGTGCTACCATCTGTATTGGTCAATACAATGCTGTCAATGTCTGAGGCATCCACGTCTTGTAGATCAAGCTTAACAGTAACGCTAGTAGCTTTATCACTTAGACCTGATTGCTCGATGTTAAACACAATAGGGTCGTCGCTGCCTTCAATCGCTGTATTTGGCTCAGCTTTAATGTTAAGCACAGGCGTGGCATTATTATCTAAGATCGTACCTGTGCCAGTAACACCATCAATCGTCAGACCGGTGGTTTCATCACTCTCATCAATGTTGTCAGCTGTCGTCGGATAGCTCACTGTAAACTCAGTAACACCCGCTGGAACAGTAATGGTGCCTGTTACCGCATCATAGGTCACGCCATTGCTAAACGTAGGCGGGTTGCTGTAGTCTTCACCGGCTTTGGCACTGCCATCTTTTAATTCAAATGGATAGCTCACTTCAGTCTGAGTCGTATGGCTTAGGGTAACCTTATGAACTAAGGTGTCACCCTCAACAGCACTGGCTCCGCTTACGGTTACTGTCGGCTTGTCGCCATCTTTTGGTGTGTCTAAGATTGTGCCAGTTGCTTCTTTGGTATCTACCGCTGCATTATCTGCACTATCAATAACAAAGCTCAGGCGCTCATCTGCTTCATACACAGCATCATCTTTGATAATCACTGTGATTTCAGGTGCAGCTGTGCGACCTCCAGGTACTTTTACCTCAAGTGTGGTATCACCATCTAAGATAGCTTGGATAGCACCACTACCCGTAACCGTAACAACCTTACCTGCTGCATTGGTATAACTAATTGATTCAATGTCTGAGGCATCAACATCGGTGTGTGTTAAATCGACTTTAACGCTAATTGTGGTATCAAAGTTGCTGACAGTGTCTTGAGAAACAACATACTTCAGAACAGAGTCCACCCCCTCAATCGCCTGATTATCAGTGGCACTAATGCTCACTACTGGCTTATCGCCTTCAGTGTTGCTGCCATCAAACGGATCTTCACTGTTGTCTGATTCATCTAAGATATCACCGGTCGCTGTGCCTGTACCAATCGTAGCGTTCACAGGGCTTGATAGGTTCATGCCCAGTGTCTCAAGCTGCTCATAGATATCATCTTGCTTAGGCGTGATCGCAATGCTTGGCATATCGTCAGCGGCTGTACCAGCAGGTATGCTCACCTTAATACCCGCAATAGCATCTGCCACAGTGATAGTCTGGGTGCTACCATCTGTATTGGTCAATACAATGCTGTCAATGTCTGAGGCATCCACGTCTTGTAGATCAAGCTTAACAGTAACGCTAGTAGCTTTATCACTTAGACCTGATTGCTCGATGTTAAACACAATAGGGTCGTCGCTGCCTTCAATCGCTGTATTTGGCTCAGCTTTAATGTTAAGCACAGGCGTGGCATTGTTATCTAAGATCGTACCTGTGCCAGTAACACCATCAATCGTCAGACCGGTGGTTTCATCGCTCTCATCAATGTTGTCAGCTGTCGTCGGATAGCTCACTGTAAACTCAGTAACACCCGCTGGAACAGTAATGGTGCCTGTTACCGCATCATAGGTCACGCCATTGCTAAACGTAGGTGTAGGCGTGTTGCTGTAGTCCTCACCCGCTTTGGCACTGCCATCTTTTAATTCAAATGGATAGCTCACTTCAGTCTGAGTCGTATGGCTTAGGGTAACCTTATGAACTAAGGTGTCACCCTCAACAGCACTGGCGCCGCTTACGGTTACTGTCGGCTTGTCGCCATCTTTTGGTGTGTCTAAGATTGTGCCAGTTGCTTCTTTGGTATCTACCGCTGCATTATCTGCACTATCAATAACAAAGCTCAGGCGCTCATCTGCTTCATACACAGCATCATCTTTGATAATCACTGTGATTTCAGGTGCAGCTGTGCGACCTCCAGGTACTTTTACCTCAAGTGTGGTATCACCATCTAAGATAGCTTGGATAGCACCACTACCCGTAACCGTAACAACCTTACCTGCTGCATTGGTATAACTAATTGATTCAATGTCTGAGGCATCAACATCGGTGTGTGTTAAATCGACTTTAACGCTAATTGTGGTATCAAAGTTGCTGACAGTGTCTTGAGAAACAACATACTTCAGAACAGAGTCCACCCCCTCAATCGCCTGATTATCAGTGGCACTAATGCTCACTACTGGCTTATCGCCTTCAGTGTTGCTGCCATCAAACGGATCTTCACTGTTGTCTGATTCATCTAAGATATCACCGGTCGCTGTGCCTGTACCAATCGTAGCGTTCACAGGGCTTGATAGGTTCATGCCCAGTGTCTCAAGCTGCTCATAGATATCATCTTGCTTAGGCGTGATCGCAATGCTTGGCATATCGTCAGCGGCTGTACCAGCAGGTATGCTCACCTTAATACCCGCAATAGCATCTGCCACAGTGATAGTCTGGGTGCTACCATCTGTATTGGTCAATACAATGCTGTCAATGTCTGAGGCATCCACGTCTTGTAGATCAAGCTTAACAGTAACGCTAGTAGCTTTATCACTTAGACCTGATTGCTCGATGTTAAACACAATAGGGTCGTCGCTGCCTTCAATCGCTGTATTTGGCTCAGCTTTAATGTTAAGCACAGGCGTGGCATTATTATCTAAGATCGTACCTGTGCCAGTAACACCATCAATCGTCAGACCGGTGGTTTCATCACTCTCATCAATGTTGTCAGCTGTCGTCGGATAGCTCACTGTAAACTCAGTAACACCCGCTGGAACAGTAATGGTGCCTGTTACCGCATCATAGGTCACGCCATTGCTAAACGTAGGCGGGTTGCTGTAGTCTTCACCGGCTTTGGCACTGCCATCTTTTAATTCAAATGGATAGCTCACTTCAGTCTGAGTCGTATGGCTTAGGGTAACCTTATGAACTAAGGTGTCACCCTCAACAGCACTGGCGCCGCTTACGGTTACTGTCGGCTTGTCGCCATCTTTTGGTGTGTCTAAGATTGTGCCAGTTGCTTCTTTGGTATCTACCGCTGCATTATCTGCACTATCAATAACAAAGCTCAGGCGCTCATCTGCTTCATACACAGCATCATCTTTGATAATCACTGTGATTTCAGGTGCAGCTGTGCGACCTCCAGGTACTTTTACCTCAAGTGTGGTATCACCATCTAAGATAGCTTGGATAGCACCACTACCCGTAACCGTAACAACCTTACCTGCTGCATTGGTATAACTAATTGATTCAATGTCTGAGGCATCAACATCGGTGTGTGTTAAATCGACTTTAACGCTAATTGTGGTATCAAAGTTGCTGACAGTGTCTTGAGAAACAACATACTTCAGAACAGAGTCCACCCCCTCAATCGCCTGATTATCAGTGGCACTAATGCTCACTACTGGCTTATCGCCTTCAGTGTTGCTGCCATCAAACGGATCTTCACTGTTGTCTGATTCATCTAAGATATCACCGGTCGCTGTGCCTGTACCAATCGTAGCGTTCACAGGGCTTGATAGGTTCATGCCCAGTGTCTCAAGCTGCTCATAGATATCATCTTGCTTAGGCGTGATCGCAATGCTTGGCATATCGCCAGCGGCTGTACCAGCAGGTATGCTCACCTTAATACCCGCAATAGCATCTGCCACAGTGATAGTCTGGGTGCTGCCATCTGTATTGGTCAATACAATGCTGTCAATGTCTGAGGCATCCACGTCTTGTAGATCAAGCTTAACAGTAACGCTAGTAGCTTTATCACTTAGACCTGATTGCTCGATGTTAAACACAATAGGGTCGTCGCTGCCTTCAATCGCTGTATTTGGCTCAGCTTTAATGTTAAGCACAGGCGTGGCATTGTTATCTAAGATCGTACCTGTGCCAGTAACACCATCAATCGTCAGACCGGTGGTTTCATCGCTCTCATCAATGTTATCAGCTGTTGTCGGATAGCTCACTGTAAACTCAGTAACTCCCGCTGGTACGGTGATGGTGCCTGCTACCGGATCATAGGTCACGCCATTGCTAAACGTAGGTGTAGGCGTGTTGCTGTAGTCCTCACCCGCTTTGGCACTGCCATCTTTTAATTCAAATGGATAGCTCACCTCAGTCTGAGTCGTATGGCTTAGGGTAACCTTATGAACTAAGATGTCACCCTCAACAGCACTGGCGCCACTTACGGTTACTGTCGGCTTGTCGCCATCGTTTGGTGTACCATCCGTAGCATCTTCATCTAAGATTGTCGCTTTATCAGAAGCTTGACCTAATACCGCATTTACAGGACGGCTAATCTCAAGCACCATATCCTCTGACTTCTCATAAACTGTATCATCAACGACAGTTATGATAATCGCAGACGCCTGGGTACTACCCGCTGGGATAGTAACTTTATCGCCTTTTTCAAAGAAGTTTTGGATTTGGGCTTGAGTCGATAGAGTAACGGCCTCTCCATTAGCATTAGTGTAAGTGATCGAAGCGATGTCTGAGGCATCAATATCACTTGCCCCTAAACTTACGGTTACCGTGGTGTCAAAGTTACTGATCTTGGTTTGTGAGACAGTAAACACTAACGTGTTATCAATCCCCTCAATCGCCTGATTATCAGTGGCACTAATGCTCACTACTGGCTTATCGCCTTCAGTGTTGCTGCCATCAAACGGATCTTCACTGTTGTCTGATTCATCTAAGATGTCACCGGTCGCTGTGCCTGTACCAATCGTAGCGTTCACAGGGCTTGATAGGTTCATGCCCAGTGTCTCAAGCTGCTCATAGATATCATCTTGCTTAGGCGTGATCGCAATGCTTGGCATATCGTCAGCGGCTGTACCAGCAGGTATGCTCACCTTAATACCCGCAATAGCATCTGCCACAGTGATAGTCTGGGTGCTACCATCTGTATTGGTCAATACAATGCTGTCAATGTCTGAGGCATCCACGTCTTGTAGATCAAGCTTAACAGTAACGCTAGTAGCTTTATCACTTAGACCTGATTGCTCGATGTTAAACACAATAGGGTCGTCGCTGCCTTCAATCGCTGTATTTGGCTCAGCTTTAATGTTAAGCACAGGCGTGGCATTGTTATCTAAGATCGTACCTGTGCCAGTAACACCATCAATCGTCAGACCGGTGGTTTCATCGCTCTCATCAATGTTATCAGCTGTTGTCGGATAGCTCACTGTAAACTCAGTAACTCCCGCTGGTACGGTGATAGTGCCTGCTACCGGATCATAGGTCACGCCATTGCTAAACGTAGGTGTAGGCGTGTTGCTGTAGTCCTCACCCGCTTTGGCACTGCCATCTTTTAATTCAAATGGATAGCTCACCTCAGTCTGAGTCGTATGGCTTAGGGTAACCTTATGAACTAAGATGTCACCCTCAACAGCACTGGCGCCACTTACGGTTACTGTCGGCTTGTCGCCATCGTTTGGTGTACCATCCGTAGCATCTTCATCTAAGATTGTCGCTTTATCAGAAGCTTGACCTAATACCGCATTTACAGGACGGCTAATCTCAAGCACCATATCCTCTGACTTCTCATAAACTGTATCATCAACGACAGTTATGATAATCGCAGACGCCTGGGTACTACCCGCTGGGATAGTAACTTTATCGCCTTTTTCAAAGAAGTTTTGGATTTGGGCTTGAGTCGATAGAGTAACGGCCTCTCCATTAGCATTAGTGTAAGTGATCGAAGCGATGTCTGAGGCATCAATATCACTTGCCCCTAAACTTACGGTTACCGTGGTGTCAAAGTTACTGATCTTGGTTTGTGAGACAGTAAACACTAACGTGTTATCAATCCCCTCAATCGCCTGATTATCAGTGGCACTAATGCTCACTACTGGCTTATCGCCTTCAGTGTTGCTGCCATCAAACGGATCTTCACTGTTGTCTGATTCATCTAAGATATCACCGGTCGCTGTGCCTGTTCCAATAGTGGCATTCACAGGGCTTGATAGGTTCATGCCCAGTGTCTCAAGCTGCTCATAGATATCATCTTGCTTAGGCGTGATCGCAATGCTTGGCATATCGCCAGCGGCTGTACCAGCAGGTATGCTCACCTTAATACCCGCAATAGCATCTGCCACAGTGATAGTCTGGGTGCTACCATCTGTATTGGTCAATACAATGCTGTCAATGTCTGAGGCATCCACGTCTTGTAGATCAAGCTTAACAGTAACGCTAGTAGCTTTATCACTTAGACCTGATTGCTCGATGTTAAACACAATAGGGTCGTCGCTGCCTTCAATCGCTGTATTTGGCTCAGCTTTAATGTTAAGCACAGGCGTGGCATTATTATCTAAGATCGTACCTGTGCCAGTAACACCATCAATCGTCAGACCGGTGGTTTCATCACTCTCATCAATGTTGTCAGCTGTCGTCGGATAGCTCACTGTAAACTCAGTAACACCCGCTGGAACAGTAATGGTGCCTGTTACCGCATCATAGGTCACGCCATTGCTAAACGTAGGCGGGTTGCTGTAGTCTTCACCGGCTTTGGCACTGCCATCTTTTAATTCAAATGGATAGCTCACTTCAGTCTGAGTCGTATGGCTTAGGGTAACCTTATGAACTAAGGTGTCACCCTCAACAGCACTGGCGCCGCTTACGGTTACTGTCGGCTTGTCGCCATCTTTTGGTGTGTCTAAGATTGTGCCAGTTGCTTCTTTGGTATCTACCGCTGCATTATCTGCACTATCAATAACAAAGCTCAGGCGCTCATCTGCTTCATACACAGCATCATCTTTGATAATCACTGTGATTTCAGGTGCAGCTGTGCGACCTCCAGGTACTTTTACCTCAAGTGTGGTATCACCATCTAAGATAGCTTGGATAGCACCACTACCCGTAACCGTAACAACCTTACCTGCTGCATTGGTATAACTAATTGATTCAATGTCTGAGGCATCAACATCGGTGTGTGTTAAATCGACTTTAACGCTAATTGTGGTATCAAAGTTGCTGACAGTGTCTTGAGAAACAACATACTTCAGAACAGAGTCCACCCCCTCAATCGCCTGATTATCAGTGGCACTAATGCTCACTACTGGCTTATCGCCTTCAGTGTTGCTGCCATCAAACGGATCTTCACTGTTGTCTGATTCATCTAAGATATCACCGGTCGCTGTGCCTGTACCAATCGTAGCGTTCACAGGGCTTGATAGGTTCATGCCCAGTGTCTCAAGCTGCTCATAGATATCATCTTGCTTAGGCGTGATCGCAATGCTTGGCATATCGTCAGCGGCTGTACCAGCAGGTATGCTCACCTTAATACCCGCAATAGCATCTGCCACAGTGATAGTCTGGGTGCTACCATCTGTATTGGTCAATACAATGCTGTCAATGTCTGAGGCATCCACGTCTTGTAGATCAAGCTTAACAGTAACGCTAGTAGCTTTATCACTTAGACCTGATTGCTCGATGTTAAACACAATAGGGTCGTCGCTGCCTTCAATCGCTGTATTTGGCTCAGCTTTAATGTTAAGCACAGGCGTGGCATTGTTATCTAAGATCGTACCTGTGCCAGTAACACCATCAATCGTCAGACCGGTGGTTTCATCGCTCTCATCAATGTTATCAGCTGTTGTCGGATAGCTCACTGTAAACTCAGTAACTCCCGCTGGTACGGTGATAGTGCCTGCTACCGGATCATAGGTCACGCCATTGCTAAACGTAGGTGTAGGCGTGTTGCTGTAGTCCTCACCCGCTTTGGCACTGCCATCTTTTAATTCAAATGGATAGCTCACCTCAGTCTGAGTCGTATGGCTTAGGGTAACCTTATGAACTAAGATGTCACCCTCAACAGCACTGGCGCCACTTACGGTTACTGTCGGCTTGTCGCCATCGTTTGGTGTACCATCCGTAGCATCTTCATCTAAGATTGTCGCTTTATCAGAAGCTTGACCTAATACCGCATTTACAGGACGGCTAATCTCAAGCACCATATCCTCTGACTTCTCATAAACTGTATCATCAACGACAGTTATGATAATCGCAGACGCCTGGGTACTACCCGCTGGGATAGTAACTTTATCGCCTTTTTCAAAGAAGTTTTGGATTTGGGCTTGAGTCGATAGAGTAACGGCCTCTCCATTAGCATTAGTGTAAGTGATCGAAGCGATGTCTGAGGCATCAATATCACTTGCCCCTAAACTTACGGTTACCGTGGTGTCAAAGTTACTGATCTTGGTTTGTGAGACAGTAAACACTAACGTGTTATCAATCCCCTCAATCGCCTGATTATCAGTGGCACTAATGCTCACTACTGGCTTATCGCCTTCAGTGTTGCTGCCATCAAACGGATCTTCACTGTTGTCTGATTCATCTAAGATATCACCGGTCGCTGTGCCTGTTCCAATAGTGGCATTCACAGGGCTTGATAGGTTCATGCCCAGTGTCTCAAGCTGCTCATAGATATCATCTTGCTTAGGCGTGATCGCAATGCTTGGCATATCGCCAGCGGCTGTACCAGCAGGTATGCTCACCTTAATACCCGCAATAGCATCTGCCACAGTGATAGTCTGGGTGCTACCATCTGTATTGGTCAATACAATGCTGTCAATGTCTGAGGCATCCACGTCTTGTAGATCAAGCTTAACAGTAACGCTAGTAGCTTTATCACTTAGACCTGATTGCTCGATGTTAAACACAATAGGGTCGTCGCTGCCTTCAATCGCTGTATTTGGCTCAGCTTTAATGTTAAGCACAGGCGTGGCATTATTATCTAAGATCGTACCTGTGCCAGTAACACCATCAATCGTCAGACCGGTGGTTTCATCACTCTCATCAATGTTGTCAGCTGTCGTCGGATAGCTCACTGTAAACTCAGTAACACCCGCTGGAACAGTAATGGTGCCTGTTACCGCATCATAGGTCACGCCATTGCTAAACGTAGGCGGGTTGCTGTAGTCTTCACCGGCTTTGGCACTGCCATCTTTTAATTCAAATGGATAGCTCACTTCAGTCTGAGTCGTATGGCTTAGGGTAACCTTATGAACTAAGGTGTCACCCTCAACAGCACTGGCGCCGCTTACGGTTACTGTCGGCTTGTCGCCATCTTTTGGTGTGTCTAAGATTGTGCCAGTTGCTTCTTTGGTATCTACCGCTGCATTATCTGCACTATCAATAACAAAGCTCAGGCGCTCATCTGCTTCATACACAGCATCATCTTTGATAATCACTGTGATTTCAGGTGCAGCTGTGCGACCTCCAGGTACTTTTACCTCAAGTGTGGTATCACCATCTAAGATAGCTTGGATAGCACCACTACCCGTAACCGTAACAACCTTACCTGCTGCATTGGTATAACTAATTGATTCAATGTCTGAGGCATCAACATCGGTGTGTGTTAAATCGACTTTAACGCTAATTGTGGTATCAAAGTTGCTGACAGTGTCTTGAGAAACAACATACTTCAGAACAGAGTCCACCCCCTCAATCGCCTGATTATCAGTGGCACTAATGCTCACTACTGGCTTATCGCCTTCAGTGTTGCTGCCATCAAACGGATCTTCACTGTTGTCTGATTCATCTAAGATATCACCGGTCGCTGTGCCTGTACCAATCGTAGCGTTCACAGGGCTTGATAGGTTCATGCCCAGTGTCTCAAGCTGCTCATAGATATCATCTTGCTTAGGCGTGATCGCAATGCTTGGCATATCGTCAGCGGCTGTACCAGCAGGTATGCTCACCTTAATACCCGCAATAGCATCTGCCACAGTGATAGTCTGGGTGCTACCATCTGTATTGGTCAATACAATGCTGTCAATGTCTGAGGCATCCACGTCTTGTAGATCAAGCTTAACAGTAACGCTAGTAGCTTTATCACTTAGACCTGATTGCTCGATGTTAAACACAATAGGGTCGTCGCTGCCTTCAATCGCTGTATTTGGCTCAGCTTTAATGTTAAGCACAGGCGTGGCATTGTTATCTAAGATCGTACCTGTGCCAGTAACACCATCAATCGTCAGACCGGTGGTTTCATCGCTCTCATCAATGTTATCAGCTGTTGTCGGATAGCTCACTGTAAACTCAGTAACTCCCGCTGGTACGGTGATAGTGCCTGCTACCGGATCATAGGTCACGCCATTGCTAAACGTAGGTGTAGGCGTGTTGCTGTAGTCCTCACCCGCTTTGGCACTGCCATCTTTTAATTCAAATGGATAGCTCACCTCAGTCTGAGTCGTATGGCTTAGGGTAACCTTATGAACTAAGATGTCACCCTCAACAGCACTGGCGCCACTTACGGTTACTGTCGGCTTGTCGCCATCGTTTGGTGTACCATCCGTAGCATCTTCATCTAAGATTGTCGCTTTATCAGAAGCTTGACCTAATACCGCATTTACAGGACGGCTAATCTCAAGCACCATATCCTCTGACTTCTCATAAACTGTATCATCAACGACAGTTATGATAATCGCAGACGCCTGGGTACTACCCGCTGGGATAGTAACTTTATCGCCTTTTTCAAAGAAGTTTTGGATTTGGGCTTGAGTCGATAGAGTAACGGCCTCTCCATTAGCATTAGTGTAAGTGATCGAAGCGATGTCTGAGGCATCAATATCACTTGCCCCTAAACTTACGGTTACCGTGGTGTCAAAGTTACTGATCTTGGTTTGTGAGACAGTAAACACTAACGTGTTATCAATCCCCTCAATCGCCTGATTATCAGTGGCACTAATGCTCACTACTGGCTTATCGCCTTCAGTGTTGCTGCCATCAAACGGATCTTCACTGTTGTCTGATTCATCTAAGATATCACCGGTCGCTGTGCCTGTTCCAATAGTGGCATTCACAGGGCTTGATAGGTTCATGCCCAGTGTCTCAAGCTGCTCATAGATATCATCTTGCTTAGGCGTGATCGCAATGCTTGGCATATCGCCAGCGGCTGTACCAGCAGGTATGCTCACCTTAATACCCGCAATAGCATCTGCCACAGTGATAGTCTGGGTGCTACCATCTGTATTGGTCAATACAATGCTGTCAATGTCTGAGGCATCCACGTCTTGTAGATCAAGCTTAACAGTAACGCTAGTAGCTTTATCACTTAGACCTGATTGCTCGATGTTAAACACAATAGGGTCGTCGCTGCCTTCAATCGCTGTATTTGGCTCAGCTTTAATGTTAAGCACAGGCGTGGCATTATTATCTAAGATCGTACCTGTGCCAGTAACACCATCAATCGTCAGACCGGTGGTTTCATCACTCTCATCAATGTTGTCAGCTGTCGTCGGATAGCTCACTGTAAACTCAGTAACACCCGCTGGAACAGTAATGGTGCCTGTTACCGCATCATAGGTCACGCCATTGCTAAACGTAGGCGGGTTGCTGTAGTCTTCACCGGCTTTGGCACTGCCATCTTTTAATTCAAATGGATAGCTCACTTCAGTCTGAGTCGTATGGCTTAGGGTAACCTTATGAACTAAGGTGTCACCCTCAACAGCACTGGCGCCGCTTACGGTTACTGTCGGCTTGTCGCCATCTTTTGGTGTGTCTAAGATTGTGCCAGTTGCTTCTTTGGTATCTACCGCTGCATTATCTGCACTATCAATAACAAAGCTCAGGCGCTCATCTGCTTCATACACAGCATCATCTTTGATAATCACTGTGATTTCAGGTGCAGCTGTGCGACCTCCAGGTACTTTTACCTCAAGTGTGGTATCACCATCTAAGATAGCTTGGATAGCACCACTACCCGTAACCGTAACAACCTTACCTGCTGCATTGGTATAACTAATTGATTCAATGTCTGAGGCATCAACATCGGTGTGTGTTAAATCGACTTTAACGCTAATTGTGGTATCAAAGTTGCTGACAGTGTCTTGAGAAACAACATACTTCAGAACAGAGTCCACCCCCTCAATCGCCTGATTATCAGTGGCACTAATGCTCACTACTGGCTTATCGCCTTCAGTGTTGCTGCCATCAAACGGATCTTCACTGTTGTCTGATTCATCTAAGATATCACCGGTCGCTGTGCCTGTACCAATCGTAGCGTTCACAGGCTTGATAGGTTCATGCCCAGTGTCTCAAGCTGCTCATAGATATCATCTTGCTTAGGCGTGATCGCAATGCTTGGCATATCGTCAGCGGCTGTACCAGCAGGTATGCTCACCTTAATACCCGCAATAGCATCTGCCACAGTGATAGTCTGGGTGCTACCATCTGTATTGGTCAATACAATGCTGTCAATGTCTGAGGCATCCACGTCTTGTAGATCAAGCTTAACAGTACGCTAGTAGCTTTATCACTTAGACCTGATTGCTCGATGTTAAACACAATAGGGGTCGTCGCTGCTTCAATCGCTGTATTTGGCTCAGCTTTAATGTTAAGGCACAGGCGTGGTGCATTGTTATCTAAGATCGTACCTGTGCCAGTAACACCATCAATCGTCAGACCGTGGTTTCATCGCTCTCATCAATGTTATCAGCTGTTGTCGGATAGCTCACTGTAAACTCAGTAACTCCCGCTGGTACGGTGATAGTGCCGCTACCGGATCATAGGTCACGCCATTGCTAAAACGTAGTTGTAGCGTGTTTGCTGTAGTCCTCACCCGCTTTGGCACTGCCATCTTTTAATTCAAATGGATAGCTCACCTCAGTCTGAGTCCGTATGGCTTAGGGTAACCTTATGAACTAAGATGTCACCCTCAACAGCACTGGCGCCACTTACGGTTACTGTCGGCTTGTCGCCATCGTTTGGTGTACCATCCGTAGCATCTTCATCTAAGATTGTCGCTTTATCAGAAGCTTGACCTAATACCGCATTTACAGGACGGCTAATCTCAAGCACCATATCCTCTGACTTCTCATAAACTGTATCATCAACGACAGTTATGATAATCGCAGACGCCTGGGTACTACCCGCTGGGATAGTAACTTTATCGCCTTTTTCAAAGAAGTTTTGGATTTGGGCTTGAGTCGATAGAGTAACGGCCTCTCCATTAGCATTAGTGTAAGTGATCGAAGCGATGTCTGAGGCATCAATATCACTTGCCCCTAAACTTACGGTTACCGTGGTGTCAAAGTTACTGATCTTGGTTTGTGAGACAGTAAACACTAACGTGTTATCAATCCCCTCAATCGCCTGATTATCAGTGGCACTAATGCTCACCGTTGGCGGATAGGCAATAGTAATCGTTGCCTCGTTTGACTGTAGACCAGTGGTGTCAGCTACTACATATTTTATTGGTGTTGGATCACTAATAAAGCCTAGATCTGGTTGGAAGGTTACGTCACCCGTTATCGTATCAACCTTCCATACCCCTTCGCCTGCCACTATAACTTCCGTGGTTTGATTAACCGTATCTGGATCAATAAGTTTAACCGTCGTTGGGTCAAGATTATTATTAGCATCCGTATCATTATTAATGACATCTATTATCACAGGCTTATTGGTTTCACCTACTACGGTGTCATCATTTGCCACAGGAGGATTTTTTACAGGCCCTTTATCATTATCATTTTTACCTATAGCTACAATAGGAATCAGACCTAAACCTAACCACCAAGGAAATCCTACAGGCGCAGTAACCCACCATGGTGCAAGCATTTCATCACCACCTAACGCTTGACCTTCTGTTGCGCCAACTTCTAGCTGCGTAACATAGTCATATACTTGACCTGTATCTGGTATATAGTAGTAATAGTTGCCATCTTCAGCCATACCAATTAGTGCTTGATCATTACTTGCTTCTTCATCGATATGGTTAGCTTCATTTTGTTTTTTAGTAGACTTATAAAAGCCCTCAATTATCAAATCAGTTTCTTTACCTTCACGCTCAAATGAAACGTGTAGATTATTATCTATCCGCTTGGTAATAACGTGGTTTGGTGCACGTCCAATTGACTCGTCAAAAAACTCATAGTTGACGTTCTTAACAGCTTTGATGATATTGGGTTGGCCATCTTTAGTAACAGCTTGAATTTCTTGTATGGTCTGTTTGCTGTTGTGAGCTTTTACGATAACAGTTTTCATGATTTTTACTCTAGCTTATAATATTAATTTTCAAATAAATTTGTTTAGGGCTTTTACTTTAATATTTGGTTGCCTTCTTGATCCACTCGTACTCGCTCCTTGATAACAGCGATGGTACGGCGGTTTAGTTGACGACCTTCTGCGGTTTTATTAGTCGCTCTCGGACGCTGCTCACCATAGCCTATAGCTGATAGTCGGTCAGGTGAAATATTAAATTTACTAATTAGGATCTGTTTAATAGCGTTAGCGCGTCTCTCTGATAGCTTTTGGTTATAATCGTCACTAGCATTGCTATCTGTATGACCTTCAATTATTGCTGAGGTATTGCTGTATTTCTGCATAAATTCTGCTAGCTCTTGAACTTCATTAAAGTACTCCTGCTTAACGATAGCCTTATCGTTGTCAAACAATACTTCAAGCTCTATGCTGACTTCTTTTTCAAGTACCGGTGCCGGTACGGGTGATGTTATAACTGATGCACTAGGCTTTATAATTGGACAGTTCGGAACGACTCGTGTAATCTGGTGCGCCTGATAACGCTTACCTTCTAGATAGTTGAGTGCTTTGTCACTTTCTATTGGCTGTATAGTTGAGTTACCTTTGCTGTCTATGTCTACATAGAAAAAATAGTGGTTGTTTGGGGCTAGATTGAAGTCGATACTATTCGCTAACAGGTCATTTGTTTTTTGTCCAGTCACCTCAGTACTTAAACGGTTAACCCCTACACATGAGTAAACCTGAGTAAAGCTACCCGGCTGAAGGCTTACTTGATAGCGGTCATTAATGGCAATATTGGCACTCGTCTGTTCGGGATCATTATTTAATGGTCTAATAAAAAAGATACTGACATTATCTTTAGGTATTGGTTTTTTAATTAAATCTTCAGGTTTAGTATCTGATTGTAGATGCCATCTTACATTACCTACTGCTTTAGAGTTACTTTCATTCAAAATATTAACTGCTTGTGACTCTATAGCTAATAAACTTGACGTTAACAAAGCTAGTGTAGTAAATAATTTTTTCGTTTTCATATATTAGAATCCTAATTTTATGTAGAGAGTCAAAGCATAAAGAAGTAAATATTACCTAGCAAAATACGACTTACAATTAACGACATTTTATATTTTTATATTTTAAACCTCTGTACACGACAAAAATGCTCAAAGTCTCAAAGGTCGTGGACTAGGAGACAAATAACTTATTAGAACCTCAAACACACGTCGATTGCCAGCAAAGAAATACTCACGCAAACCATCAATCAAAACATCCAAACCAATAGCAAACAGACTTTGCTGGGGTCGACCATGTTTCTTAAGCTTTCGTCTTTTAGGGTGATGCTGTACAGTTTTAATCCCAATGCGATATGACCAACAAAATGCTAGCGCACAAACCGCCACTAACTTACTTACCCGATCCAACTGTGTAAGATGCGTATCTTCAAGATTAAACCCTCGTCCTTTAAAACAAGAAAACAAGGTTTCAATCTCCCAGCGTCTGCTATAAAGAGCCATAGCATCCGTATGATCTAAATTGTTGCTCGCTATGATGACATAATCGTTGTCAGCATCACGCTTTGCAAATAGACGAACTTTAACGCCATATACGGGAACAGCTCTGGCTAACATAAACGTTTCATGAGGGGATAGATGACGTAACAATGTCTTTATTTGTACCAATTTACCCTGATGATTGGCTACTAGGGTGTTGTGTTTGATGCGAATGCAAAACTTTATTTGCTCTTTATTTAGCCATTGAAACCACTCTTTGCCAACAAACTCTCTATCGGCTAATACATACTGTATTTTGTCTGCGCCAAAGGTGTTGATGAACTTTTGTATGAGCTCACATCTCTCATTACTATTGCTGTTACCTTTTTTATCCAGTAGTGTCCAGTATAAGGGAATAGCGATTCCTTGATGAACAACGCTGAGCAAAAAGATGTTAATGTTCTTTTTACCCCATTTCCAGTTGGTCCTGTCTATACTGATGATGACTTCGTCTAAGTCAAAGAGTTGATAGATGAATTTGGCTAGCTGGTCTTGGTCTATGTCAACTTGTGCAAAGAAGCGTTGTAGCCGTCTGTAATTACTGTTTGTCCTATCCTTTGACAAATCCTCTTGCTATTTGTTTGAGGTTGCTACTTTGTACTTGTATTATCGCTAGAGTAATTAAGCCTAAACACGTCAATCTTGCCTTGTTCATAGTTAGGTTTTGCGATAATATATTTATGAGCTGATTAAGGTTTGGCATAGTGTGGTTCGTAAGAAAAATTACTATTATGCCTTGTCCTTAGTCAGCTTTTTTGTTTTTGTCGTTTACAGAGAATGTTTCCATAGTTAAAATTTAAAAGTAAAAAAGGTTTGAAGAATAAATAAATTACCTTGTTGCGATGATTTTTTATTTATCGCTTATTAATCTAGAGCTTGCTTATCTAAATAACTTATTTGCTTAAATAAAAATAAGTTAAAGATTTTTTTGCTAGCTGTTTTAGTGATAATTGTTATTAAAGATAATCCCTTTAAAGCAGCTATGACTTAACTCTTAAATGTTAAGGGTAAATTTGAAAAATTAAGGGGTTAAAATGACTTTACGACATTCTTCTTCACGCTTTTCAAAAATTTCATAACCTTTAGCAGCGTCAGACAAATTCATACGGTGAGTAATAATAGCTTCAGGTGATAAATCACCATTTTCAATATACTCTAATAATTGTGGTAAATACTTGTGTACATGGGTTTGGCCCATTTTGAAAGTAAGCCCCTTATCAAAAGCGTCACCAAATAAGAAACCATGAATAGGTCCTGCATACACACCCGGAACACTAACGATCCCACCACGACGCACAGCTGCAATACATTGACGTAGTGCTGCACCACTTGACCCTTCAATTTTCAAATTGGTCATTATTGTTTCTAGTATACTGCCTTTGGCTTCAAAGCCAATCGCATCAATAACGCCGTCAACGCCACGATGTCCTTTGGTCTGTTCAATAATAAATTCAGCAGCATCCACCTTATCGAAATTAACCGGAATAGCACCGTAGGTATCTTTGGCATACTGCAAACGGTAGTCATTATGATCTACCACGAAAATCTGCTCAGCACCTAACATTTTGGCACAAGCTGCTGATAATAACCCCACAGGACCCGCACCATAAATAGCTACGGTTGAACCTTTAGTAATATTGGCATTAGTCACGGCCTGCCAAGCAGTCGGTAAAATATCGGATAAAAATAAAACCTTCTCATCTGACAGTGAGCCAGGTACCTTGAACGGACCAAAATTACCTTTAGGAACCCGTACAAATTCTGCTTGCCCACCAGGAATACCACCATACAAATGGCTAAAACCAAATAAAGCAGCCGGTGGCGGAATTATTTTTTTATTAATAGCAGCGCCTGGGCCTGTATTTGTAGTCTCACAAGCGGACATTAGGTCATGTTGACAGAAAAAGCAGTTACCACATGCAATAACAAAAGGAATAACGACTCTATCGCCTTTCTTAACAGCTGTGACTTCAGAGCCTACTTCTTCAACCACACCCATAAACTCATGACCGAAGATATCGCCTTCCTCGGTTGCAGGCATTTTGCCACGATACAAGTGTAAATCTGAGCCACAAATTGCAGTCGCAGTCACACGTAAAATAACATCATCTTTTTCTTGCAGTTCAGGCTCTGGGACATTGTCCACTCGTACATCTTTAGCACCGTGGTAAGTTAAAGCACGCATAATTTCTCCAATTAAGTAAAGATTGCAAAATCTAGATAAATAATAATCTGTGATAATACAAGATGAAAATTATTAGAATCAGTGGTTTATGTTATCTAATGTTAAGTATTACTCAATTATATTAGCACCTTGAAAATCGAGATTTATAATTAACGTGTGTTAAAAAGGTTGCGTATTGTAAGTAAAAAATGTAATCGTGTAAACGCAGATGAGAGATAAAATTATGTTGGAATATGGAGAATTTAATATTTATATATATCGACATTAAACCGGAGCAGAGTATCCCTAAAACGATACAAGTTCCTGGTTTCAAGGCAACTTATACTTTTGTCAACGATAAAACAATCCCTAAATATGCTATTGCCAATAAAACCCAAAAGGCAGTTCTGAATGAGCTCGAGCATATTTTTATCGTTCCGAATGAGCTGAGACAAAATAGAGTAGTGTCCTATGCGGAGAAGTATCCAGACAATCAACGGATTCAACATATTGAAGTGGTAAAACGTTTTGGAACCTTGGTCAGAATGAATAAACTGCCTGTCACGATTCCCTAGAGTTAACCTGAGTTCGGGATAAGAGCTTGCCTAAATCATTGAAACAGCTTATTTTTTTGCAGCTTGTCCATAAGCCGACACGTTTTTGAGTGTCGGCTTAAAGGGAAACCAACAGTAAGCAATGAGTCCTGCTAAAAGATTAGCAGCGAAACCTGTGAAGCTTCGATGCCTTGAGTGTTCAATCTGACAAAAGTTTTTAAGCTCATCAAAAACAGTTTCAATTAACGAGCGTCCGTTAAGTAACGCCTCATCAATAGGTTTAAGAATCTGCTGTTTCATATTCCTTCGAAGCTTGGTTATAAATCGATATTGAAGTCATTAAACAGTTTATCTTTTAAATCTTGACTGACATACCCTCGATCACCAAACAGTTTACCGAATATATCATTTGCTAGGCCCTGTCTTAGCGGCTCTCTATCATCTATATTTCCCGGAGTGACTCTAATCGATAATAACTCACCGTGATGATTGATAATGGCGTGCAGTTTAAATCCGTAAAACCAACCCATACTTGTCTTACCTCTTTGAGCAATCCCCTCAAAGACCTTATGACGCTTAATCCGCCGGTTATGGCATACAGATAGTTTGGTGGCATCCACAAAGCTAATACCTGTGCAACTTCCCATCAAGCTTTTAAGATAAGCACACAAAGGCACAAGAGCACGGGGTACTAATTCAATAAAACGTGAGTAGCTTGGTAGGTCCGGAAAATCTTTTTTCATCATGCCTAGCATATGATGATAGTAAAACCCTTTAAATTGACGATAACGTAATTGATGAAACAGTACCAATATAGTCATTATCTCTGGTACACTTATCTTGCATGCTCTTAATCGCTTTGTCCCATTTTCGATCAGCTGACGTTCAAATTCTGGTTTGAATGCTTGGTAAAAGTCGTCAATGTGGCAGTATAATTCGGTTAGGTTGTCCATGTAAGAAGTCCTTTTTGTTGAGTTTTTATTAGTACATTGACTTTAACAATTTTGGACTTCTTTTTTTTGCCTTTTTTGACCTGCTTATCCCGAACTCAGGTTAGAGTTAGCACAAAAAAAGGCCCTAATCTTTATGATTGGAGCCTTTTTTTGAGCTTAATATTTAATTGCGAATATTTCTCATTACTATTATAATCCTCATTCGAAATTTAAAGTGAATACAATAGGGTCGTTCCAGGGCAATCGCACTACAAAAAGTCAAAGAAGGAGTAAAATATAGCAACCGATCCATAAGAGGGAGCTATTATGCTCAATGGTCCAAGAGAGTTTTTTGCCAAACTCAATGACCCAAGACGCCAAAACAAAAACCTCTATCATCCACTAGAGAATGTCATATTTATTGCGCTAACCGCTTTTAT
Source organism: Psychrobacter sanguinis (assembly GCF_020736705.1). Taxonomy (NCBI): domain Bacteria; kingdom Pseudomonadati; phylum Pseudomonadota; class Gammaproteobacteria; order Moraxellales; family Moraxellaceae; genus Psychrobacter; species Psychrobacter sanguinis. Next base: position 3,311,784 of record NZ_CP085990.1, read on the forward strand.
CTGCGGCTATAACGACTGGGTGAGTGTCGAAGACTTTGCCAAAGAGAACAGGTCATGGTTTGAGAAGGTTCTGAATATGCCTTATGGTATACCCTCGCATGACACCTTTGGAAATGTCATGAAAATGATAGACAAAGATCACTTTGCCCTATGCTTTGCTCATTGGATGACCGAAAGTGTTAAAGACCATACACACATAGCCATTGATGGTAAATTTCTCCAAGGTGGCTTTAAAGATACAGACTCTATTCATTTATTCACTGCCTTTGCCAGTGAAACTAAATTGGTATTAGCACAAACGCAAGTAAATAGTAAAGACAACGAGATAACGACACTGCCTAGACTGAACCGCCCCGACTATATCGGAGAGTGGATTGCTTGAGTCAGGCAGCTTTGTCTGACTCATTAAGGCTATCATAGTATCGTCTCTCAAACTCAAAAGGCGACACATAACCAATCGTACTATGAATGCGAGTTTTGTTAAACCAATCGACCCATTCAAGGGTTGCTAATTCAACATCATACGCATCCCGCCACTGCGGTTTTAAATATTCAATCACCTCTGTTTTATAAAGCCCGTTAACCGTTTCAGCTAACGCATTATCGTATGAATCACCGGTTGTACCAACAGATGCAATAACGCCAGAATCAGCCATCTTATCCGTATAGCGAATGGATAAGTACTGAACGCCGCGATCACTATGATGAATGACATCTTTAGGATGGTTTCTGTCTGCAATGGCTTGATTTAACGCTGCCATCACCATATCCGTGTTCATTCGATCTGATACTTTCCAACCAACGATAGCGCGAGCAAACACATCAATGATAAAGGCAGTATAGACCCAACCACTCAATGTTTTAACGTAAGTAAAGTCAGCAACCCATAGCTGGTTAGGGCGATGGGCATTAAAGTTACGATTAACTAAATCATCAGCACGCTTTTGATCATCACGAGACTTAGTGGTTATCTTACCTTTACCTCGCCAAATACCCTGCATACCATGCTGACGCATTAACCGCTCTACAGTGCAACGTGCAGGATGTACACCTTTAGATTTCAACTGTTTCCAGACTTTACGAGCACCGTATCGGCATTTGCTGTCCTGCCAGATACATTTAATCTCATTAAGATAGAAGTTCGTCATGCTGGCTACGCTGTGAACGTTTTTCAGGCGTCTCTCCTAGCTCTTTAGCACGATAGTATGTGGATGGAGCAATCAGTAATACTCTACAGATTGGCTCGACTCCATATTGTTGTTTGTGATCGTCAATAAAATCAACCATTACTTGGGTTTGCGGTCGAACTCTGCCTGGGCTTCAAGACCTGCCGCTTTCTTTATAATCTCATTGGCTTGCTTTAACTCTCTGTTCTCACGTTCAAGCTCTTTGATACGCTCGGCTTGGCTTTGAGCTTGAATATTCGTAGGAATGGTTTTATCAATGTGCTTTTTATGCCATGATCGTTGGGTCTCAGGCGTGCAACCTATCTTTGGCGCTATGGCTTTGATGGCTGACCAGGTAGATGGGTAATCGTCTTTAGCTTCAATTAGCATACGGACGGCTCGCTCTTTCATTTCAGGGGCATAGTTTCGTGTTTTCATTGTCGTATTCTCTTGGAGCATTGAGTCTCCGACAATCCCGGGGCGGTTCAATATTGATAAGCACCGATAATAATGCTTTATTTTTTTTAATTATGTTTAAAATCTCTGTACACGACAAAAAACAAAAAAGCTGACTAAGGACAAGGCATAATAGTAATTTTTCTTACGAACCACACTATGCCAAACCTTAATCAGCTCATAAATATATTATCGCAAAACCTAACCATGAACAAGACAAGATTGACGTGTTTAGCCTTAATTACTCTAGCGATAATACAAGTACAAAGTAGCAACCTCAAACAAATAGCAAGAGGATTTGTCAAAGGTAGGACAAACAGTAATTACAGACGGCTACAACGCTTCTTTGCACAAGTTGACATAGACCAGGACCAGCTAGCCAAATTCATCTATCAACTCTTTGACTTAGACGAAGTCATCATCAGCATAGACAGAACCAACTGGAAATGGGGTAAAAGAACATTATAGTCATAGCCCCATAAATAAGATACACTGATAAGATGGCATATTCAAAAGACTACAGACAAATGATATTAGATAAGCTTGACGAAGGTTACAGTTATCGAGAGCTTGCCGAAGAATATCAAATCAGTACAACGACAATTCAGCGTTGGAAAAAGAACATTGAGCGTAAAGTTTACGTCTATACTGTTTACAAGGTGGATAGCGATAGTCTTAAAGCAGATGTTGAGCTTTATCCAGATGCTTATCAAATAGAACGAGCAAGACGTCTTAACTGTAGCCAAAGAAGCATCAGTCGTGCACTGAAGCGACTTGGTATTACTCAAAAAAAGACACTGCATCATCCTAAATCAGATGAAGAAAAACGTCAGTTATTCGCTGAGCAGTTAGCCTGGTATGAAAAAGATAACCGTCCTGTCGTTTACTTAGATGAAAGTGGCTTCAAGGCACATGATTACAGACCTTACGGCTATGCCAAAAAAGGTGAGAAGTGCTTTGGCGAGCATAACTGGCAACTAAAAAACCAAACCAATGCTATAGGTGCTATTTACAATAATCAGTTATTCGCAGTAGGTCTTTACGACTGTAGTGTTAATAGTGATGTATTCCATAGCTGGGCTCAGCAACTGTTATTACCACAACTTCCCCTTAATAGTGTGATCGTTATGGATAATGCAACTTTCCATAAGGGCCTTGATATTCAAAAAACCATTGAAGATTCAGGACACACTATTCTATGGTTACCGCCTTATAGTCCTGACTTAAACCCTATTGAGCAAACTTGGGCTTGGGTTAAGAAAAAGCGTCAAGATTGGGGAATAGATTGTATCGATACGTTATTCTTCTATTTCTTTGGCTGTGTGACTGTTTTTAAGGGCTATGACTATAACATCTTTTGCTCAGCGTTGTTCATCAAGGAATTGCTACTCCCTTATACTGGACACTACTTGATAAAAAAGGTAACAGCAATAGTAATGAGAGATGTGAGCTCATACAAAAGTTCATCAACACCTTTGGCGCAGACAAAATACAGTATGTATTAGCCGATAGAGAGTTTGTTGGCAAAGAGTGGTTCAATGGCTAAATAAAGAGCAAATAAAGTTTTGCATTCGCATCAAACACAACACCCTAGTAGCCAATCATCAGGGTAAATTGGTACAAATAAAGACATTGTTACGTCATCTATTCCCCTCATG